>DATFSU010000071.1:0-415613 GCA_035262465.1 Candidatus Angelobacter sp. | reverse complement strand
TGTGGAGCGCGGGATGGTGCTGGCGAAACCGGCGTCGATCACGCCGCACACCAAGTTCAAGGCTGAGATCTACGTGCTGACCAAGGAAGAGGGCGGACGTCATACGCCGTTCTTCAAGGGTTACCGGCCGCAGTTCTACTTTCGCACGACGGACGTGACGGGAGTGGCGGAGCTGCCGGCGGGCACGGAGATGGTGATGCCGGGCGACAACGTGGCCTTGACGATCGAACTGATCACGCCGGTGGCCATGGAAAAGGGCCTGCGGTTCGCGATCCGCGAAGGCGGCAGGACGGTGGGCGCGGGAACGATCAGCGAGATTATTCAGTAGGTTGAAGCGTAGGCGGGATCGAGCGAAAGAGTATTGCCAGAATCGCCGTAATTGCCAAAGAATCCAAATTGAAGGCTGTTGTGCAGGCAGTTTGGATGGCAAGGCAAGATTGAGAGCAGAAGAAAGCAAGAAGCGAAGTTCAATTTCGGCGATCTTTGGCAAAGGTTCGCGGTTCTGGCAATTGTGGAGAAAAGGGTTAAGCAATGAGAGAAATCGTGACATTACAGTGCGGCGATTGCAAAGAGCGGAACTACTCGACTACCAAGAACAAGAAGACTACGACTGGGCGGTTGGAGTTCAAGAAGTATTGCAAGCGTTGCCGCAAGCATACAGGGCATAAAGAAGTGAAGTAAGCATTCAGCACTCAGCAGTCAGCATTCAGCCCTACGGCAATGCTGTACGAGCCGGGTGAAATGCGGAGCGAGCGCCGTCCAGCGCGAGCGAAGCATGAGGGCGAAGCAGCGAAGCGTTGCGGAGCCCTTGAATAAAAGGGGCGTAAGCTCAACGGCTAAACTGCCGGTCTCCAAAACCGGACTTGGGGGTTCGAATCCCTCCGCCCCTGCCAGATTTTGGAGTTTTTGCGGGTAGTACCTGGTTGAGGCTTTAGCCGAGGACGCCTGAGGCGGTAATAGCAAGCCTCAACGTGGGATGGCTGATGGCCCAGTGCAGTTTTAAGGATGGAATCAAATGGCTAAGGCGGTAACAATGGCTCGGGAAGATGAGGGCAACAAGGTCACGCAATTCCCGGCGCGCGTGAAAGGCTTTTTGTCTGATGTCCGGAATGAGATGCGGAAAGTTACATTTCCGAACCGGAAAGAAGTCCAGGCGACAACCACGGTGGTGATCATTACCGTGATTCTTTTCGGTATTTACTTCTTCATTATCGATCAGGCGATCGGAAACGGAATTAATTGGGTGTTGCACCGCATGCGGTAAAGACACCGGAAAGCTTGTTGGCAGCATGGCAGAGGAAAACATCAACGGCGGAACGGCCGAAACCGGGCAGGCGCCTCCACCGGAGAGCACCAATCCGAATATGAAGTGGTACATCATCCACAGCTATTCGGGCTTTGAGCGCAAGGTGAAAGAGTCACTGGAGTCGCGGATACAGGCGTTTGGCTTGCAGGAAAAGATCGGCAAGGTGGTGATCCCGACCGAGCCGGTCACGGAAATCCGCGGCGGCAAGAAATATACCGTGGAGAGAATGTTCTATCCCGGCTATGTGCTGGTGCAGATGGATCTCACGGGCTTCCGCACCGGCGGCGAAGGCGATCATGTGTGGCACGTGGTGAAGTCGACGCCGCGCGTCACCGGGTTTGTGGGCACGGCCAATGATCCCACACCGCTTACGGAGGACGAGGTGAACCAGATCGTTTATCGCGTCAATGTAGGCAAGGACAAGCCCAAGATCCGGGTGAAGTTTGAGAAGAACGAGACCGTCCGCATCACCGATGGGCCATTTGCCAATTTCAACGGTACGGTGGACGAGGTGAACGAAGATCGCGAGACGCTGAAGGTGATGGTGACGATCTTTGGCAGAGCTACTCCAGTCGAGCTAGAGTTCGGCCAAGTAGAGAAAGTTGCTTAGCAATTGCCAGAAGTGACAATTGCCAAAAAAATCCAAATTGAAAAGCTGTAACGCCGGCAGCCTGGATAAAACAACTAATTTCGGCGATGTTTGGCAATTTTGGCATTCGTGGCAATTGCAAGCGCAGCCAGAATCGAAGAGTACAGGCAAGAGTGCCTGTGCCACACAGGTCGGGATTGGGATAAATAGATGGCACCGAAAAAAGTACAGACATCCGTTAAGTTGCAGATTGAAGCCGGCAAGGCGACGCCGGCGCCTCCGGTTGGCCCGGCACTGGGCCAGGCGCAGATCAACATCATGGAGTTCTGCAAGCAGTTCAACGCCCGCACTCAGAACAAGGAGATGGCGGGATTGATTATCCCTGTGGTGATCACGGTTTATACCGACCGCTCGTTCACCTTCATTACCAAGACACCGCCGGCGTCAGTGCTGCTGAAGCGGGCTGCGGGAATCGCCAAGGGTTCCGGCGCGCCGAACAAGGATAAGGTCGGCAAGGTAACGGAGAAGCAGGTAGCCGATATTGCCAAGCAGAAGATGCCCGACCTGAACGCCGCGTCGCTCGAAACGGCGATCAAGAGCGTGAAGGGCACGGCGCGCAGCATGGGCATTGAGGTCGTAGGATAGCCATCAGCATTCAGCAATCAGCATTCAGCCAGTGAAGATTCCGCTGCGTGCCCGAAAGCTTAGTTGCTCGAAGGATGTTAAGGGGCTGAATGCTGAGTGCTAATTGCTGAGTGCTACAAATCGATAACACTACGGTTACGGGAAACAGTCCGTCACGGTGGGAGATAAGGAAAAGCAGAATGAGTCGTAAATCCGGAAAGAACATCACGAAAGCAAGGACCGCGATCGAGAAGAAGCAGTATCTTCTAGCCGACGCGGTGCCGCTGCTGCAGAAGGTGAAATACGCCAAGTTCGACGAGACGGTTGAGGTAACGCTCCGTCTGGGCGTCGACCCGAAACACGCTGACCAGATGGTGCGCGGCACGGTGGTTTTGCCGCACGGACTGGGCAAGTCGAAGAAGGTCCTGGTAATCGCTGTCGGTGAGAAGCAGCGCGAAGCGGAAGCTGCCGGCGCCGATATTGTCGGCGGCGAGGAGATGGTGGAGAAGATCCAGAAAGAGAATTGGACGGACTTTGACGCCGTGATCTCAACCCCGGACATGATGCGTTCTGTGGGTAAGCTGGGCAAGGTGCTCGGACCCAAAGGCCTGATGCCCAATCCGAAGACCGGCACGGTTACGACGGATATCGCCAACGCGGTGAAAGAAATCAAGGCCGGCAAGGTGGAGTTCCGCACGGACAAAACAGCGCTGGTGCATGTGCCGGTGGGAAAGATTTCGTTCACGTCGGACAAGCTGGTGGAGAACGCGACGGCCGTGATTTCCAGTGTGGTAAAGGCGAAGCCATCGGTCGCCAAAGGCAAGTACATCAAGGCGGCATATATCTCGTCGACCATGGGGCCGGGAATTGCGGTTGACACCACGCCGGTTGAGGCTGCGTCGAAGGCATAAGTCCCGGGTTTTTTGCCACAAGCGGGCCACAAGAGAGCCCAGCTAAAGAAAAGGATCTGAAAATGGCGGTTACCAAAGCAAAGAAGGCTGAACAAATCGAGAAGCTCAACCAGGACCTGCAGAAGGCCAGCAGCATGATTGTGGGCACTTTTTCCAAGCTCACGGTGGCTAAGGATTTTGAGCTGCGCAAGACGGTCCGCACCGCAGGCGGCAAATATGAGGTAGTGAAGAACACCCTGGCCAAGAGGGCAGCAGCGGGCACCAAGTTCGAGGAAGCTCTCAAGGCGCTCAAGGGCGAGAATTCGATTGCCTACACAGCGGGGGACCCGGTAGCGCTCGCGAAAGCGCTGAACAAATACGTTGCGGATAACCCGGAATACTCCTTCAAGGCCGGCGTGCTGGAAGGGCGGGCGATCTCCCTGCAGGAGATCAAGGCTCTGGCGACGATGCCGTCGAAGGAAGAGATTTACTCGAAGCTGCTCTTCCTGATCAATGCTCCGGCGCAACGTCTGGTTACGGTGATGAATGCCGTGGGCAAGAACCTGGCCGTGGTCGTAAACCAGGGCGTGGAGAAGAAAAAATTCAAGGAAACCGGCGAAGCCGCAAGCTAGCCGGTCCAAAGGAATTGCCTGGGGCGGCTTAGTGCTGCCGCTCGAGGAACGGTTTTATCGCTGTCAGAAACCCGCGTGGCGCTAGTCTGGGCGCATTGGAACGCGCCGGGAGGAAGCGGCGAATCAGCACAAACTGACAAAGAGTGGAGATACAGAAATGGCAGACTTGCAGCAGTTAGAAGATCAAATCGTAGGGTTGAGCCTGCTTGACGCGGCCCAGCTCGTAAAGAAGCTCGAAGAGCGCCTTGGCGTTTCCGCCGCGGCGGCAGCGCCGGTGATGGTAGCCGGAGGCGGCGCAGCAGCCGGAGGGGCGGCAGCGGCTGAAGAAAAGACCGAGTTCACCGTGGTCCTGACCAGCGCTGGAGCCAATAAGATCAATGTAATCAAGGCAGTACGCGAGGTTACCAGCCTGGGCCTGAAGGAAGCCAAGGACTTGGTTGACGGCGCTCCAAAGAACGTAAAAGAGAACGTCTCCAAGGAAGAGGCTGAAACCATTAAGAAGAAGTTCACTGAAGCAGGGGCAACCGTCGAAGTCAAGTAGCTCGGCCGCCGGGGCTAGATCCCGGCACGGTTATCCCAGCGTAAGTCAGGGATTGCAAGGGTTTTAAGGGGCACAGGTCAGGGGTGCCCCAAAAAATCCCTTCAGGTAAGTTGAATCCTGGGGAGCACTTCTGTTATCAAATAGATACGGTGGTTTCTCTCCAAACCGGTGCATACAAGATTTTTTTGACGCAGGACAGGCGTGGTGCTCCAGCAATATTCGCCTTGCTCGGAGTCGTAGCCAGACCTGCCGGTATTGTTCTTTTTGAAACGGGTTCGCGATCGTGGGGTTCCCGGCATGCGCGTTTTTCACGTGTTGGGGCTTAGGTTGCGCGAACAGAGAACGGTCTAGTCAGACGGGCGCAGAAAAACACAACCTAGTCATTGCGATTCGCTGTCACGGCGTCAACGGGAACTTTTGTCTCCGTTGGCCCGGCGTGTTTTATGCGCGTTTGAAGCTACGTTCTTTATGAAGCAAGCATTAGTTAACAGGTTTGCCGGCTGATTGCAAGAAGATTTGAGCAAACCTTTTTCCTGTTCGCCGATCGACTTGAGCGAACGCAACAGAAAAGTTCCAGGAGTTATTCATGCCGAACAAGAATGGCGCCTCCCGTTATCGTCTCGATTTTTCCAAGATTCCGGCAACCCTGCAGATTCCGAACCTGATCGAGGTCCAGAAACGTTCCTACGATCGTTTTCTGCAGATGGACAAACTGCCGAGCGAGCGTGACGACAGCGGGCTCCAGTCAGTATTCCAGTCCGTTTTCCCCATTACCGATTTTCGCAACGTTTCCGAGCTGGCGTTTGTCGATTTCGCCATCGGCAACTGGGAGTGCAAGTGCGGACACCTTAAAGGTCTGCATCATCTGCGTACCACGTGCCGGAATTGCGGCAACACGGTCATCACTGATCCGTTCCATCCCGGAGACGTGCTCTGCCAGAAGTGCGGCACGTACAACGCCAACACGCCTGATTTCTGCAACAAGTGCGGCGACCCGGTTGGCCTGCAGTTGAAATATGACGTGGCCGAGTGCGAAGAGCGTGGCATGACGTATTCCGCGCCGCTCAAGGTCACGATCCGCCTGACGATTTACGACAAGGACCCGGAGACCGGCAACAAGAGCATCCGCGACATCAAAGAGCAGGAAGTTTTCTTCGGCGACATTCCGCTGATGACGCAGAACGGCACGTTCATCATCAACGGAACCGAGCGCGTGATCGTGAGCCAGTTGCACCGCTCGCCCGGCGTCTTCTTTGAGACCGCGAACAATCGCACCTACTTCCTGGGCAAGATCATTCCTTATCGCGGTTCGTGGGTGGAGTTTGAGTACGACCAGAAGAACGTTCTCTACGTCCGCATCGACCGCAAGCGCAAATTCCTGGGCACGATCTTTCTGCGCGCGCTCGGTCTGCGCTCCGACGAAGACATTTTGCGCACGTTCTACACCGTTGACCGCATCAGCCTGAAGGACAAAAAGCTGCGCTGGATGCTGGAAACGGGCGTGGAGAAGCCGACCAACCTGCTGGGCCTGAAGCTGGCGCACAGCATCAAGGACAAGAGCGGGCATGAGATCGCGCATTCCGGCCGCAAGATTACGCCGGCGATTCTGAAGGAAATCCAGAAAGCCAAGATCACGGAGATCGAAATCGACACCACGGACCTGGAAGGCGCCTTCAGCGCGGCCGATGTGGTGGATACCGCCAGCGGCGAAGTGCTGCTGGAAGCCAACAGCGAGCTGACGCCGGACAAGCTTTCCAAGATCATGGACACGGGTGTCGAAGAAGTTCACGTCTTCTTCCCTGAGCGCGACGACGTAGGCAACGTGATCAGCGCGACCCTGCGGCGTGACTCGGTCAAAACTCCGCAAGAGGCTCTGATCGAAATCTATCGCAAGCTGCGTCCCGGCGATCCGCCGACGCTTGACACGGCAACGGCGCTGTTCCATGGCATGTTCTTCGATCCGCGCAAGTACGATTTCAGCCGCGTGGGCCGCTTGAAGTTCAACATCAAGCTGTATGAGAAGAACGAAGCCACCGATCTGGACAAGCGGACGCTCGATCCGGAGGATTTCTACGCCACGATCCGTTACCTGCTGAAGCTGCGCAAGAGTATCGGCGCGGTGGACGACATCGATCACCTGGGCAACCGCCGCGTGCGCGCCGTAGGCGAGCTGATGGAGAATCAGTTCCGCATCGGCCTGGTGCGCATGGAGCGCGCGATCAAGGAAAAGATGTCGGTCTATCAGGAGATGTCGACCGCCATGCCGCATGATCTGGTGAACGCCAAGCCGGTGATGGCGGCGATCCGCGAATTCTTCGGATCATCACAGCTCTCGCAGTTCATGGACCAGACCAATCCGCTGTCAGAGATTACGCACAAGCGCCGTCTCTCAGCGCTGGGACCAGGCGGTCTTTCACGTGAGCGCGCCGGATTCGAAGTCCGCGACGTGCATCCGACGCACTACGGCCGCATCTGCCCGATTGAGACCCCGGAAGGTCCGAACATCGGTCTGATCAGCTCGCTGAGCTGCTATGCCCGCATCAACGACTATGGGTTTATCGAGTCGCCGTACCGCCGCGTGAAAGAGTCGCGCGTGGTCGACTTTGTCACCGTGGTCAATGCCGGCGATAGCGACTATCGCGTAGGCGACCATATCGAGCAGAAAGAAGCAGAAAAAGTTCAGACCGATCTGAAAGAGCGGCGCAAGAAGGGCCTTGAGATCGAACCTTTTTCTTTCTATCTCTCGGCGTGGGAAGAAGACCGCCACGTGATCGCTCAGGCCAACATTGAACTGGACGATAAGGGCCGGATCGTCGGCGAAGTCGTGGATGCCCGCAAAGGCGGCAACTTTGTGCTGGTGCCGCGGGATGAGGTCGATTACATCGACGTCAGCCCGAAGCAGCTCGTGTCTGTCGCGGCCTCGCTCGTGCCCTTCCTGGAGCATGACGACGCGAACCGCGCACTGATGGGCGCTAACATGCAACGCCAGTCTGTGCCGCTGCTTCGTGCGGCTGCGCCGCTGGTGGGAACCGGTATGGAAGGCGTAACCGCCCGCGATTCCGGCGCCGTGGTTCTGGCGCGTCGTAACGGCGTGGTTGATTCGGTGGATTCCGAGCGGATCATCGTGCGCGTGGAAGGCGAGCATCATCCGACCCAGCTCTCACGCGAGGTCGGCAGCGACATCTATCAGCTCACCAAGTTCAAGCGATCAAACCAGAACACCTGCATCAACCAGAAGCCGGTGGTCAAGAAAGGCGACCGCGTAGTAAAGGGGCAGGTGATCGCCGACGGACCGTGCACGGACAAGGGCGAACTGGCTCTTGGCCGCAACGTGCTTGTGGCCTTCATGCCGTGGCGTGGTTACAACTTTGAGGACGCGATCCTGGTCTCAGAGAAGATGGTGAAGGAGGATTACTACACCTCGATTCACATTGAAGAATTCGAGATTGAGGCGCGCGACACCAAACTTGGCCCCGAGGAAATTACCCGCGACATCCCCAACGTCAGCGAATCGGCGCTGCGCGATCTGGATGAGAGCGGCGTGATCCGCATCGGCGCGACCATCAAACAGGGCGACATCATCGTGGGCAAGGTTACCCCCAAAGGCGAGACCCAGCTCACACCGGAAGAGAAGCTGTTGCGCGCCATCTTCGGCGAAAAAGCCGGCGACGTGCGCGACGCTTCACTCACCTGCCCTCCGGGTATCGAAGGCACGGTGGTGGACGTGAAGATCTTCTCCCGCAAGGGCCAGGAAAAAGATGAGCGCGCGAAGGCGATTGAAGCTTCGCAGATCGAGCGGCTGGAGAAGAACCTGGCTGACGAAATACGAATCCTGACCGACGAGCGTTTGAAGCGCCTTGAGGCCATTCTGGGCGGCAAGGAAGTCCAGGCTGACCTGCACGATGAGCGCACGAACAAGCGCCTGTTGACGAAGGGAGCGTTTCTCGATCGCGAAACCATCGAGCGAATCTCGACGCGCAACCTGAAGCGCATCAAGTATGCCGACAAAGATCCGCGGGTGAACGAGCAGATTGACGAGATCGAAGAGATGACCTCGCGCCAGATTGACGTTCTGCGCAAGATCACCAACGAGAAGATCGGCAAGCTGCAGAAGGGCGACGAGCTGCCTCCCGGCGTGATCAAGCTGGTGAAGTGCTACATCGCGATGAAGCGCAAGCTGAGCGTGGGCGACAAGATGGCTGGACGCCACGGCAACAAGGGCGTGATCGCGCGCATTCTGCCGGAGGAAGATATGCCTTACCTGGCGGACGGCACGCCGGTTGAAATCGTGCTGAACCCGCTCGGCGTTCCCAGCCGTATGAACGTGGGCCAGATCCTGGAGACACACCTGGGCTGGGCCGGTCATCAACTGGGCGAGCGCATCTCAGAGTTCCTGAAGGAGAACTCGCGTGAGGAAGTCGTTCGTCGCGAGCTGAAGAGCATCTTCAAAGACACGGCATTCAGCCAGAAGATTGCCGAACTCGAAGACGATGAGGTCATGAACGTGGCCAAAACGCTGACCAAGGGCGTGTTCTTCGCCTCGCCGGTGTTTGACGGGTCGCGTGAAACCGAGATCAAGGCCATGCTGCGTGAAGCCAACCTGCCGGAATCAGGCAAGACCGAGCTGTATGACGGCATGACCGGCGAGAAGTTCGAACAGCCGGTAACGGTCGGTTACATCTACATGCTCAAGCTCTCACACCTGGTGGACGATAAGATCCACGCCCGCTCCATTGGGCCGTACTCGCTGATCACCCAGCAGCCGCTGGGCGGCAAGGCGCAGTTCGGCGGACAGCGCTTTGGAGAAATGGAAGTCTGGGCGCTTGAGGCTTATGGCGCAGCATACATTCTGCAGGAGCTGCTGACCGCGAAGTCAGACGACGTCTTTGGCCGCACCAAGATTTACGAGGCCATTGTGAAGGGCGAGGCCGCCATTGAGCCGGGCGTGCCGGAGTCGTTCAACGTGCTGATTCGCGAATTGCAGTCGCTCTGCCTGGATGTGGAGCTGATCAAAACGATTGAAGGCGGCAAGAAGCAGACTGCCGCAGCGGCAGACTAAAGAATCGAGGCAGGGCTTTTCACGCCTGCCTTTATTCCTCAGTCCAGCCCGTCTCAACTCCGGACCGCTTCCGGACGCGAGTTGAGAGCGAGAGAACGAAGAGCATGCACCGGGAGCCGCTCGCGGTGGCGTAAAGTCCGCAGGAGGACACCTTGTACCGTTCAAGTCCATTTGATCTGGGCAACACGATTACCGATTTCGATTCCATCCGAATCAGCCTGGCCTCGCCGGAAAAGATCCGCAGCTGGTCGCACGGCGAGGTGACCAAGCCGGAGACCATCAATTACCGTACCTTCAAACCGGAGCGCGACGGGCTGTTCTGCGCACGCATCTTCGGTCCGGTCACGGACTGGGAGTGTCTGTGCGGCAAATACAAGCGCATGAAGCACCGCGGCGTGATCTGCGACAAGTGCGGCGTTGAGGTCACGCTTTCGAAAGTCCGCCGTGAGCGGTTGGGCCATATTGAGCTGGCTTCGCCCTGCTCGCACGTGTGGTTCTTCAAGGGCCTTCCGTCGCGTATCGGCCACCTGCTCGATATCTCTTTGCGCGATCTCGAGTCGGTGCTGTACTTCGAGTCGTACGTGGTGGTTGATACCGGCGATGCTCCGGTAAAAGAGCGCGAGGTCATCAAAGAAGAGCAGCGTTTCCGCGAGCTTGACCAGCAGTTCCGCGCCACCGGGTTCAAAGCCATGATGGGCGCCGAGGCCATCAAGGAAATTCTGAAGCGGGTGGAAGTGGAGGAACTCTCGGTCGACCTGCGCGAGAAGATGAAGCATGAAACCTCGCTGCAGAAGCGGTTGAAGTACGCCAAGCGGCTGAAGGTGGTGGAGGCGTTCCGCCGCAGCCAGAACAAGCCGAACTGGATGATCCTGGATGTGATCCCGGTGATTCCGCCGGAGCTTCGTCCGCTGGTTCCATTGGATGGCGGCCGCTTTGCCACGTCGGATCTGAACGATCTCTATCGTCGCGTGATCAACCGCAACAACCGTCTCAAGAAGCTGATGGACCTGCATGCTCCTGAGGTCATCGTGCGCAACGAAAAGCGTATGCTGCAGGAATCCGTCGATGCACTCTTCGACAACGGACGCCGCGGCCGCGTGCTGCGTGGCGCCAACAATCGTCCGCTGAAGTCGCTCTCTGACACGCTAAAGGGCAAGCAGGGACGCTTCCGCCAGAACCTGCTGGGTAAGCGCGTGGATTACTCGGGCCGTTCCGTGATCGTGGTCGGGCCGGAGCTGAAACTGCACCAGTGCGGACTGCCGAAGAAGATGGCGCTGGAGCTGTTTAAGCCGTTCATTTATCACCGCCTGGAGCAAATCGGCCACTGCACCACCATCAAGCAGGCCAAGGAAATGGTGGAACAGCAGGAGCCGATTGTTTGGGACATCCTGGAAGAGGTGATCAAAGATCATCCGGTGTTGCTGAACCGCGCTCCAACGCTGCACCGTCTGGGAATCCAGGCGTTTGAGCCGGTGCTGGTGGAAGGCAAGGCGATTAAGATCCACCCGCTGGTCTGCACCGCATTTAACGCCGACTTCGACGGCGACCAGATGGCGGTTCATATTCCGCTGTCACCGGAAGCACAGGTTGAGGCCAGCGTATTGATGTTGTCATCGCACAACATTCTCTCGCCGGCGTCAGGCCAGCCGATTACCGTGCCTACGCAGGATATGGTGCTGGGCCTCTACTACCTGACCAAAGCCAAGCCGGGTGCAAAGGGAGAGGGCCGCGCGTTCGCGAATATCGAAGACGTGCTGCTCGCGCTGGAAGCCGGCGAGGTGGAGACGCTGACGCCGATCCGCCTGCGCTATAGCGGCGAAGTCATCGACCTGACCCAGGCGTATGACGATCAGGACATAGTGCATACGGAACCGGCCAGCTTCGAACGCCAGTACATCAATACGACAGTGGGCCGCACCATTTTGAACGACCATCTGCCTGAGGGCATGCCGTTCATCAACGGGCTGTTGAAGAAGAAAGGCATTGGCCAGCTGGTGAACTATACCTATCTTCGCTTCGGCCTGGAGACCACGGTCAAAATGCTGGATGAGGTAAAGGAAACCGGCTTCCGCTATGCCACGCGGGCAGGTCTTTCCATCGGCATCGATGACATGGTCATTCCTGAGCACAAGAAGAGCCTGGTGCGGGAAGCTGAAAAACAGGTCATTAACGTTCAACAGCAATACCTGGATGGCGCCATCACCAACGGTGAACGCTACAACAAGGTGATTGAAATCTGGTCGAACGTGACGGAAAAGGTCGCGGACGAGATGTTCGGCAACATGCAAGAGCTGGACAAGTCCGGCCAGATGAACCCGATTTACGTCATGGCTGACTCCGGCGCTCGCGGATCGAAACAGCAGATTCGCCAGCTCTCCGGCATGCGCGGACTGATGGCCAAGCCGTCTGGCGAAATCATTGAAACGCCCATCACGGCGAACTTCCGTGAAGGACTGACCGTGCTGCAGTACTTCATTTCCACGCACGGCGCGCGCAAAGGACTGGCCGATACGGCGCTCAAGACCGCCGATTCCGGTTACCTGACCCGCCGCCTGGTGGACGTGGCGCAGGACGTGATCATCAGCGAGCAGGACTGCGGAACGGTGGATGGAATTTACGTAGGCTCCATCGTGGAAGCCGGCGACATCATTGAGCCGCTGCGCGACCGCATCGTAGGCCGCGTATCGCTGGAAAAGATCAAGGACTACGAAGGCAACGTGATTGTGGATGTAAATGGTGAGATCACGGAAGAGCTGGCCAGCGCAATTCAGTCTGCCGGTATCGAGCGGGTGAAGATCCGTTCCGTGCTGACCTGTGAATCCAAGCGCGGTGTCTGCATCGCTTGCTACGGCCGCAACCTGGCTTCAGGCCGTATGGTCGAGCTGGGCGAAGCGACCGGCGTAATCGCAGCGCAGTCCATCGGCGAACCTGGCACGCAGCTGACGATGCGCACCTTCCACATCGGTGGTACGGCGTCACGCGTGTCTGAACAGTCGCGGTTGGAAGCGCGCAGCAACGGTACAGTGCGCTTCATCAACCTGCAAACGGTGAAGTCAAAGACGGGCGATCTGGTGGTGATGAACCGCGCCGGATCGATTGCCATCGTGGACGAAAAGGGCCGCGAAAAGGAGCGCTACTCGGTTGTGTACGGCGCTCGTGTCAAAGTACAGGACGGACAGGGCGCAAATCTGGGCCAGGTGCTGGTGGAGTGGGATCCTTACACCTTCGCCATCCTGACCGAAATCGGCGGCGCTGTTCAGTTCAAGGACCTGCAGGAAGGCGTGACGCTCCACGAAGAAGTGGATGAAGTCACTGGTCTCTCCCGTCACGTGGTGGGCGAGTCGCCGGACGAGAAGCGCCAGCCTGCGATCGTGATCAAAGGCAAATCAACCCGGCGTTATCTCATGCCGTCACGCGCGCACTTGATGATCCAGGACGGCGATGAGGTGCATCCCGGCGATGTGCTGGCCAAGATCCCGCGTGAAACCACCAAGACCAAGGACATCACCGGCGGTCTGCCGCGCGTGGTCGAGCTGTTTGAAGCCCGCAAGCCGCGTGAAACCGCGATCATCAGCGAAATCGATGGCGTGGTGAAGTTCGGCGAAGTGAGCAAAGGCCAGCGCAAGATCTACGTGGTGGCCGATAACGGAACGGAGAAGGAATACTCGGTTCCCAAGGGCGTTCACATCAACGTGCAGGAAGGCGAGCGCGTGCGCGCCGGCGAGCCGCTGATGGATGGGCCGCTCAACCCGCATGACATTCTTGCCGTACTCGGCGAGAAAGAACTGCAGGCTTACCTGGTGAACGAAATCCAGGAAGTCTATCGTCTGCAGGGGGTCACCATCAGTGACAAGCACATTGAGGTGATTGTCCGCCAGATGATGCGCTGGGTGAAGGTGGAGGACGTGGGCGACACCACCTTCCTGCTGGAACAGCAGATCGATAAGTTCCGCTTCATGGAAGAGAATAACCGGGTGATCGCCAGCGGCGGCCGTCCGGCCACGGGTCGTCCGCTGCTGCTGGGCATCACCAAGGCGTCGCTCTCCACGGAGTCGTTCATCTCGGCTGCGTCGTTCCAGGAGACCACCAGGGTGCTCACGGAAGCCTCGATCCAGGGCGCTGTGGACCACCTGCGCGGCCTCAAGGAGAACGTCATTGTGGGCCGTCTGATTCCGGCAGGCACGGGCATGGAGCACTATCGCAACGTGCGACTGGCTCCGGAGCTCGAGCAGGCTGCCGCCAAGGTGCAGGAAGAAGTTTCCCAGGCATACGCCGAAGCAGAACGTGCGCTGGAACTGCTGCGCCAGGAAGGCGAAGCCGAGGAGATGGCTGCGGAATAGCAATCAGCAGTTAGCAATTAGCAACCAGCTTCCCAGGCCGGCGAAAGCCGGCCTGAGTTTTCTTTACACATATATTTCGAGTGAGTAAACAATCGTTTACTGATCAACAAACTATCGCGGGCTGGAGAAATCCAGCCCGCTTTTGTTTTTCCAAGGTATAATGCTGGCCGCTCAGGGAAGGAAGGCAAATGGCAAAGGTTGATCGCAATCTGCTGGCCGGGGAAACGGTTCTTTTTCGCACACAACACCATTGGACCATCAACAAAAATGCCTTCGTTTTTGCGACCATCGCCTGCGCCGTGGGTGTAACTCTTCTGGGCGCGTGGTGGTATACCCCGGCGGATCAACGGAACTTCTCCGCCACGCCAGGAGAACTTCTTCTGGTGGCGGGCATTCTGATTGGCGGCTGGGCGCAATGGAGCGTGAGCATGGCAGAGTTCGCGGTCACAAACCAAAGAGTGCTGTTCCGAACGCCGCTGCGCTCCTTTGATCTGTTTTTGTACCAGGTGCAACAGGTATCTTTCCGGAAATCGCCTCTGGCAGACTACGGCACCATCATGGTGACCGCTGCTGGAGTCATGGAAATCTTCAGTCATATCCAGCGGGTGGAGCAGTTTGCCACAACGATTGAACAGCAGGTTGCGTTGATGCACCCGCGCGCGGGAACTGCAGGTGCAGCCGCCCCAACCGCGAGCTAACGCCCGTGGGGTTTGGCAAATGCTTGCGAAGCTGGCAGACTGCCTTTAACCTATTCCACTAATGCACTTTACGCGGCTCCGCCGGGCCTTTTGGCAGGCCTTTCAACACGGGCAATTCTCAGTCGCTAAAGGGGCGGCCTACTCGTCCATTCTCACGCTGTTCCCTGCATTCCTGGTGGTTACGTCAGTGCTTGAAGCTTCCCATCAGACGGAAGGCTTTCTGCAGCAGATTTCGGCGGCCGTGGGATGGGTATTACCGCCGGGCTCGCGATCGGCAGCGCTGGCGTTCTTCCAGACCAAGCAACACCATGCCACGCGGATCATCTACTCGGCGTCGATCGTAACGCTGCTGGCCGCCTCGGGCGTGATGATCTCGTGGATGGATGGCTTCCGCAAAGCCTACGGCATGGTGAACACCTGGAGCTTCTGGTGGGAGCGGCTGATTGCGCTCTACCTGGTCTTGCTGGCGCTGATCCCTCTTGGCTTTGCCACGATTCTGGTGGCTTTTGGCAGCGAAGTGGAGAACTGGGCACAGTCTGAGACCATGCACCTTTTCAAGCCGCTGGTCCTGCTGGTGTGGGACGCCGCCCGCTGGGCCATTGCGCTGCTCACGGCGATCGCCGTAATGGCGCTGATCTATCATCACGGCCTGCCCAAGACCCAATCGTGGCGGCGCGTTCTGCCTGGCGCCGTAATGGCCGGCGTCTTCTGGTTTCCGGCGACCATGCTGTTCGGCTGGTACGTGCGCGATTACGCCACGTACAGCGTGGTTTACGGGTCACTGAGTGCGGCGATTGCGCTGCTGGTATGGATGTACATTGTCTCCGTGGTGGTTTTGCTGGGCGCGGAGATGAACGCGCAGTGGTATCCCAAGCCGGCTGAGGCCGAAAGCAAAGAAAAGAAGGTATAAGCGATTTGACCAGCCCAATCCGGAGCACTGAACCAACCATTGCAGCCGTTGCCCGCAAAGCAAAGATTGTGTGCACCATCGGTCCGGCCAGCAGCTCTGAGGCTGTTTTGCGCGATCTGATGCGCGCCGGCATGGATGTCGCCCGCCTGAATTTTTCTCACGGAACACACGAGGAGCATGCGCGCGTGATGGATCGTCTGCGCCGGGTCGCCGAGAAGGAAGGCCGGACCATCTGCATTCTGCAGGATCTGCAAGGACCCAAGATCCGCACAGGGCGGCTGAAATATCGCACGCCCATCGCGATCAAGAGGGGCGCCAAACTGACCATAACCCCGCGGGATATTGCCGGCACCGCAACGGTCATTTCGACCACGTTCAGATCACTGGCTCAGGAAGTTGAGCCGGGAGCGCGGGTGCTGCTCTCTGACGGGCTGATCGAGCTGCGAGTGACGGCAGTTCGCGGCGATGATGTGGAATGCGAGGTCATCAACGGCGGACTGCTGGGCGAGCACAAAGGCATCAATCTGCCGGGGACCGTGGTGAATGTCCCGTCGCTTACGGAAAAGGATGAAAAAGACCTCGACTTCGGCTTGCGGCATGGCGTCGATATTGTTGCGGTGTCGTTTATTCGCACCGCAGATGACGTGCGACTGGTCAAGAGGCTGACACGGCTTCATAAGGCCGACGTTCTGGTGATCGCCAAGCTGGAAAAGCCGCAGGCCGTCGACGAGCAAAACCTGGAAGAAATATTGGACGTGGCCGACGGCGTGATGGTGGCTCGCGGCGATCTGGGTGTCGAGATGCCGCCGGAGAAAGTGCCGATCATTCAGAAGCACGTGATTCGTCGCGCCGCCGATTGGCGCAAGCCGGTCATCACGGCCACGCAGATGCTGGAGTCGATGATTGAAAACCCCCGGCCGACGCGCGCCGAGGCCAGCGACGTGGCCAATGCCATTCTGGACGGGACGGACGCGGTCATGCTTTCAGCAGAAACGGCCAGCGGAAAGTATCCACGGGAAGCCGTGGCCATCATGGCCAGGATCGTGGTGGAGGCGGAATCCGCCCGAGAGGAACCAGCACCACGCCGGCGCCACCACCGGCAGCTTTCGATTTCTGAGACCGTCTGTGAGTCCGTGGCGCATGCCGCCCAGGACCTGAATATGAAGGCCATTGCTGTCTTTACCGAGACCGGCACAACGGCGCGGCTCATATCCAAGTACCGGCCCAACGCGCCGATCTACGCCTTTGCCGCAACGCCTGCGATATGTGCCCGGCTCAACCTGATGTGGGGCGTCTCACCGCTGGCTTGTGAAATGACTCCCAATTCCGAAGAGATGGTGCAGAACGCGGAGCGGGCACTGATGAGAATGCGCGCTGTTGAGTCAGGCGACATTATTGCCGTGGTTGCGGGAACCCGCTCGAGCAGCGGTTCAACGAACTTCATGCGCTTGCACGTGGTGGGAGCGGGAGAGCATCGACCGCCGGAAGGGGAACGACGGCAAAGCCCGCGGCTGCGGCCGGCTGAGCAGGTGGAGAGAAGAAAAAGAAGCAGCTAGCAATTGGCAACTAGCAACTAGCCGGACCAACTTGTGACATGCGGAGTCTGTGCGGAAATTATTGTTTTCGACAAAAGGCGGATTTAGCTTTAGCTGTGCTATTTGCCAGTTGCTATTTGCTAGCTGCTTAGTTTACCCATCCGCCCTTGCTGCCGCCGTTTCCTTTGTCTTTATCATCGGGTGGGCGGAAATTGCCGTACTCGTCGAAATAATCTTTCGGGTCCTGGTTATGCTTGCGCATGTAAACCTGGAACTTTCTTCCCGCGCGGCGGCGTTGCCAGCGATGGTAGCGATTTCTGAGGCCGTACGACGCTTCAGAAAAAGCAAAGAGCATGCCGCGCCGGGGAACGAATTTCACGTATATCCAGCCAAACAGAAGTCCGCTCAGCTGGGCCAGGTTGGCTGTGTCGCTTTGCAGGGCGCCGATAAACGCAATAAACGCCAGAATTCCCACGAGATACTTCAGCCGGATCGAAATCGGAAGCGGGAACATATACACTTCCTGGTCGCCAAAGAGCATGGCGGTCGCCATCAAAATGGCATAAATACCGCCCCACGCCCCATATGCGGCCCCCGATGGGTCAAAGTGGATCACTGTGCCCACGGTGTAAGCCAGGAGCACGGTTCCCAAGCCAGCGCCGACGATTCCAAATAAATAAAATTCCCAGAACTTTCGGCTGCCCCAGGAGACCTCAAGCATGGACCCGAACATCCAGAGCATCAGCATGCTGAAAAGCAAATTCAAAAATCCGCCCGGGTTGAAGCCGTAGGTTACCAGCTCATAGATCCTCCCATGAACAACATGGCGAGGCGTGAGTTCCAGAAAGCCAAGAATGTAACCTCGGATCTCCGGCAGGCGAACGGCCGCGAGAATAATCAGGAGAACATAGATACCGGCATACACGGCGACCAACGTCTTGATCGCACGTGTGAATGGCGGCAGTGAAAGTGTTATCGACCTGGGCATAGTTGCCTTCTTATCTTTCCCTTTCCGACCCTGCTCTTTCCAATCCTGCTCTTTCCGACCCTGGAATCACGATCAGGCTCCTGTGGCCTTTGGCATCTACTGATCGTACTCCGAAAATCACGTTGTCCTTGGACTCCGGCAAATCGATCTTGGTGTCCGTGGTCCGGATGACATTCTCTGCAGGAAAATCCCCGTCAGTGGTCTTTCTCCATAACACTTCATAAGCAGCAGCGCCGGCCGAAGGTTTCCATTCGATTTTGGAATCGTTTTCCAGCCTCAGGGTCAACAAGCGGGCATCCGCGGGTGGCGCAGGAGACGAAGCCAGGGAGGCGAGCGTAGCCGCGTTCAGCCGGGCCACGTTGGCCACATAGTCAAAATCGACAAACTTCAACAAGTCACCATATTCGATGCCATTTTCCGTGCGCACGTTCTGGTGCTGATGGTTGAAGTCTTCGCGATATTCGGTGAAGCGCACAGCGGCAAAGCCCTGCTCATTGAATGCGCTGTGATCGCCGCCGCGCAGATAGCGATCGCGGCGGAAAATGAGCTTGGGAGAGAATTGGCCAAAATCGTAGGTCTCGCCCACCGAGTAGATGTAGCGGGCCAGCTGGCGGGAAGCAGAATCGTTTTCGCCGCCCACCGAGCGTATGCGCCGCAAATCGGCGTCAGTGGCGGCCGCGGGAATGCCTTCGGAGAAAACGCGAACCCAGTTGTTGTTCTGTTCCGTGTCGCCGGGAGTGCGGTTGCCGCCGACAATATCATTATTGAGCACGCCCTCCAGCTGCCAGCCTTGCTCACTGGCCATCTTGGCGAAATGGGTGCTGCCGTTGAGGCCCTGTTCTTCGCCGGCAACAGTGAGGAAGATGATCGTTGCCGGAAACCTGTGCTTGCTGAGCACGCGGGCGCACTCGAGCGAGACAGAGGTGCCGCTGCCATCGTCGTTGGCGCCAGGCGCAGGCAGAGTGGAGTTCATCACGTCACTGTTGCGCGAGTCGTAGTGACCGGTGACCAGATAAATGCGATTGGCCTGGGCCGGATCGGTGCCTTTCAAAATCGCGTAGACATTCTGGATCTCCGTCGGCTGGGTAATGCGATCTCGTGGACCTTTGGACCGTTCAATAAACGTGTCTGTCTTGACCTCGAGACAACCATTGCATTCCGCGGAAATACGCTCAAATTCCGACTTGATCCAGTTGCGCGCAGCTACAATGCCCTGAGGGGAAGTGGCGGCGTCAGGGTTGTTGACGGAGAGCGTTGACCGGGTGCCAAAGGTGACGAGCTTCTCGTCAATCTGCCGGATGCTTTGGGGAGAAACGTCTTTGATAATCTGAGTGATAACCGGATCACGATCCAGCTTTGTTTTTGCAGCCGTCTTCTCGGCTGCAGAAGCGGGGTTGCTGTGGGCTTTCGGGTGGGGCTTCTGGGCAACGGCCCGGGGTACCGGGAGCATCAGAAGCGCAATCAAGACATTTAAAGCGATTTTAATACGGGGGTACAAGAGCGGCATTCAGTCCCTCATTTGAGAACTTGACGACAACCCTCAGAGATTCTAAATATAATCACGTGGCCCTTGCCACCTTTGTGACAATGCCAGAGGAGGAAAGAAATGGCAATTTGCCCGGAATGCGAAACCGACCTCGATTTGGACGAGGAAGAACTCGATGAAGGCGAAATCGTCTCCTGTCCGGAATGCGGCTCGGATTTTGAGGTGATTACCACGCATCCGCTGGAACTCAATCCCGTCAGCGAGTATGAGGAAGACGAAGAAGAAGACGACTCTGACGAGGAAGATGAAGACAGTGATTACTAAGAGCCGCTCGCGCGACTTGACTGTCTGGCTCGCGCTGTTCACGTTTTTCGCGTTGCTCCAGCCCGCGGCGCAGGAGACCGATAAGGCGCAGCAACCTGCCGAGAAGAAGCCGGAGAAGAAGGAAAAGCAGGAAAAAAGCTATGGACTGATCTTCGGCACTGCGTACGGACCCGATGACCGCCCCCTGTATGGCGTGAGGATCAACATCCGGCCGGAAGGCAAAAAGCATCCCAGTTGGGAATTGTTCTCCGATCATCGGGGTGAGTTTGCGCAGCGCGTGCCCACCACCGCCGCTGACTACCTGATCACAGGCGAAGCCGAATATGCCCCCACCGGAAAAGATGGTAAGCCGCAAATGTCTAAAAAGAAAAGACTTACAGGAGAAGCCAAAGTTCACATGGAAGGCGAGATACGCCAGGATATCGGCCTGCATCTAACAGAGTAGAAGCTCAATAAAAATTTTGGGGGATTCGGAATGAAAAGATCTCTTGGCATGGTGACGCTTGCGCTGGCGTTCGCCTTGCTGTTTCCGATCACACGAGAGGCGGCTGCACAACGCAGCGGACCGGTGGAGTCACGTACGCTGGTCGGACATGTATTCAGCTTGCAGGATCAGCCGGTGCAGAAGGCGATTGTCTATCTGAAAAATACAAAAACGCTGGCCATCAAGACTTATATCACTGAGGCAGACGGCAGCTATCGTTTTTCCGGATTAGCCGGCAACGTTGACTATGAGGTTTATGCCGAGCATGAGGGCGCTCGCAGTGACACCAAGACCCTGAGCGGCTTTGACAGCCGCAAGCAGGCGAATATCACGCTAAGACTTAAGTAGGCTTCCTGGAACTTAAGAATAGAAAGGCCATCCCGCAGGATGGCCTTTTTGATTGAATTGAAACGGGCGCTTAGTCCTGATCGTTGCCCGCGCGCTTCCAGTTGATGATGTCACCCAGCGTGGTGGTGGCGCTGGATGCCGGATGCTTGTAGGCCTCCACATCAGCGCGACTGGCTTCTTCGCCCACCGCTCGCAGGCTCAACCCGACCTTTTTCTCTTCGGGGTTCATCTTGATGATCTTGAAGTCGTGCTCCTGGCCGGCTTCCAGCTTGATCGGCGTGCCGTTGGAGTCAGTGGCTTCGGAGTTGTGGCAGAGACCTTCAACACCCTCGGCGATTTCAACGAAGGCGCCGAACTGCGCCAGGCGCAGCACCTTGCCATGCACCACGTCGCCAATGCGATGCGTCTGGAAGAAGGTCTCCCAGGCATCGGGTTGAAGCTGCTTCACGCCCAGTGAGAGCCGGCGCTGCTCGGGTTCGATGCCGAGCACCACGGCTTTCACTTTCTCGCCCTTCTTCAGGACTTCAGAAGGATGCTTCACGCGCTTGGTCCAGCTGAGATTGCTCACGTGGACCAGCCCGTCAATTCCATCTTCGATCTCGATGAACGCGCCGAAGTCGGTGAGATTGCGCACCCGGCCTTCCACGGTCGAGCCGATCGGATATTTTTCGTGCAGACGCTCCCACGGATTTGATTCCAGCTGCTTCAATCCGAGGGAGATGCGGCGCTCACTGGAATTCACGTTGAGCACCACGCACTCGATTTCATCCGCCACGTTGACCAGCTTGGAGGGGTGCTTCATGCGCTTTGACCACGACATCTCGCTCACGTGCACCAGGCCTTCAATGCCCTGCTCCAGCTCAACAAAAGCGCCGTAATCGGTAACGCTCAGCACGCGGCCTTTGACGCGGGCCCCAATCGGATAGCGCTCAGCAGCGTCAAGCCACGGATCGGGCGTCAACTGCTTGAAGCCCAGCGAAACGCGGAGCTTGTCGCCATCGAACTTCAAAACTTTTACCTGGATCTGGTCACCAACGTGAACCAGGTCGCGCGGATGCGTCAGCCGGCCCCATGACATATCGGTGATATGCAACAGGCCGTCAATGCCGCCCAGATCGACAAAAGCGCCGTAATCGGTGAGGTTCTTGACCGTGCCCGTGAGGATGGCGCCTTCATGCAGGTTTTCCAGCGTCTTGCCGCGCTTGGCGGTGACTTCTTCGTCCAGGATGGCCTTGCGGGAAACAACAATATTGCCGCGTTTCTTATTCAGTTTGATAACGCGGACTTCAATCTCGTGGCCCTTCAGCGATTCCAGGTTGCGTACTGGATGCACATCCACCTGCGAACCCGGCATGAACGCTTTCACGCCGATATCGACAGAGACGCCGCCCTTCACCCGCTCCACTACCGTGCCTTTTACGGCCTCTTTCGAGTGGTAAGCCTTCTCAATGTTCTCCCACACCCGCACGCGCTGGGCCCGCTCATGCGAAAGCAGAACGGAGCCTTCTTCGTTCTCGCCGCGCTGGACCATGACTTCAATTTCCTGGCCCGGCTCGAACTTGATGTTGCCGGCGGCGTCGGTGACTTCAGCGATCGGCACCAGGCCTTCGGACTTGAATCCGATGTCGACAACAACGTGGGTTGGGGTGATCTTGATGACGGTGCCTTTGAAGACATTGTCTTCACTTGGCGCCGGCTCAGTTTCAAGGGTGTACGATTCCAAGGCTGCGGCAAAGTCTTCCATGTGGGTTTCTTCTTTGTGAGCAACACCCGCGCTGGGCTGCTCAAGGGCTGGAGTTTGAGATTCATTCCCGGACATAGTGATTGAGTTTTCGTAGGACTGTGGGGAATCGGCTGAGCTGGTGGATTCAGCTTCGGACGCGTGGCGATCGCTACGGGCTGTGTGCTCGACCAACATTATCCCTTTGCTACCGGAACCCAAAACACGGCTGGAACTCACTCGAGGAGAAGCAGTAGTGCTGAAGGCGGACTCGGGACCGAGTCCCACTGGCACAAAACTTCCAATTCTTCGGAAGGCTTCAGAAACCAGCGGCCGGATCCTATGGCAGTCCCTCAAGAGCCATAAGACTCTTTCGACTATAGCAATGGCCTAAGGCACTGTCAAACGCGGAAGTGCAGGAAAATCGCCTCAAGACCCTAACCCTTCTGGTATCGTTTGAAGGTTCATGGACTTCCTGTTTACTCCCTGGCGTTATGCCTATGTCACCGCCGCCGCCAAGCCCGGCGAATGCGTTTTTTGCGGCATTTTACAGGCCCAAAATGATGAGCAGAACCTGGTGGTCCATCGCGGCGACCGTTGTTTTGTGATTCTTAACGCCTTTCCTTACACTTCCGGCCACACCATGGTGGTGCCGTATGAGCACGTGGACGAACTACAAAAATTATCCACCCCGGCCGCCCAGGAAATGATGGTGCTTACCCAAAAGTTGGAGGGGGTCCTCCGCGCTCTGTACCGGCCGGACGGTATCAATTTGGGAATGAACCTTGGTAAGGCTGCCGGCGCGGGAGTAGCGGCGCACATTCACATGCATATCCTGCCCCGTTGGGTGGCCGACGTGAATTTCATGACCTCCGTAGGCGAGACGCGCGTGCTGCCGGAAGATTTGACGACAACATATAAGAGGATCAAAGAAAAATTCTGAGTCTGATGAGTGAGATTTCCGTCTCCGTCACCAGCTCACGATTGTGCTTCTCATCCCGTTTACCTTTCGCATCCTAACTAGTATTGACGACAATCGAGGGAGGGCTTATGCCTCACTACGGCATTCTTCGGGAGTACAGATTTGAAGGGGAAGTAGACGATGTCCGCGGCGCCGAGGTCTACGGCGTCAATGACGAGAAGCTGGGAAAAATTGATGATGTGATCTTCGATCATTCGAGCGGCGACATTCGCTACCTGGTGCTCAACACCGGCGGGCTGTTCTCGCGGAAAAAAATAATGGTGCCGGCGAACCGGATTTCACCGTACGGAAACCACGATGACAAATTCTATGCCGAACTCGACAAAGAACGTCTGGAGATGCTGCCTGAGTTTGACGAGAGACTGCTGGCGCCCAACTACGACTGGGCAGAGTATGAAAAGAATTACGAGAAACAGTGGCATGAAGGCTCGGTGCTGTACAACAAGGACACAAACCGTATCATCACGCCGCCCATAGAAGAGGTTGAGGGAGTGCGGCGCCAACCGCTGAGCCCGAGAGCGCAGGAGAGCCTGAAACAGGACTTCACGCCGCAGAGAGTCGGCAAAGAGGACGATCTGCTCGGTGTTTCTTCAGGAACCACAGGCAAGACCACGCTGCAACCGTCCAAACCCGCCAAGGCCGGCCGGGAAGACGCGGAGTTTCGCCGGGGCGTACCCCAGCGAGAGGTAATGAACCCGATCGCAGGAGAGATTCCGAAGCAACAGCCGGCTGTCTCCGGCCCGGAGACCATGCGCGAACCCGGCGTCTATACCCTTGAGCGCCCGCCGGGGGAAAGAGGCGGCATCGACGAAACGTCAACCCACGGACGCCGCCTGGTCGCATTTCAGCAAAGATTGCGCGAGCACCGCGAAAAGGTGATAAAGGGCTGCGTGCGCTGCAGCACCAAGGAACGAGTCGCCTGAACCACATCGAATTTGCGGAGAGGGGGTACCCCTTCCCCCCTCCCCAATCATCCCAGGTCATCCCAATTTGGCGTGGACTTGTCCCAAGTGAGGCGACCTGCCCCGGCTTGCCGTGGATCCCAAGTCCGTGCAGCAGTGGGTCGCAACTTGTCTCAGGGTGAGGGCTGGTTTTTCAGCAGTGGGTTGCGACCGCTCTTCCGTTTTTTGGTTTGGCTAATCGCTAACTGCCAATTGCTATTTCCTGGTTTTCAAGGATCTGCCTTGCTCACCCCTCGGGGCTGCCTCACCATAGCGCAACTACCCCTGGCGAATCAATCGCGAAATAGGACATCTTGACAAGACCCTGCGGCGGCGCTGTTCGTTTTCGCACACTTATGGTTTTCAGCACGTCATCCCGACGCCCGTAAGCGAGCGCGCGCTTTTCAGCGGGCTCCCCAGCACGCGCGCTGTTCGCGTGATGGGGTGCTCACCAGCGCGCGAGTAGGGTGGAGAGACCTTGTGCTTTGATTTACGGTCGGGCTTTCCCATATTGGCTTATCAACGCTCCAGCCCGAAGGGCGAAACAGCCTAGCCCAGGCGTAGCAGCCCTGGGTACTCAGTGCAAAAAAAGCGAGCGCCGTAGGTGCGACATATTTTCCTGGAAAATAGGGATCCCTCGCTCCGCTCGGGATGTTAGAAAAAATCTTCTTCCCTGAACTCCTCTTTCTTCAACTCCGGTCCGCGCTCCGCCTCCGCCGTTCTTAACTGCACCCTTCGTATCTTTCCGGAGATCGTCTTGGGCAGATCGATAAACTCCAGCCGGCGCACACGCTTGTACGGCGCCAGTACCTTGCGGCTGTGCTGGAAGATGGAAAGCGCAACCTCGCGGGACGGCGGACAGCCTGCCCGCAGTGTGACAAAAGCCTTCACCAGCGCATGGCGTATCGGATCGGGCGAGGGCACAACCGCACACTCGACAACATCAGCATGCTCGATCAGCGCGCTCTCAACCTCGAACGGGCTGATGCGGTAGTCCGAGGCTTTGAAGACGTCGTCAGCGCGGCCGACAAACGTCAAGTAGCCTTCCGCATCTCGCTGCACCACATCGCCGGTGCGATACACCGGGCCTGCAAGCGGGATCACATTTCCATCGTCACCCTGGTAGCCGGGCATGAGCGCCGCGGGCGGCGGATCAAGCGGAAGGCACAGCTCGCCCTCATCTGCGTCCAGATCCTCGGTATTGAGCAGCCGGACCTGGTAGCCGGGAAGGGGCTTCCCCATGGCGCCGACTTTGAGTTTCTGTCCCGGCGGATTCCCGACCTGTGCCGTGGTCTCGGTCTGGCCATAGCCGTCGCGGATGGTGAGACCCCATGCGGCCCGCACCTGTTCGATGACTTCAGGGTTCAGCGGCTCGCCGGCGCTGGCCAGCTCGCGCAGCTTTACTTTCCAGTTCGCCAGCTTCTCGGTGATCAGCATGCGCCAGACGGTAGGCGGCGCGCAGAATGTGGTGACACCGCATCCGGTGAGCGCATCCAGCAGGCCCCGAGCGCTGAAGCGTGATTGGTTGATCACAAAGATGGTGGCTTCGGCGTTCCACGGGGCAAAGAAGCAGCTCCATGCATGCTTGGCCCAGCCCGGCGAGGAGAGATTGCAGTGAATGTCGCCCGGCCTGATGCCGATCCAATACATGGTGGAAAGATGGCCAACCGGGTAGCTGGTATGCGAGTGCACTACCAGCTTGGGCTTGGCCGTGGTACCGGAGGTGAAGTAGAGCTGCAGCGGATCATTGGCGCCAGTTGCGCCGTCAGGCTGGAAGGCCGCAGGCGCTGAATATCCTTGTTCGTATTCCTGCCAGCGCGGAACTTTGCCGCCGATCGCTATGCGTGTGCAGTTTCCGCATGCGGTTTCGATCCTGGGCGCCAATTCCGCAGCGCAGACCACATGCCGAACACGCCCGCGCGCGATGCGGTCAGCCACATCGTTCGCGGTGAGCAGCGTTGTGGCCGGGATGATCACCGCGCCGAGCTTGATCATCGCCAGCATGGTTTCCCATAGCGGAGGAATGTTGCCGAGCATCAGCAAAACGCGGTCGCCGCGCTTCACGCCCAGGCTGCGATAGTAGTTGGCGATGCGATTCGAACGCTCGGAGAGCTCCGCAAAGCTCAACTTGTCCTGGCGGCCGTCTTCGTAACAGACCCACAGCGCAGTCTGGTTGCGGCGCTCACCGGCAGCGATCTGGTCGAACCAATCGAGTGCCCAGTTGAAGGTTTCGAGCTTCGGCCACTCAAAGCCTGCGTACGCTTTGGCGTAGTCTTCGCGATAGGTGAGAAGAAAGTCGCGGGCAGTGCGGAAGGCTTGGGTTTTTAATCCCGAGCGCGGCGAGGGATCACTACCCTCACCATGCGCTTCAGGAGCGCTCGCATTCATAAGTTTTTGCCTCAAACTGTCTTTTGAGCTATAGGGATCCCTCACTACGTTCGTGATTGCAGAGAAACCAACTTTTCCATCTCCGCTTCATCCACCACTTTCACACCCAACTCTCTTGCTTTATCCAGCTTCGATCCTGCATCGGCGCCGGCTACCACGTAGTCGGTCTTCTTGCTGACTGAGCCGGAGACCTTGCCGCCGGCATCTTCAATCATCTTCTTTGCTGCGTCACGCGAGTAGTTCGGCAGTGTTCCCGTGAGAACAAACGTCTTGCCCGCCAGCGCTGTGCCACGGACTTTCTTGACGCCCTTGAAGACCAGGAACTTGCTCAGCCGCTCTACCAGCTTGCGATTGGCAGCTTCGTCAAAGAATTCGCGAATGCTGGTTGAAACGCTGGGACCGACGTCCTGGACTTCCTGCAATTGCTCGGCCGAGGCGTTCATCAGCTCATCCATGGAGCCAAAATGTTCCGCCAGAAGCTCGGCCGTGCGCGATCCCACTTGTCCGATGCCCAGGCCCAGGATCACGCGCTCCAGGGGCAGCTTGCGCGATTTTTCGATCTCCGCCAGCAGGTTGTCGATCGACTTTTCTCCCATGCGTTCCAGTTCCAGGAGCTGCGAGCGCTTGTCCTTGAGCGTATAAATATCGGCAACGTCTTTGAGATAACCATGCTGGTGGAGCTGATTGACCAGCGATTCACCCAGACCGTCAATGTTCATGACCGACCGCGAGGCAAAATGCAGAATGCTGCCCTGGAGCCGCGCCGGACAGTTGAGGTTCACGCACCAGTAATCGACCTCTCCATCCTTGTGGCGAATGGTGCTGTTGCAGACCGGACAGCACTCCGGCATGCGAAACAGTTTGTGGCCTCGCGGGTGTTCCTTGTCTTCCACGACTTTGACGACCTTGGGAATTACGTCGCCGCCGCGTTCGACCATGACCCAGTCGCCAATCTTTAGACCTAGGCGGCCGATCTCATCCATGTTGTGCAGTGTGGCGCGGCTTACCGTGGTGCCGCCGATAAAAACCGGCTTGAGCCAGGCCACGGGAGTGAGCCTTCCGGTGCGTCCGACCTGCGGCTTGACGTCTTCTACCTGCGTAACCCCGCTGCGCGCGGCATATTTGTAGGCAATGGCCCAGCGCGGCGCTTTGCCGGTAAAACCCAGGCGGTCCTGCGTGCGCATGGAATTTACCTTGATGACGATGCCGTCGATCTCGTAGCCCAGCTTCTCGCGTTTCTCCTCGCCCTGGTGGATGAATTCCAGGACTTGCTCAATGTCGTGGGCGATGCGGTGATTCGGATTCACCTTGAAGCCCAGCGCCTGCAGCGCTTTGAGAGCATCAGAATGCTTCTCCGGATAATACCTGCCTTTTACCAGCAAAAAATATGTGTAGTAGTCCAAACGGCGCTCAGCGACGATGTTGGGCTCAAGCATGCGGATCGTTCCGGCGGCCGCGTTACGAGGATTGGCAAACGTAGAGAGCCCTTTAGCAGCGCGGTCGTCGTTCATGCGCTGGAAGGCAGCCAGCGGCATGATGACCTCGCCGCGCACTTCGAAATCTGCCGGCACATCGGTCTTCTTGAACGCGGCCGCTGGAATCGAGAGCGGTACAGAGCGCATGGTCCGGACGTTGGTGGTGACATCTTCGCCCACCGCGCCGTCGCCGCGGGTGACACCGCGCAGCAGCCTGCCATTCTCATAAGTGAGCGCAAGGGACATGCCGTCGAGCTTGAACTCGCAGACGTATTCGATTTTGTCCGAGCCCGCCAGCTCGCGAGCGCGGCGGTCCCAGTCGCGTAGCTCCTGCTCGTTGTAGGCGTTGTCGAGCGAGAGCATGGGACGCGAGTGCTCGACCTTGACGAACCCTTCGCGCGGCTTGCCGCCCACGCGCTGAGTGGGAGAATCCGGGGTGATCAACTCCGGGTGCGCCGCTTCCAGCTTCTTCAGGTCCTGCATCAGGCGGTCGAAGTCGGCGTCGGGCAGTTCGGGAGCGTCGAGAACGTAATACAGGTATTCATGGCGGCGAATCTCGTCGCGCAGCTTCTCGATTTTCTGGTCGATGTTCCTGTCCTCGGCGGCAGACGGCATGACTGTGATTATATTGTGTGGGCTTCGCTTCCTGTCGTTGCGCTGCAATCCGCCACTGAGCGTTGCCCGGACTTGCAGCACGTTGCGCCACCAGCCGCGCTGCTCAGCGCGCAAGTCGCCTGAGCAGCTTATAATCCAGCGGTGCGAAAGGCATTCCTGATCTATAACCCGGCATCCGGAGGCAAAAAAGCCCAGCGTGCGCGGGCGGTCTCACGCGTGATCGAGATTCTTCGCGGCGCGGGCGTGGAAGTGGAGGCATCGGCGACCACTCATGCCGGCAGCGCCATTCAGCAGGCGCAGGAGGCTTCCACGGCGGGTTTTGACACCATAGTAGCCTGCGGTGGCGACGGCACGGTCAATGAGGCGCTGAACGGGATCATGGCGGCCGGTACGGACACGGCGCTCGGCCTGGTGCCGCTGGGCAGCGGCAACCTGCTGGCGTCCGACCTGGGGCTGCCCGCCAATCCGGTCGCTGCGGCAACCAGGCTCCTTGGTTACACGCCGCGCGAATTTTATCCTGGGGTGGTCTTGTCCAAGCGGAATGGAGCACCGGACCGGCGCTATTTCATTGTCGCGGCCGGAGTGGGCGCGGATGCGGAGCTGATGTATCGCACAGCCGTGGAGGCCAAAGAGCGCTGGGGACGAAATGCTTATTTTCTGGAGATGGCGCGCATGGCTTTTCGCGGCAGCTATCCCATGTTTCAGATCGAGTGGGAAGACGAGCAGGGCCAGCGCAAGCAGGGCAAAGCCATGCTGGCTATGGCGATCCGTGCGGCACGCTTTCCCGGACTGCTGCACTTGGTGAATCTGGGTTCCGCGCTTACGCGCGACAGCTTTTGCCTGTTGTTGTTTCGCACGGACAAGGTGCGCCGCTTCCTTACCTACTTTGCGGGAGTCGCCACCGGCATGAACTGGAAGGTGCAGGATGTGGATATGGTGCACTCGCGGTGGTTTCGCTGCACAGCGGATCCGGATGCGCGCACCATCCATTCGCAGGCAGATGGCGAATTGCTGGGAACGCTGCCCGCTGAGCTGACGATTGAAAGCAGAGGGGTGAAGCTGCTGATGAAGTGACGTTCAGGCTGCTTCGCTCTCCACCGGCTCCCAGCGCGCGATCATGCAGCCATCCGGCTCTACACTGGACCAATACTGCACGGGGACGAGCCTGCCGGAGCGATGGCGCAGAACGATCCTTCCGCTCTGTCTTCCCGAAGCCACGAACTGTTCGAACAAAGGAACAACCACGGGCGCGGCGCCGTCCACCACATCCTCAATGCGAAGGTCGAGTAACACGGCGCGGTCGTAACCGAGGAGGTCACACACGGAGTCGGTCACAAACGTGTAATTGCGATTGCTATCGGCTACCACGACGTACTTGCCATCAAAGTCGGCGCGGCGGTGGCTGCGGGCGTGCAACATGGTTTCCACGCGCTCCAGTCCCCGCAGCATGGCCAGGGCGCCGGATCGCGAGTCCACTGCCAGGTCAACGTAAGGATTGTCCAAGGCGCCGCTATGATGCAAAATCAGCACGCCGCTGGTGGGCTTGAGCCTCTTGATCTTGCGCGCCAGCAGCTTGCGGTCCGCGAACGGCAACGTGTGGTTCAGGATGAAGATGTCAAAATCGCTGTTTTCAATCTGCTCCTGAACCTGCTCGACCGGCACGGCAATCACAAAGCGTCCGGCCTGGCTGAAAACGGCGCTTTGCAACGCCAAAAACGAATCGTTCCTGCGGGAGCATAAAAGCAGCCGTCTTTGCGTGGTTGGAATCTCGGCCATCAGAGTCTCAGCCCATTATCCCATCTGTTAACTGACTCAACAACACATCGCCGAGCGAGATAAAACGGTCTTGGTTAGAATGCTAGTTTCACACCGAGGCTGATCTTTGGACCCTGTCACCCATATTCTGACCGGCGCCTGCCTGAGCCGGGCCGGTCTCAATCGCCGGACGGGACTGGCGACGCTTACTCTTGCGCTGGCAATCGAAGCCCCGGACGTCGATTCATTTACTTACTTTGGCGGCTCGATCTTTGGCCTGCAGCATCATCGCGGCATCACCCACAGCCTGGTTGGGGCGCCATTTGTGGCGGCAGCGGTGGTGGGCATTGTCTACGGCGTCTATCGCTGGCGGAACACAGACGGATGGGAGCCCAAACTGCCGCCCCGCTGGAAGCTGCTCTACATCTATGCGCTGTTGGGGGCGCTGCTGCATCTGTTCCAGGACTTCACCAACAATTACGGTGTGCGGCCGTTCGCGCCGTTTAACCCCAAGTGGTATTCGTGGGACATTGTTTTCATCGTCGATCCCATCATGCTCATCGCGATGATCCTGGGGCTGGTATTGCCGGGGCTGTTTGCCCTGATCACGGAGGAGATCGGATCGCGCAAGCCGCAGCTCCGCGGACGTGGAGGAGCCATCTTCGCCCTGGTGTGCGTGGCTGCGGTGATCCTGATCCGCGATTTTGAGCATCGCCGGGCTGTGAATGCGCTGAACGCGCGTACCTATCGAAACGAAGAGCCTCTGCGTGCCTCCGCCTTCCCTCAGCCGATCAATTTCTTCTCCTGGAACGGGGTTGTAGAAACGCGCGACGCCTTTCATCTTCTCCCGGTCGATTCCCGCGCGGGTGAAGTGGATCCGGAAAACCTTCAGGTAGTGCTTTTCAAGCCGGAAGAGACTCCGGTCACGCTGGCAGCCAAACGATCGTACCTGGGGCGGGTCTATCTTGACTGGGCCAAACACCCGTTCGTTACGACCGAGGCCCTGGAGGGCGGCCGCCACCTGGTTCAATTTGAAGATCTGCGCTTTGAGACCGCGGAGGGCGCGTCGCAGCGTCGCCGGCCGCCCCTGGGAGCCTACGTTATCGTGGGTCCACAGTTGCAGATCGAAGAGATGTATGTGGGCAGGCCGCCGCGTAATGCCGGGACCAAATAGCGAATTTGAGGACGCGAAGCATTCCGTTTCGGTGCAGAGCTCATTCTTGACGCAAGACTTTCAAACCGTCACAATAACCATTCTGAGGTGCTTATGCTGACCAATCTGTCGGGGATTTTGCCTTATCTGTTTGTGTTGATGGCTGTGCTGTTGCGCATTGCGGCAGGAACCGGCACTTTTGCTACCAAAGGTTTCAGTATGGTCGGCGCCTCCCTGCTGTTCTTCGGCGCGCGCATTCCGCGCAAGAATTTCTGGATCCCCGTGGCGCTGCTGATCGGATCGGATATCTATCTGAACCTTCGTGTCTACCAGATGCCGCTTACCACGGAGCAGTATCTGATCTGGGCCTGGTATTTCGTGCCCTGCCTCATCGGCGTTCTGTTGCGCGACCGGGCGAAGCCGCTGGGCGTGCTGGGCGCGGGTTTGGGCACCGGCGTTGGTTTTTATCTGTTTAGCAACTTTGCTGTTTGGGCTGTCGGCAACATCAGCTATGCCCACAATCTCTCCGGCTTGATTGAGAGCTATACGAAAGCGCTGCCCTTCTTCAGGAATGGAATCATCTCTGACGTGCTGTTTGCAGCAGTATTCTTCGGCATAGGAGCGCTGGTGCCGCAGACGCAACAAGTCATTGAGGGCAAGGGCGCGGAAGCGTAGTACAACCCTTCGCCGCAGATTCGTGCCGGTCAAACGCTGTTCCAAACTGGGCGGCGTCCAGCAAATATTCTTTTCCAGTGCGCGTCTATTCCATCTGCGCTGCATCATCAGCCTTGATCTCATCTGCAATCTCTTTGGCCGGCGCTCGTAACAAACGGAAGATCAAATATCCAATCAAGATCAGAGCAATCCCAATCAGCACCAGAACTGCCGGATGCGCGTGCAGCAGCAGCCTTACCTTTTCCACGATCCGTTCGCCAAACAAGATTGTCAGCACAGAGAGGACGCCAAACCGCACCAGGCGTCCGATGATGATTGCCAGTAGGAACGCCGGGATCTTCATTTCAAAGACGCCGGCAGAGAAGACGAACAGCTTAAACGGCGTCGGCGGCGGCAGCATGGCTGGGACCAGCAGCGCCACGAACTCCTGCTTCTCAAAGCGATCGCGAATACGCTTGAGCCGGGCCTCGTCGATGCGCTTCAGCAGGAAAAGCTCGCCTCCAGCTCGTCCCAGGGCAAAGGGGACGAGGCTGCCCAGCGCCGACCCCAAAGCGCCCGCCAGGCAGTAAAGCCACGCTTTATGCGGGTTGGCGAAGACATAGCCGGCAACCAGCGGATCCATGGGAACCCCGAAGGCGGAGGCATCGAGAATGGAAATGATGAAAACCCCCCACGCTCCCAGGGTCTTGAGAGCGGAGAGCCAAGCTAGGTATCTCAGGAAGAACTTAGGCGCAGACAAGAATTTATTGTAAAGCCCGTTGCAGAACTCCGGAAGGCGCGGCGGGCAGATAGAATGGAAAACAGGAGTTTTTATGTCAGCTCAGGGAATGCCACTGCCAAAGCCCGATCCCGTGCGGATCTTTGACACGATTCAGGGATACCAGCGCGCCTTTGCTTTGAAAGCAGCCATCGAGCTTGACGTGTTTACAGCGATTGCCCGGGGAAGCCATACGGCAGCCGAGATCGCCAAGGCCTCCCAGGCCTCTGAGCGTGGTGTACGCATTCTGTGTGACGCCATGGGCGTGATGGGGTTTCTGGCTAAGACGAACGGTCGCTACTCGCTTACCCCAGACACGGCATTCTTTCTGGATCGTGAATCCCCCGCGTACCTGGGCCATGCTCTGAAGTTCCTGATGCATCCGACGCAGCTGACCAAGTTTGAGCATCTGCCGGAGGCGGCGCGTCGCGGAGGCGCATCTGACGACGAAGGCACGCTGGCTCCGGAAGATCCCATCTGGGTTGAATTCGCGCGCGGCATGGCGCCGCTGATGATGCCGGCTGCCCATGCCATGGCCGGGCTATTGGAAGCTGAGTTGGCAGCAAAGCCCACGGCCAAGATCCTGGACATCGCAGCCAGCCATGGATTGTTTGGGCTCACCGTGGCGCAGAAGCTGCCCAGGGCCCACATTTATGCGCTGGACTGGGCCAATGTGCTGGAGGTGGCCCGGGACAACGCGCAACGCCAGGGAATAGGCGATCGCTATCACCTCCTGCCCGGCAGCGCTTTCGACGTGGATTATGGCACCGGTTTTGATGCCGTTCTGATTACCAACCTTCTGCACCACTTTACCCCGGCGGAAAACGAAGCACTGCTGAGGAAGTCGGGCGCAGCGCTAAGGCCCGGCGGGCAGGTGATCGTCCTGGAGTTTGTGCCGAATGAAGACCGGGTATCACCACCGGTTCCGGCACTATTCAGCCTGACCATGCTGGGCAGCACTCCTCATGGCGATGCCTACACGCTGGGTGAGTACGGGCCCATGTTCCGCAACTCCGGGCTGGAAGCGCCGCGGCTGGTTCCATTGGAACCCATGCCGCAGTCATTATTGGTGGCCAGAAAGAGTTCCTGAGGAGCCCTTTACACAACATTTTTGGAGCAATTACACTTAACGGTTTGACATATCAGGAGATTGAATGCCGGCAGTCGAGGAAAAGGTAAAACAGATCATCGTGGACCAGCTTGGAGTTGAGGCGTCGGATGTAACGCCAGCAGCTTCTTTCGTCGACGATCTCGGGGCGGACTCGCTCGACCGCGTGGAGCTGATCATGGCGCTGGAAGAGACTTTTGGCGTAGAAATCCCGGACGAGGACGCTGAGAAGATCTCGACCGTCCAGGATGCTGTTGATTACATTCAGAAGAATGCAAAATCAGTAAAGCAGTAGCGGCCCTGAACCACGAAAAAATTCAGCAGGACAACCAGAAGGAGAGAGTAACCCTATGGCAGCAGCCGTTGAAGATAAAGTAAAACAAATCATTGTGGAACAGCTTGGAGTGGATGAAGGCGAAGTGACGCCCAATGCCTCCTTCGTGGACGATCTGGGCGCCGATTCGCTGGATACGGTGGAACTCGTGATGGCCTTCGAAGAGGCCTTCGATATCGAGATTCCGGACGAGGATGCGGAGAAGATTCGCACCGTGAAAGATGCCATTGATTACATTGACAAGCACTCGAAAGGCGGCAAGTGATTGGCAAGGCGAGTTGTTGTAACGGGCCTGGGACTGATTTGCGGTGTCGGCCACACCAGCACTGAGGTTTGGCAGAACATCGTCGCCGGAAAAGGCGGCGTGACCAGAATTACCAGCTTTGATGTGAGTAATTTTGCCTGCCAGATTGCAGCAGAGGTCAAGGGCTTTGATCCTCTGAACTTCATCGAGAAAAAGGAAGTAAAAAAGATGGGGCGCTTCATCCATTTTGCCCTGGCGGCGACGGATGAAGCCATGAAGATGTGCGGTCTCAAGATCACGCCGGAGAACGCCACGCGCGTCGGGGTGCATATTGGGTCGGGCGTAGGTGGGTTTGACGTGATCGAGCGCGAGCATGCCGAGCTGATCAAGGGCGGTCCGCGCAAGATCTCGCCCTTTTTCATTCCCGCAGCCATTGTGAACCTTGCCGCAGGTCACGTGAGCATTCGCTATGGCGCCAAGGGACCCAATGAAGCTACGGCCACGGCCTGCACTACCAGCGCGCACGCTATCGGCGATGCTTACAAGATTATCCAGCGCTGCGATGCCGACGTGATGATTGCCGGGGGATCGGAAGCCGCCATCACTCCGATGGGCGTGGGCGGTTTTGCCGCTATGCGCGCGCTTTCCACCCGCAATGATGCGCCGGAGAAAGCCAGCCGTCCCTGGGACGCAGGCCGGGATGGCTTCGTCATCGGCGAAGGAGCCGGCATTGTTGTTCTTGAAGATCTGGAACACGCGCGCCAGCGCGGTGCGCCCATCCTGGCTGAGATCATTGGCTACGGCATGAGCGCTGATGCCTACCACATAACCCAGCCCGCCGAAGAAGGCGAAGGCGGCTGGCGGGTGATGACCAACGCCATTAACGACGCCAAGCTCTCACCCCCCGACATCGACTACGTGAATGCTCACGGGACGTCGACGCCTCTGGGGGACGTGCTGGAGACCAAGGCCATTAAGCGGACGTTCGGCGAAAATACGAAGATCGCCGTCAGCTCCACCAAGTCCATGACCGGACATTTGCTGGGCGGCGCAGGCGGTCTGGAAGCGGGCATCACGATTCTGTCTCTGCGCGACCAGATTCTGCCTCCGACCATCAACATGGAGCAGCCTGATCCAGAATGCGACCTGGACTACGTTCCCAACCAGGCGCGGAAAGCGCCGATCAACGTTGCGCTCTCTAACTCCTTTGGCTTCGGCGGAACGAATGGGTCGCTCATTTTCAAACGCTGGACGGATTGAGCTCACCGCTGTTTTACACTAGTACAACGGATTCAGGGGCGTCGCTGGCCTGGCGCTGCCAGAAGCTGGCATTCGATTTAAAAACGCTATGAAGCTACCCCGCTGTCTGTTTCCTGTTCTTTGTTGCGCAGTTCTTGTCCTCACTCCCCTGGCAGATGCTTCCACTCGCGGCCGATGGGCTGCGCAGTGGGAGCCAGTGCGCATTGTGAATGGGTCGCCCGTGTTGTTCCGTGTGACTGCTCCTTCCGGGCTCAAGGAAGTGACGGGAGATTTTCTGGGGCAGAAGCTGGCCTTCCGCTTCAGCGCCGGCTGCCACTGCTGGTATGCCCTTGCAGGCGTAGGGCTGAACACGAAGCCCGGCAGATACACTCTGCAGGTTACCGGCAAAGACTCGTCGGCAGAGACGTCCCAGAGTTACTCCGTCACAGTGGCCGCCGCGCATTATCCTTCCAGCACCATCAAAGTGGCTCCGGCATTCGTAGAACCGCCGAAAGAGGTGCAGCCGCTCATTCAGGCAGCGGATGCAGCGAAGAAGCAAGCATTCTCCGCCAGCGATCCAGAACCACTGTGGTCAGGGCGGTTTTTGCCTCCTGCTGACGCTGAGACTTCCGGCGTTTTCGGCAGTTCGCGCGTATATAACGGGGTCAAAAAGAGCCAGCACCTGGGGCTCGACTTTCGCGTGGGCACCGGCACTCCGGTTCACGCCACCAACGCCGCGACTGTGATTCTTGCGCGGCCGTTATATTTCGAAGGGAATTGCGTGATGCTGGACCATGGGCAGGGATTGGTGACCATTTACATGCATCTCTCCGAGTTCAAGGTGAAGGAAGGGGAGAAAGTCACCGCAGGCCAGCTGATCGCGCTCAGCGGCGGAACGGGCCGCTCCACGGGGCCACATCTGCACTTCGCCGTGCGCTGGCGAGGTGAGTATCTCAATCCTGCCGCCCTTCTGGAATTACATCTCCCGGAAAAGTAAGCGGAACAACAAAGAGCGTGACCTGTGCGGCCACGCTCGGTTGAAATAGAAGTGAACGAAGGACAGCTAGATGAAGTCTGAGTTCCTGACCAGGTCTTGCAATAATCTCTTTGATCGTTCCAGCTCTCGTGCGGCATCGCGCATGGCTTTCTCCGTCTGTGGCTGCATGGCTTTCAGCTTTGATTTGAGCGCGAACACCTCGTCGTTGATGCGCAAGTTGTCGAGGTAGGCAGCAGAGCTATTGAACGCGGCTTGCCATTCTTCCGGATCGAGCACCAGCCAGGATGAATCGCGCGAGCTGCGGTCGGGCAGGGTAACCACGATCGTCTGCTCTTTTTTGTCGCGCATCACGACGAGGTTCAGTTTTCCGCCCTTGCGATGACTACGGAGAATGTGGGTGAGATCGCTGCGGTCGTTGAGCTTTTCGTTGTCGGCCTTGATGATTACGTCACCGGCTTTCAGGCCGCCTTTTTCCGCCGCGCTGCCCTTCTCCACCGACCGTATCAGGATGCCTTCTCCATCCTTCACGCCGAAATATTCTCCCAGTTGACGCGTCAGGTTTTCGGTCTGCGCTCCCAGGACTGACGAATAAGTCTGGATCTGAATCGAGGGAATATCCATGCCATTGTGCAAATCGCCCATTGGCGGCAGAGATGGTATTGCAACGTGCGGCCAGCTCTGTGCCACGACCGCGCTGTGGTCGGCGAGCTGCACGTTGACCTTCATCGGTGCGCCATCACGGCTGATGCCGAGAGCCACGGTGCGTCCGGGAGGAGTTTCGCGAATCAAGCGGCGCAGCTGCTCTTCGCTTTCGACGGCGGTGCCATTGAATTCCAGGATTACATCGTGCTCGCGCAGCCCGGCTTTGCCCGCGGGAGCATCGGCGTCGACCATCGTGATTTCCACTCCACGCTCGTCTTTCAGCTTGAGCGCCCTTACGCGATCCGCCGTTACATCTTTGATGTCGACCCCTAAATAAGAGCGTCCGGCGGCATAAAAAAAGCCCGAAACATGCTTGGAGAGCGTATCGGGCTGCATCTCGTCGGCCGAGAAAGCCGGCAGGGTGAGTCCCGCCAGCAGTAACGCAGTTGTCATCATTCGAGTCATAGAAACACTCCAACGTAATCTGGACTGTCTTATTTCCTGGCTTCGTCTACTTCGCGTCTGAACTCGATATTCCCGGTCGTGGTGTGCACATGCAGAACAGGCCCGCCGCCGTTCAAACTGCCTTCCGCATAGGTCTCTCGCGGGCCGAGACTCTGTGACGAATTGGTGATCTTCAGCTCGCCAAAATCGCTCTTGATGCCGTAGCCGCGAGCCACCTCCACCGCCGCACGCACATTCATCCCCAGGCCTTCAGGCACATACACGACGATGTCTCCCACCGAGGTCTCCAGCCGCGAGTCAGTAAACGATCCACCCGGCGCCAGGCGCGCAAAGATTGCTCCTGCCGCCGTGATCGCGTGCACGCCGCCTTTAATCGGTCCAAAATGTATGCTGCCGCCGCCGGTTTCGATCTGTGCCGCGCCGGCGATTTCATTGAGCTCAATGTTCCCGCCGCCGGTTTCCGCTTTGACCTGGCCATCGCATTTATTCACGTGGATCGAGCCGCCTTCGGTTTGCAGCGTCATCAGCTTGGCCCAGCCGATATTGAGATTGCCTCCGCCCGATTTCGCCGTCACATGCCCCGCGGCCGAAACCAGCCGGATACTCCCGCCCCCTGTCGATGCCACGACATCGCTGCCGACTTTGCCGATCTCAATGTTTCCGCCCCCGCTCGAAACCGCAATTACTCCGGAAATCTGGTCCAGTTGAATCCCGCCTGCACCGGTATTGGCTTCCACCCGGCCGCCCAGGTTCTTTGCCATCACCGATCCGCCGTCCGTTTCCAGCTTCACCAGCAGCGTCTGCGCGGGTACCTGAATATCGAAATCGATCGAACCGTGGTTTGAGCCCTCACAATCGGCGCGAAGAATTACCGTCTCGCCCGAACTGTAGGTCGTAAATTTCATCCTGCCCAGTTCGCGCCGTGCGCCATCTTCCGTTGCCGCGCGCACATGCTCGCGGATGGTATAGGTGATGTTGTTCTGTTGCGCGCCCTGTATGCGTATTGACCCGGCGCTGGACCTGACTTTGACGACCTTGCCCGCGGAAAACGCACCCGCAACTTCCTGTATCCACTCACCGCCCGAGCGATAGAGCTGCGGGTTGGGACTTTGCGCGAATGCCATCACTCCGGCCGCGAAAAACAAAGTCGCGAATTGTAATTGCCTCTTCATCTGCTGTTCAATCCTCAGTCAAGATGTGGCGTGCTGGCCAGATATCGCTTCGATTCTTCCCGGATAAACTTGTTCGAATCCCGCTCCGCCAGAACCGTCAACGCTGCGCGCACGCTGCTGTCGGCCTTCACTGCATCCAGCAGTGCGATCGCCTCCTGGCGCACGCCCGCATTCGTATCGTGCAGCAGTGCTTCGATCACCGCATCGCGGACGTGTACATCGTCCTTCACGTAACCTTTCAGCCCGTCCAGCGATTTCAGGCGCACGCCCGGATTCTTGTCATACCGCAGCGCATACACCAGGGCTTCACGCACCGCATCGTCTTCCGGAGTCCGCGCCAGCACGCCGAGTGAGTCCAGCACCAGCCCGGAGTTCCGATTGTCGCGCGCCGCCAGCAGCAGCAACTGCCGCACTCGCGGATCGTCCATTGAACCACTCAAGGTTTGGGGCTGCAGCGTGTTGTACTTGATTTGAACCTGGTTGGAATTTGCGTCGGGGGTGACGGATTGGATGTCGGCAACATTTGCGGTGTCAACTATCGCTGGCCTACCGTGATCGCCACCATCGGATGGAATCGGGTGATCCATCATCTTGTACGTCGTTCCCACGCCGCCGGCAAAGCCGATCATCAACAACGCCGCTGTCAACGCCGGAGCCAGCTTGATCTGGTGCATCCAGCCAGTCAGGTCGAAGATAAATGAGCTGAAGATATTGCGCGACTGCCCCGCGTGTTCCAGGTGCTCCTGCAGTTCCATCCGATTGGCGGCCAGAAAGCTCGGCGAGACATCTTTCACCGGCAGAGCGGCCATTGAGTCCTTGAATTCGAGCGCCGTATCCAGCTCGCGCCGGCAGCCCAGGCAGTGGCGCACATGCTGCTCAAATTCGAACTTGGCATCGTCCGCCAGTTCGCCGTAGATGTATAAAACAACGTTTTCTTTAGTCCAATCGCAGTTCATAGGAAACTCTCAGCTTTTAGTACTTGGTATTTGGTACTTAGCCGAACTCACTTCTCGCGTACTTACCAGACTTCCTGGACCGCAGGCGCCCTCGCCTGCGCTCTCTTGCCTTTTGTGGCACAGGCACTCTTGCCTGTGCTTTCTGCTTTGCCAGCTCCAGCGCTTTAGCTTTGTCGTTTGCATCTTTCAAACAAAAGACAATAGCTAAATTGCTAACTGCTACTTGCCTAACTGCTACCGCATCGGCGATAGAGCGCTCCGCAGCTTCTGCGTCGCCCGGAAGAGCGTATTCTTTGCCGTCTCTTCCGTGGTGTTCAACATCTCGCCAATGGTTCTGAGTCTCAACCCTTGATAATGTTTCAGCTCAAATACCATGCGTTCGCGCGGCGTCAACTTCGTGAGCGCCTGGCTGATCTTGGCGCCCAGCTCGCGCCGCATCAGGTCCCGCTCCGGGTTCGCACCTGAGCGATCATCCGAAACGCGCTCCAGTACGTCCACCTGCTGGCCGCTCGAATCCGTCACCATCTGCGGATCTTCCTTGCGCGTCTGCCGTTTCCTTAGATGATCCAGACAAAGATTTGTTACGATGCGATAAATCCAGGTGTAAAACGAGCACTCAAAGCGGAAGTTGCCGATATGCCGGTAGGCCTTTAAAAAGGCCTCCTGGTAGATATCGTGCGCGTCGGCATCCGAACCCGTTAGATGCAGGGCCAGCCGCAGCACCGCCTGATCGTACTGGCGCACGAGTGTCTCGAAAGCTGTACGATCACCGCGCTGAGCGGCGCGAATCAGCTCACTGTCGTTGATGCGACTTAGGGCTTGACTCACCATCTCTCCGGAAGAATGGGAGCTTCGTTTATCGCCGCTCGCGCCAACCGTAGTCCCAAAGAATGCTGCTCCGGCCGGCATCGATTCTGTCCCTCAGCAATCCTCTCTGCTTGCAATTACTTGGACGCCTCAGGCGGCAATACGTAAGCTGAGATTACAGCATTTCCAGAGGCTTGGGAAACGCCGACCGAAAGCCGGGATGAGCCGTTCCGGGGGACGAGAATTGCTCAAACACAGGTGCAAACGGGGCCCAACTTGGGACAATTGGGGCGGCCTGCCCTGCAGGTCTACTTCGCCTGCTTCTCCAGCTTCTCCACCACACTCTCCAGGTTCGGATATCCGGCGCCGAAGCTCCGCGTGATGAAGTTTCCGCCGCGTTCGGCCACAATCTCGCCATCGGCGAGAACAGAAAACTGTCCCGTCTTTCCCGGCGTAACCACCGCATCGATGCCCAGCCGCTTCTTAATGAGGTCTGCGAGACTCGCGACCTTGGCGTGATTGTTCTCTCAAGTCGGACAGGAACGTATTTCAACCTTCATTCGGTCTCCCCCTGACAATGCTTATCCATCGTAGACCAATTCTCCCTGCCCCGCAGCGTCTCATTTCGCCTATTGCCAACCTGTGGCATCATTGTGACCCCGTGTCGACCGCCTCAAAGCCCGCTGCCCCAACCACCGAGCAGCCCGGCCTGCGCAAAGAGCTCGCGCTTCGCGATCTGGTCATGGCGCAGGTGCTGTGCGTGGTCGGTTCTACCTGGGTCGGAATCGCAGCCAAGCTGGGCCGTGCTCACGTCGCCTTCTGGCTCGGGTCAATGCTGCTTTTCTACGTTCCGCTCGCGGTTGTCGTCATCTACCTCAACCGGATGATGCCGCTTGAAGGCGGCCTTTACCAGTGGGCCAAAAGCGGCTTCGGCGAGTTCTTCGGCTTTCTCACCGCGTGGAACCTGTGGGTCTACGCGGTGATTGTGACCGGCGCGATCATCTTTGTTGTTCCAACGGATCTCTCATACATACTAGGACCTGCGGGAGCCTGGCTGCCCGCCAGCAAGCTTGCGACTCTGGCGCTGACCGGCGGCGTGATGGCCGGGATTACCCTCGTAGCCATCCGCGGCCTCGACCTAGGCAAATGGCTGCATAACGTAGGCAGCATCGGAATCATGGCTGCCTACGTGATTCTGCTGGCGTTGCCGCTGTGGGCCTTGCTGCGCCACTCCATCGCTCACTATGAGCCGATCCCCTGGCAACCGCCGCGGCCTTCCTGGTTCGGCCTGGCCATCTTCGGACAGATGACGGTCGGAGCGCTGAGCGGCTTCGAATACGTCGGCATTCTGGCTGGAGAGTGCCGCAATCCGGCCCGGACCATCGGACGCTCCGTTGCGATCTCGGCTCCCATCATTGCCCTGATGTTCATTCTGGGAACCAGTTCCGTGCTGACGTTTGTCGGCAGCCAGCCCATCAATGTGATCGGCCCCATTCCGCAAACCATGCGTCTCGCCTTTGGCGCTGCCAGCTGGGTAGCCCCGGTAGCGATCTTCCTGCTGATGCTGCGCGCCGTGGCCAGCGCCAGCCTGATTTTTACCGGGCTCACGCGTCTGCCCATGACCGCCGGATGGGACAATCTGGTGCCGCGCTGGTTCGCCCGTCTGCATCCGCGCCGCCAGACGCCGGTGAACTCCATTCTCTTCGTCACCGCGCTGGTCATGGCGCTTATCCTGCTCAGCATGATGGGGGTACGCGAGCAGGAAGCCAGCCAGCTTCTGGCCGCAGCCTCCATTGCGCTCTATGCCATCACCTATGTCGCGCTCTTTGCGCTGCCGCTTCTGGGTAGCCGCGAGTTGCGCAGCGCGCTGCCTGCCTGGGTGAAAGTGGTGGCCCTGAGTGGACTTATCTCCAGTGCCGTCTCCCTGGTACTCACCGTCTACCCAATCGTGGATGTAACCAGCCGCGGCGAGTACGCCGCCAAGATCTGCGCCGTCGTGGTGGTCAGCAACCTTGCCGGAGTCCTGATTTATCGGGCCGGACAGAGACGGCGCAGCTGACCTCCTCGTCTGTCTGTCCAGTGGTTCATAACTCGGGTACAATCTGGTGCCATGCATACCTTCACTCGATCTTCCTTGGCTCTGATCCTTGCGGTTGCGACCGTCGCGGGCGCCTGCCTACCTTCGTTGCACGCCACAGCCCTGCCTGGCACAACCGAAGACGAACAGTCGGTCCTGGCTCCCATCCACGCCATGTTCGACGCCATGTCAAAGCACGACGCCGCAGCGTTTAAGCAGCCACTGCTGCCTGGCGGCACCATGGTTCTCATGCGCAACGGCAAGCCCACCCAGCTCACCTTTGATGCCTTTGCCGACATCATTGCCAAACCCAGCAAAGCGCCGATCGAGGAGCGCATTCACGATCCTCTCGTGCGCATCGACAACGACCTCGCTGTCGTCTGGGCTCCGTTCGACTTTCTCGTCGATGGCAAAGTCGACCACTGTGGAACCGATTTATTCAATCTTGTTCACACCGATGGAAAATGGCTGATCGCCAGCGTCGCCGATACAGGGCGGAAGGATTGTCCAGCCAAATAGCCCGACGACCTCTGATCGGCTGCTCGCACAGGAACACAACATGACCACGCTGCTGATTCAATCCTGGCCTTATGCTCTCGTCTACTGGTCTGTCTTCCTGTGGGCTTATGTTCCTGAGTTCATCCTGAACTCGCGTTCGCGATCATTGACCGGCTCGCAGGATGCCGGCTCCTTTCGCTTCATCATGGTCGTCCAGGGAGCAGCCATCGGGGCTGGATTCGCAATCGCCTTTAATAGTCACTTCGCTGCGCTTGCATATCCGCGATTTTACTTTGCATTGGGACTGGCAGTCATGATTTCCGGCCGGCTGTTGCGGCGACATTGCCTCAAAATGCTGGGCGAATCGTTCACTGCGGTGGTGGTCGTGAGACCGGATCAACAGATCATCCAGCGCGGCGCCTACCGTTGGGTACGGCATCCCTCTTACACCGCCGGCATGATTCTCTTTTCCGGGACCATGCTGGCGCTCGCCAACTGGCTCAGTGTGGCCCTGGTTCTGGCTGCGGCTGTGCTGGTGTATTTCTATCGCGTGCGCATTGAGGAACGCGCTTTGATCCAGACGCTGGGTGAGCCCTACCGCGACTATATGCAGCAGACCCGCAGGTTTGTCCCCTGGCTCTTCTGATTCGTCCCGGGCAGACCCAACCTCTCCGTAAATTCCATATCAACCACGCTTTACCTCCTGTTGATCTGCGATTGATTGCCAGTGCATTGCCGCCTGTCCGCCTACGCGCGATATTCGGCATGTGCAGATTGCACAGGAGAAACTTATGAAAGCCCTAATTCTCGCAACAATTGTTGTAGCCACGGCCGTCCACGCCCAGCAGTCTACGCCGTGCCTGAAGCTCACCAAAGTCAAGGTTGATAACCACGTACTGCACCAGACCGATACAACGCAGCTTCACCTTACCTTCGTTGGCCAGCACTGCTATGTCTTCAGGGGCTCTCTCGGCCGGCCGAATGAATGGCCTTTCATCGATTTCAAGAACGTTCCGGGAATGGTGATTGAATCCACGCATGGCCTCGATGCCTCGCGACTCGATCAATCGTCCGACGGAGCGAAAACCTTCCGCGCCCAGGAGCTCTCCGGAACCTTCAACGTGACGGCGGTCTCCGGCCTTGAGTTAGGAGAGTACAAAATTCCGGGCGAAATCCACTATAAAGTGGTGGACAGCCAAGGCACCATGTCTAATGAGACTCTCGCGTTTGAAATACCTCTTAAGGTCAAGGAATCCAAGCCTGAAAGTTTTTCCGACGAGCACCCGGTTTGGGCCAGGATTCTCCTGCCTTTGGAGATCGTCGCCTTGTTCCCGCTCTGGATTTTGGCAGGTCTGATCAGCGGAGAGAACTGTTGATGAGGAAGTAGGTCATTAAGAGACCAAGAACCGCGGATCCGCTCGGATTGACGCAATCTGCGTGAATCCGCGTTGATCCGCGGTTAAGCTTTTGGATTTTCCGATCCCGGCGATCACCCGATCACCGGGGCCCCGGCAAGCCCGGTTTTGGCTTGTTGGGGTGGGATCACGCGCGATCTCGGCGATTGTCTACGCTTCTGCTTCCTTCTCCACCGTGACCTTCACCTTGCTCGTCACCTCGCGATGCAGGCGGACCGGCACCTCAAACTCGCCCAGGCTCTTGAGTGATTCATTCAGCTGGATCTTGCGCCGGTCGATATTGAAGCCCTTCCGCTCCAGCGCTTCCGCGATGTCTGACGATGTGACCGAGCCGAACAGGTGATCTTTCTCGCCGGCTTTGCGCTGGAAGGTGAGCGCGGTGCCGTCCAATTGTTTGGCCAGGCCTTCAGCGTCGGCCTTTTCCACTGCCGACTTGCGGATCGCCGACTGCTTCATCTGTTCGATCACGGCGCGGTTCGCCGCCGTGGCTTCAATGGCCAGCTTCTTCGGCAATAGATAATTGCGGCCGTAGCCTTCCGCGACCTTCACTACCTCGCCGCGATGGCCCAGCTTGGGAACATCTTCTTTAAGGATGACTTCCATCTCAAATCTCCAGTCAACAAATCTCTTCTAACCACGGACCGTTGTCGGGGCATGATGAACAGAGTTCCTATCTCCGTGCCTCCGTGGTTGGTGTTTAGCCTTTACCGGGCCGCAAACGGCAGCAGGGCGATGTTGCGTGCCCGTTTGATCGCCGTGGTCAGGCGCCGCTGGTGCGGCGTGCATACTCCGGTCAACCGGCGCGGAACGATCTTGCCCCGTTCGGCTACAAACTGCCCGAGCAGACGCACGTCCTTGTAGTTGATATCGTCAATCTTCTCGACGCAGAATTTGCAAACCTTCTTGCGGCGGAAAAACTTGCGCCCGCCGTCACGTCCGCCGGGGCCGCGCTCTCCGCGCGGACCATCCGGCCTTCCGCCTTCTCTGCCGCCTTGCGGCCGTGGCGCTGGTGTTGGTGTTGATGTTTCCTGGGTTGTTTCGTCAGGCATAACTCTCCTCAATTTCTTGCCGTTCCGGGCATCCGCCCAAAAATATTTCCTAAGCACGGACTAGCCAATTGCTATTTGCTAGTTGCGAATTGTTTCTGCTTTACGCGTTGACCGCAGGGCTCTCTGCCTCGGCCGGTGCGGTGCCTGCCGGCGGACGCTTTACCCGCGATTCGCGGATCTTTCGGATCTTGCCCAGCCGCTGATGTTCTTCATCCGTGCGAACGGTAATGAATTTGATCACCGGCTCTGAAACGCGCATACGCCGCTCCAGTTCGTGGATGGCCTTGCCGTCAGCCTTCATTACGAACAGCACGTATTGGCCGTCAGAAAACTTCTTGACGTCATAGGCGAGGCGCCGCTTGCCCATCTTCTCCGCTTTTTCAACCGTGGCGCCCGCATTGGTGGCATGCCCTTGCAGCGTGGCAATCAGCTTGTCCACATCCTCTTCCAGCAAATCAGGCCGTACTATAAACATCACTTCGTAAGATCGTTGCATGTACCTTTTCTCCAGCCAAGTACTTAGTATTTAGTACTTGGTATTTTAGGAAACCAAAATCAATTTCTCCCGAGCTAAGTACTAACTACTCAGTACTGTTCTCGCTGTTCTTCCGATTAAACCTGTTCATCGCCACGGCGATGCCTTCATTGACCACCACGTTCACCGCCTGCGCGGTCAGGTCGAGGACTTCATCCAGACCCGCCAGTTGCGACTTGCGAAACTGGCCCAGGATGTACTTCGCTCCGCCTTTGCGCGGGTCGTCAGGCTGCACACCGATCCGAATCCGGGCAATCTCCTGGGACTGCAGCGCGTTGATAATCGACTGCATTCCGTTGTGCCCGGCCGACGAGCCCCGCGCCCGCACGCGAATCATTCCCAGCGGCAGGTCCAGCTCGTCGTAAATCACCAGCACATCCCGCTCCGGATCGACTTCATATTTCCTGGCCAGCTCCAGCACTGACATGCCGCTCAGGTTCATATAAGTTTCCGGTTTGGCCAGCAGAATCTCTTCGTTCCCGATTCTTGTCCTGGCCGTCAGCGCCTTACAGTGCCGGTTATCCACCATCACGCCGCACTGCTCGGCAATACGGTCCACCGCGAGAAAGCCGATATTGTGGGGCGTAAACTGGTACTCGATCCCAGGATTGCCCAACCCAACGATCAGCTTCACCGCGGCTACTTCTTCTCTTTCTCTTTCGCGGCAGCAGGCTCAGCGCCCTCTTCTTCAGCTTCCTGCTTGCCCTTCTTGATGACTTCCGGTTCAGCCGGCGCCGCAGCTGCAGCTTCGGCAGCCGCTTCCGGCGTGGGCGCGACTTCCTCCTTCACTGAGGTGATGTGCGCGACCGCCTGGTCTTCATCGGTGATGAACTCCAGCTTGCCGCCGTGCGGCAGGTCTTTCACACGTGTAACAGCGCCAAACACCAGCTCAGAGACGTCCACATCAATGTGGCTTGGAATGTCGCCAGGCAGGCATTCGATCTCTACCTCGCGCAGCACCTGGTCCAGAATGCCGCCCTGCTGTTTCACGCCGGCGGCCTCGCCCACCAGGTGGATCGGCACCATGACGCGGATCTTCTCGTCCATGGCGATGCGCTTCAGATCGATATGCAGTAGCTTGCCCTTCAACGGATCAAACTGCCAGTCTACGATCATGGCTTTGGTCTTCTCGCCCCCCGCCTGGAGATCGAAGATCGTGTTGTGGCCGGACTCCGAGCTCAGAATCCGCGTAATCTGCTTGGGATCGACGCTCACGACGAGCGTGTTCTTCTTGGCGCCATACACCACGGCCGGCACGCGCCCGCTGGCGCGCAAACGCCGCGCTTCATTCTTGCCGCGAGAGCTGTCCGGTCTGGCTTGTGCTTCTACAACTTCTGCCTGTGCACTCATTTCAGTTTTCCTTCTTCTGCTTCCGGGCTTCTGTTCTAGGTGAACAGCGAGCTGACGGAAGTCTCTTCATGGATAGATTGGATCGCGCGGCCCAGAAGCCCCGCGATCGACAGAACTTTGATCTTCGGTTCGTCTTTGCCGGCGCCCGTAAGCGGTATGGTGTTCGTTACCACCACCTGCTCCAGTTTCGACTTGGAGATCCGCTCGATCGCCGGACCGCTCAGCACCGGATGCGATGCGCAAGCGTAAACCTTGGCTGCGCCTGCGCTGATCAGCGCATCGGCGGTTTTCACCAGCGTGCCCGCCGTGTCGATAATGTCGTCAATGATCAGGCAAGTGCGCCCTTTTACGTCGCCGATCACGTGCATCACCTCGGCCACGTTCATGTCCGTGCGCCGCTTGTCCACAATAGCCAGCGCTGCATCGACCTTCTTGGCGAAGAATCGCGCGCGCTCCACGCCGCCGGCGTCGGGTGAAACCACCGTCAGGTTGGGCAACTGCATCTTCTTGAAGTAGTCCACCAGCACCGGCGAGGCAAACAGGTGGTCCACCGGAATATTGAAAAACCCCTGGATCTGCGGTGCATGCAGGTCCACCACCAGTGCGCGGTGCGCGCCCGCCGTGGTCAGCAGATCGGCGATCAACTTCGATGACACCGGCACGCGCGGCTTGTCCTTGCGGTCCTGGCGCGCATAGCCGTAGTACGGAATCACCGTCGTAATGCGGCGTGCCGACGCGCGCTTCAGCGCGTCTACCAGCAACAGCAGCTCCATTAAATGCTCATCGACCGGGAAGCACGTGGGTTGAACAACAAAAACGTCTGCCCCGCGCACGTTTTCCATTACCTGGATGTAGACTTCGCCATCCGAGAAGCGCGTGACCGTGGCCTTGCCGCGCTCCATGCCCAGAAAGGCGCAGATCTCGTCGGTCAAAGCCTCGTTCGCCGTCCCGCAGAAGATCTTGAACTTATCGTCCGCGCGCGACCGCTGAGGTTTAGGCTCGCTCTTCGGCTGCATCTGCTGCTGCTTCTTCTCCGATTTTTCCGTTGCTGGTGCTATCGTCGCCATGGTTAATCTCTCCGTATGAGCTGGTTTGCTACATCGGATTGCTTTTTTCCAAGGGCTCCGTCGCAAGCGACTTCGCCCTCGCCTCAGGTTCGCGCGGTTCAACGCTCACCATTCGGCTCACCCATTGGAACTTGCAACCATACCCGAAAAATTCTTTCATTCAAAGGCTCCGTCGCAAGCGACTTTGCCCTCACTCGGGGTCCCCAGCACGCGCGCTTTTCGCGTGTTGGGGTGACTCGCCTCAGGTTCGCGCCGTCAGCGCTCACCATTCGGCTCACCCGTTTCCCGATTCCGCGCGATCACGCGCGATGTCGGCGATCACGGCGATTCTCTGGCTGGGCCGCTAGGATTCGAACTTGAGCCGTTCTCGCGGCGTACGAGCCGCCAGGCGAAATCCTGAGCGAAGCGAAGGACCCCTCCATCGCCCCCCACGCCGATACCGCCAATTTCTAACTCTGGCTGGGCCGCTAGGATTCGAACCTAGACAAAGTGCTCCAAAGGCACTTGACCTACCATTAGTCGACGGCCCAGTTAAACTCCGTCACGTCAAACAAAACTCTTGAGCCGGGGTCCCCGGCAAGCCCGTTTTTGGCTTGCAGGGGTGGAACGGCACTTGACCTACCATTAGTCGACGGCCCAACACCCTAAAACATCGTCATCCCGACGGCCGTTTAGCGAGCCCGCGCAGTCTTCAGCGGGCGAGTAGGCCGGAGGGACCTTGCGTTTCCGATCCTTGCAATTAAATTTTCCGCTGGTCCAATGACCCGGTGACCCGATCTCCCGATGCCATCAGCTCTTTCCAGTATCGCTCTCGGGGCAACGTTACCGTAGCCTGTGCCGGAACATCATTATCGCTCAACTTTGCGGCTGCCTTCTCAGCAGCTTCCTGATCGGCAAAAAGCCCGTAAACGCCAGATCCCGAACCCGAAAGCGACACGTACTTCGCTCCGGACCGTTCGAGCGCACGCTTAACCTCACGTATGGCGGGATATTTAGGGAAAACGACACTTTCGAAATCGTTTTCAATCCCGGTACGGACAAGGTCGAGAAGCAGTGCCTCGGCCCGGTCCCGGCCATTGCCTGGGACACCGGTTGGGGAAAAACTACTGGCGCTCAGCCATTCATACACATTCCGGCTGAACACATCCATTTTATCTGAGCCGTTTCGGGGCGTCAATTTGTCCGGCGGCTGCTTGTCCCAGTCGGCAAAAGCCGCGGGGGTTGAAACCCCGATCTCCGGCGTTGCCACCACGCAATGCCAGCTCGGCAGATCCTGCAGGGGGAAAACCTGCTCTCCCCGCCCTGTTCCCAGCACTGTGCCGCCAATGAGAAACAATGGGAGATCAGATCCCACGTCGGCGGCGATTCTGAGCCGCTCTTCAGCCGGCAGCTGCTGCTTCAGCTCCCTCTCCAGGGCCACCATCGTGGCCACCGCGTTGGATGACGCCGCTCCCAGGCCGCCCTGCACCGGCAGGTTCTTCTCGATGGTAATTCTGACCTTGCCCCGCAGCTTGAGCGACTTCAATACCCGTTCCGCCACGCGCCAGCAGGTGTTGCTCTCATCGCATGGAACGCGCCTGTCCTTGCAGGCGATATCGATCCCCAGGCCCTTGCTTACATCCACCCGCACAACATCAGACAGCGCCAGCGTCTGGTAAATCGTGCGCAGCTCATGAAATTCGTCCTGGCGCAAAGGCCCGATTTTTAATCCGATATTGATTTTGGCAAAGGACCGAACCGAGGTGGCCATGGTTAACTAGATGATAACCGAGAACATGGTTCTTTTCTGAAAAAGGCTACTGGCCCAACTCACCTGCAATTAGACGGATGCGTAGCGGACAGAGCGGTTGGGCGAAGAGTAGCAGACAGTGACTTTCAGAATTGAGCGCCGAAGACGCGACATAAGTTAGCCCAGTCCGTTTCCGAGGCGCGCGTAGCGCGCTGAGGGATAAGGGCTGGGTAAGCAAGAAAAGAATCCTTCCTTACTGCCGTCGGCCCGCGCGCAGCGCCAGCGGAGCGCCAAGAAAACAAAAAGGCCGGCAGCTCTTCGCTGCCAGCCCCAATTCTTGTTCATCGATCAGTGATTGCTTTGGCTAGTTGCCAATTGCTTGTTTTACCGGCGCCCGCCGCGCCCGCCGCCATGCGACTCGCCGCCTCTAAAGCCACGGTCGCCTCCATGGAACTCTCGTCCGCGATCAAAGCCTCGCCCGCGATCAAAACCGCGTCCTCGATCAAATCCGCGGTCGTGATCAAATCCGCGGTCGTGATCAAATCCGCGTCCGCGGAATTCCCGCGATTCATCGAATCTGCGTCCCCGATCAAAATCGTGCTCGCGGAATTCATGCTCTCGAAACGTTCTGAATCCCCGGTCACGGACGATGAACCGGTCGCGATCATGGAAACGATTAACGTACCAGACGCTGCGGAAGTAATACGGCCGGTAATATGCCGGACGCGCGTAGTAAAAGTTGGCCCACGGCCCCGCTCCAATAAATACGCCGTCCACGAACCATTCCGGCCCGTAGTAACCGTAAGGCGCGCAGCCAAAAGGATATGTGGGATAAAAGCCCCACTCGCATACCGGCGGCGCATTATAGATCCCGTACGTCGGACCTATCTGTACTCCGATTGCGACCTGCGCCTGGGAATGCACTGTAGGCAAAGCCAAAACCGCTGCCAGCAATATCACATACTTTAGATAACGCACTCGAAACCTCCTCAAGGAAGACGGCGCCGCCACGATTCGTGCCTTAAACAATCTTCGGAATCTGTGATTTTCTGAGCGCCGTCTGTCACCGCTTACCTATCTAAACGAACCCAGAGTAGCTGAAGAAGTTGTGTGTTATGAGCAGCTTCCAGACAATTCTTTGCTGGATATTAATGTTTCTTTACCGATTTTTCTGGAATTGGCTGAAAAGTCTCACCCCAGCAGAAAAGAAACTCACCGCAAAGGACGCAAAGTACGCAAAGGAAGACCAACCGCCAAGCAAGTCTTTGCGTCCTTCGCGACCGTCGCGGTAGATCGGGCTCTCGCTTTGGCTGAATGCTGATGGCTGATGGCTGATAGCTAGTATCTGAACAGATATGACAGCTTGATAAAAATCTGCCGTCCATCGTTGATGAAGCTGTTGCGCGTGCGCAGCAGTCCGTCAAAGCTCTCGCCGGGCGCGCAGGCGAGTCCGCCACAGGTCCGCACCAGAAGAGGATCGATGTTTTGCAGGTCGCTGTTGTAGCCGACGTAGATCGCCGTACCCGGATTCAAAAGATAGGTAAACAGCACGTCGCCGTTGAACTGCTTCGTATTCTGCAGCGTGGTCAAACCGGGGTTCGAGATCGTGGTGGTGTACTGGCCAATCAAGCGCAAAGAAAACTCTTTCGTGAACTGGTAGTTCCACTTGGAGCGCATGATGTGGTTGTTGAAGATGTTGAGGCCGGTATTCTGGTCCAGGAGCCGCGTCATCAGATACGTGTTTTCAACCGTTAACCCTTTGGTCGGACGGACCGTGGCGCGCATGGTGGCTGTATTCTGAAAAGCCAGAACAGGCGGTCCTGTGCGCGGAACAAAATTGGTCGCTGTTCCCCAATCCATCTCCACATCAAGATTCACCCATTTGAAATATTGGGTTCCCACCTCGGCCCCGCCGATCACATGCGCATAGTCCTGGTTCGCCGTGAGGGTGGAAAAATCCACCGGACGCAGGCGCTCGTGCTCCACGACATTGAAGATGCTGAAAAAACTGTTGCGGGGAAAATTCCATACGTAGCTTGGGTTGAGTTGGTAGTTCAGCCGCGTCCCGCTGTGGTCCCAAAGGCTCAGCTCAAAGAGATGCGGCCCATGCGCAACCAGGTGTTTCCCTTCAGGATGAAAAGTCCAGGCAACAAAGTTGCTGAACCGCCGGTAGTCCGTGCGATTCACGAATCCCGTATCAGTATTGAAGCCGGGCGAGATGTCCTGGTACATCGTGTTGAATTCCAGCCGGCGTGAGCTGCGCTCGGCATAAACCTGGTAGGCAGGACCCGACTCATGCGTTCCGTCACTGAATTTGGTTTCGCTGGTCACGGCTTGTGCGTTCATCTGCCAGTTCCGTCCGAACCTCACTTGCCCGTCGATTCCGCCTACGCGATTGAATCCGGTATCACACGCTCCCAGGGTGCAGAACGAGTTGGGGCTGGTGTGCAACTCGCGATCGGTATAGATCATCCCGATGCTGTTGTTCCTGCCCAGTTCGCGGTTGACCCGCACCACGCCGAAGTAGGCGTTCTGGCCGGAAAGCGGATCGGTATCGATCACGCTGACGCCGGGCAGGCGGTCATTCGCGAACATGCTGCCAATCGCCCACGGTCCGGTCTTGCCGGTCAGCCGGACGCCAAAGAGCGGATCGCTGATATTCCGTGTAAATACCAGGTTCAGCGGGGTCTGAAAGTAATTTGAATTCTCCTGGAAGAACGGCCGCTTTTCCGGAAAGAAGACAGCGAAGCGCTGATTCACCGTCACCTGCGGATCGTCCGATTCAATCTGTCCGAAATCAGGATTGATCGTCGTATCCAGCACCAGGCTGTCCTTGATCACGATTTTGGAATCGAGCCCCGCCTTGGGATCAACGTGTTTGCCGGTAAAACGATCGCCTGCGGGATCGCGTTCATCCAGCGACCGGAATGCGCCCACCGACGTATAAGGGATGAACTGCATATTTCTTCCCGGCGAGATGCCCTCGAAGCCGTTCAGTGTCCCTTCCTGCGTCAGCATCCCTTGCACCCGGTTCGTATTGACCGGAAAAAACGAATGCTCAGAATTCCGCGGAATCACCCGAATCAGAATGAAGCCCCAATCGTTGGGCGCCTGCGGTTTGAAGCGCAGGGACTTGAACGGGATCTCGAACATCACCATGTAACCGTTGCCGTTGATCCTGCCGTAGGTGTGCCAGACGGTATCAAAGCTGTTGTCAAAGCCCTGGTTTTCTGCGAACAACCCATCCTGCTGGATCCCATAAGGATTGCTGTAGAACATGTAGGCGTGGCGATGATCATGGAATGTGTCCAGCCACAGGCCAACCTGGTCGTCGTCATCGATCAATTCCCGGCGCAGCATGCGCGCGCGCAGTTTTTTAGGTTCCTTATCAAACGCCAGAAAGACAGCATAGAAATTCTTGTCGGTATAACCAAGGTAGGCTTCCGTCGGCTGGCTCACCGCTGCGCCATCGTGCGGCTCTTTCTGCGTGAATTGACCGATCTTTACCATGTGCCGGGCCAGATCGGTCGCCGGCTCCATGCCTTCGAAGTCGGAAAGTTTTGGCGCGGCGCGCAAACGAGGGATACTGACGCTGTTGGTCGTGGCCGCCAGGTTAGGCGCCGCCAGCTTGGGACCGGACTGCGCCGGCAGAAGCGCTGCTAAAGCGACGATCATGGCTGCTGCCTGGCCAAGATCGCGTAAGTATTTACGTACTGTCACGAGAGTAATTACCTGCAGCAGCCCGCAAAGTTCCGACGTTTAGACTCAAATTGCAAAGAAAAGTTAACTCCTTGAATACAGAATAGCTGGTATTGAATAACAGCGGCAGGATGCGCTCGATTGGCAGTGTTTTAACGAAAGCTTAACGTGTCTTTCCCTTAGAACAAACCGGGTTGGCGGCCGTACTTAATCCCAAAGTGTTCATAGGCCAGCCGCGTTGCCACCCGTCCGCGCGGCGTGCGATCAAGAAAGCCGATCTGTATGAGAAACGGCTCATAAATCTCTTCCAGCGCGTCCTGTTCCTCTGCCAGCGCAGCTGCAAGAGTGCTCAAGCCCACCGGCCCTCCGTTGTATTTCTGAATAATGGTCAACAGCAGGCGCCGGTCGATCTCATCAAAGCCGTGCTTGTCTACTTCCAGCATCTCCAGCGCAGCCTGCGCGGTCGCCTTGTCGATTCGTCCCTGGCTGCGCACCTGGGCGAAATCGCGCACACGGCGCAGCAGCCGGTTGGCAATACGCGGCGTACCCCGAGCGCGTCCAGCGAGTTCGGCAGCGCCTTCGTCATCAATGGCTACACCCAGAATTTCCGCTGAGCGCTCGATGATGAACTTCAGTTCTTCCGTCGTGTAAAACTCCAGGCGCAGCAGGATGCCAAAGCGCGACCGCAGCGGCGCCGAAAGCAGCCCAGCCCGCGTGGTCGCAGCGACAAAGGTGAACGGCCTCACGTCGATGGTGTGGGTACGCGCTGAAGGCCCCTGCCCAATAATGATGTCGAGCTTGTAGTCCTCCAAGGCCGAGTAGAGAATCTCTTCCAATGCCGGCTGCAGGCGGTGCACTTCATCCAGAAATAGCACCTGACGGTCGCGCAGGTTGGTCAGGATCGCCGTCAGATCGCCCTTGATCTGGATTGCCGGCCCGGCGCTTTGCTGATAGGCCACGCCCATCTCGTTGGCGATGATCGTAGCCAGCGTCGTCTTGCCCAGACCCGGCGGGCCGTAAAGCAGGACATGGTCCAGCGGCTCGCCACGCGACTTGGCCGCTTCCACCGCAACCGAAAGATTCTCTTTGACCTTCTTCTGACCGATGAACTCCCGCAGATAGCGCGGACGCAGCTTCAGCTCAAATGACGCATCGTCCTCCGCCTGCACGGCGGATACTAAGCGGTCTTTGTCGATCGGTTTGTGTTCGGCAGCGGACACTCTGGCGATAGTAAAGCGAACCGCACAAAAATGCCAGAAGAGATGGCGACGGTGCCAAATTGCCGTTCCTTCGTCCAACAGGAATGGCGCTCAGGAAAACAATTCCATGCCTCGCAATCATCTTCTTTCTATTTCAGTCTGCCTACACGATTGATCGCGACCACTATGCCCAGCTGATCAAGCAGCTCGGGGAACGCGCTCGTGCAAAAGACTGGCAGGGTGCACGCAATGTCCTTACCGAAATCGGTCGCGAACTTCCTGCGCCCACCCCGCGCTATCTCCTGATCGTGGCATCAGTGGAGGCGCACCTGGGCCACAAAGCGGAATCACTCAAGTGGCTGCAACGCTTCGCGGCTACCGGTTTGAGCGTGGATATCTCTGAAGATGACGACCTGAAGCCGCTTTTGGAAGAGGATGCTGGGCGAAAGCTCGCCGGGCAGATGAAGGAGAACAGTAAGCCAATCTCCCGGACAGACCTGGTCTGCTCGCTGCCCCAGGCCGACATTATGCCGGAGGACATTGCTTATGTGAAATCGTCACGCAGCTTCGTGGTCTCCAGCATCCAGCACCACAGCTTGTATCGCGTTACGTTGCCCAAGGCAGGGAGCAAGGTATGCGCCCTGCAGGAGCTTCCCCTGCCCGACGATGCCAAACGCTGGCCAACCCTCGCTGTTTCCTTCGATCCTGTGCGCAAAGCGCTCTGGGTCACCGCTTCCGCCATGCCCGGCTTCAGCGGTTTCCCCAAAGAAGACTCCGGCAAAGCGCAATTGCTCGAAGTGGATTTGAATAGCGGCAAGGTTCTTCACCGCTTTGCTCCCGACACAAATGGCCCTGCCGTGCTGGGTGACATGAGCGTTACCAATGACGGCACGGTCTACGTGACGGACAGCATTGGCGGCGGAGTCTATCGCCTGCACGGCGATCTTGAAACCGCCAGACTGGAAAAGATCGCCGGCGGTCTCTTTTCCCCGCAGACGCCGGTGCTGGCGCGTGATGGTAAGCGCCTCTTTGTCGCCGACTACACCATAGGAGTCGCCGTGATCGATCTGCCCGCGGCAGGCACAACGGCCAAGGTGACTTATCTGCCTCACCCGGAGGATGTCGCGGTGGTGGCACTTGACGGCCTCTACCTTGACGGCGATTCCCTGATCGGAATTCAGAACGGCACAGAGCCTGTGCGGATCATACGGCTGAACCTGAACCATTCTCAGACCGAAATCACCGGAGCCGAAGTGATTGAGCAGGCCAGCGAGCGCATGGGCGATCCCACCCATGCTGTTCCGGTGGATGGCTGGTTTTACGTCTCCGCCAATGTTGGCTGGAACAAGGTTGACGACGATACGGGCAAGCTGAAGGATGGCGCGGCATTTACTCCGCCCGTACTGCTGCGCTTCCCGGCATTAAAATCCGGCGCTGAGAAATGAAGCTGCAGCCAACCGGTAACGACGCGAGGCCGGGCCCCCGACTCGCGCGCCTTTCGCGTGACGGGGTGAGACGCCGACCGCGCGCCGAGCGGCGTCGCATCAGGGGCACGAAACTCTCAAAGGTCCCCCAGGCTCTTCAGCGGTTCGGAGCGGAGCGACAGAACTTTAGTTATGGCGCTGCGCGGATACGCTCAGCTCTTCAAATCGCTTGGCTTGAGCTTGGACTGCCTCGGCATCGGGAGCGTTAGGCACAGCCGCAAGATAGTCGCGAAGCTCGCGCGCTGCTCCGGCATAGTCCTGCTTGCGCGACAAAATGTAACTCAGCAACAGAGAAATATCTGGATGCTCATGCTGGCTGTCCAGCGCTTTGTATTTCCTGGCGCTCTGCTCCGCGATGTCAAAGTTATGCTGGTTGTAGTTGGCTGCGGCATTGAAAAAATAGGCCAGCGGGAATGCCATAGCATTCATCTTCAATACCTGGTTGCTCAACTGTACGACTTCATCCCACTTCTTTTCCTGCATGGCAATCACTGCCAGGCTGAATACCGGATTCACAAATTGAGGATCGGCCATCATGGCGCGGTTGTATGCGGTACGGGCCTGCTCGAATTGACTGTTCTTGCGATGCAGGTCCCCTAGCATGGTCCATGCCGCCGCGAACTGCGGATAAATCTGTACGGCTTTCTCCAGATGTTTTTCCGCGTCCTCCTGTTTGCTTTCCTGCTGCAGTTTCTGCGCCTTTTCGTAGGCGTGCATCGCGTCTTTCGGTGCTGCCATGCTGGTTAAGCTGATCGTGGTTCCCGGCGCATCGCCAATGCGCTTGAGAAAAATTGTGCCGATGTCATATTGCCAGGTATCGCCGACGCTGCGAATGATCGCAACACTCGATTGGTAGCCGGGCAGTATGGCTCTGAACTCACAATTGCTCAAGTCATTCAGGGGCCGCCGTACCTGGCTGTTTCCCGGCCGAGGCTGGGTAATGGCAGTGCTACGCCCGTCGCTCTCGCTGGCATCCTGGAATGAGGTGTTCAAGCCCAACTGAAATTCAAATTGCCCTTTATTGTCCGTGTAACCTTCGCGGCGGCGAGTCGTGTTACAAACACGCTCTATGGCTACCGGCTCCGGGAGAGTCCCTCCTCCTTCAAGCATGACTTTGCCGGAGATGAAAATAGGCTGCGACGCAGCGTCGGGGACACCGGGAGTCCGGTTGGCAGGAGGGATATTTCGAGGTGTGCTGCCGGGAACTCCGCCGACGCGTTGCGCGGCTGCAGCCGCCGTAAACACGCCCAAGCCTATCAGTATCCAGATACAGCTGTTAAAGCGAGAGGTGCCAAAGGTCATCGCACTCTCCTTGGTGGTATGGTAACCACGGAACGGAACTACCAATCCATCCCCCAATGTTACCCCTTTTGCAAGATCGCGGACCAAAAATATGCAGATTCCGGAAACGCTGAGCACATTTGCCGGCTACTCAGATGCGCTGACGCTTGCCCTGTGTGGCCAGTCCATCGGAGAGAGGTAAACCAGCAACGCAGCTTGTCCCGGGCTTGGTGCATGAGGGAGTAATGGTGGACGTCTTTTGCAGCGGAGAAGCTCAATCCCGGCTATTCTTTGCGCGTGTTGCCCAGCTCGGCGATGATCTCCTGGCCAAGCATCTTGCTGCCGTCGTACAGCACCTCAATCAGGCGCGCACGGGATGAACGAGTGTTGGCCACGGCTGTAGCCAGCTCAGTGCTGGGAAAGATTCCAATAATCTCCCATTTGTTCTCGTTCGTCTGGACCCAGAGCTCGTATTGTTTCCACTTGGCCATTCCGGCTAGTTTCTCACATCCTGTGGCAGTTTTTCCCGCTGACGGTCAGGGATGAATCAGCCAAGAAAACGGGTAGTGGCTCAGTTCGAGGGAAATGAGCCACTAGCAGTTATCAGAGTCTAGCGTTCCGGCAAGCCGGGGCGCTAGCTGCGTGGGCCCCGACGCGCCGCTCTGGGCGCCGTGGGAGGCCTACAGACGTCACCGCGAAGCGATGAAACCGACCTAACAAACAGGCCGTTCCATCGATTCTGTCGCGGCTCGCTCGAATTATCGGCCGGTCTGCCCGGACGAAGTTCCTGCCCCGGCGTCCATGCCTTGCCAGCCGGCCTTCTCGCCCTGGTTCTGCTCGTCGAGCCACTTCTTGAGCGGCGCGAAGTAGTCCAATATCGCTGTGGCATCCATCTGGCGCTGGCCGCTGATCGCCTCCAATGCATCCGGCCAGGGCTTGCTCTTGCCCATACTGAGCATCTTGTTCAGCCGGTCGCCGGCGGCTTTGTTCTGGTATATGGAGCAGCGATGCAACGGCCCTTTCTGCCCTGCTGCCTCACACAACGCGCGGTGGAACTGGAATTGCAAAATGCGCGCCAGGAAGTACCGCGCGTACGGTGTATTGGACGCGATATGGTACTTCGCACCCGGATCAAAGTCGGCTTCGCTGCGCTCCACCGGCGGCGCGACTCCCTGGTACTTGGCCTTCAGGTCCCACCAGGCTTTGTTGTATTGCTCCGGCGTGACTTGGCCGGAAAACACTTCCCAGCGCCACTTGTCGATCAGCAATCCAAACGGCAGGAACGCAATCTTGTCCATCGCCTGCTTGAGCAGGTAGCCGATGTCGGCGCTCTCGGGCGGAACCGTGTCCAGAAGCCCCACCTGCTTCAGATACTCCGGCGTGACGGAGAGTGCGATGGTATCGCCCACAGCCTCATGGAAGCCGTCATTGGCGCTGTCCTGGAACAATGGCGGCTGATCCTTGTAAGCCCGCTGATAGAAATTGTGGCCCAGCTCATGATGGATGGTCACAAAATCCACATCGGTGATCTCAAGGCACACTTTCAGTCGCACATCATCTTTAAAGTCGATGTCCCATGCGCTGGCGTGGCAGACCACGTCGCGGTCCTGCGGCTTCACAAACAGCGAACGCTCCCAGAACGTCTCCGGCAGCGGCGCAAAGCCCAGCGATTTAAAGAAATTCTCGCCGTATTGCACCATCTTCTTCGCGTTCTCGGGGGTTGCCGGACCTGAACCCAGACCCTTTTTCTCCAGCTGCTTCGTCAGATCGTATCCCTGGCCGCCATTCTCCTGGGCCACCAGCGGATAGATGTTGCCCCACTCCTGTGCCCACATGTTGCCCAGCAATTGCGAGGGGATCAGCCCATCGGGGCGATCCGCGATCTTGCCATACTTCTTGATCAGCTGCTTGCGCACGTAGGTGTGCAGCGACACATAAAGCGGTTCCACCTGCCGCCACAGCCGTTCCATCTCTGCGCTGAACTGCTCCGGAGTCATGTCATAGTTGGCGCGCCACATCACTCCGGTATCTTTGAAGCCGAGCTCCTGCGCGCCTTTGTTGGAGAGCTGCACGAAACGCGCGTACTTGTCTTTCATGGGCACGGAGATTTTATGCCAGCCGACCCAGGCATCCAGCAGCTCGTCAGGATTGGTACTGTGAGCCATAATGCGCTCCAGATCGTTCAGAGAAAGACATTTTTCCTTTCCCTCCTCCTGTTTACAGTACTTGCCTTTGCCATACATGCCGTCCAGCTTGCTGGCCAGTTCGGTCAGCTCCTTGCGCTCAGCGTCATTGTTCGGAGCCGGCGCCACCAGCGAAAGCTTGAGCAATTTGAATTTGCGTTCCAGCTCCGCAGGCATCTTCATGCCGTCAAAGCGACGCGCGTCGAGCGCCAGCCTGGTGACCACGGCGGTGAGTTGTTCGTTGGCCTGGGCTGACAAGGTTTCCGTATCGTCGGTGATGAAGTTTTCCTGCACCCATCCCGCCCGGCTCGCGCGGATGCCCAGATCCTCAAGCTGAGCTTCGGCTTTCTTCATGAACGCTTCAGCTTCGGCGACGGTTGGCCTCCCCGCGGCGTGAGCGGCCGCTGGCGTGCTCCCTGATTTCGAAGGCTTGGCTGGCGCCGATGTTTGCGCTATCGCCGTAGACCCCGCCAGCACCACCACACTGGCCATTCTCCAGACTTTCAGTGAAAGCATGGCTCCTCCCTTGAAAATGAAGACTGTTTAGCCTAGCTGCTGGCCGCCTGAGACGCAAATGGCATCCACACGCAGGATTTTTTTCTTGACAAAACAAACAACTGTAGTAGATTTACATACGCTAGTAGTAACAGCGAGACGCAAATGATATTGCCCAAACTGACCAGGCTGGAAATGCAGATCATGGAAGCCCTGTGGATTCGCGGCGCGTCTTCCATTCGCGAGATTCAGGAAACATTTCCTGAGCGCGACCGCCCCGCCTACACCACGGTCCAGACCATGGTGTATCGCATGGAGCGCAAGAAGGTGTTGCGACGCCTCAAGAAAATCAGCAACGCCCACATTTTTGAAGCCGTGCTCTCGCGCAACGCCGCACAAGGCCGGCTGATTGACGATCTTTTGGCCATGTTCGGCGGGAGAACGCAGCCGGTGATGGCGCACCTGATTGAATCCGGAAAACTCACCCTCGAAGACGTCCGCGAAGCGGAAAAAACGTTGCGGCGCTTGTCGAAAAAGGGGTCAGAATGAATATCTCTGCCTTTACCACCAGCCTGTCGTCTTTCTGGACCGCGATTCAGACGCCACTCGCCAATCATCTGTGGCAGGCAACGTTTTTTGCCGCGGTCGCCGGTCTGCTCACGCTGACGCTCAAGAAGAACTCCGCCCGGGTTCGATATTGGCTATGGTTCGCAGCATCGATCCAATTCCTTGTCCCGTTCTCACTGCTCGCCTGGCTCGGAAGCCACCTGCGATCATCAAAACCTGCGTCGTCGGCGCCGGATGTCGTTCTAATCATCCAGCAGATTGGCCAGCCGTTTGCTCCGGCGCACACGCAGCATTCAACTGAGTCAGCCATGAGCCATTTGCTGCCCGCGTTTCTGCTCGCCGCTTGGGTGTGCGGATGCCTGGCCGTTCTGTGCTTCTGGTGGATACGCTGGCGGCGCATAAGCAAAGCAACGCGTGGAGAGGCAGTCGCCTGCTCAGGACGCGAGCACGCCATGCTGCGTCATCTCGAGCAAACTGCAGGCATGCCGGGCAACGTCCGGCTGGTTCTTTCGCAGTCGGCAATGGAGCCAGGACTTTTGGGCGTTCTTCGTCCCATCCTTCTTCTACCCGCGGGAGTTGCTGAGCGGCTTTCCGACGCGCAATTGGAAGCAATCATCACCCACGAACTCTGCCATGCCCGCCGACGCGACAATCTGACCGCGGCCATCCACATGTTCGTCGAAGCTGTCTTCTGGTTTCATCCCCTGGTCTGGTGGATGGGAGCGCGCCTGGTCCACGAGCGCGAACGCGCCTGCGACGAAGAAGTTTTGCGTCTAGGAAGCGAACCGCAGGTTTATGCCCAGAGCATACTCAAGGTTTGCGAATTCTACCTGGAGTCCCCTCTGGTCTGTGTAGCCGGAGTCACCGGCTCAAATCTCAAAAGAAGAATTGAGGCAATTATGATCCATCGCATTGCAACCAAACTGCATTTTGGAAAGAAGCTTGTCCTGGCGTTTGCAGCATTTTCCGCTGTGGCGATTCCAGTTACGGCAGGCCTGCTCCATCCGGCAGCAAGTGCTGCCCAGGCGCAGGCTGCCCCGGCTGTCTTTGAATTTGAAAGCGTTTCCCTCAAGCCCAAAAGCGTGCCGACAGGTCCTTTTCCCCAACGGTTCCTGGTAAACAATGGCCAGATTGACATCGTGAACATCTCGCTGAAAAACCTGATCACCTATGCCTATCAGATTACTGACTCGAGAGTCTCCGGTGGACCGGCATGGATGACTTCTGAGTTTTTTGACCTCCACGTCAGCATGAAGCCTCACAGCAATGGCCCGCAATACAGGCTGGCCGTGCAGAAAATTCTTGCCGATCGTTTCAAACTCGCTGCCCATCGTGAAATGAAACAGCTCCCGGCGCTGGAGCTCTCAGTAGGCAGAAACGGTTCAAAACTGACCGAGGTAGCTGCTGCCGAAGAAAAGAAACCTAAGATGGAGGTTCACCCTGTGGGCCAACTGGAAGCCAACGCTGCCAAAATCACGACTCTGGCGGACTTCTTGGAAGTGAGAACTGGCCAGACTATCGTCGACAAAACAGGCCTCAACGGGTTATATGACTTTAAGCTGGATGTTTCCAGTCTTACGCCTATGGGCACTGGGCCAATGTCGTCTGAAGGCCTGTCGGCCCTCACGCAGGCATTATCGGAACAGCTAGGGCTGCAATTAACGCCAACTACCACGCTGGGAGAAGTGCTCGTGATCGATCACGTCGAAAAAGTCACCAGCAACGAATAATCGTTGCCCAGGCCAAGGGCGGTGCAAGTGCGCCGCCCTCTCTCTCAGAACTTATCGTTCCTTTCCGACCTGAACTGAATGATCCTGCGCCGGTCGCGCTTCGAGGGCCTTCCTGCTGGCGCAGGAGAGTATGCGTTCAAGAGTTTCCGTTCTTCCCTGATCTTCTGGCGCGCCTCTCGACTGGCCTCGGTTTCGCGATAGAGCGTCTGCGCCACCGCAGCGGGCCCGCGAATCTCACTGAGCTGCAAAACTTCCACCCGAAAGTCTCCGCCTTCAGTCTTGATCCGCAGCATGTCGCCGACTCTCACCTCGCGCGCTGGTTTGGCAAACTGGTTGTGAGATTCAATCCTGCCGAGCTCACACGCTTTGCCAGCCAGGGCGCGTGTTTTGAAGAAACGTGCTGCCCAAAGCCATTTATCAATGCGTACGCCGGTCATGAGTCTATTTTCGTACAGGCATCAGAATCCTGTCGCTGTCTTAGGCTCCGGCCTGGTCAGATCGTTCGGCAGGTTGGCCAGCGTGTAGGCCAGCACTGCGATGACGGCTGCATTTTCCTGCAGTTCGCGCGGCACTACCTTGTCGAGCGTGTCGGCCGCGGTGTGGTGGTAGTTGAAGTAAAAGCGATCGTCCTGAATCGGGCCAAAGCAGGGAACGCCGAGGGCTGCCAGCGGACCGATATCGGTTTCGGTGTCCTCAGCCGGCTGGATCATTCCTGCTCCGCTCCCCTGGAGCACCTGCGATGCCGGCTGCAACAGCGGCATGTTGGTTGCCGGAGCGGCCATGCGGAAGCCTGTCGGGTGTCCCGCGCCCAGGTCGCTCTCGATTGCGGCAAAGTGCTTGCCGGCTTCTTCCTTGTGAGCTGCAGCATAGGCGCGTCCGCCAGAGTTGCCAAACTCCTCATTCATCCACGCGATCACGCGAATGGTGCGCCGGGGATGCAGGCCAAGCTGTTTTATAAGTTGGGCCGTCTGCATGGCGACGACGACGCCGGCGCCATCGTCGATAGCGCCGGTGCCGAGATCCCAGGAATCAAGATGGCCCGAGACGATCACCACCTGGTCCGGCTGCTCGCTGCCTTTCAGGTCGGCAACAACGTTGTATGAATCCACGTCCGCCAGCTTTTGTGGCGTAAGCACCAGGTGCATGCGCACACTGCCTTGCTTGGCGAGATATGCCAGCGTGTCTGCGTCTTCCGCTGTCACGGCGGCCGCAGGAATCTGCGGAGCATCCGGCTGATAGAACATTGCGCCCGTGTGCGGGATTCGATAATCTGCTCCGCCCACGCTGCGTACCAGCGCTGCCACCGCGCCCTGTCGCGCGGCCGCGCTTGCGCCGATCGCACGGTAGATCACAGCCTCGCCGTAAGCTGGTCCGCCGTGGCCTGTGGCCGCAAGCTGCTTGTCAAATTTGTTATTGAAGAGCACGATCTTGCCCGCGACTTTGTCATGGCTGAGCGCTGCCAACTCGTCAAAGTTGTTCACGACAAGCACTTCCGCGGTCACGCCCTGCGCCGGTGTAGCCACGCTGCCGCCCAGCGCCGTGAGGACCACCTTTTGTGTCGTCCTGGGAGCCATACCGGGAAATTCAACGAGAGTGCCTGTCTCCTCTCCGCGCACCCAGTGCGGTACCACAACTTTTTCAAGCCTCACGTCGAGCCCCAGTTTGCGCAGCTCGCCCGCCACATATTGCGCGGCAAAGTTGGCCTGTGCGGAACCCGCGGGACGCGGTCCGATGTTGTTGGTCAAATGAGCGAGCTGGTCCCAGGCGTAGTCGCTTTTGAGCGCCGCATCCTGCAGGTGTTTGAGCTCGGCGGTAAGCTGCGGCGAGTAGGAAGCAGGCTGTTGAAGATTGCGCTGGGCGACACCAAGACTGCTTAAAAAAAGACTGCCTAAACAAAGAATGAATACAACGCTAAAAAACTTTTTCAACCTGTTCCTCCGCGGGACCAATGGGTCTCTTCCAACCGGCTCAGAAAGTGAAAGCCATTATATAGACGGCAACGGAAGCAAAAGTTCACGTCCAGGTGAAGCGTTCACCTGCCGCAAGTGATCCTGCACCTTAATTCCAGGTGTTCGCTGCTGACATCGCAGTGTTCGAAATCGAACAACAAGTCGAAAAACGTTGGGCGGCCTGGATGCGTATATCTGCTTGGCATTCAATCGGTTGGCGAAACCAGGCCGTTGGCCGTTCAATTGCCACTTCTCTTAATTTCGCTCCATCTTGTCACACCGGAGGCGCCCTATGGGGACACTATTGCAGGATATCCGCTATGGAATCCGCATGCTGCGGAAGAATCCTGCCATGACCGTGGTAGCCACGCTTACGCTGGCTCTCGGCATCGGCGCCAATACCGCAATCTTTAGCGCGGTCAATGGACTCATGCTGCGTCCTCTGCCGGTTGCCAACGCCGACCGGCTGGTTGTGTTCTCCGGACAACCGCACGGCGGCGACCTGTTCACCCAATTCTCCTACCCTGATTTCCAGGACATTCGCAGCCAGGCAGACGGCTTTTCTGATGTTCTTGGCTACGTGCTGAACCTGGCCGGCATGGAATCTGACGGCAAAGTTGAGCCTGTGATTTTCAGCTATGTGAGTGGCAATTATTTTTCAGCGTTGGGCCTCAAGCCCGCGGCCGGCCAGTTGATCTACGGCAATGAAACCGAGAAAAACGGCACCGAGCCTGTTGCGGTGCTGGGCTACGAATACTGGAAGAAGCGTTTTAACGGCGACGCCTCAATCATCGGCAAGCAGGTAAAGATGAATAGCCACGCCGTGACTGTTGTTGGCGTTGCGCCGCAAGGCTTTCATGGAACCTATACCCTGGTGGACATGCAGGCTTATGTGCCGCTGGGCATGAGGATGCTGTGGGACCAGAAACGCGTCGACAAAAATGACTATTTTGTAAAGCGCGACGCTGGGGACATAAAACTTCTTGGCGTCCTCAAGCCCGGTGTTTCGCGCAAGCAGGCGGAAGTCTCCGCGAACGTGGTGGCGCAGCGGTTGAATCAGCAATATCCCGATTCGCACAAAGGCGTGAGCTATCACCTCTACCCGGAACGGTTCGCGCGCCCTGAACCGGATCCTTCCAATGGTCTGGTGATCGTTGGCGTGTTGTTTATGGTGCTGGCAGGCTTGGTGCTGATGCTTGCCTGTTCCAATGTCGCCAACATTGTGCTGGTGCGTGCAACCTCGCGCGAACGCGAGTTGGCCGTGAGGTCGGCCCTGGGAGCGGCGCGGTCCCGCATTGTGCGACAGTTGCTGACGGAGAGCGGCTTAATGGCGTTGATTGGCGGCGGGCTGGGCGTTCTTGCAGGCGTTTGGGCTATGCGCTTGATCACCGCTATTCACCTCGAAGTCGCCGATATCCCCCTGCAATTCGACTTCAGCTTTGACTGGCGTGTCTTCGCGTTCAGCCTTGCCATCGCAGCGATCACCGGTTTGGTGGTGGGCATGGCGCCGGCATGGCGCGCAGCCCGGGCCGATTTCAACAAGGTGTTGCATGAAGGCAGCCGCGGCATCCTGGGGTCGGGAAGATCACGCTTGCGCAGCGTTTTGGTCGTAGCCCAGGTCGCGGTCTCGCTCATGCTGCTGGTGGTGGCCGGCCTGTTCGTGCGAAGCACGCAGAATGCAGAGCATAGCTACCTCGGGTTTGATCCGCACAACGTGCTCAACCTGACCATGGAAACACGCACTGTCGGATTTGATATGCCGCGAACGCTCCAGTTCTACCGCGATCTGCAGGAACGTGTCCGCGTATTGCCGGGTGTGCAGTCGGCGAGCATTGCGTCCGTGGTGCCCATGGGCTACTCCTTTGAAGGCGCAAACATCTACGTCGAAGGCACGGCCGTATCCGGCAAAGAGGAAGCGCCACACGCACTGTATAACGTTGTTGATCCGGCTTACTTCGCCACCATGCGGATACCTTTGCTGCGCGGCAGAGCACTAACCGAACAGGATACTGACAAAACACCGAAAGTAGCTGTAATCAATGAGGCGATGGCCAAAAAGTTCTGGCCGAACCAGGACCCGATCGGGAAGCGCTTCCGCGCTCAGGACCCGACCAGCTCGCCCATCGAGGTGGTAGGAATCGCAAAGCAGGGCCGTTACAACGACCCCGTGGACGATACAACACTCTTTTACTACCAGCCGTACACACAGAATCCAACCACATTTGCAACCTTGCAACTGCGCACCTCCGTGGCGCCTGAGACATTGATTCAGGACGTGGAGCGGCAGATTCACTCTCTGGCTCCGGGGATTCCCCTGGTTGACGTGCAAACCATGGAAGAAGAGCTGGGCGGAGTGAATGGATTTTTTCTCTATCGCATGGGCAGCCGCTTTACCGTCGTTCTTGGAATGCTGGGGTTGTTGCTGTCACTGGTTGGTGTCTACAGCGTGATCTCCTATGCCGCTGCGCAGAGAACCCATGAAATCGGCGTGCGCATGGCGCTGGGGGCCGCCCGGGGTGACATCCTCAAAATGGTCCTGCGCCAGGGCTTTGTGCTCGTCGGCACCGGCTTGATCGTGGGGTTGGTGCTGACCTTCATTGCCAGCCGCGGCATCGGTTCCTTGCTGGTGGGAGTGTCGCCTTCCGATCCGCTTACGTTCCTGGCGGTTACATTGCTGCTGGCAGCCGTAGGCCTCGCAGCATCGTTCATCCCTGCGCGGCGCGCGATGAAGGTCGAGCCGTTAAGTGCGTTGAAATACGAATAAAGGTTTATCGCTCGGGACTGAATTGCGGAAATCCTGTGCATCCTCTCTGGAAAACGCGTACGAAACCTGCTCAAATCTGCGTTGACCCAGGCGCGCCGAATCCCTGACAATCGCCTGTCACATGCTCTTCTATCTCGCAGGCTCCATCGAGTACTCGCCCGATCTGGGTAAAGGCTGGCGCGCAGAGATCACCCCTGTGCTGAAAACTCTTGGGCATGACGTCTATGATCCTGCCGAAGATGAGCTGAAAAATCTGACCGAGGCTGAAGTCCGTGAATTTCGGGCCTGGAAGAAGAACGATCTCCCGCGCTTCCGCCGGACGATCCAGAAGATCATTGCTTATGATCTCGACCTGATCGAACATCGATGTGATGCGATTGTCTGCTACTGGGACCAATATGCTGGACGCGGCGCCGGTACCCAGGGCGAGCTTACGTTTGCCCACCGCCTGGGAATCCCCGTGTACCTGGTTTGCGGAATACCCATCGAGCAGATGAGCGGTTGGCTGCTGGGTTGTGCTACCGAAGTCTTTATCTCATTCGAGGAATTCCACGAATTTCTTCACGCCAAATCGGCCGCCAAGGCGGTGATTGGAGTTCAAGAATGATGTCGTACGCTCCACGACCGGAATAGTTGGGCTGTCAGGTCGAGGCTTCAGCGGACTTGGATCGATGTGCTGAGGCCGTGCCGCAACATTGACAAGAAATCCACAGGCAGTGAACGTTCCAACGCCTGTTATGATCACGGCGAGTTAAGGACGAGCCGGAAAAAGGGGACTCAAGATGAATGCAATGCGGGGCAGCCTGGGCTGGATTGAAGTGGTCTGCGGTCCGATGTTCAGCGGCAAGAGTGAAGAGCTGATCCGGCGTTTGCGTCGCGCCGAGATCGCCCGCCAGCGCGTGCAGATCTTCAAGCCCATTATTGACCAGCGTTACGCCAGCGACCAGATTGTCTCCCACGACGATGGCCGCATTCACGCCGTAGCCGTCAACAACGCGACTGAGGTTGAATCCAAGCTCGATTTGCGCACAGAGGTGATCGGCATCGACGAAGCCCAGTTCCTGGGTGATGCCATGGTCGATTTTGTCGTGCGCCTGGCTGATATGGGCAAACGGGTCGTAATTGCCGGGCTCGATACTGACTACCTGGGCCGTCCCTTCCACCCCATGCCTGAGCTGCTTGCAGTAGCCGACGAGATCACCAAGACCCTTGCCATCTGCATGCAGTGCGGCAACCCCGCCAAGCACACGCAGCGGCTGATTGCCAGCGAGGATCTGATTGTTGTAGGCGCTGCGGGAATGTATGAAGCGCGTTGCCGCCGATGCTTTGAGCCCAACCTTGCCGCCATGGAAGCCGAGAAGAAGAAAAAGCTGGATCTCGTCGCCGCGCGGTAGCCTGGCGCCGTCGCACTTTGCCGGAACAAAAGTGAATCACAAGCAGCTCAAGGCTTGAGAACCATCGCTACCAGCGCGAGATTCAGCGCGACGGTTATGCCGGCAGCAAAAATAAGCCCGCGCGCGGTGCGAAGCTTGCCATTACGCCGCAGCAGTCGCCAGATCGGCGCAACGTATCCTATCTGCACCAGTCCTATGGCGCCGACGAGGACGTAGCCTGCCGGCAGCAACCGCTCGTCGGCGGCGAACACCAGCCAGCCAATTCCAAGCTGCGCAATGTTGAGCAGCCAGCAGATGGCCCACCCGGCAAAAATGCTTCCTGTGCCGTCACTCGTCATCGGGTTCAAATCATATTCAAACACGACAAAGTGCTGCGGGTTGCGCGATTTCAGCAAATAGCAATTGGCAATTAGCAATTAGCACCAGCCAGGGACATCCTGGGTGACCTTCCGCCAATTGCCAATTGCTTTTATGAAAAAAAGGCCCGCCAATTTCGACGGGCCGTTCTTTGGGTTTGCTAATTGCTAACTACTAATTGCTAATTGCTTCCTTACGGCATCAGTTCCTGCGTAAGCACTGCACCGCCCATCGATGCGATCACTGCGGACTCCTTCACGGGTTGATGGGTATCGGGAGTGATCCACAGGGTTTCCTTGTCGGCGCCGCCATCAGCCGAAGTGATTTCGACTTTGTACGTGTCAAACGTGCCCGCCGGGACCGTCACTTTTTCCTTTCCAGTGACCTTCAACTGCAACAGCTGGGCCTTTTGCTTCTGCACGTCAAAGTTGCGATAGGTGGTGGTGTAGCCTTCCGCCAGCGGCAGGCATGAAATGGACTGCTTGGCCGCAGGTCCGTCCGCAAATATCGGTCCGCCCAGATCAACCGCAACTGGACGATCCTGGCCGCCCATGGTTATATTGCCGGAAGCCTTGCTATCAGTGAAGCTGAGCTCGATGGCAACAGGCCCTTGCCCCTGCTTCACAGTCAATTTGCGCATGATCAGCGTCCCCTTTTCCAGGGACGCGCTTTGGACGACGGTTCCGTTCGGTGTGTCGAGAGTATCGGTCGCCATCCAGGCTCCGCCGTCTTCCTTAATCGAAGTTAAGACGTTGAGTGGGATCTGCTGGCCGCTGATCTCGATCATGGCCTTGTATTTATACTCGCCTGCTTTCAGATCCATGGCCGGCTTGGGCAGGCCAACAGAATTGGCGTCGACATTTTTGGCCAGGACCACAGTTTTGGGATCGCCCGCCGCCGAGGCTTTCTTGTCCTTGTCCTGAGCGCCCAGCGAACCCACCAGCAAAGCCAGGCACAACACGCCCGCAAACAGCTTTTTCATCGGAAAAATCCTTTCTCAAAGGGAGAAGCACCATCTCTCGAACCTGGTATTCAGAATTGTCAATGCGCGCAGCCATTGCTGTCTAGTAATAAGGAGTCTCAGACAACCATGGCCGCAAAAGGCTTAAGCCAGCGTTCCGGCGCCTCTCTCTACGCTCAGTTACAGTACGCACGACCGCCCGGGAAGTTCCCAACGCCGCTGTCTTTTTGAGACGTATGACTACCCAGCCGCGTTAACGCAAATTCTGAGAGAGAGATAGATAGAAAGGCCAGCAGTGTAGCTGCTTTGTTTTTATACGCTTGTAGGGCAAGCAAAACTTGCTCACAACAGCGGTGTTTAAGAGGGATAAGAGAAGCAACATGAATAAGTGCTGGTTGAGAAAGACGGTTTTAATTCTTGACAGCGCGGCAGCACTTGCTCAGACAAGGAGGGCGGTTATGGCGAAGTTGATTCCATTTCATATTCCGGCAAATTTCCATGCGCCCAAGACGCGCTGGACCCCGCCGGAATTACGAGGCAAGGTCATCATGTTCACGCCGGCACCTGATCGAAAGTCGGCTTAATACACAACCGCTGCGGCGTTTGACTAACGCCGCAGTGGTAGCAGAGCGCGGAGCCGCTCGTCGCGTAGAAAGATTGCTCCCCAGGCCAGCACCGCCACCAGAATGGGAAAGAAGAATGGTTCGCTCGCGCGAACGTGCGTGGAGGTCGCACCGCCAAGGTAGCCTGTCAGCAGGATCGCTCCAAGAATTGCCGTGCGAGGAAATGCGTAGAGCAAGGCGCAGATGATGCAGGTGATTTGGATTTTGAGCATCGCGCCTTCCGGATAGCCATACTTGGCGGCTTGCGGTGCAAGTTTCGCAGCATTGGTGATTCCGTAGATGCTGGTGGAGAGCAAAAAAAGCACTATAAGGCCACTGATAATGCGCCCGGTCCACCGGAGCTTGTTCGATGGTGCGACGGCTGTTGTTTCTGCTGCCATATGAATCCCCTCCGAATCGTGGATGAATTTCTTCCCGCACGGTCATGTTAGCAGCGCCGGGTTTGGCGCGCGAGCGCCGGCCGTCCCCCGACCAACACCGCCGGCCAGCTGAAGCTCCGGCTCGCGCAAGGATGAAAGGGGCCAGGCCATTCTTACGTGCCGAACCTCTCTACTGCGCGCGCCTTCGCCTTGGCTGCCTCCTCTTCGCGATTCTTAGGTGGCGCAGAAGTCTCAAGCGAACTCATCAGCCGTGCGCAGATGCCGGCGATCTCGGCAATCGCGGCATCAAACGCAGGCTCATTGGCCTTGGAAGGCTTATTGAAACCCGTAATCTTTCTGACGAACTGCAGCGACGCAGCTTGAATTTCATCGGGCGTGACGGGCGGGTCGAAGTTGAAGAGCGTTTTTATATTGCGGCACATGGTCAAATATTTAACCGCAAAGGACGCAAAGGACGCAAAGAGACCGAACCGGCAGGCTGAAATGTCGGTAGAGCCCGTCGCCAATTGCGATGAATTCACACTTTGCTATAGCAATGGGGACTCGGGCAGAATAGCCGCATGCGGTTGGCACTGGATATTCTTATCGCGGCGGGAGAGTCGCGATCGTGGCGGCCGCGGCAGGTCTGCTCATCGGGCTGCTAATGCTCGTCTATCAGTTGCTACGGATAGTTCCCCTGCCGGGTGAAGGTTTATCGGCTACGATGCTCGTCCTTTTCGCTGCTCTTATTCCGATCGTATGCTGCTTCTTGTCTGGCGTCTTCGCTTTTCCCTTGTGCGGCATCTGGCTCGATCAACGCCGCCAGCGCCGGCGGCGAACTGCGTCTCCTTAGGCTGGGTTTCGCGGAAAAACCCGGCAAGGCCGGACGCTCCGCAGCGAATGTCTGAACGCAGTTACGTCCCTTCTCCTTAGCTTGATAGAGAGCGTGATCGGCCTGCTGCAGAAGCTCCTCGACGCTGAACTCAGCCTCGGGACTGCTCACGGTGACGCCCATGCTCAATGTGACCGGCAAGGCTCCAAAGGGCGTCTGGATGGGATTTTGCGCAATGGATAAGCGAAGCTGTTCTGCCCTGCGCGTCGCGATTGCCAAATTGCACGTCGGCAGAATGAGCAGGAACTCTTCCCCGCCATAACGCCCGGCGAGGTCATACGGCCTTAAGTCAGTCCGAAGCCGCAACGCGACATCCTTCAGGACCTCGTCGCCTGCAGGATGCCCATGCGAATCGTTGATCTGCTTGAAATGGTCGAGATCGCCCATGATGACCGCAACCGGATGCCCGGTCCGTTCGCTGCGGGCAAGCTCGCGCTTCAGCCCGGCGAGAATCTCTGCCCGGTTCAGGAGCCTGGTCAAAAAATCATGGGTTGCCGCGAACCGGAGAGACTGCTGCAGTTCCAGGATTCTCCTCCCTACCAGTACGCGGGCCTTCAGTTCTGACGGGTCGACAGGTTTTGCCAGATAGTCGTCCGCTCCCGCAGCCATGGCGGTCAACAAATCCTGCTTCTTGTCTTTGGCCGTGAGCATGACTGTATAGAAGTACGTGCCCCCGGTGCTCAGCGTGCGAATGCGGCGGCAGAGCTCAACACCGTCGATGCCGGGAAGCATCCAGTCAAGGAGAATCAACTGCGGAGCGCCCGCCTCCTGAAGCAGGTTCCATGCTTTGAGGCCGTCTGCCACTGCCCGAAATTCGAATCCCCACTCATCCAGATAGCTGGAAATCTGATGCGTATCGATTCGCGAGTCTTCCACCAACAGTATGTTCACAGTAGCTTCTCCACCGACTACACCTGGGAAATCCTAGTCTGATTGCCGCGAAGCAGTCCCTCAGGGCCGTTTGGCTCAAGTGTTACATACACCTGGACAGAGAAAAGATTACGTAGGTCATGGCTGGACGAGGGAAATCATCCCGGTCCGCAATGTCTTCCGAACGCAGTCTTCTCAGGAGCTTCCATCTGCTTCAATCGCTGACGAATGCACGGCGGTCAGGGAAAGTGATCGGATTTTTCCAGCACCGCGGTAATCGTTACATCGGTAATTCGGGCGTCAGGGGAGCGGCCAGCCACGATTCCAGGATGCAACACGAGCGCGTGGATCGTGCTTTGCAGGTTAAGTCTTGCCAAGAAGAGGAGAATTGCACCCCTCTTCCCAAAACATGCGCCCGGCGGGATAATATCTGTTTAAACGGTACGTATCTTGTCCCGCTGGAGCCTCGGACCCTCTTGACCAACAGCTAGCAGTCCAAGTAGAACTCTTCCGATTCGAAATCGCCTGCTAATCCCGTCCAGGCCCTTGTTGAAGGAGGCACTTTGAAGGTTTACGAAGGCAAAGACATCCGCAATCTGGTGGTGATCGGGCACTCTCACTCCGGCAAGACCTCTCTGGTTTCGGCCATGCTGTATACCGGCGGCGCCACGCCCAAACTGGGCCGCGTGGACGACGGGTCGACGGTTACCGACTACGACGACGAAGAAATCTCCCGCCAGATGACCATCTCGGCCTCGATTGCCTCCGTGGAGTGGCACAACTCGAAGATCAACCTGCTCGATACGCCCGGCTTCACCATGTTTGCGCATGAAGCCAAGGTGGCGATGTCGGCCGCGGAAGCAGCGCTGGTGGTGGTGGACGGCGTTTCCGGCGTTGAAGTAGTCACGGAAAAAGTCTGGCAATACGCGGAGGAGATCAACCTGCCGCGCGTGATCTGCGTGAGCCGAATGGACCGCGAACGCGCCAATCACGAAACAGCTCTGGAAAGCCTGGTGAGCGCCTTTGGCCGTCAGGTAGTGCCCGTGCAACTGCCCATCGGAAGTGAAAAGAGCCTGAAGGGTGTGATTGATCTGGTCACCATGAAGGCCTACACCTATGAGATCGGCGGAAACGGCAAAGGCAAGGAAGGCCCGATTCCGGGCGATCTGGAGGCCGCCGCCAAAGCAGCGCATGAAAAGCTGGTCGAGATTGTCGCCGAAGGCAAAGACGAGCTGATGGAAGAGTTCTTCGATAAAGGGACAATTTCTGAAGAGCATCTGATTCCGGCGTTGCACGAAGCCATCAAAGAAGACAAGATCTTTCCGGTGCTCTTCGCCTCCGGTCTGGGGAATATTGGAACCGATCACCTGCTCGATTTCGTGGTGGATTACTTTCCCACAGCCGCGGAGCATGCTGCTGTCCACGCAGCGCCAAGCGCCTCCGGCAACGGTAACGGCGCCGAGCGCAAGGTCAGCGATTCCGAGCCGGCTTCAGCCTACGTCTTCAAAACCGCCAATGATCCGTTTGCCGGACGCATCACCTACTTCAAAGTCTTTTCCGGCGTGGTTAAGAATGACGCTACGCTGCAGAACTTCACGCGCAGCACCTCGGAGAAGCTCTCGCACCTCTCGATTCCGCAGGGCAAGAACCTGGTGGCTGTGCCGGAGTTGCACGCCGGCGATATCGGCGCGGTAGCCAAGCTGCGTGACACGCTTACCGGCGATACCCTCGGCGACAAGGCCAATCCCATCGAATTCCCCGGCGTCGTGCTGCCGGAGCCGGCCATCACCTTTGCCATCGAGCCGAAATCGCGCAACGACGAAGACAAGCTGTCCAACGGCCTGCACAAGCTGATGGAAGAAGATCCCATGGTGCGCTTCTTCCGCGATGAGCAGACCAAGGAATTCCTGATCGCCGGCACCGGCCAGCAGCATATTGAAGTCATGGTGTCAAAACTGAAGAAGCGCTATCACACTGAGGTTGTGTTGAAGGCGCCTAAAGTCCCGTATCGCGAGACCATTCGCGGCAAGGCCGACGTGCAGGGACGCCACAAAAAGCAGAGCGGCGGACACGGCCAGTACGGCGATTGCAAGATCAAGATGGAACCGCTGGAGCGCGGCAAGAACTTTGAATTTGTGAATGACATCTTTGGCGGCGCGATTCCCAAGAACTACATTCCGGCCGTCGAAAAGGGGATTGTAGAGGCGGCCGCGCGCGGCTATCTTGCCGGGTATCCGGTGGTCGATTTCCGCGTGATCCTCTATGACGGCAGCTATCACGACGTGGATTCCAACGAACTTTCATTCAAGACTGCCGGCCGTATCGCCTTCAAGAAAGCCATGGAGCAGGCCAAGCCAACGCTGCTGGAGCCGATCATGAAGGTCGAGATCACCATTCCCGACGAATTTGCCGGCAGCATCATGGGCGATCTCAACTCGCGTCGCGGGCGCATTCAGGGCATGGACAACAAAGCCGGCAAGACCATCGTGAAAGCCGAGGTCCCCATGGCGGAGATGCTCACCTACGGCGCCGATCTTACCTCGATGACGCAGGGCCGCGGCAGCTTCAACATGGAAATGTCGCACTATGATTACGTTCCTGCGATGCTGCAGGAAAAGGTCATCACCCAGGCGAAAGCTGAGAGAGGCGAGATGGTGGAAGTGGAAGAGTAGCTTCTGACTCTTCGCGTCGATGGCTCACTGCTGGAACTGTGTCTGTTGCGGGGGCTAAACCCGCTATCCAGCCAGTGTTTCGCTAGTCCGGCCCCTGATTCCCGGGCCTGATTTCGTGTTGCTTATGGGAGTTGACGTAATCCCTTATACTAAAGGGCTTTATGTCGTCGCCCGCTGCCCCGGCAAACCAGCAAAAATTCCGTTTCAAGTTGCTGCCCACTCTCAAACGCGGAGAGATGTGGCGGTACTTCGGCCCAGCCTTTGTGGCCAGCGTGGCTTATATCGACCCGGGAAATTTCGCCAGCAATTTTGAAGGCGGTGCCAGGTTCGGCTACACGCTTCTCTGGGTGCTGCTGTGGTCGAACGCGATGGCGATCCTGATCCAATATCTTTCCGCCAAGCTGGGAATCGCTACGGGCAAAACGCTGCCGCAGAACTGCCGCGCCCACTTCTCCCGCCATGTCAATTTTGGGCTATGGGTGGCGGCAGAACTGGCTGCCTTGGCGACCGATCTGGCGGAGTTTCTTGGAGCCGCGCTGGGCTTCCATCTGCTCTTTGGCATGCCACTCTTTCCGGCAGCACTTATTACGGCCGTAATCGTATTTCTGATGCTTGCGGTCGAGCTGTATGGTTTCCGGCGTTTGGAGCAGCTGATCATGGCTTTTGTTTTCGCCATCGCTGCATGCTATGCGTTTGAGATGTTTATCGTAAAGCCGGATTGGGGCCAGGTGGCCAAAGGCGTTTTGGTTCCGAAGATCAATTCAGAGAGCATCTATGTGGCGGTGAGCATGCTGGGCGCCACCGTGATGCCCCACGTGATTTATCTGCACTCGGCGCTGGTACAACACCGGGTCAAGGAGCATGCTGCCAGCGATCACCCGGAAAAGTTTCACCTCACCATGCGCCATCTGCGCTACGAGCTGTTTGACGTGCTGGCGGCGATGAACGGCGCATGGCTCATCAACTCCGCCATGATCGTGATGGCCGCCGCAGTCTTCTACAAGAATCACGTTCAGTTCAACTTCGGTGAGGCCCACCTCACACTGGCGCCGCTTCTGCCCGCCGTCTCCGGCACGGCATTCGCTCTGGCGCTTCTGTTTTCAGGCCTTTCGTCCTCCACTGTCGGGACCATGGCCGGCCAGGTGATCATTGAAGGGTTCCTGGATATCAAGTTCAGCGTCTTTCTGCGCCGCCTGATCACCATCGTTCCCGCGCTGGTGGTGATTGCGCTCAGACTCGATCCCTTGAAAATTTTGTTACTATCACAAGTGGTGCTGAGCTTCGCGATTCCATTTGCTCTGGTTCCCCTGGTTGTGCTGACCCGCTCGCAAGCCGTGATGTCCGGGCTGGTAAATCACCAGCGGACAAACTATATGGCGTACGTGGTCACGGCCGTGATCGTCGGCCTGAACCTTCTGCTGCTCTATCGCATGGTTGGCGGTGAGTTCTAAGAGAGCGCCGGAACCGCTGCGGTTTGTGGAACCTGCCTGAGGGAATGTGAATCCAATGAGAGGGAGGGTGAATCATGAACACGTTTGGCAGCCGCTCAAAGTTGCGCGCCGGCGATCGGGAATATGAGATCTACCGGCTGGACGCACTGGACAAGCACAATTGCCCGCCGCATCGCCTTCCTTTTTCGCTGAAAATCCTTCTCGAAAATCTCCTGCGTACCGAAAACGGGCGCAGCGTAACCGCGGACGACGTTCGCTTTCTGGCCGATTGGAAACCGCAGGCGGTTCCCGACAAAGAGATCGCATTTACGCCGGCTCGTGTCCTCATGCAGGATTTTACCGGTGTGCCGGCCGTGGTGGATCTGGGCGCCATGCGCGATGCCATGAAAAAGATGGGCGGCGATCCCGCGCTGATCAACCCTCTGCAGCCTGCCGAATTGGTGATCGACCATTCCGTGCAGGTGGATGAGTTCGCCACTCTTGGAGCCTTTGCCATCAACGCGCAGCTCGAATTTGAGCGCAACAAAGAGCGCTATGCTTTTCTGCGCTGGGGGCAATCGGCTTTCACGAATTTCAAGGTCGTGCCGCCGGACATGGGCATCGTTCACCAGGTGAACCTGGAGTATCTGGCGCGCGTCGTGTTTCCTGAAAAGCGCGATGGCGTGACTCTCGCTTACCCCGACACGCTGGTTGGAACCGATTCGCATACCACGATGATCAACGGCCTGGGCGTTCTGGGCTGGGGCGTGGGTGGAATTGAAGCCGAGGCGGCCATGCTGGGACAGCCGGTTTCCATGCTGATCCCGCAGGTGGTGGGATTCAAGCTGAAAGGCAAGCTGCGGGAAGGCTCGACCGCCACGGATCTGGTTCTGACCGTGACCGAGATTCTGCGCAAGACCGGTGTGGTGGGAAAGTTTGTTGAGTTCTTCGGACCGGGGCTGGCGTCACTGCCGCTGGCCGATCGCGCGACCATCGCCAACATGGCTCCCGAATACGGCGCTACCTGCGGTATCTTTCCCGTCGATGAGACGACCTTGAACTACCTGCGGACTACGGGCCGCAAGCCGGAGCAGATCGCGCTGGTTGAGGCTTACTGCAAAGAGCAAGGGCTCTTCCACACCGCGCAAACCGACGATGCCGAGTACTCCCAGGTGGTCGAGCTGGATTTGAGCACAGTGGAACCGAGCGTGGCCGGACCACGGCGTCCGCAGGACCGCGCATTGCTCTCGAAAGCGAAAGAATCATTCGAGCAGGCTCTTCCCACGCTGATCGGCCCGCGTCCGGCGACTCCGGCGAGAAAGGTTGCGCCGCTGCAGGTTGAGCGGTTTGAAGGTGAAGGCGGTACGCCGATCGGCATTGCCGAAGATCCCACGCTTCCTGCAGGCACCAAAGAGCTGGATGAAGACGTATTCGAGCAGCTGCACGATGGTTCTGTAGTGATTGCAGCTATCACCAGCTGCACCAACACGTCGAATCCATCGGTGATGATGGCGGCCGGCATTTTGGCAAAGAAAGCAGTGGAAAAAGGGCTGAAACGCAAACCCTGGGTTAAAACCTCGCTGGCTCCGGGCTCACGCGTTGTGACGGAGTATTACAAGAAAGCCGGTCTGGTTCCGTACCTGGAAGAGCTCGGGTTTCACACAGTGGGTTATGGCTGTACCACGTGTATCGGCAACTCCGGACCCCTGCCGCAGGATGTTTCCTATGCGATCACGGAAAAGCAGCTCGTCGCCGTCTCGGTTCTTTCCGGGAACCGCAACTTTGAAGGTCGAATCAACTCTGAGGTGCGAGCGAACTATCTGATGTCGCCGCCGCTGGTGGTGGCGTATGCGCTCGCGGGGCGCATCGATCTCGACATCACCAACGACCCGCTGGGCAAGGACAAGGACGGCAAACCGGTTTACCTGCGTGACATCTGGCCCACGCAACAGGAAGTGCAGGACGCGGTAAGCCAGGCCATCAATTCCGGTATGTTCAGCAAGAATTACGAGACGATCTTCGATGGCGGTCAGGAGTGGAAACAGCTTCATGTGCCCGAAGGCGAGACCTACGCCTGGGATGCGGATTCCACCTATATCAAGCGGGCCCCTTATTTCGACGATATGCCGGCGCGGCCTGCAGCGGTCAATGAGATCAAGGGCGCGCGTGTCCTGGCCAAGCTGGGCAACAGCGTAACCACCGATCACATTTCACCCGCAGGCTCCATCAAGGCCAACAGCCCTGCCGGAAAATATCTGCAGGAACATGGCGTGGAAGTGAAAGATTTCAATTCCTATGGGTCGCGCAGAGGCAATCATGAGGTGATGGTGCGCGGAACTTTTGCCAACGTCCGCCTGCGCAACCAGCTTGCGCCGGGTTCCGAAGGCGGCGTGACGCGGCATTTTCCTGACGGGCAGACCATGTCAATCTTCGATGCGTCAGTAAAGTACCAGGCAGACGGGGTACCGCTGATTGTGCTGGCGGGAAAGGAATATGGCTCAGGATCGTCGCGCGACTGGGCGGCAAAAGGACCGCTGTTGCTGGGTATTCGCGCCGTGATTGCCGAAAGCTATGAGCGCATTCACCGCTCCAATCTCGTGGGCATGGGAATTCTACCGCTGCAATTCCTGGCGGAAGAAAACGCAGATACGCTGGCGCTGTCAGGCGATGAAGTCTATGAGATCGTCGGACTTCCGGCGCTGCTGGCGGCGAAATTCTCAAACGGCAGGGAAGTTATTGTTCGCGCCACCAACGCCAGCGGCGTCACCGCCGAATTTCACGCGGTGGTCAGGATCGATACGCCGCAGGAGATCCAATATTACGAGCACGGCGGCATTCTGCAGTATGTGTTGCGGCAGCTTCTGGCCAGCAAGCCAAAACCAGAGACGGTCGCGGTCAGATAAGAAGACCGTAGTTGCGGCACAGCAACGCCCAAGTGCGTCCTGCTGACGTCAAAGCCCTGAATGCTATATCCTCACAAGTCGCACTAATTTCACTCTTAATTGTTTATGAAGGTACTGGTCATTGGCGGAGGAGGCAGGGAGCACGCGCTGGTGTGGAAGCTCCGACAGTCGCCTCGCGTGGAGCAGGTTTACTGCCTCCCGGGGAACGGCGGCGTCTGCGACGAGGCGACCTGTCTGCCCGGCGATCCCAAGAGCCTGGCCAGTTTGCTGGCTGCGGCACACCAGATCCATCCTGACGTCACCGTAGTGGGACCGGAAGTGCCGCTTTCCCTCGGCGTCGTGGACGAGTTCACCCGGCGCGGCCTGAGGATTTTTGGCCCCACGCAGAAGGCCGCACAGCTGGAGACAAGCAAGAGTTTCGCCAAGGAATTCATGCAGCGGCACCAGATTCCCACGGCGCACTATGCCGTATGTTCGTCGGAGGAGGAGCTGCGGAAGTCGCTGGGATTGTTCTCGCCTCCGGTGGTGGTGAAAGCGGACAATCTGGCAGCCGGCAAAGGGGTCGTGATTGCTGCCACCAAGGAAGAAGCTGCGACAGCCGCGCTGGAGATGTTTAGCGGCAAGCTGCTGGGGTCGCCTGTGACTCATGTAGTGCTGGAAGAGTTTCTCGAGGGCGAAGAAGTTTCCTTCCTGGTGTTGAGTGATGGCGAGCGTGTGGCTCCGCTGGTGCCGTCGCAAGACCATAAGCGGATAGGCGAAGGCGACCAGGGCGCCAATACCGGCGGCATGGGCGCATACTCCACCGATTCTCTGCTGGAAGCAGGCATGGCGGATTGGCTGGTAAACCACATCGCGCGGCCGGTGGTGGCGGGCATGAAGTCAGAGGGCGCGGAGTATCGCGGTATTCTTTATTGCGGGCTCATGATGACCGCCCGCGGGCCGATGGTGCTCGAGTTCAACTGCCGCTTTGGCGATCCGGAAACCCAGGCGGTGCTGATGCGGCTGGACAGCGATTTGCTCGACGCGATCGAAGCTTCCGTTGACGGGCGCGTCAGCTCCGGCGATTTCAAGTGGTCGAACGACGCTTCGTGCTGCGTGGTGGTGGCTTCAGGCGGATATCCCGGAAGTTTCTTGAGCGGCAAGCAGATTTCCGGGCTTGATCGGGCGGGTCAACTCACAAGCGTAAAGGTCTTTCACGCGGGCACCAGCAAGCGCGATGGCGTCTTCTATACCAACGGAGGCCGTGTGCTGGGCGTCACCGCGCGGGCGCCACGGCTCGACGAGGCCATCAGCCGGGCCTACGAAGCCATACAGCTGATCAGCTTTGAAGAGATGTATTACCGCAAGGATATCGGGGCGCGCGCTCTGCGGGCGCCAAAATAATTCCCAAGGAAAAAAAGGACAACATGGCAGAAAGCCCACTTGTTTCAATCGTAATGGGGTCGGATTCAGACCTGGAGATCATGAATGAAGCAGCCAAGGCGCTCGACGACTTTGGCATTGCCTATGAGATTGACGTTACCTCGGCGCATCGCTCGCCCGCCCGCACGTCAGAATACGCGCGCAATGCCGCCGGCCGTGGGATCAAGGTGATCATCGCGGGCGCAGGCGGCGCCGCTCATCTTGCGGGTGTGATTGCCGCCGAAACGACAATCCCTGTCATCGGCGTGCCGATTCCATCCACGCCGCTGAACGGCATGGATTCGCTGCTGGCTATCGTGCAGATGCCGGCTGGAATCCCCGTGGCGACGACGGCGATCGGCAAGGCAGGCGCGACCAATGCGGGCATCCTGGCTGCCCAGATCCTCGGCCTGAGCAATGCCACCGTCGCCGGAAAGATGAAAGAGATGAAGGGCAAGCTGGTGAAGAGCGTAGAAGAGAAGTCGCAGAAGCTGCAGCAGCTGAGGAAGCGCGGGTGAGCGCTTCTTTTACCGCGATTGCAATTATTCCGGCGCGGCTCGGCTCCACGCGGTTGACCAGGAAGGTTTTGCGCGAAATTGCAGGCAAGCCGATGGTCGGGCACGTGTATGAGTCGGCCAAGAAGTGTTCCCTGCTGCGCGAAGTCATCATCGCCACGGATTCTGACGAGGTCATACAATTGGCCAACGCGCGCGGCTGGAACGCGCAGATGACTTCGAGCCAGCATCGCAGCGGCACCGACCGCATGTATGAAGTGGCGCAGCGGGTGCCGGCCGATGTCTACGTCAATATCCAGGGCGACCTGCCGATGGTGAAGCCGGAGCATATCGACGCGCTGCTCCGGCCCATGCAGAAGCCGGAGGTTGTGGTCTCCACGGTGAAGACCCGGTGCAAGCCGGAGGAGATCGGCAATCCCAACGCGGTGAAAGTGGTGACCGATAAAAATGGCCGCGCACTGTATTTTTCGCGATCTACCATCCCATATGATCGCGACAAGGGCGGTGCGATTGAATACTTCAAGCACCTCGGGCTGTATGCCTATCGTCGTTCGGCGCTGGACCAGTTTTGCCGCCTGCCGGAATCGAAGCTTGAGGCCGCGGAGCGGTTGGAGCAATTACGTCTGCTGGAGAACGGGATCGACATCTATGTGGAAGAGACGCCGTTCAATACGGTCGAGGTCGATACGGAAGAAGATTTGAAACGGGTAGAAGAAATCTTCAGAGCGTCTCTGTAGCCAGGCTGGGCCTGTGGCTCCTGGCCCATGCCTCTGCCGCCGCGATCCGTTTGGAGATCGGCGGATGCGAATGGAAGAGAAGCTCGACCAGGCGTGAAGGATGGCTCTCACTCAGGTTTTGTTTGCCCAGCTTTTCCATGGCGGTGATGTACGGCGCCACATTAGCGACCGACTTCCAGCAGTAGAGATCAGCCTGGCGTTCGGTGAAGCGCGAGTAAGCGTTCAAGGCCGGCATCAGCAGCAATGAGAGGCCGCTGGCCACCAGCGCCAGCAGCGGCAGGTTGGCAAAGTCAGAGAGGTGCTGGAACATCTTCAACTCGTCGATGGCGTAGCGAAGCACCTCATTGGCAGCCCAAAAGCCGGCGAGCGTCACCAGCGCCTGTACCACGATCATCTTGAGCATGTGGCCATGAACATGGTGTCCGAGTTCGTGTGCCAGCACCGCTTCAATCTCATCGTTGCTGTAGTTTTGCAGCAGCGTATCGGCCAGGATGATGCGCCGCGTATTCCCCAGGCCGGTCAGAGCGGCGTTGGCCTTCTTGCTCTTCTCCGAAAGCTTCCACTCGTAGACACCACGTACGCGGGTTCCAGAGCGCTCGCCCAGCCGCACCAGGCGCGCTTTGAGTTCTTCATTCTGTAGCGGAACAAACTTATAGAACAACGGAAAGAGCACCACAGGTGCGAGCTGGGCAAAGAAGATGAACAACCCAATAAAAATCACCCAGGCAATCAGCCACCAATACTGCGGCGAGGTGCGAATCAGGGCATAAACGATCTCGGCCAGAAACGTTCCCAGCGCTAGTCCCAGCACCCAGCCCTTGATTTCGTCTTTGATCCACGAGCCCAGGCGCTGATTGGAGAGATTAAAGCGATGTTCCAGGCGGAAGCCATAAACATCCAGCGTGAACCCCAGCGCTTTGCTCAGCACGCTCAGGAACAAAACATAGAGAAAAAGATTCAGTGCATAGTGGTCGCCACCGAGCCGCCTCGCCAGAGCGCTGAGCGTGTTGGTCCAGCCGGTAACCAGTAGCGCGATGAGGAAGCCAAAGCTCAGCACCAGATCCCCAATCTCCAGCCAGCGCTTGGCGCGATTATATTCACGCGCTTCAGCGCTATCGGAGTGGAGGTTGGACTCAGTAATGGTCATCGCGCCTGCTTCTCCGTTTTGAATTCAAGGGTAACGAGCTGCATTGGACGCGGGCTGTTGTTCACGAGCGTATGCGCCACACCGCCGCCAGGCACCCAAGCCACCTGGCCGGAAGCTCGTTTGACCATCCTGTTGCCTGACTCAAGCTCCTGAATGAGGTCGAGATCGGAGACCGGCACGAGGAGGTGCGGAGCGAAACGCGAGTGGCTCTCCAGGCGCGATCCGGGAAGGAACTTAATCAATAAAACTGTCCATTGATCGGATGAGATCAATGGAAAGATGCTCGGGCAAGCCTTCTCCGATGAGCAGGGAGCGGGCATCTCGCACGATTCCCTGCAGGTCTTGACGTTGGTTGAAGGCTGCAGCAACTCGATCGTGGTGTTATGAAACGGGCGATCACTTTCGTTGATCGCGGCGTGCGCAAAGTTTCCGGCTGTGAAGCGGACCTCGCCGTCTTTGAGATGCAGGGAGACCGGTTTTTCGCCGGGGCGAACACTAACCACGTCAGAATCGCCCAGGGTTACGAAAAGGTAATCATGGTTATGGCGATGGACGAGGGTTGAAGCTTTGGGCGCAACCGTGACGTCGAACACACGTACATATTCGTTTTGAAGGACCAGATGGTGGCTGGGTTCGGAGGTAATCTCGACGGACTGCGGTTGCTGGGCCAGGGTGGCAGTGGCCAGGAACACCAGTCCCACGGCACGGGACTTTCTCATAGATAAAGATTGTAAAAACATCCGTTGCTGCCCGCAAGCCGTTAAATGCCTGAAAACTCAGATTCCAAAGGCTTATGACCTAGCGGATATCTTGTCGCTTCGCTCCCAAACCGCTCCAAGGCTCGCCTGGAGCAATGCTTTTTTATGCTCCTGTAGCGAGCAGCTCGCCGCGTGATCGGGCTCGCTGCTGTTCCCGATGTGCAAATGTCTTGTCGCTTCGCTCTCAAACCGCTCCAAGGCTCGCCTGGAGCAATGCTTTTTTATGCGCCTGTAGCGAGCAGCTCGCCGCGAATCGGGCTCGCTGCTGTTCTCAACTGAATTTCAATTGTGATCGTGCGGTTTCGGCGCTTCTTTGGGACCGGCGGACTCTGATCCTTCGCCCGACGGGCGGCCACGGAATTCCAATACAACTGTTCGTACCGTATTTTTGCCCGTGTTCGTGATCGTGTGCACCACCGGATTGTTCCAGGCGACTTCGCCGGTTTTTTCATGCACAGGGGTCGCAGGCTGGTCCTGGTTTTGCATGGTGACCTCAGAATCCGTGAGCGGAACCACCAGGAAGTTGGCCAGGTGCGTATGTCGCGCGTACTTGGCTCCGGGAGGCAAAGTCACCAGCGTAGTCGACCACTGGTCCGCGGTGATCAGCTTGGTTACGGAAACACAGGCAGCTTTGTCGGCCGAGTCGCACGGGATAGCAATGGCACAGGACTCCGTGCATGTCTTCTGGTTAGTCGTCGGTCCGAGCAGTTCGATAGTCAAGTTGCGTAGAGGCGTTTTGCCGGTGTTGGTTACGATGTGATTCAGGCCCGCTGCAGCAAATCGCGTGTCACCGTCCTTGAAAGCGACCGGCGCCGGTTGGGCGCCGTCTTTGATGTTCATGCCTTGAGAGTCGCCGATGAAAACCGACAGGTAGTCGTGTCCATGATGGTGCATGAGAGTGGATTCGCCCGGCGCAATCGAAAAAGCAAAAACGCGTACGAACAGGTTATCGAGCACCAGATGGTGGTGAGGTTCGGAGGTGATCTCCACCGGAGCTTGCGCTTGCTGGGCCAGTAGAGGCAGCACAAACAGCAAAAGGAGAGTTGAGAGTTTTCGCATAGGAAAGACATTCTAGACGTCGGCATCCAGAATGCAACTGGAAAGGTTCAGCCCAGGAACTGCCACCACAAGGCAAGCAAAGCGGCGCAGAGAATCGAGCCCCCGGCTGCTCCGATCCAGAAGTTTTGCCACCAGCTGTTGGCGGTGCGAATCGATCGGCGATTGTTCGATACCACGAGAATCAGGCCGAGAACAGGCAGCATGAGAACACCGGCGACGATTTGTGACCAGTAGAGCACGCTCACAGGATTGATGCGGGCAAAGCTGATCGAACCGGCGACGAGGATCGTGCTGGAGATGAGCACATAAAACCGCTTGGCTTCCCAGGGAGTTTCATGCAGCCCGCTGCGCCAACCCATAGCCTCCGATGCGCTGTGGGACATGGCAGAAATCATTGCAGGCAGAGCCGCCATACCTGCTCCGATGATGGCGAGCGCGAAAAGGACCGTCGCCAGCCCCGGACCAACCGCCGGCGCAAGCGCCTGCGAAGCCATCCTCATGGTAAGAGCGCCAGGGTCGACAGCGTGAAGCAAGGCGCCCGAACAGACGATGATGGCATAGCAGAATCCGACGCTAAGAAAGGGAGCATTGCGGAGTTGTGACTTTCCTGTGCCAGAGCTTTGTCCGGCCTGGGGTCCGCGGCTCTGCCATCCCAAAGCATGGGGCATGAGCAGGCTTCCCAGGATGGCGATAAAGGCCGCCGGATAGCCCGAACCAGGCGGAATGCCCGGAACAAATGAGTGATACACCACGCTGGACCAGCCGGCGTGGGCCAAGAACACACTGGCGAAGTAGATCAGCAAGGGCAGGGCGAGCACGGCCACCAATCGCGTAATGCGCCGGTAATTGCGGAAGATAAGCACATACCAGACGGCAAATGCGCATGCAGCCACAAAGAACATCCGCGGCATCTGGAGGATGATGGAAAAGCCCTCGGTCACGGCCATTAAATCGGCCACAACCAGGACGATGTTGACTGCCAGTATGATTCCGGCACAGCCAATCGCGACAGCACTACCGTAGTCACGACGGAGCAGTTCTACCAGGCCCAGCCCTCTTTCAGTGCTGATGCGCCTGGAGACAGCGATGACCGAAAGCACGATGGGTACGGCAAGCAGCACGCACCAGAGAAGCGAATAACGATAGACAGATCCGGCGATCGCGGCGGTAAGAACCAGGGCAGGGTTTATCTCTGCGACAGCAGCCCCGATCTTCCACAGAGCCTGCCGGTAAAGGCGGGAATCTTCCGGAACGCGTTTGTGCGCCGTAGTGGGCCAGCGGACGGCGTCAACCGCGGTAGCTACACCAGGTTCTTCATGGGATCTTGGGGAGCTCACGTCGCAAATCCCTTTCAATGCGCCGTTCATGCCACAAACGAAGCGGGCGGGAGTAGTTGATAATCCCGAAAGCAGCAATGGCTGCCATCAACAACAGGCTGCTGATAATTAGAAAAACGCGTGCAGCTCCGGTCTGGGCTACCTGAAGGATCACGAGGGCATTGCGCGGAGTGAGCAGCATGGAAGCTGCCAGCGCCAGCATACCCAGGCCGGCCAGCAGGCCGGTTACATTCTTAGCCCAGCGACCGGTCGCATGATATTCAGCGAAAAGCTTGAACCCGTATGAGATAAGCCCGGCAATTACAACGAAATTGGCAACAATGGCGATCCAGTCTTTTACATCCATAACAATGGGTATGACGCAACCAGAGCAGACTCAGGTTGTGACCGGATGGAAAAAGAAAAACCCGGCCTTAGAATATTCCGAGCTTCTTCTTCTTCTTCGGCGGTTTGCCGGGCGCCGGCGGAGCGCCATTATTGCTAGCTGCCAGGATGACCGGCTTGTTGCTCTGGTTCGGGCTCGCCCCGGTATCGGTGAAGCCCGGCTTAATGTCGATATAGGCTTCTTCCCGCAGCTTGGTGAGGTACGCTCGCGCTGCCGGTTCGAGCCGCTCGGAATAGATAGCTTCGCGAATCCTGTCCGCGATGTCCTTCAACAGAGGAACTCCCGCTGCGCGGTGGGCGGTCACTTCCAGAATAATGAATCCCTGACGCGTGCGAATGACGCCGGTAGTTTCTCCTGCTTTGAGGGAAAAAGTTTTGTCCTCTAAATCCTTGGCAAGTTCTCCGCGTTTGAAATCGCCCAGCACTCCGCCCTGAGCCGCGGTAGGTCCGTCAGAGTATTTTTTTGCCAGGTCTTCGAATTTGGCGCCTTTGTGCAGCTGGTCCAGAACCTGGTTGGCCTTGGTTTCGGCTTCCGCGACTTTTGCCGGATCCTCAGGAAGAGGCTTGTCCTGCTGCTGCGCTGCGTCTTTGTCCTTGTTTTCGGCGTTTGTCAGCTGCGTGGAGACCATGATTTCACTCAGCGCGACTTGCTCCGGTCCCGTCAGCTCCGCCTGGTGTTTGTTATACCAGTCCTGCACTTCCTCTTCGGTTATATGGATTTTGGATCCCACTTCCTGGCCAATCACCTGTTGAGTGACTGCGGCGATCCTGATTTGTTCCTTGAAGTCCTCGTAAGAGACGCCCTGCTTCTGCGCTTCTTTCTCCAGATCGTCGATGCTGGCAAGGCCCATCTGCTGACGCAGCTGATTCAACCGCTTTACGACATCGGTCTCACCGGTAATGCCCAGCTCTTTGCCCTTCTCCAGGAGAAGCTGTTGGTCAATCAGGTCGCGGAGAATATCGTTTTGCGCCGTGGTCCATTTGGTCTGCCAATCCGAAGGGAAGCGCTGTTTGAGCTCTTCCAGATTCGACTGCTTGGCCTTTTCCATGTCGGAACGGGTAATGATCTGGTCGTTTACCCGGGCGATGATCTCGTCCACGATGTTGTCAGCGTGCAACGCGACCGTCGCCAGGACCAGAGCCGACGCAATGAAAGACAGTTTTTTGAACATATTAGGACCTTCGATGACTTGGGGCTTATAACCACTATTTTAGCAGCGTGGGCCGTAGTCTTAGAACGAAAGCCTGCATTATTGTTGCGGTTTTTTCTTATTATTCAGCAAGCCGCCCAGAACGCCCTTCAGGTCCGGCTTCTGGCCCTGCTGATTGTTCCCGTTATTCCCTTGTAGAGATTGAAGCACCGCGTTCTGCAGGTCGCCTTTGACTGCATCTCCCAGCGCGGGACGGAAAACCGGGTTGGAAGTGGTGCCCTCAATCAGGAAGGGCAATCCCCGGCTTTGGGTTGAAGCTGATATTCCGGTCAGACTTCCCAGCAGGTTGCTGGCGCCGCCGGAAAGTTTGAGCAGCATCTTGAAGTCGAGCGCGTTGTTGCTGGCGATGACACCGTTGCCGGTGAGATTGCCCAGGGAGGGGACGTCCAGCACAATATTCTCTGCGCGGATGCCATCCGGCGCCACTCGCAAACTGGAGCTGAGCGTCTGAATCAGGGTATCCATACTCCCGGATTTGTTGCCGGTAAAAGCCGCGATCGCTCCGAGTTTGGAAGTCAGGTTGTATCCCGAAAGGTGAGTGCCGGAAATGTTGAGCGGTCCATTGATGACCAGCCGGTCGAGCGGACCTTCCGCGGTCAAATCCATGTTTATGTTCCCACCCTGCAGCGACGCGCCCGAAGGCAGTATCACTCCAAATGCAGGCAGCAGTGCGGCAACATCATCTACCGGCATGTCTTTCCCCTGGATCTTCAGATTGGCCAGTGTCTCCTCGCCCTTGGCAGCAAGCGTGCCGGACGCGTTGGTCAGGCTCTTTCCCGTATGCAGGTTCGCGTTGATGGTTCCTGTCTCCGACGCAAGGGCATAGTCAGATTTGTAATCCAGTACTACGGGCTCTTTTGCCGGCTGGCCGCCCTTTACGGCCTTCAGGCCGGTGACGGTGGCTTTGCCTTCCGAGTGCGCACTCTTGCCATTGGACTTCACCTGGCCATCAAAATCGAGCGTGCCCCCCAGACCCGAGCTCGGATCCACAAATCCGGTAGCCGCCAGATCAACGTGATTGAGAGTGATCTTCGCATCAAGCGGGCTCTTGGCGGAATCGGCCGGGGTGAGCGGGCCAGCCTGGCCTTCCAGGGCTAATTTGCCTCCACCGGGTAGAGTGGCGGAAAGCGTAAACGGCATGGCCGTCGTGGCGGAAATATTACGAGCTACCAGGTCTACGTTCTGGTAAACGCTCTCCTTTCCAGCCGTGTGCCCGCTGCTGTGGCCGAGACGAATCGTGCCGCCTGCGATCTCAAACTTTTCAACCGAAATTTCCGGCGCCGACTTGTTGCCGCTTTCGGCAGGCTTACTCTGTTGGGTTGCGCCCAGCGTGGAGTAATTCCATTTGCCCGCCGCATTCTCCAGCAGGGTAATTTCAGGCTTTTGCACGGTGATGGAAGTCACCTTGAGCTGCCGGGAAAAGATCAGCGGCATCAACTCGACGCCAACCTTCACCGAAGACGCACTCAGAAACGGCCCTTTGTTGAAAGCAGGGTCGTCAGCAATGGAGATGTTGCTGGCCGACGCTCCACCGCTCAAGATCGAGGCCTCAAGCTTCCCGATCTGCACCTTGCGGTTCAGGGCGGCGGAAAGCTTTTCTTCGAGCTCAGGACGGAAACTGTCGACATTAACGAACAGCGGCACCAAAACCACAATCAGCAGCAGGACCGCCACCACAATCCCGGAGATAACCAGCAAACGTTTCATGCGGAAATGCTATCAGAAAACGGCACCTATTCTATTGACATTGGGGCAATTTTGCGCCAGCATACCGGGCAACGTTGTAAGACTTCGGGGTGGGGCCCGGGTTATGAAACGTTTTCTGGTATTGGCCATTGTTCTAGGATTGCTCGCCCCTGGAATCGCAAAGACTCTGCAAAACAACCAACCGACAAGCGCAGACAAAGATCTCTCATCTCCGCAACTCGAAGATGGCGCCATCCTCTATCTTGAGCTGTCAAAAACCGTCGACGCCAAGAAGGCTAAAATCGGCGATCAAGTCACGGCGCAATTGCTTGCCGATGTTGTATCCCATGGAAAGATCGCCATCCACAGAAACTCCAAGCTCATCGGTCATGTAACCGAGGCGCAGGCACGCACCAGGGAGAATCCGGTATCGCGCCTGGGAATTGTTTTCGATACCGTACGTATGAAGCATGGGGTGGAGATCACTCTGCACGCCGAGATTCTGGCGATGCAGCCGCCGCCGGAAATCCAGACCGATGCGCCTCCAATGCAAGGTCATCGCACCCTCGGCCCAGCGGCCTCCAATCAGTCGGACTGGCCCTATTCAACGAGGAGGGCGTCATCGAGACTGAATACACTGAGACAGGACGTGGGTGCTTCCACCGATAGTCCGGCAAAAGTGCAGCTGGACGAGTTGAATGGACTCAGCCTGGACTCTTCACGCAATGGGTCTGGCAAGGTGATCGTTTCGTTCAAGCAGACGGTAAGACTGGAAGGCCGGACGCGCCTGGAAGTGCGTGTCAACAACAAGGGCAAGTGATTACCCGGCTTCAGTCGCCGTAGGTCTTTTTCAGGTAGCCGGTGATCTCGGCTTCCAATTCCGCGTAACCGCCGTGGATGGTAGAGCGCAGCGCAGACTCCACTGTCTGTCCTTCACCCAACCTCTTGAGGAGATGAGCCAGGTCACTCACGCCGTAGGCGTTGCGGAGGTATTCCGCTGCTGCCAGGCTCTCAGCGTAAGCCACGTAGGCTTCCGCCGAACTGTAACCCTGAAATGCGCCTTCCAGCTGGTTGAGTGGAACTTGATGCCCGGAAATGTAGAGTGATGCCAGCCGCTGCCCGATATCCGCGGTTGTCCGGCCTTCCTCCAGCTGTGCGATTCCTTCATTCAGCCACGTGGGAGCGCGGCCATGTGTGATTTCCTGCACGAATGAATGCGTCAGCTCATGGCGTAACACATGGGCTAACTCCGCGTTCATGGCCGTTATACCGGAAGTTGGAATGCGGATCTTGCCGTCGTTGAGCGCGGCCGTCCATGAAGCGGCGTGCGTCACGTCAAAAAAAGCCTGGTCGGTGTACAGCGAAACGTACACATTTTTTGGCGCTGCGCCCAGGTCATTGGATAGATCCCGGTAATTCTGTTCCAGCGATTCCAGAATCTGCAGGCGCAATGCATCCGGCGCATGGCTGCCTTCATAACGCAGGGTGAAATGGCTGCTTTCCTCCTGGTGGAAATCAGCTTCAGTTTTCGATTCCCGCTCCACCCGTTCCAGGAGCGCCTGGGTCCGCTCATCCGGACGCAGCTGCACTGATTTCCGGAGCGCGGCAACCGCTTCGCGATTGTGATCGTTTCTGTAGTAGGAATATCCCAGCAGCAGGAACGCCTCGGCTGATTCCGGGCTTAAGCGCGTGGCTTCACGGGCGCGTTCCAGGGCCTCTTCATTCCGGCCCAGTCGCAGCAGCACCGCCGCATAATTTTCAAGCAGGGCGGGTTGGTTGGGCTGGTGGACCAATGCCGCTTGCAGGTAGCGCGCCGCTTCGGCATAGTTATTGCGCTTCTGTTCGAAGGTTGCGGCAAGGGCGTCTGCAGCCGCCGACTGCTCCGCGTTATTCTCGTTTTCGATCGCTTTGAGCGCCGCGACGTCAACCGCGCCGTTATGAACCACCCGCGCTGCCACATCGCCTGAAATAACCATCTCCTCGTGCATAGGAGGAGGTTCAAACGGGACCGCCGACGCAACCGCCATGGAAGGCGCTGGCCCTTTGTCAATGCGGGCGACAATCGCCCTGGGAATCGTCAGCGTGTTGTCGCCGATACTGTATTCCACGCGTCCGTTGCGTTCCTGTGTGGAGTCGGCATAGATGCGGTCGCCGTTTTTGAGCACAATGGTGTCTGCCCGCGCCGCAACCCAGAGCATAAAAATCGCGCAAAATGTAATAATCGATTTCAAGTAAAAAAAGTCTAAGCCATTACGGCATATCTATGAAGCAGGTCTTTATCCGAGAAGTAACCAAGGTGCTAATCCCGCTTCTGGTTCTGGCGAGCATGCCGGCGGTTGGACAAACGGCCGCCGAGCCGGGCAGTGCAGTGCAGCCGGGTAGCGCGGTCGCACTCTACCGCGAATTGCTCAATCCATCGTTCGATCCTAAAGACGTCTATACCATCCGCGAAGTCTCGATTCTGCGCGAGGATCTTCACATCTCCATCAGCGATGGCACCATCGCTCTCATGCGTGACGTCAACGGCCATGCAACCGGAGCCGTGTTTGATGGCGAGGGCGAAGTTCTGCTGGTGCCGCCCAACCGCGCCGAACGCACCTCCCTGGCGATGTTTACGGGCTCGGCAGTCCTGGAACAGCACTTTCAGTCAGCCTACTTCCGTTTTTCCGATGACCAGTTGGCCCAGGAGCTCCGTTCCGGCTTTCGCAGTCCCGCGGAAAATCCTCAGGAATTCATTGACCGTTGGCAGGAAACAACGCGTTTGTTGGCTCACGCTGATGCGTTGCCCATTTTGCTGGGAATGACCAGCACGCCGCAAGCAGCTCCCCGGTTCCTTCATCTTCGAATCGGCGAGACAACTGCCGGCATCGTCGACATATTTTTTGATACCAACGCCGCCGAGCAGATCAGCGTCGCCCAGGCCACCGTCCTCAACGACGTGGCTTACTTCGATACCTGGACTTCTTTTCCCATGCGTTCCGTCCGCCAGGCCGCCGGTGAAGAAGACCCGGCTACGCACGTGAGCCTGGATATGTCCGATTGTCACTTGCGTGTCCATATTCAACCGCCAACCGACGTGAGCGCCGAAGCCGAATTCACGCTGACGCCGCGGCAGTCCGGCCAGCGTACGGTGATTCTGGAGCTTTCGCGCTATCTCAAACTGAGTGAGGCGCGAATGAACGGGACGCCGATCGAGTTCATTCAGAATGAATCCATCAGCGGCAGCGATCTCTCCCGGCGTGGCGACGATCTGGTCGGCGTAATCCTTCCCACTCCACTGGTCAAAGACCGCCCGGTGAAGTTGTCATTCAAGTATTCCGGTCCGGTCATGTTTGATGCCGGCGGAGGCCTGATTTACGTTGGCGCCCGAGGCACCTGGTATCCCAACATTGGACCTGAATTCAGCACCTTCGATCTTACGTTCGAATATCCTGAAGACTGGTCCATTGCCGCCACCGGCCGCGAGGTTTCAAGCACCGTGACCAATGGCCTGCGCACCAGCCGCTTTGTTACCGATAAACCCATCAGCCGCGCCGGTTTCAACCTGGGTAAGTTCGCGGCCGCCTCGGCTACCGCCGGACACGTCGCCATACGTGCCTATGGCGGCCGGAATGTTGAGCAATCGCTGGCCGGCGTCGAGGCTCGTGTCGGCAGAACGCCGGATCCGGCAAAAGAAGCTCAGCAGATCGCCGACCAGGCCGCTACCACCGTGGACTTTCTCTCCGCTGAACTCGATCCCTTTCCTTATTCCAATCTGGAAATCGCACAGCTTCCCGGACTGCTCAGCCAATCATGGCCCGGGCTGATCTATCTCTCGAGCGTTACCTTCCTCTCACCCGATGATCGGCGCGCGCTCGGCGTGCACGATCCCTACGTCGAGTTGCTGCTAAGCCGGCTCATGCTGTCGCATGAAACCGCGCACCAGTGGTGGGGCGACGCCGTGGATGCCGTCAGCTATCGCGATGAGTGGATCGTTGAAGCCTTGGCCAACTACTGCGCGCTGCTCATGCTCGATAAAAAATACCCCGGCGATATGAAGGTTGCGCTCGACTACTACCGTAACGCCCTCTTGCGCGAAACCAAGAACGGCATCATCGCTGACGCCGGTCCGGTTACTCTGGGCCGCCGCCTCACCTCCTCGCGTTTTCCTGATGCCTATGAGCGCGTGCTTTACGGCCGCGGCACCTGGCTGATTCATATGCTTCACACCATGCTGCGCGAAGCCGGCCATGAGAAAAATGACGCGCTCTTCTTCACCGCATTAAAAGGCCTGCTCGCCGCTGCGCCCAACCACAAGATTTCCACGCTTGACCTCGAGCGCGCCTTTGAGCAGGTCATGCCCGCCAGTCTCAGCTATGAAAACAAGAAATCGCTCGACTGGTTCTTTGACAGCTGGGTCAACGGCAACTCCATCCCGCAGTTTTCTCTGCAAAGCGTCCATCTCGCCCATGCCGCAGGCAAGGTCCGGGTGAGCGGCACCGTGGCTGAAGAACACGCGGCCAAGGACATGGTCACCGCCGTTCCTCTGTATGCTGTCGATGCCGAAGGCAAATCAAGCTTCCTGGCCTTCGTCTTCGCTGATGACGTCAAAACCGAGTTCAAGCTGACTGCCCCGGCCGGAACCAAAGAGATCCTGCTGGATCCGGAAGAGACGCTGCTGCGGCGCTGATTTTTGTGCTCAGTCACCCTCGATCCCACCTCCCCGTTCAATCCCGAAAAATAAGGACTTACGGAATTCATCCCCGGGGACGATCGTGCTCTTGTGATGGTTCATGTGGGCACCGACGCCCTCGGCGGTGAAGGTTAGGTGTTGCGTTTCCGATCACGCGCGATTCCGCGCGATAGCGGCGAATTCGGCGATGGATCCCCCTACCCCCGCCATTCATCCCAGGTCATCCCAATTTGGCGCGGAGTTGGCCCACTTAAAAACGGGCCAACTCTGGGTATCAGCGTCTAGCGATTCGCTTGCGAAATCGCGGGCCTTTAGGCAGACGTCATCGCGCAGCGATGAACCAAAAGCACTCCCTCCGGCTCGGCTGAAGGCTAGTTTTCGAATCCCGCCGATCCCAAATGATCAGCAGTGGGTCGCAACCGTTCTTCCCGGTTTGGCTAATTGCTTGTTGCCAATTGCTATTTGCCGATTTTCAAAGATCTTCTTGCTTTTACCCCTGAGGGCTGGCAGAGAATAGCGCAACCCTTGAAGCGAATCAATTGCGAAATAGGCCATCTTGACAAGAGCTGCCCGTGGCGCTGTTCATTTTCGCACGGTGAAGCATTTGCTCCATATAAACCGCGAAAAAGCTCTTCCCCTTTTAACGTGTCATCCCGAATCTGAGCACATCATGCCGCCAAGACCTTGCAAACCCTTCGCGCGAGGTGAGGGATCGGCCCCTCTGGTCTGGAGGTCCACCAAAACCAATCTTTTGGTTTTCCGATTCCGGCGATTCCGGCGATTGCGTGCGACCCCGGCGATGGCTAAAGAAGCGACTTTATGTCTCCTTCAACAACGTGAGTGTACTCAAATCCGATGATCTTCTGTCGCAGTGCGCCCTGGCGATCATAGAGCAGCGTCGTCGGCAAACCCTCGATGCCGCCAAACTCTCGCCTGATTTCATCAGTGGCAACCGCAAGCGGATACCGCGCTCCGATTGCCTTCGCGAAAACAATCGGGTCCTCGGTGTCCTTCATGGTGTCAAATTTGAACCCGACAACAACAAAACCGTTTGGGCCGTAGCGTTCCAAGAGCTTTTGATAGCCCGGCATCTCCTTCCTGCAGGGTTGACACCATGTGGCCCAGAAATCAATGAGCACGACTTTGCCTTGAAGGTTTGCCGACGAAATCTCATGTCCTCGCAGATCCTTCACTTTGAACTTGGGGAGCTTTGACCCAATTTCTCCCGCCGCGATTGACGTTTGCACCGGCCTGGCCGGACTCGCCGAGGGTTGATTGCACCCGGCGAGTCCAAGCAGGCCGAGACCCAGACATACCAAGTATCGTCTTAGCATCTATTCCTTCTTTTGCACCTCAAGAATCTCCAGGCGGAGCGGAGCCGAGAAGTCTGGTTTCTTCTTGCCCGGGTTTTTCTTGTATAGCTGGCCACGAACAGTCACCTTGGTTTGAGAGTCGATCAGCGGCGCGAGACCTTGCGATAACTGATTGGGCGCAAGAGCGAACGACTGATTCGGCGCGATCTGCAAGGCCAGGTTGCCGGAAGAGTCCTTCACGATTTTGCCACGTGCATTGATGTTCATTTCGGCTACGCTCACACCGCTGTCGTATGTAGCCTTCAGAAGCTGAACAGGGTTGATTTGTCCATCCTCTTTGGGCGTGATTTGAACCTTTCCATCGATCAAGCTGACTTCAACTGATTGAACGCCAGACTGGCGTCCCAGGTGTTGTTTCACCCCGTAGGCTCAAAAGTTTCACGTCATGCCTTCAACACGCATATCGACGTGCTCAATCTGTGCTTGCAACGCGGGGACCAACGCACAACTCAACCAAAGCAGCAAGAGAAGTCGTTTTATATTCATGCTTCCTCCTTTTCGGACTTAGAGATGTAAACGAAACTGCTGTGTAATGCCAAAGCTGATATGTCGGCGAATCGGCTGAGACATTGGCCCAGCCGAGTGAACCACGGTCCAGTCCATGCCGAACCACACGTGCATTCCTGGACGAACTCCAACGTAGCTGGTTGCTCCCGTGAGCAGAGCGTTGCTCCCACTGCCGCTCTGAGTTATGCCCGAAATCGTGTCATTTTGTGAGTAAAGCCAAGTGAGATCGGGTCCGATGAACCATTCCCGCGAACCGTCTTTGGCTTCGTATGGACGATACGAGAGCCAGAAGCGCGATGCCACATCGTTCCCGAGTTTGGTTGATTGCGTTCCGGTAGACCGTAGCAAGGAATGAAAGTCTCCGTCGGCAACCAGCCGCCGGATGTTAAACAAGCCTGTGTAGGTCCAATTTGCTGCCAAAAAGAAATCAGTAGATCCTGATCCCGGTTGAAGGCCTGCAGGCACGATTCCGCCGCTTATGTTCCTCAAATCTGTTCGACCCGTCGGCAGCTTAGGCCCGAGCGTGAAGGATGCTTGCGTTGTACCTCGTTCAGAGTCCCGCCGATAGAATCGATACTTCACCAAAGCCAGCACGTCACCCAACCCCGTTCCACCAGCCGATACACGCGGTGCATCGAAATGGTTCGTTATCACCGGGACAATTACGGTCACATCAAGGTTCGGATGAAACCCCCACGTGAAATTGAAGTCACCTTCATGCGACAACGTTGGACGGACTGTCAACGGATTGGGCACGGCCATCAACCCCCGAGTCGTGAAATTCGAACTGTAAGAGATCAGCCCTCCTCCGGGAAACAACGGAGGCGCGGTTTCCGGAGCAGGGCCTTGCGCCCATATTGGCAAAGCCAAAGAAACAAGAACAACAACGAGCCAGCGGGGTCTGGTAAGACCTCGGCAGATAAGAGATCGCATGATGTTTCCTTCTAGTTGAATTTGGCCTGGACGGGCACGCTACAGCCCAGCAAAGCGAAATAACCGGGAAGGCTAGATACGAAGAGGGGAAAGAAAGGTTGGTGGCGAAATCGGCGGCGCGTGTGAATGGGGGCTAAGTAACGTCTCTGCCGCGAGCTCAATACTTTGAGAACCGCTGACAGGCGGCATACCAGCGCAGAGACGAGGCGAAAGATGCGAGGCCTGAGAAGACGATTGCTTCACAAACGGAGCATGAATGGCTTGCATCGTCTTGCAGCAGTCTTGACTGCCGTCGTGCCCCTGGGACGCGCAGCCCATGGTATCGCAGCATTGCATTGCTTCATCGGGGGTTGACGCTTGCGGGCAGTCAAAGCCATACGCCGCGAGAGCCAGGGCGAACACAAGCACCGGAATTCGTCTAGCAATGCTCATCCCGATTCTCAGGTTAGACGCCTGCTGCGACCGAGTCAAGCGCGCGCAAACTAAACCTTCTTGCCCTTTCCGCTTGCCTGTGCCACCATGTCCCGCTACCCCTCGGAGGCCCATGCGTAAACTCATTTTTCCGTTCTTCATCCTCTTCGCGCTCTCGACTTTCTCTGCCGCGCAAGCGCCTGTCGCCACCGCGCAAACCCATCATCTTCCCGCGTCACCCAAAACCGTTGCCTGGGGATACTATGACGCTGCCGCCACGCCCGTGCTCCACATTCACTCCGGCGACACCGTGGTGTTCGATACGCTGATCACCAACAGCCCTACCGGCCTGGAGCGCGCCGGCGTTGCGCCTGACCAGGTTCAGCAGAGCCTCCGCGACATTTACAAGGAAGTCACGAACAGAGGCCCCGGGGGGCACATCCTGAATGGGCCGGTGTTCGTCGAGGAGGCTGAGCCCGGCGACACGCTGGAAATTCATATTCAGAAGATCGAGTTGGCCATTCCTTATGCCTATAACGCCTTCGGTCCCACGCGCGGATTCCTGCCGGAAGATTTTCCGTTCCGCAAGATGAAGATCATCCCTCTCGATAAAGACCGCATGGTGGCCAGGTTCGCTCCCGGGATTGAAATCCCGCTGCATCCTTTCTTTGGCAGCATGGGTGTTGCGCCGCCCGAGTCATATGGCAAGGTTGACAGTGCGCCTCCCGGTGTCCATGCCGGCAACATGGACAACAAGGAACTGGTGGCCGGTACAACTCTGTTTCTGCCCGTGCACGCGAAGGGAGCTCTGTTTGAGATCGGCGACGGGCACGCGGGTCAGGGCAACGGCGAAGTCGATATCACTGCTTTGGAGACTTCACTGATCGGCACGCTACAGTTTGTCGTTCATAAAGGTACGAATCAGAAATATCCGCGCGCGGAAACACCCACGCACTACATCAGCATGGGCTTTCATCCCGAACTGTATGAAGCCACGCGTATCGCCGTGCGCGAGATGATTGATTTTCTGGTCGCGGAAAAACATTTAAGCCGCGAAGACGCTTATATGCTGACCAGCGTCGCCGGCGATGTGGACATCACCGAACTCGTGGACGGCAACAAGGGTGTTCACGTGATGATGCCGAAATCGATCTTCGTGAAGTAGCTAAGTAAAAACCTCACCACTGATAAACAGAGATGATAGGGATTCTTACGGATAGATCAAAAGCAAATGGGGCCTGAGACCAACCAGGTCACTGAATCCGCGTTGTCAGTGTTCATCCGTGGTGAGATTTGTTCTTTGGTTTTTGGCGTGTGAAGACGCTAAACCGGAATGAGTCCAGCCTATGATCAAGCTCGTCTACTGCATCACGAAGAAGCCGGGGCTGACAGATCAGGCCTTCTTTTCCTACTGGAAAGATGTGCACGGCATCATCGGCGCCAGGATTCCAGGATTGCGCAAGTTGGTCCAGAGCTGGCGGCTGGCTGTTCCCGGAGACAAATACCAGCCTGACTACGACGGCATGGCAGAGCTGTGGTTTGACGACTTGGAATCGCTCCTTCGGGCGCGCCAATCGCCCGAATGGAAGGCCTCAACTGACGACGAAGCAAATTTTATGGACCTCAGCAAGGTTGCCTATTTTGTCTCGGAAGAGCACACCATCGTGGACCACACGCTTGCGCCTGGATAACTGATGAAGCGCGTGGTCATCTTAGGTCGCGGAGGAGCGGGGAAGTCGACTCTGGCGCGGCGCCTGGGCGAACTCACAAAACTCCCGGTCATAGAGTTGGACAAGCTCTTCTGGCAGCCTGGCTTGGCTCCAACGCCTCGCGATGAGTGGATTACAGCGCAAGAGAGCCTCATCCGGGAAGAGCGCTGGATCATGGATGGCGATTTGGGTCCCTATGATGCTGTTGAGGTGCGGTTACGCGCAGCCGATACAATCGTCTTTCTCGACTTCGCATTGCTGCGCTGTGCCTGGCGTGCAATCCATCGAGCACGGGAAGGCTCTGACTTCTGGCGCTGGCTTCTGGCCTATAGACGCGAAAGCCGGCCCATCCTGATGGATGCGATCGCGCGTTATGCCCCCAAGGCAAAGCTCCATATCCTCCGCGATCCTGGAGCCGTCGGGCGCTTTCTTGCGGATGTGACCAATGAAGTGAGGAAGACGTAATACGCCTGTCGCAAAGATCTGACCCAGGAACCAGTCCCAAAGACCAGCCGGACTAGTCCCGATTTTCTGCCGCCGAGACTTCAGTAACGCCCGTGATTTGGCGAAAGCAGAGGTATCATGCACTGCATCCCCCGCCACTAATTCATCGTTGACCTTACGGAGCTCGACCTATGGCAAATGTCACCGCAGGTCCAACTACTGGTTTGCCTGCAAAAAAAGAAACGGTGTACAGCGGCCCCGCCCCACAAACACAAGGCACGGTTTATAACGGACCTTCACCCGCCATGTCTGGCGGCACCGTTTATAACGGTCCGGCGTTAACCCCAAATGCAGGCGGAACAGTTTATGGCGGCCCGGCGCAGGGCAGCCTGGCGCCTGGTTCAACCGTCTATAGGACACCGCGACCGGCGGGCCTGGACAAATCCGCTGTGCATCCGGGTGCAGCCAAAGGCGCAGGCATTTTCTTTGCGATCGCCGTTTATTCAGCCATCAACTCCGTGCTGGTCGCGTCAGGCTCGCCGATCGTACTGGGTGGTGGCTTGACTACAAGCAAAGTTGCCGCACCGGGCCAGATGACCGGAATCATCGTGGTCAATGTGCTGGTAATCGGCGTTTTCGTTCTGCTCGGTATTTTTGCCCGCCAAGGCAGTAAAGCGGCATTTGTGATTGGCATGCTGCTGTGGGGCAGTGACTTGGCTCTGCTGCTGCTCTCACCAAATGCCGCCGCACACGTTGGTGGCCTGGTCGTGCACGTGTTCTTCCTTATCGGACTTTTCAAAGGCTTTAGCCAGCTGAGCAGCTAAGGCATCACCAAACCCTGCCAATCAACGGAAATTTTGAGGTCGCGCATGTTATTGCAACATCGCGCGGCCTTTTTCTTTACAATGCTCCTGTTGACTGACGAGGTGATCGAACGTGAAATTACTGGTCCGATGGTTGATCAATGCGCTGGCGTTGATCCTGGTATCAAAAATCGTTCCTGATTTTCATGTGCGCGGCTTTATCGATGCCCTGATTGCTGCGCTGGTCTTCGGCTTTGTCAATTCGACTCTCGGCCTGCTTCTGAAAATCCTGACCTTCCCTTTCACGATCCTCACCTTTGGGTTGTTTCTTATCGTCATCAATGCCGTGATGCTCAAGATGGCGGCCTCGGTTACGCCCGGTTTTGAAGTTACCACCTGGACGGCGGCGATCATCGGCGCAATCCTGCTCAGCCTCATTACCTCATTCCTGCATTGGCTGATCAAGGACACGCGTCGCGACGAAAGCCGATAGATCTTCATTCGCCCCGCAACTTTTTGACGACGTCGCTTGCCCTATTTTCCTGAAACAGCCTGATGCCCGCGATTCCGGCGGCTCCGGCCTGCAGGCACAAAAGAGCATTGGCCAGTGTAATGCCACCCAGGGCGACTACCGGCAAGGCCACAGCCCGGGATTTGGTAAAGGTCGAAACCTCCCGCAGCTGCTCCAGCCCTTCAGGATTAGCGTTGCCGGCTTTCTCAAATACCGGACCGAAAACGGCAAAGTCCCCGCCGTGGGCCTCCGCGCTTACGATCTCCGCCTGTGAATGCGTGGAAACACCAATCACCGGCGCCACCACATTTGCCCGCGCAAAAATGGCCCTGATCTCGCTGGCAGGGAGATCACCTGCGGGCAAGTGAACTCCGTGAGCGCCGCAGGCCAGCGCGACATCCGTCCGCGAATTGATGAGAAGTTTCGTCGCTGAGCCGCGCAGCGCCCTCATTGCCTTGCCCGCCAGCTCTCCCAGCGCGCGGGCGTTCAGATCTTTTTCCCGCAATTGGATGTATTCCACTCCGGCGGCCGCACATTCGGTTATCTTCTCGAGCAGCAAGCTTTCCTGTTCTTGCCTGTTTCCCGGGAACTGCGTGCGGTCGGTAATGTAATAGAGCAGGGTTGCCATCGATCAAGCATTGTACTTGCGGAATGCGCACCGGGTTCAGCGATGGAACGAGTGAGTATTGCCATCGAGCGATTCGCTCGCGAGATCTGTGCCCTTCCGCCGGTATTCCACTCTGCGGACCAGCCAATAAGCGATCGTCAGCACCGCCAGGTAAACCCCGGCGCTCTTCGCTGCCACGCTGGACTGCGACACCCACCAGGTGCAGGCAATGGCCGCGATGATGGCTACGAATCCAAAAATAGATCCGGCTGCACCCAAAGGAGAACGCAGGCCTGCCGCTGCGAGCTGCTCTTTACTTATCGTACGGCGGAAACGTACGTGCGCCAGCAATGACACCAGCCATGCTATAAGGCCGCCCATCAATGCCGCGTTGATGATGAAAAGGTAAGCGTCCCTGGTGCGCATCTGCAGCAGAATGGCCCCTACAATCCCGAGCATTGACACCAGCAGGGCGCCCATAGGCACCCCATGCTGGTTGAGCACGCCCATACGTTTGGGAGCATATCCGGACCGTGCCAGGGAAAACAGCATGCGCGAGGTCACATAAAGACTTGCGTTCGCGCCGGAAAGAGCAGCAGTGAGCACCACCAGGTTCATGATGAACCCCGCCGAACGAATGCCGGCCACGGAAAAAACGGTAACGAATGGGCTTTCAGAAACTCCGGCGTGCTGCCAGGGCATCACGCCTACCAGCACGGCCATGGCCCCCACATAAACAAAAGCCAGGACAACAAATGCAAGATTGGTCGCGCGCGATACCTCTTTGGCAGAACGTGCTTCGCCGGATGAAACCGCGACCATCTCAATGCCAAGGAAACTGTAGAGTCCAAAAGAAATCGCCAGCAGCGAAGCGACCCAGCCTCTGGGAGCAAAGCCGCCATGGCTCACGTATTGCGGCTGCACTTTACCGCCAAAGAGCAACACTGCGCCGATCAGAACAAACGCAAAAATGGTGACCACCTTGATCATGGCGAACCAGTATTCAAACGTGCCGTAGTCAGCGACAGAGAAAAGGTTGATCGCCACCAGGAAGATCCCGAAAACGATCATCCAAAGCACAATCGGGATCCTCGGAAACCAAAGCTGCATGTAAGTTCCTGCCGCCACCACTTCAGAGCCAACGGCCATCACCACGGAAAACCAATACCCGTAACGGGCCAGGAATCCCGCCCAGCGATTGAGGTAAAGGTCGCCATAGACGCCAAACGACCCTGCCGCCGGGTGCACGCTGGACATCTCTCCCAATGCCATGGCCACAGTCCAGGCAATCAAGGCGCTGAACACGTAACTCAAAATCACGGCCGGACCGGCAATCTGTATCGCTGCTCCTGAGCCCAGCAGCAGTCCGGTGCCGATGGAACCGCCCACGGCCACCATGGCCATCTGGCGTGCGCTAAGCTCTTTCTTAAGACCCTGCTCGTCTTGGCTCATGGAGCAAAGTTATAACGATTGTTTCGGAAGTTTGCCAACTCTGCTTTTTCTTTGTTGTATTTCCGGCCAATTGAGGAAGGATTGAGCGTCCAGGCAATTCCGAATAGAATGAGGAGAGCCCAAGCCTCGGTTCGTCCCGGCCTTGCCTGTCCCGGGAGCCTGAGGAAGTTGATCTTTGATCCATGGCGGATATCTCCAAGCGACTCGACAAAGCGGAAAAGTATCTGCAGAGAAGCAAGCCCGAAGCTGCTCTGGAGGAGTATCTCGGCATCCTTGACGAGGACCCGAAGAACGATCAGGTCCGCCAGACGGCTGCCGATCTTTGCCTCGCTCTTGACCGCCGCTCCGAAGCAGCTGACCTGTTCAGTACGCTCTTTGAACAGGAATTTGAGACGGGCGAGACCAGCAAGGGCTCCATCACGTATAAGAAGCTTGCCAAGCTCACCACTCCCACGGCGATCCAGACCTTCCGCTACGCCCAGCTCATCGAAAAGCGCGATCGGAATGAAGCGCTGGAAGCTTACGCGGCTGCGCTGCGCGGCTTTGAACGGCAAAAGAATGAAAAGCAGGCCCTGGCGGCGTGCAAGCGAATCGTTGAGCTCTCGCCGACCATCGAAAACCTGCAGCTTACCGCGGAAAAGGCTGCCGCCCTCGGCGAAGGCAAAGCAGCCGCCGCAAATTTTATCCAGCTTGGTCTGTTGCAGGACCAGGAGGCTCCTGGGTCGGGTTTTCAGTCGTATGAGCGGGCGTACAACTTCGATCCCCTGAATTTTCAGGCCATCTTCCTGTATGGCCGTGGACTTTTTTCGCGCAACGCGGTCAAGGAATGTCTGGCCGTGCTGGAAACCGTGGTTACCCGCGTGAAAGGTTTGCCCGAACTGCGTGAGCTGTACGCACATGCGCTGATGGCAGCCAAGCGTCCGGCCGAAGCAGAGCCTTATGCATGGGAGCTGTATCAGCGCGATCCACAGCAGTTGGAAGAAATGGCTTCCATCGTGGGTGTTTACCTCGACATCAACGACACGCGCGGTGCTCTGGATTTGGCCCGTCGTCTGGAAGAACATGAGACTTCCGCCGGGCGGCGGCGCGAGTTCATCACCAGCATGTTTGAGATGTCTGACCGCCGAATGCCTTCACTCGGTTTTATCGAGTATCTGGTCAAGCTCTTTGACACATCCAACCGCGAGCACGAGTACAGCCGTACGCTGCTGAAGCTTTTTCAACTTTACTACTCCGCCGGCAAGTACGGACAGGCGGGTGAAACGCTGGATCGCGCTGCTGAACTTGATCCCTACGAGCCTGGCCACAGCAAACGATTGGAGATGCTGCGGGGCCGTATTGATGAACATCAGTTCAACCGCATTGCCAATCGTTTTCACCGGGTGGACAACAAGGCGCAGAAGCCCGCAGCGCCGGAGCCGGAGGCGGAAGTGGAAGCGCCTGCTCCGTCACGCGCCGAATCCGAGCCGACCGTGCTTGAGGACTTCATCCTGCAGGCAGAAATCTACTTGCAATACGGAATGCGTTCGAAGGCGCTTGAACGGCTGGAGCGCTTGAGCAAGCTCTTTCCACGCGAAGAACAAAAGAACGAAAAGCTTCGCCATCTTTATATCTCTGCCGGCTTCACCCCCGCTTATGAGGTTGCTGCTGCCGCGGGTCGCGCCGCGAACCCGCCTGCTCCTGCAGCAAAAGCTCCCGCGGCTCCGCCGTCGCAACAGGCGTCAGCTGCTGCGTCTCACTACGAAGAGAATGCTGTCGATAATTTTGCCCGCGTCACGGAAATAACCCGTAACATTTATCGCCAGGCCAATGTGAAGAGCGTACTCTTCACCGCCGTGAATGACATTGGCCGCCACTTCAATGCCAGTCGCTGTGTGGCCGGCCTCTGCACCATCGGTAAGCCTCCGTCGGCGGCGCTGGAGTACTGCGCTCCTGGTGTCAAACAGTCGGACGTGATGGCGATCGTGAAGCTGATTGGGCTCACCCAGCAGCTCGCTGTGAACGGGCCTGTAACCATCGCCAATGCCAAAGCCTCGCGCGAGCTGGCGCCGGCAGCGGAACATGTTCATGCGTTGAATATCGAGTCGCTGATTGCGGTACCCCTGGTGGATTCCGGCGAGCAGTCGGGCATCCTGATCCTGCAGCAAACCTCGGCCCGGCAATGGCGCCAAACCGACATCGTCGTGCTCAAAACCATCGCTGAGCAAATGGTGCTGGCGGTCAGCAACGTGCGTCTGCGCACCCTGATGAAGACGCTGGCGGTTACAGACGAAAAATCCGGCTTGCTGAAGCGCTCTTCTTACCTCGACGTTCTGCTCTCCGAAGTGCGCCGGTCATTGCAGCAAAAAGCACCCATGACGCTCATGCTGCTTCACTTTGGTAAGGCCTCAACCCTGGTGAAGGAGATTGGCGAGGCCCACGTTGACAGCATGATGCAGCAGGTCGGCCAGGCCCTCGCCTCGCACATCCGCCAGAACGATGTCGCGATCCGGTATGACCTCACCACCATAGCCCTGGTCCTCTCCGATACGACCGAGAAGAATGCGTTCCTGGTAGTCGACAAAATGAGAAAGGTGTTGGCGCCCATCAAAGTCCCCGGTTCGGAGCGTACTCCGCCGATCAGCGTCGGCATCGCAGAAGCCGTCTTGCAGGAGCGCTATGACGCTGTGGACATGGTCACCGAGGTGATCAATCGCGTGGAGAACGCGCTGGAAGCAGCACGCTCTGAAGGCGGAAACAAAGCTCACTCGCTCGCCCCAACCTCCCAACCGAACGCTCTCGCTTAGAGAGCTACGCTTTGTCATCTAGTCCCGTCAGGCTACTGATCAAATCAGCTTGAGCCAGAGTAGTTCACCGTGCATAGTCGTAGGAAAACTTCCCCTGGAGTCTTTGTTGCACAAGCAAAAATCTTTTTCTCTCATCGTTGTGTGCTGTGCATTCGTGTGCGCTGTAACAGGTTGTGGCGGAAGATCGCACGGCACGCAGTCCCCTACACCAACAACAAACTCGAATCCGGGTTCATCTTCAGGTCCTTCAGCGCCGGCGGATGCCACAGTCTTCCCCAAGATTGAACAAATGCCCGCATGGGACTGGTGTACCCGCAAGCTTGATAACAAGGCGTGCGCCAGCGGCGCGGGAAATGCAACGTCGTCGAAAACCGATGACCAGTCCAATCCCTCGCTTGACGGGACGTCTTCAAAGTTCACGCTGGGCGGAAGGACCGGCTACTCCAATGCTCTCTGGTGGAAATCTGTAACCGGCGGACTCAACGCTTCGCACTTCCTGTATGACGTCTTCTTCTATATTGATCAGCCCCAGGTCTCTGAGGCCCTCGAATTCGACGTGAATCAGTCCTTCGACAAAGTCCGCTTTGTTTGGGGCACTGAATGTAATTTCAAGGCTTCACATCATTGGGACATCTGGGATCCCAAAAACTTCCAATGGATACCCACATCAGTGCCCTGCCCGGTATTTTCCGCCAATACGTGGCACCACATTACCTGGGAATTGGAACGCGCCAACAATCAGGTCCACTACGTCAGTCTTACTGTCGATGGAAAAACTACGCCGGTCGATATCTATAAAAATCCCGAACAAAATTTCGCCGGGACCGACATCAATGTTGCTTTTCAGTTGGATGGCGACATCGCGCAGCACCCGTACAACGTATGGCTTGACCAGGTCACGTTGAAAGCGTGGTAGCACAAATGAAAAGTGGACCGCCAATTCAATGACGGCCCACTTTCATTAGCGGCTGAGGCCACAGCCGCTAATCCTCACCCGTCTTTCCGTCGTCTATTCCGGATCCGATGGATCGTTGAACAACACCGTCAGCTTGATGCTGCCATGGCCGAATTGCGGGTAATTCGGCGTGGTGCGATCACCGGGATCGAGATTTGAAGCTGTGTCATCCGGAGGAAACAGAATCAGCGAATTGAGGAAGGCAAAAATCGCCTCGCGATCCTCACCCTCCAGCCTGGCAAAGGCGTTCCGTGATGCCTGTGCCTCGCCGCCATGACGCAGAATCACTTCGTTCAGATTGATACTGCGGCCGTCATGCCCGTATGGCGAGGTCGAGCCTACTCCCCAGAGCGCGCGGGTAAGAAATTCTTTCTGCAATGTCCCGTCATAATTACGCTCGTAGAAGTTCGGACCCAGGTCGTGGCGCTTGAAATCGGTATAGATGTCTTTTACCAGGAAGGGTCCGCCGTTCGGCACTTTAATAGCAGGGAAGCCGGAGCCGTCATTCACCAGGTGCAGGGATGGGGTAGCCACGGCAAACATGTGGTTCAAGTTGCCCCGCACCGGATCGAAGACCGTCTCGATGTCGGCGACACGTCGATCGTGCTCGATCATCATGTCGGCAACATGGCAGGTGCCGCACCCGATCTTGTCAAACAGCCTTCTTCCCTTGCGGGTGGACTCCGTCTGTTGGTAAAGAGCAGGCTTGAAATAGTGAAGGAGATAGAACTCCTCGTGATCAATGATGCTGGTAGGCAATTCATTGGTCACGCCGTCACCATCAGGATCCGCGCCCGGGTCGGAAACCGGAGGAGCCTCAATCTTATCCAGTGAGCCGTCAAGCACCATACCGGAAGGCGTTACCACTCGGCCGCCGGCGCTGGCCTTGAGCAGATCTGGATCGGCGGCCTCCAACCCCATTTCATTGCGGAAAGCGCCCACCAGAAATTCACGGATCGATATGGTGTCGCCTTGGGCGAAGAACGGACGCACGCGCAGATCGGGGTTCACACCTTCGACGAGCGAGGTGTCCACGCTGCCGTCAGGGTTGGCGGTGATCGACCCAAAAGAGACGCCCTTGGTCAAAAGGATGCGCGTAACCCGTTTGCCCTTCTTCTTGGCGTCGACGATAGCCTGGGCCTGGATGGCCCGCATATCGCTGGTCATCTCGTCGGCCAGCATCTCTTTCAAGCCAAGACCGAAGAGGTGTGGAGCATCGCGGCTGTCCGGACGCGTTGCAACATCGCCCCCGGAGCCGGCGGCGCCACGCGGACGGCCATGACAGCCGGCGCAGCTATCGGAAAGTCCGGCGCCGATTCCGCCATTGATGTTGAGATTGCCCGTTCCATCACTATTGTTCGGACCCTGGCCCTGTTCGCGCGTAAACTTACGCTGAAAGATTTGCCGGCCACGCCGAATAGAACGGTATGGATCGCGATTGATGATGAATATTGACGAGTTCGGCGTCATGAGATCGCCGCGTCCGGCCCCTATCTCGTCAGTGAAAGATTTGTTGATTCCCGCTTTGGCCGTGTTCGTAGCAAGATTGTTATCAACGAGCTGGGCGCCTGCAATGGGCGCAACCGCCAAAACCAGCCCAATGACTCCATTTAATTTCAAACCGTGTAAACGCATAACCACAACTCCTGTTCCCACTATGTTGTGAAGCTGACTTCAAAACGTTTCATGGATTTTTGGGATCGCGCTTTATCTGGGGCCCAGCCCCGCTGTGGTTTGGTGCCTGGCTGCGCGCGATGTGGCCGCGCTCTCATTCTTCCGCCCAGAGCTCTTGTGCTCTGCCGCTGCTGCCGCCGTTTTGGTGGCTGGCGGCGTTTTGGCCCGGGTTTCAGTTGCCGCCCTGCGATGCGCCGTCTGTTTTGCCGGTGGGGAATCGAAATGATCGGGCGAGACCTCAAACTGAGCCATGGCCTGCAGGCCGAGGAAAAGTGACAATGCCAGCAAACTCGGAGACCGGAAGTGGGTGAGTTGAAACATACGTGTTCTCCTTCGTTGACAGCGGCGGCCGCCGGCCAGCCGGCATGATCTCACCGGCGCAGCCCGGAGATACCGAATCCATCCTTGAGCAATCGAGAACGGCAACCGCGCTTCGTATGGTTAAGACAGAATGCGGGAAAACATTTCGCGGTTCGCAATCAAAAATCTTTTTCGCGAGAAAGAATATGGGGACTAGGGAGGACTGGATTGCGGAGGGAATGTCGGCAGACGTCGTCGCGTACCGGGTCCCCCGGCGCGCGCCGGTGTTTGCGCGTGCTGGGGCGTAGTACCGGGGTCCCCGGCCCGGGCCGGTGTTGCGCGTGCTGGGGTGGAGTAGCGATGAACTTCGGTCAACAAGCCGACCCACCACCAAAATGTCTGGCTTATTTCAATACAACGCCAAAAGGATAGTCGCCCATGGGTACCGCGGCTCCATCGGGTTGGACACCCATGAGCTGGGCCAGGTAGCGCTGCTGCAGCAGCAGCTTGGACGGCACGCTCACAACCACGGTCTTGCGTCCCCCCGTTGCGGACGATGCCAGATCGGAGCTATGCCAGACTTCCTGCCGGGTCGCAGTATCTTTCAGGCTGACTCGATAATGAGGGAAATCATTGGGCTCCAGGGTTAGCACCAACACGACGAGATCTGTACCCGGGTGAACGGAAACCACTTCTACCCGGCCTATGCCGCGGGTGGGTGAAGGCAGTAGAAGCGCGACGGTATTGAGTTGAGCCGGAACCGAGCTGGTGTCGCGCGCGTGATCACCGTTCTGATTCTCTGCCGCCTCGTGCTGGCGAGCGAGCTCCTGCTCCTGCCCGCGTTTGCCGGCCTCATCCATCTGCCGGTGCAAGCGGGTGTTGTCAACGAACAGGTATCCTGCCAGCAGAAGAAGCGCCAGGGCTGCAGCTGCGAAACCCCACTGGAGGAAAAGGTTTGCTCCATGCCACCATGCCGGGCGTCGAGCCGCAGATGCCGTGTTCTTGAACTGGACGGCGGATCGCTTTTCCAGTTCCAGCAGGCCTGACGCGAATTCAACCTTCTGACGCCGCTTCGCCGACGAGAGATAGAATGATTCAAATCTCTTCCTGCTCTCATGCGGCAATTCGCCGCGAACAAAGCCATCCACCAGATCGTTCTCCACGGCGTTCAATCGCCAGGCAAACTCGTCATCGGCGACACTCAACTCGTCCAGCTTGTCCGCCTGTTCCGAAGGCAGCTCTCCCAGCAGATAGCGGGTGAGGACTTCGTCGCTGTAAACGTGTTTGTCAGGAGATGACATCAATCCTCGCTACTATAAGACCAGATTACTCGAAACGCTTCATTCCTTCTCACTGCATGTACGCACGCATATCTCCAGTTTATTGCGGATCCGGCAAGCACGAATAGTGACGGCATTGCCGGAAAGGCCAAGCCTTTTCGCAATTAGCCTTCGACTCTGAATCTTTTCCCGGTGCTCCCCCTGATAATATTCAAGTATCAGCGCGCTTTCATCCCGCTCCAGTTTTTTGAGGCACCGCTCCAGGCAGTCGAGCGTGCGTTCTTTAAGCTCGCTTTCCCGGTCTGCGGCCGCTGCCGCTATTTCGCCAGGGCCGCCCGAAGCCGGAAGGTCCCCAAGGCTTTTATGGCTGTGTTCTGCGCGCCGGGTGTATTCGAGAAAGACAAACTTGGCGGTAACGAAACAATAGTGCGCCGGAGAAATATTGGTGATCTCTCCCTGCTCCTGAAATTTCTGGGCTACACGGCTGAGCGTTTCATCCGCCAGTTCGTCAGCGGTAAGACAGTTTCGGCGATCGAAATAGAGCACCAGCCTGCGACGCAGCTCAAGATATCTCTCGCCGCCGGAACCCCCACCTTCGTCCAGCCAATCGAGAAATTGCCGAAATGCGTCCTGGGTAGGCGTCCAGTTCTTCAAGTGCACCCCGCGCTAATTGGCACACAATTCTAACTCGGAGTTTGGGAGCTTCCTGTGGTGTGCAGTGGAGCAACCAAGGCACGAAAGTACATGACTAAGGTCTGCGATCTGCATCGTAGATTGGAAGCGCTGTCGCGGGACAACCAATCGTTTTGATCTGTTGCCCGCTTAATAGTGTCGGCTAGAACGAAAACATTACTTGCAAATCGATGCGGCGGTTTGCCGACTGCGTGTTAAACACGCCTCCTGCCAGCGCCGTGGATTGTCCAAACAGCGCGGAACTCAGGTTGCCGATCGGCGGAGCCGGGTTCACGTTGTTGAAGATGTTGCGGGCATTGGCGCTGAAGGTCAGGCTATAGCGCTGGCTGGATCTATCCCCGCCAAAAGGACCTCCTGGGCCACCTGGGCCGCGCGGACCGCCAAATCCGCCACCGGGTCCTCCCCGTTCTCCTCCCGGACGCCCGCCACCCGGACCTCCTGGTCCTCTCGGGCCCCCTCCTTGCTGCTGCGGGGTCGGATTGCTGGCTTCAAGCTTGGGACCAAGGCCAAAAGTCTTGCTCACGCGCATGTTCATCGTGAACTGGGCCTCGGCTTGGCCGAAGTTGGCTGGAATAATTGTCTGGCCGGGAAGCGGATCGGTATCGAACGCGCCGAACTCGGTTTGGACCACGCTGGCGCGCGAAAGATCGGTTGCGAATGCCGGCCGGTCATTGAAGATTGAATCGCCGTTCAGGTCGCGTCCAATGGTGATGTTAAACGGCGCTCCGGAATTCGCCACCATGAACGGGCTTACGCGGAAGCCATGCGGCAGCGCGATACTTCCGCCGAAAAAAACGCGATGGTGAATATCGAAGCTGGAGCGCCCGTAATCAAAACCGATACCCTCCGCCGGGTTGGAGGCGAAGCTGGTTGCTCCGAACGTATCGCTGTTGGCATGGCTGAACATATAAAAGCTGAAAATGGTCAGCTTGGTGCCGATGCGCTGGTTGAAGTTGATGATCATCTGATTCTGGTTGAACACGCCGCCGGATTCAAACTGGTACTGCGGCACAGGCGTGGTCGAGACCACCGTGGAGAAGAGCTGATGCACTCCCCGGGAATGAACATACGTGGCGGTAAGCGTGGCCGACTTGGGCAGCTGCCGCTCCACCGACCCGGCAAACTGAATGGTGTATGGCGCCCTCAGATTAGGATCGACCGTATAAGTAGTGCTCGCGACTGTACCGCCGCTCACCGGCGGCATGCTCGGATATTTGGCAAATGCGGACACCAGAAGCGCCTGGTTCGCAACCGTGTTGGCCGAAAGTATGAATTGCTGCTGATTCACGCCGTTGAGGCGCTCGGTCTCCATGATCAGATCCTGTGAAAATCGGTCGTAGAAAATGCCGAAACCGGTACGGATCACGGTCTTTGGCTGTGTGTTTTTCTTGCCTCCCAAGCCCCAGGCAAAGCCCACGCGGGGCGCCCAATCGCCGTGATCGTTGATACCGTTCTGCGTTTCGAAGCGGAGACCGTAACTGAGCGTCATATTGGGCCGTAACTTCCAGTCATCCTCCGCGTAGAGACCAGCGTCAATGAACGTATTCTGGATCAGAGGATTTCCGGTAACAATGCTGAGCTGGCGTGGTGTTCCGGCGTTGAACGCGGCCAGCGAATCAAACGTAAATGAGCCATTGAAGCCCTGCGTGGAATTGGTTGAGTTAGCCGTCGAACGGAGGCGCCCGCCCAGCCGCATAAAATGATTGCCCTTGTTGATCGAGGTATAGTTCTGCAGCTCGTAGTGCGTGGTAAGAATGTTGCTGATGCCCAGCGGGTTGCCGCCGTCGACGAACTGGCCGAGCACGTTGACCGTTGGCGTGAAGAACAGCGAATTCTGATCGGTGTTGCCGCGCTGCCATTCAAATCGGGTTTCATTGATCGCCCGGGGGCTCAGCACCTGCGTGTCGGCGATCTGGATTGTGTTCTCGTTCAGCGTCTGGTTAAAACCCTGCGAGGGCAATGACAGCTGCTGGATGCCGTCATTCTCTTCACGATTGTGCGTGAACTGGTAGCGAACCATCAGCGTATTGGAAGCGGAAACCTGATAATCCAGGCGCGAACTCACGTTGGTGCGCACGCGCGGGTTGAGCACGCCGACCACCGGCACATTCGCCGCAGTAAACGCTTGCGGCAGCACCACCGCCGCTTCATTGATATTGCGCCGCTCAGCATTGAACTGATAGGACGCCTTCTTGCCCAAAGGACCGCCCACGTTTCCGCTTATCATCTGAGTGTCAAAATCAGGTTCTGTGGCGGCAAAAGGGTTCAGGGCATCCATGAACGAGTGGTTGTCGTTGAAAAAGACCTGGCCATGAAGCTTGTCGGTTCCGGGCTTGGTAAGAATCTCAATCCGTCCAAAGCCCATCCGGTCATATTGTGCGGAGAATGGATTCTGGTTGATGCGAATTTCGCGGATGGAAGACTTGGGCGGGAGTTGTCCCCCGGTGAAGCCATCAATGTAAATCTGTCCGCCGTTTGGTCCGGCCGATGGGCCGGCAAGGGCCTGTAACTCCGACTGCAATTCATCGGGATCGTCTGACAGAGCCTCCAGGTCTTTTCCACTGATGACCACGCTGCTGGCATTATTATCCGGGCTGGTGCTGACGGTGGCCGCATTGCTCTGGACCTGAATATCTTCTTCCTTAACCATGATCTGCAGGGGGATGTCAGCCTTCTTCTCTTGCCCGGCAACGATTTCCACCTGCTGGCTTGCCGGCGCAAACCCTTTAGCGGTTACTGAGACCGTGTAGGTGCCGGGAGCCAGATTGCGAAAGTCATATTCGCCCGCGCCGCCCGATTTGCCCTTGACTTCCGCACCGCTGGAATTTTTCAGCGTGATGTCCGCCTCTGGAATCACCGCGCCCGTGGCATCAACGACGGTGCCACGCAGCCGTCCAGCAGGAGCCTGGGCCAGCGCTGAGGCTGTAAAAAAGGCCAGGCAAAAAATAGAAAGAACCCATACTCGTAAACCCAACAGCCAGACTCTCATCGAACTCTCCTCACCCATGTTCATAAATCTCGCTATGGACCGGTATCGCCGGCAGGCGCGCCAAGGTTCCACCCGGAAAACAACGCAGCGGCGCTCATTCCATCCGGCGAAGCGGTAAGAATGGGTTCAACGCCGCCCAGCAGGGTGACTGCTGTGGCTTCATTGCCGGACGCGCCCGGCATGGCCACGATCATTACCGCGTCTTCTTTCTGTAGTTCCTCGATCTTTACGCTCGGTATGCGACTTAACATCTGTTGGAAATCCGGGCCGCCCGCCGGCCGCATTCCTGCGCCTGCCGCTGCTCCGCCTCCCGGTGGCTGAGCCGCGCCTGGCGGTCCACCCTGGCCCGGCTGTGCGCTTGCTTTAAGAAAGAAAGCCAGGCGCTGGGCCATTTGTGGCGCAAGCTTGCGCAACTGCGAATCTGCGTTGAACTTCACTACAACCGATTTTTTCGCCAGGATGTCTTTCACAGTGATGGCGTTGTCGGCTGCATCAACAGAAGTGATGGTGCCGGCAATGTTGCGGAACGAACCGGAGATCACCTCTTCCGCCGTTATCTCTTTCCCGTCGGTGCTGCGATTGCCGCGCGCGCGTAACTGGTCGCCGGTTTTGATCTGGTCAAACGTGCCTTTTTGCGCATCAGAGAATTTGATCGAATTGGATGCGTAACGCAGGAAGCCGGTATCTTTTGACGTCTTCACGTCAATTTTGACTGTGGGCGTTACCGATACAGTCAGGGTTCCGCTCGCCGGATCAATCGCGCTGACAATTCCGCCCGCTCCCCGCTTCTGCCAATCTTCACGATCGTGCTGTTGCTTCTGGGCAACATCGGCCTGCTTCATTACCACAATCGTCGTCGCTGCCAGCGCGTTGTTGTCCTCGGCTCTCCCACGGACCAGCATGCGGTCGCCCACCTGGATTTCACTCGCCGTCATAGGAGAAGCGCTCTTCAGGTCAGTTTGTCCGGGCGCAAGGCGCAGGATGCGAGTGGTATCAGAAAGGGAAACGTTTACTTCCGGCCCAGTGTCCGACTTGAGCACGAGCGTCTGGCCGTTGATTGACTTTACCGTCCCAACATTACGAGCGGTTGCCGCATTGCCCGGCTGATTTTGCTGTGGTTGCGACTGGGCCTGAGCGGGTGCAACCAGCACGGCGACAGCCAGAATCCAGACGGCAAACCACCTTGGACACTTCACTGCATATGTCTTGTAACTAGCGGACAATCACAACTCTCCCGTGCAATAGTTTTGCAAAAGATTTGTTACCTTGAAGGCCGCCGAGATCAGACTCTGATTCTGCCAGGCCCTCTCGTGCAGCGACGTCGTTCCCTAGGCTTGCACCTATTATGGGGGATGGAATGCACAATCATCTCAAAAAGACAGCCAGTTTGTGTAAAAAGAAAGCAAAAAGTTTTGTTAAGTTGAGGCGCTATGCGGGCGTGAACGAGGCGTAGCCGAGTGGGAGACGGGGTCCCCGGCGCGCGCGGTTTTTCGCGCGATGGGGCGAGAGTCCGCGGCCGAAATCCCGAGCGTAGCCGAAGGATCTGTTCCCGAGGCGCTATGCGGGCGGAGTCCGTCCAGTAAACCAAAACCATTCGGCCTCCCGATAGAGTTTCGGGAGGCCGTTTTTATTGGCGAAATCGAGATGTCTTACGCGCCTCTTTTTTTGATCTGCCGTCGAATCAGGGCGTCCAGTCCGGCTTTGGATTTCTGATACTCCTCCGCGGAAACCTTGCCGTCAAGCCGGTCTCTTTCCAGCTGAAACAACTCATCCTTCAGCGCATCCAGCATGCTCTCCTGTGAATCGCCTGCAGGCGGGACATCAGCGGATCGCTTTGCCTTGCCTTGCCGTCTCGCGCCGCGGCCTTCTTCTTGTGATGATCCAGCCGAACGGCGCCACAACCAGAACGCACCTCCGGCTGCAACGATGATCATGCCACCCAGGACGTACCAGAAAGCACTGCTCCGGGCATTACCGGTCTCCTCCGGCGAAGTGCTCGCTGATGGAGCTGGAGCCGGAGCCGGTTCTCCGGCTTCTCGCGGAGCTACGCCTTCGCCCACGACTGAAAATCTTACTTGCTCATGTGCCGCAACATTCTTGACGAAGAACACCGCCAGCCCGGATTCGTCCGAATCTTGTGAGAACTGCCGGCTGAGCCCGGTGAATTGCATGCTTTTCGGCAGCAGCACGCCCAGTTCGGAGAGTTGCGAATCCGGCGCGAAATTGAACTCGTATGAGCCGCTGTACGGCATCTGATAGACCACCCGGAAAAGCGTTTGTCCGGGCCGGATCGGAAACGTCAATGCATAGCCGTTGTCTTTGCCTGTAGGCGTGGGCGAAGCGGAGACAGGCATCCCGCCAGGGGCGGTTGCGGTAGCCTCAAGTAATTGCGCGCCCTGGGGCAGGTTGACGGTAAAAGTCTCGGTATCCATTTTTGTTCGTGGCGGCTGCGATTCATTACGCAACGTGTAGGCCACCGAGACTTCCAGTTGTCCGTGCTCTGCCTGCATGCGGAAGACGCGTGCGTCTTCAAAAATACCTGCCACCTGCCTGGCCGAGTTATAAATAGTGATATCGGCGACGCCGGACCCTGGCGCTACGCTGCTGAAGTAGCCTACGCCCTGGTAGGTCACGCGCAGCAGGTGGGGCGCGGCGGTATCCGGCAAATCGATGGTGAAATGCCCCTGCAGATCGCTTGTCGCTCTGGCAACTTCATTCATGCCGCCCTCGAGCGAGAGCAGCACTACCTCAGTTCCGGCGGAAGGCTTGCCTGTGGTCCCATTCGTGACTATGCCGCTGAGTTGGGCGCCAAACCCGCCGGCAGAGATCGACCAGCAAAAAACAAGGGCGGCAATTCGAATCCACAACGACAAGTTTTCCTCAAATCCGCAAGCTCTGCCGGCATCCGGCGGCAGTTGCACGCAATTTTTTCCAAACAACTCTATATTGGGCGGGAAGATTATCTCAAGATAGTGGTAAGGATCAGCGCCGGCCGCTCAGATTAGCCCATTCGCCGGACTCAATGAAGCTGGCCCAATAGAAAGGGTGCTCATAACCCTTGCGCTTGAGCACAGCAAGCTCTGCCTGACGCAACGCTTCACCCCGGCCCCGGCCGTTCTTCAAGCCCGTATAGTACGTGGTAATCATCTCGCGGGTCACGTAATCGCTCACCGGCCACAAGCTCATCACCAGGCTTTCCGCGCCTGAGAGAACAAAAGCGCGCCGCAACCCATAGACGCCTTCACGCTCGTGAACTTCGCCGATGCCGGTATCACAAGCGGAAAGCGTCACAAGTTTGGTGCCCCACAGATTAAGGTTGGCTGCCTCCAGCGCGGTCAGGATGCCACTGTCGCCCCCGCGTCGATTCAGGTTTGCGCCGGTAAGCGCCAGCCCCGAGCGGAGCAACGGATTGTCGGTGTCCTCGTCGGTGGATCCTCCGCGCAAATCGTCCGAAGTTGCCGCCGCGCCGGAAGATCCTGCGGGGTCGGCGTGGCGATCCGGAAGAAAAAATCCGTGAGTGGCAATGTGCAGAATACTGGGCGCTTCAAGCTTCAATAGTGCGGCCTTGATCGCCTGCGCTCCCGTGAGCAGCTGAGCTTTCGGGAAAAGAGACTGGATGGCTTGCGCCTCCCGTTTCGTCCCGTCGAGCGGAGCAAAATATATGTCCGAGTCCTTGCCCTGGCTGATGCTTCGGCTTACCGGCTGCACTTGATTGGTCGCAGCTCCGCGTTCGGGAGACCGGGGCTCGCCAAAGTCAGGATCAGCAAACACCATAACCGAGGTCTTGCTGGCGCGCGGTGCCTGCAGGCGCAGCAGATCACGGCCCGTGCTCAGGTAGGTGAACAGATAGCGTTCGACCAGGTAGTGCCCGGTTTCGTCCACCAGTGCGTCGAAGGGAATAAGGTCGAGCTGCCCATCGGGTGCGATGAGAAAATGCCGGCCATCTCGGGCCATCGCGCGGATCGGGCGCATAATCTTCTCATCCACGGCGCGCGCCGCCTCTTTGATATTGCGCGATTCGGGATCGCGCAGCGACTTGCGCAGAGTTGCCACGGCGGCATCGATGGTCTTAGCGTCGCCCAGATCTCGGGATTGAACTCCCGCTCCCGTAATGACATAAGCGACGTACCGGGGATCGCCATACTCAGTGTCGCTTTCGAGAGGTTGCATCGGGTCATAAGGCTGGTAGACGGCAAACTCGACCAGGGCGGCATCAGCCGGCAGAACGCCCTTCACCGCCGCAAGGCTCACCGGGGTTGACGATTGATAGTACCCGGAGCTGCGTTTGCCGATCTCGTTTTCCAGAGCGTCTCGCTGTTCGGTGAGAGTTTTGATTTGCTGCAGGTGGTCAGCGAGCGAACTTTTTCCCGGCCCATTGAGGACAAGGTTGGCAAGTTTTGAAGTTACCTCCTTCAACCGATCCAGCAGTGCACGGTCTTCCACATTGGAGCGATTGCGCAAACCTTCCATGTTGCCGGCCATCGCATCAAGAATCCGGCCCTTGCGTTGCAACAGCATGGTGGCGGCCAATTCGCGCGAATCGGCGTTCTCGGGATCCTGAAGCAGCTGGAAGGAGATGACCGTATCCAGCGTCTCAATGTATGGATCAAAGTAAGCCAGCTTCTGCCGTTCTGAACCCAGCGCCAGGTTCAGGGGCAGGTCCTTTTCTTCAATGGCGATGGCTTGTTGCCAGCATTCACGCGCCCGGGCCGGGTTTCCGGCGGCCGAATACAAGTGGGCAAGGTTCCGCAGGATCCTGCCGGCTTCCGGGTGTTCGGGGCCCAGGGAATCCTGCGTAATCTGGAGTGCGCGCAGAAACCAGGGTTCAGCTTTCGCGAAATCGTGCTGGTCGCGATACAGAATGCCCAAACTCTCCACCACGACTTCGAGCGAATTGCTGTTTGGTGCAGAGCGCTTTTCGATGATGGCCAGAGCGTGTTTGTAATCTTCTTCCGCGCTCTTGTAATCGCTCATGTTCTTGGCCATGATTCCCAGATTGGTTAGCGACTCAGCCACCGGTACGCTCTCCGGCCCGTCGAATTTTTCAAAGATGACCTCAGCCCGCTGAAAGTAGCCGGCTGCTTTTTTATAATTGTGCTCCTGACGCCAATAGAGCAGACCCAGGTTGTTGAGCGTGACGGCCAGCCACGGATGGACCGGCCCTAATGCTTTCTCTTTGATGGCCAGCGATCGCTGGTAAAAGTTCTCCGCCGTGGTGAAGTCCCTGCGCCGGTAAGCAATAAGGCCGCGGACGTGCAAAATCGCTGCGACTTTCAGGTGATTGGGGCCGAGAAGCTTCTCCTCCATGGACTGGGCCTGCGCGGCCAACTGCTCCGCCCGTACGTTGTCACGTTTCAACAGGTAAAGCAGGCTCAAATCTGCTACACATTCGGCATACATCAGGCTGTCTTCACCACCGGCCGCCAGCTTGATTTTCGAAGCATGCGTCAGTAACTCCTCTCCGCGCGCAAAGTTGTATTGCCTCACCGCAATTCGCCCCAGCATGCTTTCGGCATCGGCGGTGCGTACGTCGTCAGCGCCGTAGAGATGTGTGGTAATTTCAAGCGCCCGGTTGGCTACGCTTTCAGCCTTGCCGAATTCGGCGCGCTCTACATACAGGTTCGAGAGTGTTTCCAGAGCTTGCGTAACCAGGAAATCATTTGGCCCCGCCTTGGCTTCGCGAATCTGCAAAGAACGTTTGCCTGCTTCTTCAGCCTCAGAAAATTGGGCTGTTGCGGTTAAATTCCTGGCTTGGCCATCCAGCACTTCTGCGACTGCCAGGTCGTCTTTGCCCAGCGACTTTTCGTTGATCGCGAGAGCCCTGTGAAACAAGGCCGCACCATGAGCGTAATCGTTCTTGCCGTCAGCAATCCTGCCTAACAGGGTTAGCGCAGACGCTACTTCCGGATTTTCGGCGCCCAATGCCTGTTCGCGGAGTTGTAAAGCTCGTTCACCCAATGCCTGCGCCTTCTCATACGTCCCCTTGCGATACAGCTCCTGTGCTTCGGAATAGAGTCGAGATGCGTCAGCCAGCGCGCTTGCAGACGCCTTGATCTGGTCCGACGGGTTGGCGCCGGAAGAAACGGCGGTCCAGCCATTCAGGGTAAAGGTGGCGCCCCAAGCTGTTATGCAAACTGCAATTGCAACCACGCGGCGCAAAAGTGCTTTTACACCGCGACGGACTATGCGGGCCGGCGACATAAGGCGGTAAAGATTCTACTCCCAAATTGAGAACCAGAACCTCTGCCTGCAATCGAAAATTCCTATCCCGTCTCCTGCGGAGAGGTGGCTTTACGCATCAAATACCTGCGACCGGCGTAGAATCTCCGTGTCTTTCAGTCCGGACGCATGATCCGGCTAACTTTGCGAGCAGGCACCGTAAGCAGGCTGCCGGCCGCAATCCCAGGTGGCGCAATGCGATACGACTTTCTGGTTGAAACTTACGCGACCGAACGAATCAAGGTGGTGAGCGTCTGGAGCGAGTTCCGCGACGAAGATCTGTCCTCCCGTCCGAACGCGAAAGATCCGCGTGGACGGAGCGTTCTTGAACAGATGATTCACCAGTGCGTGAGCGAAAATCTCTGGTTCAAGAACATGCTCGGCATTGACGTTGCCGCTCCTCCGCTGCCGTCGCCGGAGACACGGCTGGGCTTCATGCAGCGCTACGCGGAAGACAGCGGCAAACGCCTGGCAGAGCTGCAGAATAAAGATGAAGCGTGGTTCGAAGGCGAAACCTCGTTCTTTAACGTGAAGCGTTCGCGGGCCTGGGTGATAGTGAGGCGCATCGCCCACACCTCGCACCACCGCGGACAGCAGATGGCCATGCTGCGCATGCTGGGTCGTGATCTGCACAGCAACTATGGTCCTACCGCCGACACTGGAGGCCTGATGCAGAACCACGCGCCGACCATCTACGCCTATTCAGATATTCATGCGCTGTTGCAGGCTGAAACCTCAGGCGCGAAGAAAGCGCCGCTGCCCGGCGGTGGAGGAAAGCCCGTAACCGAGCGGCCGTGAGTTTTGCTTAGGCCGAGCTAAGGGTGGGAGCGCATTTTACTACGGACGATCGTAAGAGACTGAAATGCGATCAAGCGAGTCACCCGCCGCGTTGCCTAGAGGCATCAACCGTGCTATACACGTCTTCTATGGGAGAAGGCATTGCGCTTCACACGGCCGACACCCAGCTTTTCAGAGATGTTTTCAACGCGAGTCCCATCGGGATTGCCGTAGAGACCCTGGAGGGACAGCCTCTATTCCTGAATCCCGCATTTTGCTCGATGCTGGGTTTCAGCGAAGAGGAATTGCGTAGCAAGCATTGCGTCGATTTTTCTCCTCCTGAAGACGCGGAAAAGGACTGGGAACTCTTTCAACAATTGCGAGCCGGCTCGATAGGGCATTACCAACTGGAAAAGCGGTATTTCCGGCGAGACGGTTCGCTAGTGTGGGGACGTTTAAGCGTCTCACTGTTGAACCGCGGTTCATCTCCACTGGTCCTCGCGATGGTGGAGAACATCACGGAACAGAAAAAGTTAGAAGAAGCCCGGTTCCGGCACGCCGCAATTGTGGAATCGTCTGAGGATGCGATTGCTTCCGTGACTTTGGATGGTGTGATCGCCAGTTGGAACGCAGGCGCACAGCGCATGTTCGGATACACCGAGGCGGAAGCGGTAGGAAAGCCGGTTACCATGCTCGTGCCGCCTGACCTGCCCGATCAGGAGAGCACGATTCTTGAAACGCTGAGGGCCGGCAGCTATATCAAGCAACTTGAGACGGTTCGTCTTACCAAAGCCGGAAAAAGAATCGACGTATCCCTCAGTATTTCTCCTATTAAGGATTCAAGCGGGGCAGTTGTGGGATTTTCCGGCATCTCCCGTGACATCACTGAGCGCAAGCGGTCTGAGGAAGCACTGCGTTGCAGCGAGGAGAGGCTGCGTCTGGCACAGCAGGCCGGCCACATCGGAACTTTTGATTGGAATCTTCAGACGGGCGAGAACACCTGGACCGGGGAACTGGAAGCAATGTACGGATTGCCGCCGGGCGGATTTGGGGGAACATACGCCGCCTTTGAGAACCTGGTGCATCCCGATGACCGGGTACCCGTGAACGAGCTGGTCAGCGAGTCACTGAAGACCGAACAACCGACGCATGGAGAATGGCGCGTCATCTGGCCTGACGGAAGCGTTCACTGGATTGCCGGGCGGTGGCAAATATTCGCGAACCGCTCCAGAGAGCCGTTGCGGGTGATCGGCGTCAATATTGATATCACCCAGAGTAAGCAGGCCGAACAAGCGCTTCGCGACAGCGAGCAGCGATTTCATCTGGCGACTGAGGCCGGCAGGATGTATTCCTTTGAGTGGAATGTCACGACGGGCGCGGTGGTGCGATCCTCAGAACATCTCCAGGTCCTCGGTGTCACAGAGCCCCTGGGATTTAGCCATCAGCAGTTCGTGGAGAAAATCCATCCCGACGACCGCCCAAAATTCTGGGCCACCGTTGCCGGACTGACCCCGGAGAAGCCGACGGCGGCCGTTACCTACCGGGTAATGCTTTCCGACTGCGCTATTGTTTGGCTGAGGAGCAGCGGGCGTGCCTACTTTGACGGCAATGGCAGAATGCTGCGGGTCATCGGCATGATAGCGGATATAACCGATCTCAAACGATCAGAAGAAGCGCTCTCGCGCATGACCCGAAAGCTGATTGAAGCCCAGGAACAGGAACGCGCCCGTATCGGCAGAGAGCTTCACGACGACATCAACCAACGGCTCGCATTGTTGCCAATGGAATTGGAACAATTAAAAGAGAATCCTTCTGAGATCGAAGCCCGTGTGCAGGAACTGCAAAGGACGGTGGGCGATATTTCAAACGATGTGCAAGCCCTGTCGCACGATCTGGATTCTTCAAAATTGGAGTATCTGGGAGCTGTCGCGGGTATTAGAAGCTGGTGCAGAGAATTTTCCGAGCGGCAGAAAATGCAAGTCGACTTTAAGAGCGCCGTACCCGGTGTTCTGCCACTCGAAATCGGACGCTCCCTGCTCCGGATATTACAGGAAGCCCTCCACAACGCCAGCAAGCATAGCGGGGTAAGACGTGTTGAAGTGTACCTGGGGGAAGACTCCGGCGAGATTCACCTGATCGTCAGTGATTCAGGCAGAGGATTTGAAATTGAAGCAGCACTGCAAGGAAAAGGCCTGGGACTCACCAGTATGCGTGAGCGTGTTCGGTTGGTGAACGGAACGATCGCGATAGATTCGAAGCCGTTGGGCGGTACGAGCATCCACGTTCGTGTGCCGCTTGATTCCGGACAAGGCGCCCAGCGCGAAGCAGTCTAGAAAACACGCCGCGCGGCCCCCTTTGCGCTTCCTAAGTGGCCTGGTCCTGTTAACGGGTTGTAGTTTTAAACTTCGAAAATTTGATCTGGCACAGAGGGCGAGCACGCGAAGCGCACCAATGCTGTTGCGGCTCCGCGTGCACATCCCGGCCCTCCGGCCAGGAGTTGGTTTATTCGTCCGCGTGGAAGAAGTAGTAATCCGCCTCGTACGGCTGAAGTTGAGTTTGACCCACCGAGCAGGCGGTGGTGGGAGCGGCTCCGCCTTTCGTGTTTAGGCGTTGGACAAAGGTGACGTTGGCGAGGAGCGTACCGCCCTCGGGTCCCTCCTGATTTCCGATCGACTGCAGGAGCAGGCAAGGAATCGATCCCGTATTCGGGCAGCTGGCGGGGTCCGTGCCGGCGTCAATCGATCCCGTCTTCTGTGCCCACACCCTGCTGGAATCGAAAGAGCTCTGCCACGTCGCGTTGCCTGAGAGGGACACCGGGTTAGGTGTGTTCGGATTAGCATCAATGCTGGTGAAATGAGTAATGATCTGGACCGGCCGGCCGAAGAAATCCGTAAATAGGGTGGCTTCGGGGCGGGCGTTGGGACTCCACGCGGTGCCACCATTGCTTGTTGGCAGGCAGGTATAGCCTTGCGTGCCGAAAGCATGGCCCTCCAGGAATGCGGTGTTTCCCGCTTGTGGTGTAATCCCGGTAGGAGTTGCTGGCGGCGTGACCTTCTGCGCTGCCGCGTTAGTAGCTGTGCCTAATGCACATCCAAGCATGAGAGCGGCTGCGAACAGACGCCGAACTCGCGTAATGTTTCTTGCTGGTTGGCAAGAGTTGTTGCTCATTTGTTTCTCCGTTCTGTGTTATTTCAAGTGTTACGTAGTGAGATTTCCCCGCTTTACTTCTGTGAGTGTTCATCTTCGAGCTTCTGAATGCCGGCGGCGAACCAAACGCCCTGCCCAGGCAGCGCCCCGCTCCGGATCAGCAGCACCGGATTCTCGCAAGGGGTTGGCAGAGACCCATTCCCGGTGAGGAAATCGTCGATCACGAAATCCCCGTCCGACGCCAACGGTACCCCGGCTTCATCGAAAGCGGTGGCCGTGGCTGCAGGCCCACAGAAAAGCGTGGCGTGAACGCTCGCTCCTGCGTTGGTTCCAATGCCATTCCCAGCGGCCAGAAGCAGACCGCGTCCCCTGACGCTGATATGCCCGTTGGACTCCACAACTGCGTCGAGATCGGCGATCCGCCAGGGTCCCGCGGGATTAACGCCGCGTACGATGTTGAGGTTGACTGTCCCATTCGCGGCAACGCCGGTCACAGGAATGACCCCGATGCCGCTCTTGAATTTCACGTCCACATTGTCTTGAGCGGAGGCGATCCCGGTGACAGCGAGTGCGACGAGCGCTAACACGAGTCCACGGATCGCGGCAACGGCCGCTCTGCTATTCCGGCGATGATTGCTTACTTGCTGATTGAGGTTGTTACGCATTTATTCTCCAGTTCTGTCTGTTATTTTGAAGTGGCACGGCGATCGAGGTTCTTAGAGAGACAAAAACGAGCTCAAAGACAAGTCACCGCATCGCTGACATCACAACCGCCTCACCTGTGACGCGTTGTAGTGTCTGCCTCCCGAACAATTGCCAGAAAGCCGTAATTGCCCTCACTAGAAGAGACGATGTCTTGTGGGAATTTGCTTTTCGTCGAAGTCGCACTATTCGCGGACTGCAGCGATGCTTTTCACGAAGCGTGTGTCAAAGGACTCGTAGGTTGTCGAAGGTTTTAGCTATGCTCTCAGTTCGCGTTCAAGAGCGATCATTGCAACACGGATTCATTGCGTAAAGGAGTCGGCGTTTGGCTTAAGTCGCGGTCTCTCATAGCAGAATGGCAAACCATGCAGGATCGCTGCGTGCTATTTCCTTCCTCTGAAACCAGGGCGTAGGTGTTCCCGTGCAGCGACCAGGTGACCACTTTGAGGCCTTCGACCGTGCGGTAGTGAAAAGTCACCTTTTTGAAATCTGCCTCGATGCCTCCAGAAGCGACGGCCACTGATTCGGGCGCCACCATCAAACTTACCGGACCCGACTGCATCTGATAAGCGACGTAAACAGCGGTTTTGCCGCCAGCCGGCACTAGCCGCGCCCCTTGGAGACGGTAGGGCCGCTCCTCGCCAGGGACGGCCGGGGATTCCGGCAAAGCAACGTAAAATGGCGACTTCGCTTTCAACCATTGGTTCAGTGCCTGCTGCGAATCGAAGTGAACATCGAGCGCAAGATTCCCCTGGGTATGCTGCCTGTGGGCTTTCACGGCGAACTCGGCAAACTCCTGCCCAGAGAATGAAGACGGTGATGAACGCGGGCGCGTACTTACGACGAAAAAGGCAATCACCATCAACGCCAGCGCTGGAACCAGCCACCTCATGAACCTCCGATGTGATGGAGGCACCGGCATAGGTTGAGGGACGAAGGCAGGTCTCGACGGCCGTTTCAGTTCTGCCAACAGTTTTTCTTCTTCAGGAGTCGGGTCGTCATCCACGGAGGTTGCCGCGCGCAGCAGCGGTCCACAGTGGTCACAGAGCGCAGCATGCATGATCAGTTGCTTAGCCTTCGACTCCGGCCACAATCCGGCGGCCACTTCATGCCAGTCGACATCATTATCTTTGGGACAGTCAGGTCCCGGCGGTGCGACTTTCGAGACCACTACATTCGATGACCTGTTTACCAGTTGCCGGTACTTCGATACCTTCCCGCTGCAATCAGGGCAGGACCTCACGTGACGCTCGGCCTCGCGAACGGCGTCGGGAGCAGGCCCATGCTGCTCTGGCCCGCTCTCTGCAGAGAGGGCCACGAGAGCACTGAGCTCTTGGGTATCGATATGCTTATCGAATGGACGTCCCACGCTCTGAAGCCCCCTATAACCTAGGTACGAGTTCCCCAGGGAATTTGCTTTTCGCACTATCCGCGTCCCCGTCGGTGTCGGGAGTGAGCGCAATGATTTGTTCTCGAATACAATGTTTCAGCCGTTCAATCACGCTTCCAACTCCCTTTGTACTCAGTCCGATGGCTGGCATAGAGCCGATTTCTTTGGTGCTCATTCCCTGGCGGAAATAGAGCCAGAAAATCATGCGGTCGCGTTCCTGGTCGGGCCCGGCCAAACTACGCTTCAAGTGATCGTCAATCTCATTCAAAAAGACTCCGAAAGCGATCGTTTCCTCGCTGCCATAAACGTCTTTTCCTGCTTCAAGATCGACATCACTCGTCGATACATGAGGTTTGTCACCGCCCGACGATTGACTGTAATTGTGCTTGAAATAATCGTGAGTGGCATTGGCAGCAGTTTTCTTTATGTAGCCCAGAATAGCTTCCGGATGCTGGATAGCAAAGTCCCGCAGAAGGAAACGACCGTCTTGCCAGAGCTTGAGGTACGTCAGCTGGGTCAGATCCTCCACCAGTGACCGAGAGGGCTCGCCCCACAAGGACGCAGTGCGCATGACGGTAAGGCTGATGGGCCTTCCGACCCGGGCAACGAACTCCTCCCAGGCCTCATCATCGCGAGGGCCTGCGCAAAGACAGATAACGTCCTGCAGCGACAAAGCAGAATACCGATTTGGTCTAAGCGTCTTCGACATCCTGTTATTTCAAGACAGAGTCCGCAACCGTCACTAGATGATCCCGGGCATGCTCTGGTCGCAAAAAAGCTCTGCCACGACCTCGTCGCGCAGTTGCAGCTATGCTTCTTTCACTTCAGTGGTTCAATTCTTTCCAACGTAAACGGGCAGAAAAGCAATTGCTACTCACGGCTCCGAGATTGGAAGGGAAGGCCGTGCAGACGCGCATGGCCAAGCACGGGTAACGTATCGGCTGGTCACGTTCGGTTTTCCTTTTGATAACGGATCACCTCGACATCCGATACCGCAATCAATCCTTCGCCCAGCATCGCGTCGAGATGAGGGATTAGCCTCCGAATCTTTTCTTCAGAGTCCACGATAGTGACCACAATCGGAGCGTCCGACGAAAAATGAAACCCGCGCCCACGATGGATGCGAGTGCTGGCACCATAGCCCTCAAAGCCCCGGTACACGGTAGCTCCCGCCATATCGAGTTCCTGGCACTTTTGCACTATGGCCTCGTATAGAGGCTTGCCCTGGAACTTGTCATCCTCACCGAAGTGAATTCTTATGAGTTTTGCTTTGCCCTCCAGTTTCATCAACGCGGCTCCTTTCGCCGCTCAACTTTTTTGTAGTCATGCGTGTACTTGATGATGTCCACATCTGAGAGCACTACCAATCCAGCGCCGATCATGTCGTCCAAGATCGGAAGATAAGCGCGGATCTTTTCTTCGGAATCCACAACGGAAAGCATGATTGGCCGGTCCTTGGAGAAACCGAGGGCTTTTTCTTTGCGGAGCCGCCGGTTTGCGCCGTATCCGGCTATGCCCTCGTAAATGGTTACCCCTGCTATATCGTTGGCACGTAGGCTTTCAATCAAAGCCCGATGCAGCGGTTTGTCCTTCCAACGGTCCTGCTCACCGATGTAAATCCGCATGAGCTTGGCTTTGCCCTCAATCTTGAGCGGGCGATCAGGCTGTGGTTGCGGCTGGACTTTGCTCGGACCAGTAGGTTTGATGATCTCGGTGTCCTGAACATCAATCAGCCCGGTTCCCACCATTTCAAACAGTTTGGGCAGAAGGGCTTCGACCTTTTCCGCTGCTTCGATGAATTCAATTTTGATCGGAAGATCTTCAGTCAGCCGGAGGATGCGAGTCGTGTGGAGGTGATGGTCAGCGCCAAACCCCGCCATGCCGCGAATCACCGTTGCGCCGGAAACACCCCGGTAAAACAGAAAGTCAAGAATGGCCGCATAGACCGCATGGCCGTGGTACTGGCGGTCCTCACTTACGTATATGCAGACCTTTTTTGCAGGACCTTGTTTAAGCACCATGCCTCCAAGAGCTATAAGCCCCGCTGGGATACCAAAACCTCATGCGACATACCTCCCGGAAACTACGCCCAGCCACACTGCCACGAATCCTACGACAACGCTGAGCACCACGTTTAATCCCGCGATCAAGAGCTGACCATCTCTGATTGCGCTCAAAGTTTCCCATTCAAATGTCGAGAATGTGGTGTAAGCGCCGATGAACCCGATGGGAATGAGATATCTCCAATTGGGACTCAGGTATGTCCGCTCGGTCAGGATAGTCACAATGAAGCCGATCAGAAACGATCCTGAGATGTTGATGACGAACGTTCCATAGGGGAATTTCGCGCCCGTCTTTTCATACACCACTCCGCCTATCCAAAACCTCGCAATCGACCCAAGAAACCCGCCGATGCCGATCATCACGTATTTTTCCAACTCAGTTGATGTCCTCTCTTCAAAAAGTGTCTCAGTCCGAATGCTGCGAACGGCTAAGGAGCAATGGACAAAAGATAACCATTGAATTGCCGCACAACATCGCTCAGGTCAGCGACTATTCCGTTCAGAGCCTCCTGCGCTGCTTCTGGCAGCTCACCGTATCCGCGCATATATCGCGGCCTGAGTTCCTCGACCGCGATGTCAATACAGCTCAGAGTTGTACGAACAGAATGCACGGCACTGATCCTCCCCCCGGGTAATGGGACACGCACAGTTTCCAACACTCTCACCAGCCGGGCTCGAAAACTGGCAATGTAGTCCTCGATTGCCGCCCGTTGCGCAGGACTGATATCGGAGACGTACTTCGGAAACGGACTCTTCGATGCTGTTGAGTTTAGTACTTCTTCGATGTCCTTCAACAACGCGTCAATGTAATTACAAGTAACAGACAGCCTGTTTTGCTGAAATTCATTGAACAGTCTGTCCTGTGCGTTTGAGCCGTCCATGAAAAACTCCACAACCGTGCCTCTTGATTACCTCAATACCATGACCGGACAATGGGCATAGCGCAGCACTTTCTCTGACACCGATCCCAAGATCCATCTATGAAATGTTGACGTTCCTCGACACCCCAGAACGATCAGGTCCATCTTGCTCTGTTCCGCACGATGAATGATTTGTTCCGCTGGATGACCAACCGCAATATCCGTCTCCATCTCGACTTCCGCGTTCTTGGCCGACTCCCTGAGCGGCACAAAAGCCGCTTCAAAATGCTCTTTCGCATTATCCAAGACAGCTTCAAGTTCAACGGATGTGGCGGGTTCCGGGGGGCGGGCAACAGCAAGTACGAGGACCTTCGCGTCCAAACAGTGCGCCAAGCTGATGGCCGTGTTCGCGGCTTTCCGCGATTGTTCTGAGCCATCAAATCCGACCAAAATCTGTTTGAAAACCGAGTGCCGCCTTCCCACCATAGAACCTCCTCAATTAGGCGAAGTCGCCAACTGCGGGTTCGGTTCCTTAGACTGAACCTCTTTGTGAAGCAAATGCCTGGGCATGAAGAACGCATTCGCGATCATGGTCGGCACGACTGCCGAGCCGATGACCGTCGCCACCAGGAAAGAATATTGAGCTTCAGAAATGATCTGGTGATTCAGCCCAAACAGCGCGGAAATCGTACCAAACGTCAGTCCCGTTGACATCATCAGTGTGTAGTAGAGTGTCTCATTCCGCTGGTATTTGAAGGCATACACGGTTGGAAGAAGGCCAACCACCTTGGATATCATTTTGGCGAAAAACAAGACGACAAAGATCAGAGGCGCTGCCGCCAAAGCCGGCACAGACACAAACGACCCAGCCCGGATGAAGTAAAACGGCGTCAGCAATCCGAACGTGAGCGTCCGCAGCCGGCGAATGAGAATGTGATCCTTGCCAACGGTGCCGGCCAATACCATTCCGATAATGTAAGCTGGCAGCACAGCCTCGCTGCCTGCCCAGGCCGCTAATCCTCCCATCGCAAAAAGCAGAAGCAGGATATATTTGGCCTCAAGCTCTGAGACGCGACCACCGTATTTCTTGAAAAAACGTGGCGTCAAGAATGGCAGTACTGCAAATACCACCACGCTCACAACAACGAAGATGACAGTACGTACCGTAAAGGGCGAGAAGATCAGGCCCAATGCTATGACTGTCCCTAGATCATTAATGAAACAAGCGGCCAGAATCGCCTTGCCGAAGTCGGTGACATTAAAGCCGAGTTCGAGCATCACGGCATAAACCACCGCGACTGACGTAGTCGAGAGTGCGACTCCAGCCAGCCAACTCTGCCGCATTCCCCAGTGCAATACGAAATGCGCGATAGCGGTACAGCCCAAAAAGGGGCCGAAGAATCCCACCAGCCCGACCAATGTTGCTTCTTTCCACTTGGCGCGAAAGATCGTGGGATCGAGCTCCGCGCCAGCCAGGAAAGTCAGCACGATTGCACCAGTGCCGGCCAGGAAGGAAATCCATTCCGTACGTGCTCCGAGATTCACCTTGGCAAGAAATGCGCCAATCACGAGTTGCGCAACTGTTCCTACTACGATCTCGCTCAAGGCCGTCGAAATCTTGAACCAAATCGCGATGAGGGTTGCAATGAGAGCTAAGCCAACCCAAACTGCTGCCAATACCCAAACGTTTTGCATGGCTATCCTCCGCACCCTGGACGGGCAAAGACACAGCCAGACCAGCTTGGTTGCAGTCCCAAATGCTGTTTTACAAACCTTGAAAGTGGAAAATGGGGCCTGCGAGTCTCGCAACGCGCTTTGCGAGACCGGCTCGATGTACCGCACAACGCCGGCAACGCAGTCCAACAGAAAATCAGTTGCGTTTGCTTTTGAGCTATCTGGGGTCGTTTATCGGACATTCTGATGCCTCCTGTTCTAGGAGTCATCAGCTGCCCTGATTAAGGTAGGGCTGGCGGTTAACGGTGAACTCCTTCACCGTACTTGCTTGCTTCGCTCATTACAATGCGTATGGGGTTGAAAGTCAAGACGAATGCCTGTGATGATGATGATGTGAAGAACAAGGGTTATGCAACCTCATCAGCTCTGAAATCTTGATCTTGTTGGTGCCGGGAGGGGGAGTTGAACCCCCACGAGGGGTGAACCTCGGCGGATTTTGAGTCCGCTGCGTCTGCCAGTTCCGCCATCCCGGCTTGAAGGAAGGCCACCAACAGGTTAGCACATCGGAATGCCCGGCACGAAGGCCGGCCGCCCCTTGATGTGTGGTTTAATAAGCTTGGCGAGCCGCAAACATGCAGTCTTCAAGTTAGCGATTGATGCGACGATCACGGCCGATTTCGGCCGAGCCGCATCAGGAACGAACCACTCGCCAAGGGTCAGATTCTCTACAAGAACATGGGATGGTTATCTTCAATATTGCGCGTTCTGGCGCCGATTGCCGTGGAGCATGGCGGCCAGGTGCTGCGCGACTCGCTTAAATCACGAGCGTCGCAGACAACCGGGCAAAGCGCTTCAGACAGCCTGCAACAACTGGCCTCTGATCTCGATCAGGTGAAAGCGTACGCAGCGCAACTGCGATCAGATGTTGAAGCGCTGAATGCTGCAATCGCAGCCCGCGAAGAAAGGCTGCGCAAGTGGCTGCTCGCACTGATTGTCTGGAATGCCGTGCTGACGCTGGGCCTGGTGCTGGTTCTGGTGTTCGCCTTGCGTCACTAACTTGCCCGCTGACTCGGCTTGCCATATGCGAAACTTCGACGTGATTGTTCTGGGCGCCGGTGCGGCAGGTCTGATGTGCGCGATTGAAGCCGGCAAGCGGGGGCGACGCGTAGCGGTCCTGGAACGCGCCGAGCGCATCGGCAAGAAGATCCTGATTTCCGGCGGCGGGCGCTGCAACTTCACCAACCTGTATTGCCGTCCGGAGAACTTTATCTCCGCCAATCCGCATTTCGCCAAATCGGCACTGGCGCGTTACACGCCCGCGGACTTCACTGCGCTAGTGGAAAGACATCGCATTCCTTACCATGAGAAGACGCTGGGCCAGTTATTTTGTGACGGCTCGGCGCAGCAAGTTGTTTCCTTGCTGGAGGAGGAGTGTCGCCGGGTCGGTGTACAGATCTTTACTACTGTCAAAATCGCGGAGGTCTTGCGCGAAGAAAGTTTCACGGTTCGCGCCGGCGCAGAGAATTTCCGATCGAGTTCCCTGGTGGTTGCTACAGGCGGATTGTCGATTCCCAAGATGGGTGCAACGCCTTTTGGCTATGATCTGGCGCAGCAATTTGGATTGAAGATCGTAGAGACCCGGCCGGCGCTGGTTCCGCTCACTTGGAATAGTAACGACCATGACCACTATTGCGATCTTGCCGGGGTATCGGCTGAGGTGATCGCGTCGATCGGCGTACAACAGTTTCGCGAGAAGATGCTGATGACGCATCGTGGGCTGAGTGGTCCGGCTATCCTGCAGATCTCTTCTTACTGGAAGCCGCATCAGCCCATCACATTGGATCTGGCGCCGGAGCAGAACCTCACAGTTGCATTGCGCGAGCCCAAGGCCCGGCGAGATCTGGCTGCTGCCAGGAACGCGTTTCGCGCAGCGCTGCCGCATCGCCTGGCCGATCGCTGGCTTGATCTTCATCCCCCTCAGGGTTGGAGCAACCACGCCCTGGATGAGCTTGAGCACTGCGCACACCATTGGCAGATTACTCCCGAAGGGACCGAGGGTTATGCGAAGGCTGAGGTCACGGCCGGGGGTGTGGATACAAACGAGCTCTCGGCCAAAACCATGGAGAGCAGAAAAATACCGGGCCTTTATTTCATCGGTGAAGTAGTGGACGTGACCGGCCATCTCGGAGGATTCAACTTTCAGTGGGCCTGGGCATCGGGATATTGTGCCGGGCAGGCGGCGTAATCCGGCGCCTGGGGACAGCCGGCAGACGGGACAGCCGCCAGACCGCACCGTTACTTAAGCGCCTCCAGACCAGGCTGGAAGAATGACAGCAGGTAGTGACCTATCGAAGGAAAGTGTGTTGCCAGCAATGTAAACAGCGGCACGACGCCCAAGGTAGCTATGCGAATAAAGAAATGAATATCCAGTTTGTTGGGCTTGGTGCCGGTAATACGGCTGATCACAGGGTCACGGTGCACTTGCATGAGCACTTGAAGCGCCACTGCGCCAATCAGGACAAAGAGGGCAGTGAATGACCAGACCAGGGAGCGGTGAGGCTCAAAGGAATAGACATTCAGCGAACTGAGCACCAGGCTGAAAACTATCGCTTGCAAGATGAGCCACAGCCGGATGCTTGCCAGCACTCCGCGAATGAATGCCACATAGCGCAGCGCTACATATTCTTCCAGGCGGGCCGAGTCTTGCGCGTCCTTGTTCGGCTCCTCTTTACAGCAGTTCACGACTATGGTCTGGTCTTCTTTGCTTCCTTCAACACTGTCATCGGGCTCATAGCATTCTGTGGTCCAACGCGTCTGCAGCATCTTCATGATGCGGGTGAGGACAGTGGCGAGCGAACCCTGAAGTTCACCAAAAAGCTTTTCCAAATTTTGAAACTCGGATATGTCCCCGTTTGCTGATTTCGACGGTGTTCCCTTGCCGGTTTTGCTGAACACGGAGTTGATGAATTTCTTAAACCTGGCATATTCCCTTTTCAGCGTACGGAGTCCGGTCAGGTCTGCCAGCGGTTTTGATCGTATCTGCTTGAGAATGTCGTCGCGCTTCTTGAACGCTGCAGTAATCTCGTTGGTAAGGTCCTCGTCCTTTTTGTTCAAGCAGGTCTGTATGGTCTGCAACGCTTCGAAAGAACGGCCCAGGTTGGTCCACTCAGCCTGCTGACCTCCAGATCCCCAGATCGGAGACCAGCTGGCTCCCTTAAGCCGGCAAAATGAGCCGCGCACCGGCGACCTTTCCAATTGGCGCAGGAGATTATTGAGTTGGGTCCACGTTTGGGCAAGACGCAATCCGCTACTGAGCATCAGCGCCACCACCACGCAGAAAAGCACCTCAAAAATGGCGCCGAACATGGGCTTTTCAAACAGTTCAAACGGATGCACAGGTTCAAGGAAAAAGAGCCAGGCGGCGAGAACAAGAAAGAAAACGACCCGGTAATTGGGAAAAAGCAAATACTCATTGATGGACCGGGCAATATCAGTCTCAGTGGTGGCGCCGGGAAAAAAGTCCGTCAAGTTGAGCCTGGGGCGAATTCCATCGTCAAAGCGCAGGCGAAGAATCTCAAACAGGCTCCACACATAGACGGCACACATAAGCAGGAGGATTGGGGTAAGAGGCGAGACGCCGCTGGCCAGGTTGACGGAGCGATAGCCAAAAAAGAAGCCGTAGCGGGACGAGTCGTCAGCGTATAGCCACCCCCAGAGGATCGCGCCGGCAGCTGCCCCGGCCCAGGCGATAACGGAAAACCATATGCCCTGACGATAGTAGCGGACCTCTTCGGGCTGGTCTTTTGGTCTCATCCGCTCTAACAGCCTCCAGAGCGACACGCTGCAAGCCGCCAGCGCCAGGATTGCAAGGATCATCACGACTACAATGGCCGGCACAGTGTGGTCAGCGGACATGCCGAATCGCAATGCCGGCGCCATGAACATGGCCAGAGTGCAGGCAAGGGATGCTGAAGCCAGGTTGATAAAGAAAAATCGTTGCGCCGGAGCCTCATTGATCAACGCAAAGTCGTGGAGTCGAGTTCCCACGGGCCGCACGGTCCAGAGAATCCAGCTTTGCAGGAGCGCAAAAGCGGCAAGCAGGACTGAAATCAGCCGCCACGCCGGCGAGAAGTCATCGCTATCCATAGCAGCCGGTGGAACTTTAGCGTCGGGAGCCGGAGGGATAAGCTGGACCGGCCAATAGCCGCCGGTGCCTACCGCAGTGAGCCAGATTGGCAGCACTCGCGTTTGCGGATCTTTGGCATCTGTTCCCAGAAATGCCTCACTCACGTCGCGAAGCGGCGGCGTTGTTCCGGCTTGAAGCACGTTTGCCATTGCCAGCAATGAGGCGTTGTACTGTCCCTGCTCGTATTGATCAGAAAACGGAAGCCGGGACAGCTGGCCCGCAGAATCCTTCCACTCCGGATCGTGGCCCAGCAGAGGATAAGTGCTCAGCGACAGGGTGCCGATGTAGGGCGCATTGTCCAGGTCGCGCTCAAACAGCAAATCCGAATTCAAAACGAACAAGCGCACGTCAGGACAGGCGCTGCGCAGAAATTTGGCGATATAAAGAACGTCGACAACATTGGTGCCGATAATGCCGACATACTTGTAATGTTCACGGCGTAACTCCGCCGCATACTTCATCAACACAGCTTCTTTGGAAAGAGGGCCTTGTGCACGGGAAAAATCTGGAGCTTCGTCGCCTGAATTGGGTTGCTGATCAGCCAAAGTAAAGGGCAGATAATCCGGCGTCTCAACCACACCAGGCTGCGCCGGAGCTGCGGCCGGCTGGGCGCTGCTGGAAGCAGAAGCATTACGCAGGCTCGAGATTTCCCGCGGATAGCGGAAGCTGGTGTAGGTGCATTTCTTATCTGCGTCCTCGACCTTCGGGGCAGCGGCGGCCCCGCCATACGTGGTGGCCGCTTCAGAAAGGATGGCGATTTCCACCCCACCCTTGCATTGAATATTTCCCTTATCTCTAAGCTGGTCGATGAATTGGTTGATCATGCTTTCCGAGTCGCCGACCAGAGACGAAAATATCAAATTCGGCGTGGGCGTAGGACTCGGAGAGGAGGTGGGGGGCGGCGCCGGACGAGGCGCCGGAGGACCAGACGTGTCTTGTTGGGCACATGCTGAGGGAACCTTGTCTGCAGGAAAACTCGAATCGGGCAGGTTTTGGTTCTCGGCCGCGCACCTGCTGGAAACCGTGCCGCTGTAAGCGGTGAACGCAGGTTTCCCCGGAACAGACTTGGTTGCTGCGTCGCTTAAATTACGGAGTGAGGCCAGCGATCCCGAGAATGAAGGTCCCATGATGTAGATGCGGTTGTCCTTCCCGCACCCTTGCGCGGGTTTTGCATCCTCGCCGCATACTTGTTGAACATACTGGACGGCATTTCTGAACTGGCTGCCGTTGATGCCGGCGGTGGAAGTATCCGCGACCAGGAAGATGTAAAGGGCTTTCGAGTTCGATGCGCTCGCCGGTCCGTTCCAGCGAAAGAGCAGAAGACCGGGCTCGCTTTCTTTTCCTTTTGCTTCAGCGGATGTCGATAGGGCCGAGCCGGCCGCCACTTCCGGCTGCCATGGAAGCCAGTAGCGGTCCATTTCATAGTTCATGGTCTCCGCCGATAGCTGGAGCGCTTCAATCGTACGGTCAAAAATCAGCGACAGGTGGCTATGGACGGGATCAGGCGCGATAGCAATCATCGCGCTTACCTTCACGTCATCCGGAATGCACCAAATCCGGCCGCGTGTGTTGCTGATTTCCTTTTCGGCCGTGCTCTGAGGCGAAACCGCGCTCTTGTCCGCAGGCTCGGATGTAAGTGAAGGGCAATCTTTTTCAGGTTGAATGCCGGCGAAATGCTGACGCGAAGCTTTCCACGGTCCTTCATCCGGCCATTGCTTCCCCAGGGCGTTCGACGACGAGGTCGAAGCTGCCGCTCCCGCCGTACGGGTTGCCGGCCTGGTTCTATTTTGGCCAGGCGCCGCAGGAGTCGGCGTGATGCCCCGAATCACCAGCAGCGCCAACAGCAGACTGCCAACCGCGGATCCGGCTAACCCGGCTCGTTTATCGATTATCATGGCCGCACTCTTGCACTGGCACGAAGATCTGCCGGCGACATATTGTCTGACTCACCTTCAGCGGCGACTAGGGATAGCCTGCACGCACGAAGACCATTCCTCGCCGCAGGCCACAACTTTGGATCATATTGCTTCATTGCATACCAAGTCAGTCCCGAGATGGAATTCCACACTGATAGCTTTAGTGATAGGAAACTGATATCCGTTTCAACAGAAATGCATTTGCAGCTGTGTCAGGAATGCGAGCAGCAGAATCTGAGTCCTCTGCCATCAGCGGTCTAAGTATCTTTATGTCAGTTAGTTACAAAGGGTAGAGACGCTGAAATTGAGAGCTGCTCAGCTTCCATCCTATAATGCGAATATGCCGCTTAACACTCTGGGAGGAGCGTTGCAGCAGCAGCCAAGCTCGCTTCTGTGAGCAAATCACTCGATAAAAAGCACTCATGAAGATAGGGATTCTGGGAGCGGGCAACATTGGCGCAGCAGCGGCGCGCCTGTTTATCGCCGCTGGACATGAGGTTGCGGTGAGCAATTCGCGCGGACCGGGATCGCTGCAAGCCCTGGCGCGGGAACTGGGTGATCACGCGCACGCGATGACCATCGATGATGCAGCGCGCTTTGGCGATGTAGTGCTGCTGGCCGTGCCATGGCGCGCTCCGGAAGCTTTGCCGGGTGCCAATCTTCTGCGCGGCAAAATTGTCATTGACGCCATGAACCCTTACCGTCCTGACGGCGGTTTCTACGATCTTGGCGGCTCCACCTCTTCTGAAGAAGTTCTGAAGCGAATACCCGGGGCGCGGGTGGTCAAGGCCTTCAACACCATTTACTACGTCCATCTCGCGGAGCGTGGCCGGGCTGACCTTCCGATGGATGAGCGCCACGCGATCTATGTCGCGGGAGACGACGCGGAAGCCAAGCAGGTAGTTTCACGATTGATTGAGGAAATCGGCTTCACGGCCGTGGATACCGGATCGCTGCGCGAAGGCGGCCGCATGCAGCAACCTGATTCTCTTATCTATAACCAGACCTACAACGGCCGCGAAGCCAGAGAATTTCTCGGCAAACTCAAGCAGCTGCAAGGGAACGCGCTTATGAATGAAAGGACCGGCACTTAGGTTATCCTCCGGGCGCATTTTAAGGTGAAAATGAGGAACTCACGCCTCCTGAAGCACTGCTAGAATCCCTTTGACCAACCTCCAAATCTTTCCAATCTGTTTGGTACACAGAGGTACGTAGAGTCGGGTGTAGAAGTGCGTTCTGAGAAGGCGAAAAAGCTGTATCGTCCGTTGCTGCAACTGGCCCGCCCGTACTGGCCGCATCTGGCAGGGATCATCCTGCTGGGCGTGATTGCCGCACCTATTACCCTTCTGTTGGCGTTTCCACTCAAGATCGTGGTGGATAACGTAATCGGCAGCCAGCCGCTCCCGAACATTCTCCGCTCTTTCCTGCCGGCTTCGCTTTCGATGACCAAAGGAGCCGAGTTGTTGCTGGCCGTGGGGCTCCTGTTAGGACTGAGCTTGCTCATGAATCTGCAGGCATTTGCGTCATGGCTGCTGCAGACCTACACGGGGGAAAAGCTGGTTCTGGATTTTCGCACTCTGCTCTTCTGGCACGTCCAGCGAATGGATCTGATGTTTCATGATCGCCGGGGTACCAATGAGGTTTCCTATCGTATTCAGCATGACGCCCCGGCCATCCAGTACATCTTTCTGCAAGGTATGGTCCCTCTGCTCAGCGCAGCCCTCAGCTTCATCGCCCTGCTTTATGTCACCATGCGGATGGATTGGGTCATGGCGGTCATCGCACTAGCTGTTTCTCCTCTTCTCTTTTTTCTGGCGCGCAAATCCGGACGCCGGGCGCGCGCCGGCTGGGATGGAATCAAAAAGCTGGATAGTTCGGCGATGCTGGTCCTGTATGAGGCGCTTTCATCCATCCGCGTGGTGAAAGCATTTGGACAAGAGCAGTTCGAAGATGAACGCTTCAGGATGCGCTCACGCCAGCGCATGGCGGAACAAGTGAAGGTTGCGTCAACGCAAGCCACCTTCCACGTGTTGATCGCCAGCACCATTGCCGTGGGAACGGCCGCGGCCATGTGGGTGGGCGTGCATCACGTCTCTACGGGCGTTCTAACTCTGGGCGAACTTCTGCTGATCATGGCCTACATGGGACAGCTGTATGAACCGCTGAGGATCATCAGCGGAAAACTGCCCGAGTTGCAGTCATGGATTGTGAGCGTGCAGCGGGCGCTGGCGCTGGTGGAAGAAGCGCCGGAGCTGATTGAAGACAGCCATGCGGTTGCACTGGAACACGCCCAGGGGCACGTGAGCTTTCGCGAAGTCACCTTCGAATACCCTTCTTCGGGTCGCGCGCTGGATCAGGTTTCATTTGAAATTGCCGCTGGAACGCGCGTGGGGATTATCGGCGCAAGTGGCTCAGGCAAAAGTACCCTGGTCAATCTCCTGACCCGCTTCTACGATCCCGCAAACGGGCAAATTCTGCTCGATGGACGCGACCTGCGTTCTTATCGCCTGAAAGATCTGCGCCGGCAATTCTCCATTTTTCTTCAAGAAGCCGTCGTCTTTTCCGCGACCGTCGCGGAGAACATCGCGTATGCGCGTCCTGAGGCCAGCCGCGAAGAGATCATTGCCGCGGCCCGCGCAGCCATGGCGCATGATTTCATTCTGGCGCTTCCCCACGGCTATGACACGCCGATCGGCGAAGGTGGATGCCGCCTCTCCGGCGGCCAGCGCCAGAGACTGGCGATTGCGCGCGCGTTTCTGAAGGATGCGCCGGTGCTGATCTTTGACGAACCCACCAGTGCGGTGGATGTTCAAACCGAACAGGAAATCCTCGAGGCGACAGAAGGGCTGGTGCGGGGCCGCACAACTTTTATTATTGCCCACCGGCTCAGCACTGTCAGAAACTGTGATCTGGTGCTGGTGTTGAAGCAGGGGAGACTGCAAGCCGTCACCTCCGACTTTGAGTTCGCGGTCAAATCATTGATAGAGGCCCCGGCATTCTCCGCGACGGTAGTTGGGCGTTCGGCTGGAACTGAAATGGTCCAACAAACTCAATAGACTGAACGAAATCACCGCTCAAATGTATCTCGTCAATAAATTTCGATTACGCCCAACCAAAGTCTTTCTCAGAACGCCACTTGTTTGCCTCTTGGCGGTATCGTTTCTCGCTGTCTCCGCCCAGGAGGAGGGCAGGCAGGTTTCCATGAGCGAGGCAGTGGCGCATGCCCTGCAGCAGAGCAAGCTTACCGTAACCGGCGGGACACCGTTCCACCTCAAAGCTCATGTTTCGGCCGGCGCCTCCCATCCAGAGTATTCGGCGGAGATAGAAGAGTATTGGGTCGCGCCAGAAAAGTGGCGGCGCACGATCAAGTCCAGGGCCTTTTCCCAAACTTTAGTGGCGAACGGTGACCAGGTCTCCGAAACCGTGAGCGGAGACTACTATCCCCTCTGGCTGCATGATATGGTGACCGCGCTTTTTGACCCTCTGCCTATGGCCGAACAACTCAAGCGCATGGGCGGACAACTGGAAATTCCCGAGGATTCCACCAAGTCAAACTCTTGCCTGAATATGGAATCCAAGGTCGGCATTGCGCCGGTGCACAACACGGTGGCATATACATTTTGCTTCGGAGGCAAGCTGGGGTTGCTCCAGGCCGTGGTTACGCCCGGATATCGCGCACAGTTTGCCGACTATCAGCCATTCAAAGACAAGCTGGTGGCGCGGACCATCTCCGCGGCATTTGCGCCCGGGCTTACGATTTCGGCCAGCGTCATTGAAGTTGCCGAACTGGCAAAACCGGATGAAAGACAGTTTGCCATCGAAAGGGTTACACCCGCGTCGGAACAGATCAGGAGCAGCCAGGTCGGCGAGGACTCAGCACGCGTGCTTGCATTGAGCACACCCGAGGTAATCTGGCCTGGAGTGCGAGATGGAAAAACATCCGGCGTGTTGAGCCTGTACATCTCGACCGATCGGAACGGACAGGTGCGCGAGGCCTGGCCTCTAGGTTCTGACAATCCGGAACTGAGTGAAGCGGCGCGCAAACAGGTGCTGCGCTGGCGGTACAAGCCTTACCAGAACGCCGGCTTGTCACAGATGGAAGCCGTGCTGACTTTTGCATTTGACACCAGGAAGACTCCATAGAGCTCGTTTTCAATTGCGGCTGTGCTGTGACGAGAGCTTCCTGAAGAATGCCCTTAACAGTTCTTTGCGTTGAAACCTCAGCTGGATCCAAAATCACTCGTTTTTGATCACCCTTTACGGCCAACAGCCCTCGATAAATGCTTTAAACAGTGCTGGAAATCGGATAATATGGCTCCCGTGTCCACGACCCTCAAGTACGTTATCTCATTCGCAGTGGTATTCGGCATCCTCTACGTGCTGATTTCACCGCTGCCGGAGATGGACGCAGCTTTCTCAGGTAAATCCGCTCTAAGCTTCTTTGTCCTCGTCATTTACGCTTTTTTAGGTCTGTTTTTTTTCACGTTTTTGATGCGTTTCCGTCCGACCGACAATGCCGTTACTTTTCACACCAACGTGCTCGATTTGATCTGTGTGCGGCTTTGTTAGTTTCTTTTTGACTGTTGCAACTCATCTTCGCGCCTTGCTGGCAACCCAATCACAGATTGATTGATTCAGCTCTTAAAACCGGCATGGCGTGGAACTCGCGTTGACAACCAGCCGGAAAGAAATATGAGGACCAGCGAAGTCATTCAGGCCTGGAAAAGCATCCTGAGCGGCAGACGGCCGTCTCTCGCCATTGAAATCACGCGGGAGTGTCCGTTGCGCTGTCCCGGATGTTACGCCTACGAAGAAGGACATGTAAGCGGTATGAACCTGCGGCAGCTTCATGACAAGCGAGGCGAGGAACTGGTGCAAGGCGTGCTCGCCCTGGTGGATGAATACCGTCCGCTGCACCTCTCGATCGTCGGCGGCGACCCTTTGGTCCGCTACCGCGAGGTCACGCAATTGCTCCCGCAACTCAATGCCCGAGGCGTTCACGTCCAGATCGTCACCAGTGCTTTTCGTCCCATACCGGAGGAATGGACCCGGTTTGAGCGGCTTAACGTTGTGGTCTCCATTGATGGCTTGCAGCCGGAGCACGATACGCGCCGTAAACCCGCAACTTACGCCCGGATACTGGAAAGCATTCGTGACCGTTATGTGACCATCCATTGCACGATTACCAGCCAGATGATGAAGCGGTCTGGCTACCTTGAGGACTTCGTCAAGTTTTGGAACGCCCGGCCGGAGACCAAAAAAATATGGATGAGCATGTTCACGCCCCAAATCGGCGCTACTGATCCTGAGATCCTCAGCCGCAAAGAGCGAGTGCAAGCTGTGGAAGAGCTGATGCGCCTGCGTGCCATCTATCCCAAGCTCGATATGCCCGAAAGAGTGATCCGGGAATTCCTGCATCCGCCTGCTTCGCCGCACGAGTGCATATTCGCCCAAACCACGCATACCATTTCAGCCGATCTCAAGAGCGTGGTCACGCCGTGCCAGTTTGGCGGAAATCCCGACTGCTCCCAGTGCGGTTGCATGGCCTCTATGGGGTTGGCCGCTGTTGGCAATTACGAGCTGGGCCTGGGCGTTACCGCGGGAAAGGTTTATCGCGCATCAACGTCAGTGAGCAATACGTTCAGAAAGTGGAAGCGAGCCGCTTAGAAGCAAATGAGGTATAAGTCATGAATTACTTGAAAGAATTGATCAGGGGGACGACCGCAGCTGTGCCTTTTTTGGGCAAGGTCGCCGGCAGGGAACGCGCTTTGCGCCAGGACCTGGTGCGTTTCGGCAAAATGCTGCACGACCAGGGCTTTGTGGCCGCCACGGACGGCAACCTCTCCGTCCGGCTTGACCAGCACCGCATCCTGGTCACGCCCACCTGCTTCAGCAAGGGCATGATGCATCCCGAAGACATGGTCATCGTCGACCTTCATGGCAAGAAGCTCAGCGGCTTTTATAACCCTTCCAGCGAGATTGCCATGCATCTGACTATCTACCGCATGCGCCCTGACGTGGGCGGCATCGTGCACGCTCATCCCTGCACCGCGACCGCATTTGCCTCTGCCGGCATCGCGCTGGACGAGCCACTGTGCTCAGAAGTTGTCATCACCCTGGGATCGGTCCCGCTTGCCCCCTACGCCACCACCGGAAGCATGGAACTCAGCGACTCGCTCCGTCCGTACATTCCCTTCCATGACGCTATCCTCATGGCTAACCACGGAGTGGTTGCCTACGGTGAGGATCTGCGCCGCGCCTATATGAGGATGGAGGCGGTTGAGCACTACGCCAAGATCGTCCTCGCCGTGCGGCAGCTCGGCTCGGCCCGTTCGCTTGACAGTCGTGAACTGGAAAAGCTGGTTGCGGTCCGTACGCAATATGTGAAGAACGGGCACTAGAGGATTGCATCCAGCCCACTCGATCCGTCTCGCGCGACCGCGGCGCAGCGGTAACTATTCAGTTTTCAAAGATCTCCCGGATCTTCAGCCACCAATCCTTGGCGATTTCGGAGATCCGCCACGGCTTGCCGTTCATTCAGGCAACAACAAGAAAAATGTACTTATTAGTAAATCCTTGCTTCCCCTGCCCCTCCCGGTTCCTCCCAGCCCATCCCATTTTGGCGTAGACTTATCCCAAGCTCTTCCCGGTTGCTATCCCCCTCGCCTGCACTCGACATAGGTTGCATTGTTACTATTTAGGTAACATGGGATGCTGCATCCTAGCGCTCATCGTTCCTCGAGTCCAGCGCGAAGTAGTACATCTTGACAAAGCCTCTCTGCGGCGCTGTTCGTTTTCGCACATCTCATTGGTAGAGGTTTGAAAAGCAATTCCCGATTGCTCTCACTGCTACAATCGCACGAGAACAAACATGCCGCCTGAAATTTCCCGTCGTTCATTTCTAGCCTTTGCGGCCGCGACGCTTGTCTCCCGTCCGACCCTTGCTGCGGGAGATAAGATATCTGCTGTGCCTGCCGACCTTGATCACATCCTGCTTGGCATCAGCAACGTTGATCATGGCATTTCCTGGCTGGAAGAGCGCAGCGGTGTGCGCGCCATGTTTGGCGGCGTGCATCCAGGACGTGGCACTCTCAATGCTCTGCTCTCGCTGGGCCCGCGCCGCTATCTGGAAGTCATTGCCCCCGATCCGCAGCAGTCCAGCGTGAGCAATGAAATGGTGGACCTCCTGCGCAAGATCCAGGAACCCCGCCTGATTGGCTGGGCCGCGCACACCAATGATCTTGGCGGCGTCATGCAAAAAGCTGCTGCTGCCGGCATCGCCATTGAAAACCCACGCGACGGCTCGCGCACGCGCCCTGACGGCAAGACGCTGCACTGGAAATCTTTCAGCCTGAAGGAAGACTACGCCGGCGTGCTGCCCTTCTTCATCGAATGGAGCGCCGGCTCCGTACATCCGTCACAGGACGCCCCTGCGGGCTGCACGCTGCAGAATTTCTTCGTCGAGTCCCCGGCGGTGAAAGAGGTGCGCAGTATCGCCGCCAAACTCGGACTCAATCTTGAGGCCAAGCCGGGCAAAAAACCGTTTCTCGGCGCTCGCATCGCCGGACGAAAGGGCGCTTTCGAGCTGGGTTGAAGTGCGATATTCCACAATCCTGCTCTAATGCCGCTCATTTGAATGGGCCTAAAACTAAGAAGCTCCCGATGACTGACGTGCAACTGAAATTGTGAGCGTCTCTGCGTGCAGGCAGCGTCGCTGCCCGGCGCAGGATCGAAAATGAAGGAGTTCTTTTTGCCGTGTAGCCGCGGGAAATGCCGCATTTGAATAACCTTGTTTACTGCTGGCTCCGCCTCGGATGCATGGCACGCGTGCACCCACTAGCAACTCCAAACCCCGCGAATGTTTCCCTCGTGCATGAATACGGAAGACTAGAATCAGCTGTTGAGCATTGTTTATCGGAATTGGAGTCGTCAATGAGCAGCGTACAAATCGAGCAGAAGAGCTATGAGATGCCTCCGCGAGAGGGGATGAGCATCGCGCATTTTCTCACCGTCGCCGACATCGAGCGATCGGCTCGCTACTACGAAAAGGTCTTCGGCGCTCGCATACTGAGCCTGGGTGACGGCAACGCGCCTGGGTACCTTCAGCTTGCGAATATCTGGATGATTTTGAACGTTGGAGGCGGACCGACCCCGGATAAGCCGACCGTAACGCTCAGCGTCCCCGACCCGAATCACATCAACAGCTTTATGAATTTCCGGGTTGCGGATATTCAAGCGTGCTATGACTTGTGGAAAAGTCGAGGGGCGGAGTTCATCACGGAGCCGATACCCAAGTACGGCGAGACCCGCTGCTACATCCGCGATCCTGACGGATACATAATCGAGGTCGGAGAGAGCACCGACGTCGTGTACGGCTGATGGGATCGATGACGACCCGGTCGTTGACCAAGGAGACACCTAGAGCCGGCCAAAACATCAATGGCTCGCCGGCTGGTTCTTATACACCCTTCCGCTCTTCATCACGAACACGACTCGCCGCACGGCAGTAATGTCTTTGAGCGGATCGCCGTCCAGCGCAATGATATCGGCCTGCATCCCGGGCGCAATGGCGCCAATCTCGTTTTGCATGTTCAGCGATTCCGCCGCGCGTGAGTTGGCGGCCACCATCGCATCCATCGGATCCTGTCCCGCATGCACGCGATCGATGAATTCCTCCGCGTTGCGGCCATGCGCTCCAGCTACTGCATCGGTGCCGAAGACGATCTTCAGGTTTTTGGTAGCCAGAGCGTGCTTGAACATCTCCGCAATCACCGGCAGGACCTCCTGCATCTTGGCAAAGCCTTCTTCGGTGTAAGTGCCTACGCCGATGAATTTCGCCTTGTTGTCCAGATAGTTGTGGATCACCAATCCAACCTGAGGATCGAAGAATGTCCCGTGCGCGGCCATTGCGTCCAGATCTTCCTGCGTGGCGTACGTCCCGTGCTCGACTTCGGTGCAGCCGGCATTGGCTGACGCGCGGACGGCTGAACGATACGCATGGACAACGCTGCGCAGCCCTTGCGCCTTGGCTTCAGAACAGGCAGCTTGCAGTTGTTCATCGGTCAACGTCTGGCCGCCGCCCTGCCGGATGCTGCGTGACGCGAAGATCTTCACCACATCAGCGCCATCGGCCTTGAGTTTTCGCACCGCCTCACGAATCTGCTCCGGCGTGAGCCGGGCGTCTTCGATGGGATTGAGCGCCGTGAGCAGCCGCGGTCCGGGAATGCTTTCATTGGCAATCGCCGCGCGCAGATCTTTGTCTTCGGCCGAGCCCAGGCTCTGAATGGTTGTAAAACCGGCCATCAGCGTGGAGTAAGCGTTTCCCGCTGCGGCCAGTGTTGCCTGTTCCGCCGTTTCGGTCTTGTCTTCGATCCGTCCGTTCGGTCCGAAGTGCCAGGTAATGTGGTCGTGTACGTCGATCCATCCCGGCAGCACAGTCATCCGGCTCAGGTCATAAAAAACAGAATCGGTGCTGCGCTGGTCCTTGGCGTTTGGTTCGGCGCGCACGATCTTGCCGTCCTGGATGACGATCAGCACGTTGTGCAGCACGTGGCCGCGGCCATCGAGCATGGTTCCTGCGCGGATCACTACGGTTGTTGGCTGCCCGGCGGCAAGGGTAATCGTGAAAAGCAGGAAGAGGATGACTCTGATCCGTTTCATGGAAAGCTCCCAGGGAACGGAGCATTGTATCGAACTCGCTCAAGAAAGGGCGTGCGATCGCGCGAGTGCTCAGGGCAACACCTGATAGGGGCTCCGGCAAGAACGGCGGTACGTTGACCTTGATCCGGTTGGACATTGCACCTCGGTCAATTGCCGGGCTCGATGTGTCAGGCCAGAATGACGGTGGGAAACTGGGGGTGCGCGGATGAAATCCAATTGGTTCAAACCTGTCAGTGCAGGCATTCTGCTGCTGGCATCGCTCACGGCATTGGGGCAGACATCGTCTACTCCGGAATTTCAAAAGGGCTTTACCGGCTCTGAGGCTTTTCAGGGTTCGCTGAACAATGACAGCAAGATTTTCAAGTTCGATACCAACGCTGGTTACGACTTCAACAGTCATTTCGGCATTTTCGCTGGCATGCCCTTCTATTTTGCTAATACGCAAACTGTCACAACGCAGGTCAACGGCACCACCACGACGACCGTCCAGGACGTTACCAATAACGGATTAGGAAACGCTTATTTTGGCCTGGCTCTGAGGGCGCCGAACCAGACCCTGGACTACAGTTCCACGATCACGATGGCCGCTCCAACCGGCAGCACGTCAAAGGGCTTCAGCAGCGGCCGCGCCAATGCCGACTGGACCAATCGTTTTGAACATTCCTTCAACCGGCTTACGCCATTTTTCGAAGGCGGGCTGGCCAATTCCGTGCCTGATTCCACGCTCTTTACACGGCCGTTTACCTCGCTGGGCCTGATCACGCACCTGGAAGAAGGCGGCGAATTTGAGGTGATCAAGCACTTCTCCGTCGGCGGCTCGGGATATGAGATTGTTCCTTTCGGCAATCAGAAAATCTTTAGCAAGATTATAGGCAAGGGTCAGAGCGGGAGCGGCAAGGGCAAGAACACGTTTGATCAGTCGGCGGAAGCCAGCGGCTCAGGGCTTACGCGGGAAAACGGATTCAACACCTGGATCGCTTTCGATCCTACGCCTTTGTGGCGCGTGGAGCTTGGGTTTACGCGCAGCGCCACCTTCGATCTCAACAGCGTGGCTTTCAACGTGCGCATGAACCTGGGCAAGATGGCGCGATCGCGGCACCATAGCTAATCGGACGGATTGTTAGCAGGGTTCAAACACGCTGCTTTTAACCCCTGCACAAATGCCTGCTCCAGGTAGCCTTCTAAACCGCAACTCGCGGAACATAGTTGCCGTCTTCCAGCACCTGGCAGGGCGCCACCTGCGGCGTCACCAACGCTTCGCGCGGAATGATGAACGTCTGCTCCAGCGCGTACTGGCCTGACATGGCAGCGTGCGGAACGCCGTCGGTATAAACCATCCACGAACTGCCCGGAGGGAAAACCAACTCCTGCTTAGGAGAGTTTTTCTGGAAGTCGGAGTTCTCCTTGAGCCAGTCATGCAGATAGAGCATGTATTCGTCATAGGGTGAGCGATTCGGCGCCAGGCCGATCTTCCTGGCCAAGTGCGAAAACGTACGGCTCAACCCGCCCGATCCGCTGATTCGTTTTACCTGCTTGAGCTTCGGCAGGAATTCGTGAAACGGCTCGCCTACGTTCCACACGCGCCCGGCCGATGGATTGATGTTGGCAAAAACGCGGAGAATGCGCGCCCCACGCGTCGGCCGCGAGGGGAACGCGTCCACGTGCAACAGATCATTGCGCTTGTGCAGAGAGAGATCACGGCCCTTCTCCTCCAGCGGGCGGAAACTGGCGAAATCGAGCGTCATCTTCTTCGCGTAGGGAGCCAGGAACTCCGCTATGAACGCGGTCACAGAGCGCGAAAAGTTGCGCATGATGGCATTCATGCGTTCGCGATCCGGGGAGTTCTCGTCCACGCCCTTCAACAAATCCCTGGCCGGCCGGTAGGAAATGTTTTTGTGGAAGCGCGACCCCGTCTGTTTCTGCGAGAGCAGGAATTCACGGTCAGCGTCCGGGAATTCAAAGGGCACACGGCTGAAGAAGAGCACCTTGCCACGTTCCAGCTGATCACAGTGCCAGGGCGCCTGCTTCAGTTCGAAATTGGTAACGTCTACGATCGCGGTTTGGTTGGGTGTGTTGTTCATACGATCGCCCCGAAAGAAATCATATCGCGACTGCAGTGCGGTTCCAAACAAGGCCGGCAATCGACGCAAAAAGGGCGCGAAATTGCATTCGCGCCCAGGATGGATCCGTCAGTTTTGGTTGTCTCTGTCCTGGCATAGAGCGCCGTCGGTCACGCTCGTCAACAGGCCCGCGGAAGCTGTGATCTTGCGGTTGAAGCAGCCGTTGGCGGAATCATCGGAGAAGAAATCCTGTGTGTTCTGCTGCCCTGTACTGCCGGTGATGTTGAAGTTGGCGTCAAACAACAGCGTGTCACTGGGCGTGACGGTGTTGGAAACCACGCTGAAGCTGTCAGGTCCATGGCCCTGGTGCGTGGCAGCGCTCAGGAATTGCTGGCGGATTGTGGTGGTTTGCGATCCTGTGCCGTCAGGATTTACCGCGAAGGTAAAGTCGAGATTCAGCGGCCATTCGAAACGCTGGGAGGCGAAGCCCCCGTCGTGGCCGTTGCTGCTGGTCTCGGAAGATATCGAGGTACGCTGCTTGATGTTCTGGTCGAACAGCGTGTTGGTGATGTTGAAGTCCTGCCGGCTGGAGAAATGAATGTTCTGTTGAACGCTGGTTTCCACGCGTCCGTGTGACGTCTGTACGAAGCCCTCCACACGGAAGCTGCGCGAGGAAGTTATCGTTACCGACCCCGTAATGCTGCCGTCGGCGGCGGTCGTCAGGTTTTCCACCACATTTGGATTGGGTGAGCCAATGGTGTTGCGCGTGACTTCGCCGGTAACCTGTTGCGAGCCGTGGTCCTGAAACACCAGCAACGTAGCTGTCGTGGAAAAGCCATTGTTGGCATTGAAAACGTTGACGGAAACCTGGTGCGGCTGGCCATCGCTGAGCACGCCGGCAAACGGGGTCAGGTCAACGCGGTAAGGCTCAAAGTTGAGTGTTTGCACGCCGGGAATCGGCCGCCAGAGAAGCGGATCAATTCCTCCGGTGTAAATCCACGGATAAACAGGGGCCACACCGGCCGCGACCCCATCGATCGCAACCTGGCTCTCACGAAAAGCCGTGCCTCCGCAACTTTGCAGTTCGTTGGCAACATCGTCGGGTACGCACGTGTACCAGAACTCATCGCCCGCCTGGCTCTGGGCGACAACATCAAGAAATGCCTGCTCTACGTTGCGCGGAAGAGTGAATGTCTTTGCCAGTGCACTGTTTGAGGTTGAAAGGAACGCTGTCCCGCCCGTTGGGTCAGAAGCCAGGGGCAAGACCAGGTCGGCTGTGCGCGCAACCTCCTGGTGACGGGCCAGCGGGTAGAACTGCAGTGTGGCTGTACCAAATAACGTGCTGGTAAAGGTGGAGTTCACCAGGTTGCCCAGGTCCACGCGTCCGTTCTGCGGCGCCGCGAGCAGCGCTGTGTAGTCGGTAAGGTCGCGCTCAATGTGCCAGGCGCGGGCTACTTTGCCTGAAGGTTCTGATGTTGTACCGAAATAGACGTTGACGCCGCCGATCCAGATTTCGGCGGTGCGATCAAACTGTCTTCCCGCCTGAATAGAGAAATCTGCATTTAGAACGACTTTGGCCCACGGTCCCGGACATGCGGCGGGCGGAGCAAATGAAAAAGGCTTGGGTGAGAAATCAGCAAAAGCAATGTTGTTGAACAGCGTAACGACGCATGGCGTGGTGTTGGGCCGCGGAACCGGAGGATCCGCGGTTGCCGTGTTGCCGGAGCCGATCACCAATCCCGGCGACGGAATGGGCTGAGCTGACGCAGAAGTTGGGCTCACAATGAAACAAGCCGCTATCAATAGAATCGAAAAAACAATTGAGGGAAAGAAACGCCTGGTAGCTGGGAAGACGAACATAACTACCTCCATGGTGAGGGCAGAATTCTAATAATCGTGAGCAGCCCGGTCAAACGGCGGATCAGGTAGGGCGGGAGTTACTCTTCGGAATCGCGACCTCGTCCTTCGACGTGACCGCAGTGGTGTTCAGCCGGCGGTTCGATGCGTCGAGGCAAGAGGACCTCCGGTCCAACCTGGCGTACAAATTCCACTTTCAACAGGGGATGCAGCTCGATGCAATTCTCGGCTACGCCAATCTGACCGTGAAACACGTCAAAGAAACCAACGCCTTCCACACGCACGACCCACGCGGGCGTGAAGCGGCGGAAATGCGCCTCAGGCGCAGCCAGGCGGGCGGTCAACGCCTGGCGGACCGCAGCGAATTTCTCGGCCCGCAGAGAACTGCAGGCACCCTGGCACTCGCCTGAGGGCACCTCGGCAATCATGGTGCGGCTGAGATCATTCGGGTCGGCCAGCACAAGGTGAAAATCGTGATCTCCCTTGGGGCCGTCTTCGGCTTTCCAGCCGAGCAGGACAGCTTCTACCGAGTAGACGCGGTTTTCCGCGTCTGCCCGCTCTTCTTCCTCCAGCCTGACCGGTGCAGGCAGGGATACCAGCTCGGCCACCGTGGATCTACGGGGAGAGAAGTCGATACGGGCAGCGCCGCTATCGAAGGTGGTCTTGATCCGCCAGCGTTCGGTACCGCAATGTATGCCGCAAGTGAATGCAGGCGGAGGGCTTGGGCGGTTCAGATATCGAAATAGCAGAAACGCTGCGATGATCAGCAACAACAGCAGCGGAGGAAGGGATGAAGACCTGCGGTTTGCCATCTGGGATCAGTTCTTAGCTTAACGGATGTTCGACCTGAAAGACGCGATACGATCTTTAGGTCCAACCGCCCAGCATCAGTCGATCACAAAAGCGGGCAAGCGTACGATCAGGCCGTTCGGACCAACTGCCCATCCGGCTTCAAGGCCGGCGAAGCTCACAGCGTTGTAATTGCGCCGGTCAATTTCGCTCCACATTGGGCCTTCATCCGCGCCGGTAGTCCCAACGGCGACTAGAATAACCGATCGCGGATCGAATGCTATTGCCACTGCCGAGCGATAGCCCGAAGGCGGCTTGGAATCCAGCTTCCAGGATTTGCCGCCGTCGTGAGTGAGAGCTGCCGTCTTTTCGCCTCGAGCCGGCTCTTTGTAGTCGCCGCCCACGACCACGCCATCCTTTTCACTCCAGAACAGCACAGAAAAAATTCCCTGGCTAGCCTCGCCATGAACAATCGGTGTCTCAGCCACGGTCCAATTGGCTCCGCGATCATGGGAATGAAAGACCCGGGCTGCGGGTCCGCCGGTTCCGAACCAGATATCTTTCTTGCCGAAGGTTGCAATACAGGTGCCGCTGGCGGCGAAAGCGCCTTCGTTCGGCAGAGCTGCCGGCATCTTTTTGACTGCGACCGGCTTCCAGCTAACGCCGTCCCTGGTCGCAATCAGAGGAAACTTGCCGTCGACTGAGTCGCTCAGGGCAATCCCGTGTTTGTTGTCCCAGAAGGCAAAGCAGTCATAGAAAGCTTTGGGATCTTTGTTGGTGAACTGGAGTTGCCAGGTCTTGCCTCCGTCGGAAGTCTTGTAAATGCGCGACTGCTCACCCGGCCCAATGCTCAGCACAAACGCCGTGTTCAGGTCAAAAGCCTGGATATCGCGGAAGTCGAGCTTTTCGGCATCCGGCACGTTAACTTTGGTCCAGGTCTCGCCGCCGTCGATGGTTCGCAGCACGGTCCCTTTGGCTCCGCTGGCCCAGGCCACTTTGTCTGATACGGCGCTGATGCCGCGAAGCTGAACGTCAGTCCCGCTGGTCTGCTGTCGCCACTGTGCCCAGGACAGAGATAAAGCAAAGGAAATAAAGGCAAAAACACCTATAAACCTGTGCATGCTCATGCTCCCCAAAAGAATCTAAAATTGTAACCTTTAGTGTGGGAACTTCTCTATTTACATGTGGAGGGAAATCAGGTGAGTACTTTGCCAGCTCCTCTGACGGCGCAAAGCGAACTTCAAGACGAAGAAGTGGTGAGGCGTGTTCTTGCCGGCGAAACCGCTTTGTTTGAAATCCTGATGCGCCGCTACAATCAGCGCCTCTATCGCGTTTCCCGCGTGATTTTACGGGACGATGGCGAGGCGGAAGACGTCATGCAGGACGCCTATGTGCGCGCTTATGAACACCTGAACCAGTTTGCGGGAAAGGCAGCGTTTTCCACCTGGTTAACCCGCATTGCCATCCATGAAGCCCTGGCCCGGAAACGCCGCCGCGGCCGGATGGAAGAACTGGACGCGCTTACCACGAACGGAGATACCATGCCCATTCTCAAATCTTCAGCGCCAAGCCCTGAGGCCGGCACGGCCCAGGCCGAAGCGCGCCAACTGCTGGAAGACGCTATTGACCGGCTGCCGGAAAACTATCGCACGGTAGTGGTGCTGCGCGAAGTGGAAGAGATGAGTGTGGCGGAAGCTGCAGAAAGCCTGGGCGTCACGGACGCCGTGGTAAAAACGCGGCTGCATCGCGCGCATGCCATGATGCGCAAGGACCTCTACGCTCGCGCTCGTGGACGCGCCGCCGATCTCTACCAGTTCCATGCTGTGCGCTGCGATCGCGTGGTTAAAGCGGTTTTTGCCCGCATCAAGGACAAGGCCCCCCAGGAGACCTCTGGCCTGGTTCAATAATCGGTTCGCAACGCTGGTGTATTAACACTGGTGTATTGAAAAATGCGGGTGTCGTTCTTTCAGGCTGCTGTAAACCTTAGCAGCCTGGCTGTCTTCATGGCCTGCCATCCATTGCTATTAACTTAGGCGAATTACCTAATGACGCACCTCGTCACGATAGGTACACTCTCTGATGCGTCTTGCAGCCACCTGTTGAATGTTGTATAACCTGCTGGCATTTTCCCCATACTTTTGTGTTTTGTGAGGGTACTGTGATGTCTCGCACCAAACTTTCTTCTCTCTTTCTGGCACTTGCGTTCCTTTCGGGAACGGCTCGGCTCCTGGCCTTCGATGATTGGCAGCCCATTAATCCAGAAGAATTGAAGATGACGGCCGACGCCGCGCATCCCGGCGACGCGATCATTCTTTATCACGAGGAAACTGCGGATGATCTGGCAAACCATCGGCTCGTGTATCTGCGATTGAAGATCCTTACCGAAAAGGGCAAGGACCGGGCCAACGTCGAAATTCCGTATGACGCTACAGAGGGGGGCATCACCGATATTAAAGCCAGGACCATCGCTCCTGACGGAACCATCACGCCTTTTACCGGCAAAGCCTTCAACAGCACCATCGTCAAAGCGCATGGCGTAAAGTACCAGGCCAAGACCTTCACTCTATCCAATGTGCAGGTAGGCAGCATCATAGAGTGGAAGTACACGGAATACTGGGCTGATGAGCTTCTACACGCTCCGCATTGGGTAGTACAGGAAGATTTGGTGCAGAAGCGGGCCAAGTTTGCCTTCGTCCCCTTCCTCAAGCCGGGGTATAGCATTCACGATGAACGCGGGGAGATCCTGGATCGCGTCTTCTACACGCTGATCGGGCTCCCTGAGAACACGTCCATCAAAGAAACCCCGAATCTCCACATGGAGCTCGAACTGAAAGACATCCCCGCTTTTCAGGAAGAAGACTTTGCTCCTCCGTCGGCGGTGCTGAAATGGCGCGTGAATTTTTACTATGGCGACGATAAGATGGCCCAGCCTGAGAAATACTGGAAGAATGAAGGCAAGTACTGGACCAAAGAGGTTGATAAATTTGCGGTCCACTCCCCTGCAGTGACCGCCGCGGTGAACGATGTCATCAGTCCTTCCGATACTCCCGAACAGAAGGCCCGCAAGATTTATGCCTTCGTGCAGAAGATCAAGAATCTGAACTACGTCAACCGGGAGGGCGGGCTGGAAGAGATGCTCACTCACGAGAGCAAGGAGAAACGCAACGCCGACACGGTCCTGAGCAACCATGAAGGTTATCGCTACGAAATCGCTCGTCTTTTTCTGGCGATGGCGCGTACCGCGAATCTTCCTGCATATCTCATGCATGTTGCCGACCGGGATGAAGTTTTCTTCCGGCCCGGCATACCAAATCGCGGGCAACTCACTTCGGAAATCGCAATCGTTACCATCGACGGCAAGGATGTTTTCCTCGATCCCGGCACCCCGCTCTGCCCGTTTGGATTGCTCTCCTGGCAGCACAATGCCACCCAGGGCATACGCCAGACTCCTGAGGGCGGAACAGCTTTGGCTCCTACTCCCGGCGCAAGCTATAAGGACGCTCTCAGCAAGCACGTTGGCTGGCTCACGCTGAGCGAAGACGGCAGCGCCAAGGGGAAAATTGGAGTCGCATGGGCGGGTGAAGAAGCTCTGGTGCGCCGTATCAGCGGTCTGAAGACAGATGCTGCGGGGCGCAAGAAGGACCTGGAAGACGAACTTACGGCATTGCTTCCCAACGGCAGCTCGGTGCACCTTGATACCGCCAGCGGCTGGGACGACAGCGAAGCCCAATTGACCGCCAACTTCACCGTGGAGATTCCTTCCTACGCCAGCAGCGCGGGCAAGCGTCTGCTGGTTCCACCGGATCTCTTCCGCACTCGCACGCGGCAGCCGTTCTCCCAGGGGGAGCGAAAGAACCCAGTTTATTTCAACTATCCTTTCTATGCCGCGGACGAAACCCACATTACCTACCCCGAAGGCTTCCATGTGGAGAGCATTCCCGATACACAGCCGGTGCAGACAGGATTCTCGCTGTATACGGTCCGGCACACTGCCAGTGGAAACACCATAGTCTTCAGCCGTGACTTTGGCATGGCGGCGCTAGGTTTCCAGCAGAAGGATTATCCGGATCTGCGCAAGTTTTATTCCGCTGTGGCTACCGGAGATTCGCAGCCGCTGCTGCTAACCTCGGCGAAGTAAGGAGTCGTGACGCAAAATCGGCCTAGCGTTTGCTCGAACCAAGCGCTTGCTTGAGCTGGGCGACCATCTGTCTGACTGACGGTGCAAGGCTTCCCTGTGGATCCAGCTGCAGATACTGCTCGAATTCTTTCAGCGCGGCCTCGGGATCTTCACGCTGGAGGTAGATGTTCCCCATCAGAGCATGGGGGCCGGCGTAGTCTTGGTTCAGTTCAATGGCCTGCCGCACGTGCGGCTCGGCTGCCTGCCACTTGTTCTGGCCCCACAAACTCCGCGCCATCTCATAGTGCGCTTCTGCTGAATCAGGTCGCAGCTCCAGACTCTCTTGCAACGCTTTTTGCGCTCCGGCATAGTCTTTCTGTTCATTGAGCGCTGAGCCTGCGCCAAGATAGGCTCTGGCGTTTCCCGGCTCTACCTTTGCGGCTTCTTCGAAGGCCCATTGCGCGTCACCCCACTGGCCAAGCTGCATTTGGGCCAGGCCAAGCAGCAGATAGGCCTGCCCGTAAAAGGGATCGAGCTTGATCGCGCGCTTGAACTCTTCCACACTGCTCTTGGCGTCATGCTTTTTAAACAGAAGTTCCTGGCCTTTGTTGATGGCCTCGTCCACTTCAGGGATGGAGCGCCGCTTCCGGCTTTCCGGAGACGGTTTGGCAGGTTCGGTGGATTGAGCTGCATGTGTCGCTTGGCTCGAGCTCTCCTGGCCCAGGGACGGCAATGACAGCACACACCCTGAGATCGCCACAGCAAACGCACAGAAAATCAGACCCAGGTTACGCATCGCTATGATTTTAAGCCGGGGAAGGACGGTTTTCCAGCCGCGCTCTCCTGTGCGCGAATGGCCTGTTCAAGCCCACGCGATCAGAAAACCGGCCAATGGGTACAAAAAAAGAGCAGCCCATCAGGGCTGCTCCCAAGCGAACGTTAGCAGTGGTTAGAACTTCAGCTCAGCTTTGACCTGGATCAACCGCGGTGAAGCATCGCCACCGAGGAACGATCCCAGAATGCTGGTTGGTGTGTTGACCGTGCGAATGACCTGACCGAATTGTGCCGTATTGGAAATATCATTCACAGGCAAATCAAAGTTCGGATGGTTGAAAAGGTTGAAGAACTGAACGCCGGCGCCAAGGTTCGTTCTTTCCGTGATCTTGAAGTACTTCATCACTGACATGTCAGTATTGAAATAGCTTGGGCCGCGGAATTGGTTACGCGCCTGGTTGCTGGCGACGGATTGTGCCGCTGCTGTGAACCCAGCGCTGTTCAGGCAGGGGGTGCCATTGGCGGCGTTGGATGTGTTGCAACTGCCGATCGTTGTCGGGCCGACAATGTCAGTCAACAGCGTGCCACCATAGTTCTGTCCACGCAAACCCACGCTGGTGCTGTTGTCAACCACGCTGAACGGTAAGCCGGAACGGGCAAAGACCGTTCCGGAGATGGTCCAACCGCTGAACACGGCGTTGGGTCCCCAGTGGAACAAATGACGCAAGCTGTCATCCCAGACGTAATTAACGCTGGCATAGTGCCGGACATCATAGTCGGCGTTGCCGTAGTTCGCGCGAATATTGAATGGGTTGATGGGGAACACCAGGCTTGGCGAGGTCCCAAGGTTAAAGCTGAGAATGCCGCCATTGGAAATTTCATCCAGGGCATGGCTCCAGGTGTAGTTGCCCTGGAAAGTCAAGCCGTGAGTGAACTGATGGCGTACGCTGGTGGTGAATCCGTTGTAGTTCGAGACAGCGATGCTCTGGATCTGGTTCACTGTTCCGAACCGGGCATCTGTCCCAACGGGAACGCCCGAGATAACCTGGCCTGCCGGCAATCCCGGGAACCCAAACGCGTTCACGCCATTGTTCTGGACGGGTTCAAAGATTCCGTGGTTGCCAACGTAGTTCAAGCTCAACACGGTGTTCCAGCCCAGATCCTGCTGCACTTCCAGGTTCCATTCCTGATAACGCGGCTGCCGGACATTTGCGTCCGTGCTTACAAAACTAGGCGCTGCGCCGAGCAAGCCGAGGCTGCTTACAGTTCCGCCATTGGCAAAGCCGGTTTGAAACGCCGTGTTCGCACTCCCCGCAATCTGGAAGAGGTTGCCGGGCTGGGCCGGTGAAATGGGAGCGCCAGGAGCGCCGCCAAGGCCGGCTACAGTGAAAGAGGCCAAAACCGGCGGATTGCCCAACAGCGAGTCCGCGATCGCGGCCGGGAATGCATCGGCGAAGATTCCAATTCCTCCGCGAACCACCGTCTTGTTGTTGGTGAACGGACTGAACGTGAAACCCAGACGCGGCTGCCAAATGACGCCGTCTGTCGACGGATACGCCTGATGCAGGCCGGTCATGATGGTTTGATTGTAAGGAATGTTCGCTGAGTTCGTGTGATCCAGCGACGTGAAAGGCGATGTCAGGCGCGCGAAACAATTCGTCTGGCACACAGGGTTGGAGTTGTGATCCAGACGCAAAGCCACGTTCAGTTTCAACTTCGGAGTGACACGCCACTCATCCTGTCCATAGAAGCCAAGCCCATACAGGGCGATAGGCTGCGACAGACGTTGGGGGAAGTTTTGCGTTAACGAACTTCCCGTGACGCCGCCGTTGAAGAAATCCTGAAGGCTATTGGGCTGCAGGAGGCCGGCTGTGAGTACTTGAGGCCCAAAATCAGTGACGTCATTGCGGTGGTAATTTACGCCGAACTTCAGCGTATGGTTGCCTCTGGTGAGAGCATAGTCATCGACAATCTGGTATTGAGTGACGTTTCTGCCCTGAGGGAATAATTCGCCGATAGCGCCGCCCACGTTACTGAGTGATCCGTCGCCCAGTTGCAGTGTGGTAGGAAATGCAGCGAGGGTGGCGGCACGGTCAGGGTTAGTGAAAATCGCGCTATACCATTGCCCCGAAGCCTTGAACTCGTTTACGGAATTGGCTGATATGATCCGCGTCCAACCCATCTGTCCCTGATATTCCGGCTGGTCGCTTTGTACGTTGAAAACCGAACTGATTGGATCTGTAACAGTGGCCTGCAGACCATGGTCCGTTTGTACACGACCAAAAATCGAGTCCTTCTCGCTGAATTTGTGGTCGATTCTTACGGCTGCCAGATATTCGTGCGTGAAATTGCCAGCAGTGGACTGGAACTTCAATACGCACGGCGTACCCGCTGCCAATGACGTGACGCCCGCTTGTCCGCAAGTGCTGGAAAGGGCTGCGCCGGCGGCACCAGGTGCGGCATTGTAAAGGTTGAAAATCGTTTGATAGAACGGTACTGACGCTCCCAAACCCGTTCCTGACAAGTTAGCCAGCGTAGCCGCCTGGAACTGTGGACTGGGAATAAACGCCGGTTGACTCGTGGGAAGAACTACGCGCAATCCTTCATAGTCGACGAAGAAGAACGTTTTGTCCTTCACAATCGGGCCGCCGAAAGAAGCAGCCCACTGGTTCACGTTGTCAAACGGACGCGGTGTTGCCGGCGACGTGGAGTTATTAAAGAAATTGTTGGCGTTCATGGTGCGCCCATTCCAGTAATAAACCGCGTTGCCGTGGTACTGATTGGTGCCGGATTTGGTTAAATAATTGACCTGAGCCCCGGCAAGCTGCCCATATTGCCCAGAGTAGCCATTCTGCACAACCGTTGCTTCCTGGACTTCATTGGTTCCCAGCAGCAGGTTGGTTGCACCAGAGTTGTTAAGATTCAAAAACGGATCGTTGTCATTCTGTCCATTGAGTGTGAACAGATTGGATGTTGCCGAGATCCCGTTGGAAGCAAAATTGCCTTGTCCCATGCCGGTATTCATGACGATTCCGGGAGCGGTCTGCGCGACAGCGCTCAAATCATTTCCCGGGTTAGGTACTGCGGCAATCTGTTGCGTACTAAAAAGAGTTGAGTTGTCGGCGTTATCCACCTGCAAAGGGCTGGTGGTGACTTCGACGGTGGTTGTGGTGGTGCTTACGACCATGGCAATGTTTGCCGCCGTGCTCTGGCCAAGACCAACCTGGACCTTGCGGCTGTTTGCCTGAAATCCTGGCGCCGAGGCAGCTATTGTGTAGGTGCCCGGTTTCAGGAATGAAAATCGATAAAAGCCCTCGCCATTCGTCGTGGTATTAAACACCTGTCCTGTAGCGTCACTGGTGGCGGTAACCTTCGCATTGGGGATAATGGCCCCGCTAGGATCACTCACGACACCCGTTAAGTCTCCAGAAGTAACGGATTGCGATAAGGCGAATATTGAGATCAGGACAAACAACAATAATCTGAAGAGAAACCTCATCATGTATATTCACTCCTTTCTAAGAAACGTTCTTAGTTCTGGGATAAGGTGACTTGCTTCTCGTCCCAATGAATCAAGAACATACAACTAGCACTCATCCACTTAACACGCGGATTCAATTGTTTCTCTGCAAATGGCGTACCAGACAGGAACTGAGTCACTCCATCCCGAACCACCGTCATGTCGTCAACAACTCTCCTGCTGTTTGTGACCAATGGCTACGAAATCCCACCGCGAGTAGAACTCCCACTCCGATTTTTGAAATCCAATGTTGCTGAAATAGTGCGGCTCGTCACAGTAATTTATTCGGTGTTGTCACTCGACGACTCTGAGCAGATCAGCGGATACTGCGCCTTGCGTGCGAATCTCAGGCGCGCTTGAACTCTGCGATGGCGCTTCGGGCACCGTGTTCCCTGAACAAGAACTCCTGACCGATGTTCATGGTCTGATCTGCTCAGGGATCAAGCGGCGTTTGAGAGATGCAGCAGCGAGGTTATTGTGGCCCTACCATGTAAGAAGGGCTGAACTGGAAGCTTTTCCTGGCAAGATGCGCCGCAGCTACAAGCGGAGGGAAGAGGCTTTTGAAAAAAAAGAGCAGCCCTTTCGGGCTGCTCTGAAGCGAGAGTTAGCAGTGGTTAGAACTTCAATTCAGCTTTGATCTGGATCAACCGCGGTGAGGCGTTGCCGCCGAGGAACGATCCCAGAATGCTGGTTGGAGTATTGACCGTGGAAACGATCGTGCCGAACGATCCCTGATTGATCGGATCGGCGCTGCCCGCGGCAATGTCGGCCACCGGCTGATCGAAATTCGGGTGATTCAATAGGTTGAAGAACTGAACGCCCGCGCCGAGTGTCGCTTTCTCACCCAGCTTGGTGTACTTCATCACGGTCAGGTCGGTATTGAAGTATTGAGGTCCGCGGAATGCATTGCGGCCCTGGTTCAAGGCTACGCTGGTCGGCGATGCGAAGCCGGCAAAGTTCAGGCATGGAGGCGGCGGGTTGCCGGTAGCTGCATCAGGAGTAGCATTCGCCCTGCCGCAGGAACCCGATGTTGTTGGACCAACCACCTGCGCCAGGATCGTGCCACCGTAGTTCTGTCCGTTCAGGGTAGCGCTGGTGTTGCTGTCGATCACGCTGAAGGGCAGACCGCTGCGGGCAAATATGGTTCCGGAGAACGTCCATCCGCCAAGGATCGCACTTGGGCCACCCTTGAAGAAGCTGCGGACAGCGTCACTCCAGACATAATTTGCGCTGAAATAGTGGCGAACATCGTAGTCGGAGCTGCCATAGTTCTGGCGAATATCGAACGGGTTCACCGGGTTGAGAAGACTCGTGTTGGTATTGAAGTTGAAGGGCAGCAGACCGCCGTTGGAGACCTCGTCCAGGGCGTGGCTCCAGGTGTAGTTCGCCTGGAAGGTGAAGCCATGAGCGAAAGCGTGTCTGAAGCTGGTAACCAGTCCGTTGTAGTTGGAAACAGCGATGCTCTGGATCTGGTTCACCGTGCTGAACCGTGCGTCCGGAGCGGCAGCAGGCAGACCACCGAAGCCGAATGCGTTCACGCCGTTGTTCTGAACTGCTTCAAAGATGCCGTGGTTGCCAACGTAGTTCACGCTGACCACAGAATTCCATCCCACATCCTGCTGAACCTGCAAGTTCCATTCCTGGTAGCGAGGCTGCCGGATCACTGGATCAGAGGTGGAGATGGTTGGTGGCGTGAAGAAGGGCGCCGCAGCCTGAATTGAAGCCAGCGTGCCGCCACTGTTAAATCCGTTGATGAATGCAGTGTTCGATCCCGACGCCAGCTGGAACACATTACCAGCGCTCGCGGGCGAGAGCCCACCATTGACGATGAACGAATTCAGGTTCGGCGGGTTGGAGGAGAAGTTATCCACCAGGACCGCAGGGAATGAATCGCCAAAGATGCCGATTCCACCGCGCAGGACGGTTTTATTGTTGGAGAACGGGCTAAACGTAAAGCCAAAGCGGGGTTGCCATACCACACCATCGGTGGAGGGATAAGCCTGGTGGATTCCCGTCTGGATCACCTGGTTATAAGGAATGCTCGGATCATGGTTCAGCGAGGTAAACGGCACGGCGAACCCTGAGAAGCAGTTGGTCTGGCAGACGGGGTTGGAATTATGGTCGAGGCGCAGAGCTAAAGTCACCTTCAACCGATTGTTGACTCGCCACTCATCCTGTCCGTAAAAGCCGAGACCGTACAATGCGATCGGTTGGCTGGAACGGGTGGGGAAGTTCTGCTGGAAGAAATCAGTCTGTCCATTGACGAAAGAATCAACCGTGGTAACCGCCAGGCCGCTGGTGAAAGTTCCGTAGTCAAAGTCGGTAACGTCGTTGCGGTGATAATTTACGCCGACCTTCCAGGTGTGGTTGCCCCTGGTCATGGAATAGTCATCTACAAACTGGTACTGGGTGACGTTGCGTCCTTGCGGGAAATTGAAGTTGATGCCGCCCAGCGCGGTGAATCCGCCGCTGAAACGCAGGGTGGTTGGGAACAGCGCCAAAGCAGCCGCGCGGTCAGGGTTGTCAAAGAAGGCCGAGTACCACTGGCCGGAAATTTTCAATTCATTCACTGCATTCGCGCCGAGAAGATGCGTCCAGTTCAACTGGCCCTGATATTCCGGCTGGGTGCTCTGCGTGTTGAAAGCAGCATTGATCGGATCGGTAAAAGTCGCCTGTACGCCCTGATCGGTTTGCACACGGCCAAAGAGGCTGTCTTTGTCGCTGAACTTCTGATCAATGCGCAATGACGCCTGATATTCATGGGTGAAGTTATTCTGAGTGGTTTGCAGCCGGTTGAAACAGGGGCCAACCAGGGTCAGTACTGAGAGAGTGCTGCAGTTGCCGGTTCCGACATTCGATCCATGAACGGCGTTATATAGGCCGAACATGTTCTGATAGAAAGGAACCGCTGCGGGATCGGCGCCCGCGAGGTTGGCTAGAGTCGCCGCCTGGAATTCAGCGGTTGGAATTCTGACCTGGGCAGCCGTCGGCAGAACCACGCGCAGTCCTTCATAGTTGACAAAGAAGAAAGTTTTGTCTTTCTTGATCGGTCCGCCAAAAGACGCCGCCCACTGGTTGATGTTGTCAAACGGCTTGGGTGTTGATGGGCTGCCGGCGATAGCAAGATTATTCAGATAATCGTTTGCATTCATCACCCGTCCATTCCAGAAATACACCGCATTTCCGTGAAATGCATTCTCGCCGGATTTGCTGATGTAGTTGATCTGGGAGCCCGCAAGCTGGCCGTATTGACCCGAGTAACCGTTGTTGGTAACCGTGGCTTCCTGTACGTCATTGGTGCCCAACAGAAGGTTGGTAGCGCCTGAGTTGTTCAGGTTCAGGAACGGGTCGTTATCGTTTTGACCGTTCAATGTAAACAGGTTCGAGGTTCCGGGAAGACCAAAGGTGGAGAAGTTTCCGAAACCCGCCTGGGTATTCATGACGGCGCCGGGCGCGGTTTGCGCAACGGCACTCAAATCGTTTCCCGGATTGGGAACGAGAGCTATCTGCTGATTGCTGAACTCGGTTGACAAATCAGCGTTTTCCACCTGCAGCGGACTCGTGGTGACTTCCACCGTAGTCGTAGCCGCCGTGATAGCCATGGCAACGTTCGCGCTGGTAGCCTGGCCCAGAACCACCTGAACCTTGCGGCTGGCAGCCTGGAATCCCGTCGCATTCACCGCAACCGTGTACGAGCCAGGTTTTAGGAATGAGAAACGGTAAAAGCCTTCGCCGTTTGTCGTTGTGTTCACCACTGCTCCAGTGGCCTCACTCGTAGCGGTGACTTTGGCGCCTGAGACAACGGCACCGCTAGGATCAGTGACCACCCCCGTGATATCACCGGAAGTCGTCGACTGCGAGTAGGCAAACACTGAAATGAGTGTGCACAACAACAATAATTTGAAGAAATGCCTCATATTCAATCCTCTCTTAGGTCTTACGGGTTAAGCTAAGTTTTTCCTTAACGTTCGTTTTGAATTAATGGAAAAATAAGCTATTCGTCCACTTGCCACGGACTCCCCTCTGTAATGCAACTCAGGGACCAAATGATTCTTGGCTCTCGCTTAGTTCTAGTACTCATATTTTCACCTGAGATTTTCGGTTGCTGGGCCCCGGGTTATACGGTGTTTCATAGTGAGTAGCTGCTTATCTCCGTTTTTTTGAATCCGTGCTGCGCAAGCAGCAGCTCACATGTCGCGAGACGATGCACTTTAGGATTAAGGCGTCTTTACGCAAAATTAATGAATGCGAGTTTGCCGGCTGGTGGAGTGCGGAATTTGCGCCCTGCGCTTTCAATATGATACCTTCCGCTGCAACGCGGAAATTCAAGACTCGCATTGCTGGAGGAACAGATGACGGGGCTTATCGTAGTCCTGGTATTGATCGTTGGAGCCGTAGTGATCTTGGCGGGCATGTACAACAGCCTTGTACAGCTCCGCGTGCGGGCTGATTCCGCTTGGTCAGACATCGATATTCAACTGAAACGACGCCATGATTTGATTCCCAATCTGGTAGAGACCGTCAAAGGTTATGCCGCACACGAGAAAGGGACCTTTGAAAACATCGCCAAGTTCCGCTCACAGGCGATGCAAGCCACCACGCCGGCAGACAAGGCCCAGGCGGAGGGCCAGCTCACGGGCGCACTCAAGAGCCTGTTTGCCGTCGCCGAGAACTATCCTGAGCTGAAAGCCTCAGAGCAGTTCACCGGACTGCAGGGTTCGCTCAACTCGATTGAGGACAACATCCAGAACGCGCGGCGCTATTACAACGCTGTAGTGCGCGATTTCAATACCCGCGTGCAGTCTTTCCCCACCAACATCATCGCCGGCATGTTTGGCTTCCATGCCCGCCAGTTCTTCGAGATGGAAACGCCCGCAGATCGCGAGAACGTGCAAGTAAAGTTCTAGTCCAGTGAGAGCATCTGGCCATCATCGAACGTGGACGATCCTGTGCCGGCAACTCGCGGTTGTGCTTGTCGTGCTCGTTGTGTCCACATCGGCGTGGGCGCGCAGCTATCGCATCTCCGACTTCAACAGCACCATTCACGTCGATAAAGACGGTTCTGCCCGGGTCCAGGAGCAGATCACCTTCGTCTTTTCCGGGTCATACCAGGGCATTTATCGCAATATTCCCGTTGACTATCCTGGACCCGCGGGCTCGAACTACACTCTCTTCGTCAAGCTGGATTCGGTCACGGATGATCAGGGCAATAAGCTCAAGTATGAAAAGAGCACCAGCGAAGGCTATCTGAAGCTGAAAATCTATGTGCCCGGAGCGATCGATGCCACCAGAACGGTCAACATCGCTTACTCCATCGACAATGCCACCCGTTTCTTTGAAGACCATGATGAGTTTTACTGGAACGTCACGGGTAATGACTGGCCCGTGCCGATCGGCCAGGCGTCGGCGATTGTCTATTTCCCCCCGGACGCGGAAGGCAAGCTGCGGGCGCAGGCCTTTGAAGGTATTTACGGATCGTCGGAGCACGCAAAGGCTTCAGTGGATGGAGCCAGCGCCAGCTTTGAGACCACCAGCTCCATGCCGATGCGTGGCGGGCTGACGCTCGACGTCTACCTGGAAAAAGGCGTGCTCCACCAGCCGGGCGCGGTGGCGCGCTTCTTCCGTTTCGTGCGCAGCAATCCCGTTTTGACCTTGCCCGTGTGGGCATTCGCGGTGATGTTCTCGTTATGGTGGGTCAAGGGCCGCGATCCGGATCCCGGCATGTCGGTGGCTCCCATGTATGAGCCGCCGGAAAAGATGGGGCCGGCCGAAGTCGGTACGCTGGTCGATGGCAGCACAGATCCGCGCGACATCACTTCAGTCCTGGTGGATATGGCGGTGCGTGGCTATGTGAAGATCGTGGAGACCCAACACCAGGGCTTCCTCTCTTCCAGCAAGGATTATGAGTTCCATCTGCTGAAAGATCGCAACCAATGGAACGACCTTACCGACTACGAGCGCGCCATGCTCGACCAGGTCTTTGCCGGTGGACAGGTAACGCTGCTCTCGAGTTTGCGCAACCACTTTTATACCGCCCTGCCGATGATCAAGAGCGAAATCATGACGGCGCTGAAGTCCAAGGGCATGTACGCGGTTGATCCGGACTCGGCGATGGGCTACTGGGGCTTTGGTCTGCTGATGGTGGCCCTGCCTTACGTAGCCGCGCAGGTTTTCGGCTTCGCCGATTTTCTGAACTCGATTCCGATCACGATCGGGGCTGCTCTGATCTCTCTGGCCATCGTAGTGATCATTGGCAAGCAGCTCACCGCCTGCACCCTGAAGGGCGCTCGCACGCAGGTGCAGATTCGCGGCTTCCAGGAGTTTATGAACCGCGTGGACGCCGACCGGCTCAAGCGCATGCCCCCGGATACCTTCGAGAAATATCTTCCTTATGCTATGGCCCTGGGGGTAGAGCACCGCTGGGCCAAGGCTTTCGACGGCATCATTCAGAACCCGCCGACCTGGTATCAAGGCTACGGTCCGAGCCCGAGTTTCAGCACCTTCTACTTCGTGAACAGCCTTGGCTACATGACGCAGACTGCAAGCACAACCTTTGTTTCGGCTCCGCGCGCCAGTTCCAGCGGCTCGGGCTGGAGCGGAGGAGGTTTCTCCAGCGGCGGCGGATTCTCCGGCGGTGGCTTTGGCGGTGGCGGCGGCGGCGCCTTCTAACCGCAGCCTCATTTTTTCCTCTGGTTCAACCCACCGGCAGCTCTGGATTCAGCTCATCCCCGTTCAAACACCGGGGAAGAATTCGACATCCTACTAAGTGGGTGCCGCGGAACAATTTTCTGGCATCCCGAAGGAAAAGCCATGGCTGAGAGATCACACCGCAGCTCTGATCTTCCCAATTTTGATACCTATCCGGCGTCTCCGCCTGTTGAGCACATCGATCGTCTGCGCGAACGAGAAAAGCATCACACGCAGCTCGAACAACGCGCGGCCGAGCTGGGAGCCGCCGCCGGCAAGGTGGTGTATATGGTTCGTCGAGCCCGCTCCGGCGCAAAGAATCTACCGGATCCGGTACTCGATCGCCTTGGTGGCCTGGCCGAGGAAGCTCGTGTGCGAGCGGAACACCTGAGGACGACGGCGGCGGAACGTGCCCGCCATCTGGTCCAACTCGCCCGCGAGAAGACAGCCGAAATCACGTATCGTGCGCGCGAAGAAAGCAGGAAATTGGGCCAGCAGGCAAAATCCAACTATGCGGTCACGCGCCGGCGCGCGGATGAAGTAGCGCATGACTATCCGGTGCATGTGGCTCTGGCTGCCGGAGTGGCGGGATTTCTCATCGGCGTGAGCCTGCGCCTCTGGAGGTCAAATCGTGCACACTGAAAAATCACTCGCCGGGTTGTTGGCTGAGACCAAGCAGGAGATCAAAGAATTCGTCACTACACGGGTGGGCCTTTTGAAAGCCGAGATCGCTGAGAAGGTCAGGACCTTCAAATATTCCATCCCCCTTCTGGCTGGATGCGCGGCTCTGCTGCTGGCCGCATGGATGACCCTTACCTTCGCCCTGATTGCCTTGCTTCGGGGTTTATTCTTGCCCAGCCCGTATGCCTGGTTTTGGGCCGCGCTCATTATCGGCGGAACCTACCTGATACTGGGGATTGTCGTCGGCTGGTTTGCTTACGGCGAAATCAAATCCGTGGGCGTGGCTCCAAACCGCACCCTGCAGGTGCTCAAACAGGACCAGATATGGCTCCAGAATGAAGCGAGGACTGTATGACTGAGGGAATCCCCGTAGATGTACTTGAAAAGCGCGCTGCCGACCAACGCCGCGGCCTTCACAGTACCGTGTTGGAGCTGCGGCAGTCCGTACGAGAGAAAATGGACGTTAAGCGCAATGTAAGGAATCACTTGGGACCTGCCGCAGGCGCTCTGGCTTTTGCCGGATTGCTGCTGGGGTATGCATTGACCGGCATATTTACCAGAGACTAAGCCCGGATTCGCCTTCAATTCATAGGCCGGATCCCGCTCCGGCAAACGCTTTCACTCGCCGATACCCGGCTGTTTCACCTCTTTCCGCCTCCGGTGTATTGCCTAAGTAGATGAATCATCTACTCTGCTTTGCGGTTTCATGATATAAACCTGATTCATCTTCTTCCACCGCACAAAATGGCCCTGTCCCCGGGTTGGGCCCGCTGAGGAGAGTTAATGTCAGAAGAAGCAAGAACAGGGAAACGATTTCCGCTGGAGTTGCCCATCAAGATCCATGGCCAGGGCGGCGACGACAGCGCCACAACCGGCAACATGAGCGCCGCCGGCGTCTATATTATGGCCGATCTCAATCTGGCCGTAGGCTCCAATATTGAATTTGACATCACCTTGCCCAAAGAAGTTCTGGGCACGCCCGGAGATGTGGAAGTCCACTGCACCGGGCGCGTCGTGCGCAAGGACGAGGCTGCCGCTGCTGCCGGCGCTAATTCCAATTCCAGCAGCAAACGCAAAAAGAAAAGCGGCGTAGCTTGCGTGATTGACCAGTACAAATTCATCCGCAAGAGCAAAGGGGCCAAGTAAATGCTGAAGATCATTTTGGCTGACAATCAGGCAATCTTCCGCACCGGCGCGGCCAAGGTACTGGCCGTTGAAGACGATCTGCGCATCGTAGCGCAGGCAGAAAACACTGAGAAGATGATGATGGCCCTGGAGAAATTCCATGCCACAGTCATGATCTTCGGCGTGGAGACACACCCCAGCCTGCCCACCGTGGTAGAAACGGCGCGCAAGTTCAAAACCAAGCTGGTCGCCATTGCCGAAACCGGACAGGATTCCCGCCACTATTTGACCAACGGCGTGCACGGCGTGATCTATCGCAACGTGAGCGGCGAATCGCTGGTGCAATGCGTGCGCAAAGTGGCCAAAGGTGAAACCTGGGTACAGGACACGCAGGAAAGCAAAGAGACGGCGGAAAATGATCTGGTCGGCGCGCGCGTGCGTGACCGCCTGACCGCCAAAGAGCTCAAGATCGTTGCTTTGATTGTGCAGGGCTATAAGAATAAGGAGATCGCCACACAGCTGGGCACAACCGAGCAGGTGATCAAGAACTACCTGCGCAACGTCTATGACAAGATCGGCGTCTCAGACCGGCTGGAACTGGCGCTTTTCACCATTCATCACCGCATTCTGGCGGAAGCAGCCGCGACTTCAGTAGCCAGCGCAGCACCGGCACGGTAACCCTACAATTATTTTTCCATTGAACGGAGCCATCCGGCTCCGTTCTTTTATTTTAGGTGCTCGCGCGCCCTTGCGTTTGACACGGTTTGCAAATTTGCTTTACGCTGACGGCGAGCGCTAAAGGGCGCATCCAGTCCGCGGAAAGGGCCGTGCCCACCTTGAACAATATCGAAAGTGCGAACTTTCTTTCAGCCTGATTCATGCGGACTTAACAGGCGTAACCGTGAAAGGAAGATTCGTGATGGAACCCAAACCGCTACCCGCCCGCCCCAGTCTGGAACAATACAAGAAACAAGCCAAGGAATTATTGAAAGCGTACCGGTCCGCCGACGTGGGATCCATTCGCCGCGTGACAGGAAACCATCCACGTTTTGAAAAGCTTGCCGAACCAGAATTTGACATCAGTAAATTTGCATTGGCTGACGCGCAGCTGGTGATCGCCCGCGAGCACGGGTTTGAGAGCTGGCCGAAGTTCGCCAAACAAATTGAGGTCATCAACAGCCGGAGGGCTGCTCAGTCAGACCCGCTGGCGGCGTTCATTGAGGCTGCCATCTGGCACGGAACGCTCGACGCGGCCACAGCAATCCTGGCGGCGCATCCTGAAATTGCGCAAACCAGCATTCATGCAGCGGCCATCCTGGGGGACGAAGCGACCGTGCGCCGCTTCATCTCCCTTGATCCGGGAAGCGCCACCCGAAAAGAGAGGCCATTTGATGGCGATGCGCTGGTCTATCTCTGCCTTTCCAAATACCTCCGGCTTGATCCGTCACGGTCTCCTGCCTTTCTGCGGGCAGCCACCGCTCTGCTGGACGCCGGCGCTGACCCAAATAGCGGGTTCATCGCCCAGGACGAACATGGGGATTTCGAAACCGCTCTCTACGGCGCCGCGGGTGTTGCTCACCACGCAGAGCTGACGCGCCTGTTGCTGGAACGCGGCGCCGATCCCAATGACAACGAAACCTTTTATCACGCGCCGGAGACCTACAACAATGCCGCGCTGGAAGTCCTGGTGGAGAGCGGCAAAATGAACGTCGACAACCTGGCCGGCATGCTCTTGCGCAAGGCCGACTGGCACGACTACGAAGGGATCAAGTATCTGCTGGAGCACGGCGCAGACCCGAATCGCATCACTCGCTGGGGATACACTGCGCTGCTTCAGGCGGTGCGGCGCGACAATCGTCTCGAGAACATCGAACTGCTGCTCGACCACGGCGCCGACCCAACCATCAAAACCGCTGCGGCGGTAAAGGCCCAATTCATGCCCTGGTTGGGCCCAAATGCGCAGAGATCCGCCATCGTCATAGCCGCGCGCCGCGGCCGGGGCGATGTGCTGGCGACGCTCGATCGCCGCGGCATAGCAATAGAGTTGAGCGGCGTCGACCGGCTGATTGCGGCCTGTGCACGCAATGATCACGCACGCGTCCGCACCATTACAGCCGGTGAGCCGCACCTTGTCCGGGAGTTGCTGGCTGAGGGTGGAAGATTGGTCGCTGAATTTGCCGGGACCGGCAACACGGAAGGGGTGCGCCTGTTGCTGGACCTCGGCATAGGCGTGGCAGCTCCCTATGACGGGGATTCTTATTTCGGCATACCCAAGGACAGTACGGCGCTGCACGTTGCTGCCTGGAAAGCGTGGCCCGCAGTCGTGAAGCTGCTGATTGATCGCGGAGCGCCGGTCAACGCCGCGGACGGCAGCGGCCACACTGCGCTGGCGCTGGCCGTGCGCGCCTGCGTGGATTCCTACTGGATGAATCGGCGTTCGCCGGAGTCTGTGGCGGCGCTGCTCGGCGCCGGCGCGTCTTTAGATGGAATACAGATTCCCTGTGGTTATGAAGAAGTCGACCAGCTGCTTCGGTCGAGGGGGCAATGACGGCAGCGGGTTACCGAGCGGGCTGCGACAAGCGCTCATCAGAGATAGGTTGCGCTGCCACAAGCGCGGAACAACATGAGTTTTGAGGAAAATCACAGGCGGTGTGGAGCGAAGCGACAAAAGCTAATGAAGCGCGAGGCCGAGCACGCGCCGAGCGCGCGGCAACAAGCGCGGAACAACATGAGTTTTGAGGAAAATCACAGGCGGTGTGGAGCGAAGCGACAAAAGCTAATGAAGCGCGAGGCCGAGCACGCGCCGAGCGCGCGGCAACAAGCGCTGGATCAAATATGGAGTAGGAGGAGAATCGCCGGCGGTGTGGAGCGAAGCGACAAAAGCTCATTGAAGCGCGAGGCCGAGCACGCGCCGAGCGCGCGGCAACAAGCGCCGGATCAAACATGGAGTAGGAGGAGAATCGCAGGCGGTGTGGAGCGAAGCGACAGAAATTAATGTGACGCTGTCCGTTCGCTGCTCTTGAGCAGCTCATTCACGATCGTGACCAGTTCTTCCGGGTTGACAGGTTTTTCCAGATAAAGGTCGGCCAGCGGTTCAGCGGCTTGAAACGCTTCCGCCACATAGCCCGAAACGACAACCACCGGCATGCTGCTATTGTTTTTGGCAGCCTGGACTACAGCGCGACCGTTGGCATCGCCCAAACGCCAGTCAGTGACAACCGCGTCATAGGTATTGCTCTGGAGTTTTTCCATGGCATCGCGAGCGGAGGTGGAGGCAGTAACGGTGTGTCCGGCGCCTTCAAGGATGGCGCATTTCAGGGTCACTACATGCGGCTCATCGTCAACGCAAAGGATCCTGGCCATAAAATTGGATGTCCTGAACACTGACGCGCTTTTCCAATCCCTGGCGCGTCTTCGGGGATATTAGCTGCGGCACAAGATCAGCTAACGAAACTGCCTTATTCTCAGCCACGCATCTCCGGAAGTCAAATGAATGCAGGCTTACCGTTTGCCGCCCGATTTGCTTACCTCCCGAGAACAGGGCTCCTCATAAGCAGTGTACCTCCGGCCATGGTCCTGAGGGCCGAATGGCCGAAATCTTTGTCGCTGGATCTTTAGAACCTCCAAACAAGCGCTTCGGATGGCTGAGCTAGGTGGGAAAGTTACCACTGGCCAGAAGGAATTCCGGAAATCCGGGTTATTCGAGTGGCCCCTGATATTCAGCCCTGAAAACCCTATAGCCGCCCGCGTCAAGTCCAAGTCGCCGATTGGACAACAAAAGCCGCCCAAAGGACGGCTCTTGTGAGAGAACGAAGATCGCTGTTCGCTACTTTTTGTCTGCAGGCGGAGCAGCACCCAGCTTTTCTGCCACGGACTTTGCCTGGGTGAAGAGCAGCAGGTAATCAGGGCCGCCGGCCTTGGAATCCGTGCCGGACATGTTGAAGCCGCCAAAGGGATGGCCTCCAACCATCGCGCCGGTGCACTTGCGATTGAGATAGAGATTGCCGGCGTGGAAGTCGGTGCGCGCCCGCTCCAGCTTGTCGCGCGAGCTGGAGTAGACCGCGCCGGTAAGGCCGAATTCGGTGTTGTTGGCGATATTGAGCGCATCGTCGAAATTGCGCGCCTTGATCACCGCCAGCACCGGCCCGAAGATTTCTTCCTGGGAGAGGCGCGCCGTCGGCGGGATATCGGCAATAATGGTCGGCTGGATGAAATAGCCGTCACCGGCTTCTGTGGCGCGGCTACCGCCATGAATCAGCCGGCCTTCTTTCTTGCCGACTTCGATGTAGTTCAAAATACTCTGCATGGCCTTTTCATTGATCACCGGGCCCATCGCCTTGTTTTCCGTGGGATCGCCGACGGCAATCTTGCTCACGCGGTCCTTGAGACGCTCTAGAAAAACGTCGTAGATTTTTTCGTCGACGATAGCCCGCGAGCAGGCTGAGCACTTCTGTCCCTGGAAGCCGAAGGCAGAGACGGCCACGCCTTCCACAGCCGCGTCGAGATTGGCATCGGCATCGACAATGATGGAATCTTTTCCGCCCATCTCCAGGATCGTGCGCTTGATCCACTTTTGCCCGGGACGATGAGTGGCGGCGCGCTGGTTGATATCAAGCCCGACCTCTTTTGAGCCGGTAAAGGCAACGAAACGAGTCTGCGGATGCTCCACCAGTCCAGCGCCGAAGCTGGAACCCGAACCGGGGCAGAAATTCACCACGCCGTCCGGCATGCCGGCTTCCTGCAAAACCTCAAAGAACTTGGCGGCGATGGCGGGCGAATCATGCGAGGGCTTGAGCACCACGGTGTTGCCGCAGACAATCGCAGCCATGGTCATACCCGCCATGATCGCGCAGGGGAAGTTCCAGGGCGGGATCACGGCAGCTACGCCGAGGGGAATGTACACCAGCGTGTCGCGCTCGCCGGGCAGCTGAACCGGCGTCTCAGATTTGGCCAGGCGCAGAGCTTCGCGGCAATAAAACTCAGCGAAGTCGATGGTCTCAGCGATATCGGCATCAGCCTCAGCCCAGTTTTTGCCGACTTCGTAAACCATCCAGGCACTGAATTCAAATTTGCGCTCGCGCAGAATGGCCGCGACCGTGTGCACGAGCGCGGCTCTCTCCTCAACGGTAGTGCGTTTCCAGGTCTCAAAGGCTTTGGCGGCAGCCTGAATCGCGGGCTCCACGTGCTCGCGGCCGGCGCTCTGGAAGACGCCTACAACTTCCGAGGGCCGGGCCGGATTCAGGCTCTTGATCTTCTCCGTGGTCTTGATCAACTGGTCGCCGATCACCATGTCATACTCGCGACCCAGCTCGGACTGCACCTTGGTCAGTGCCGCGCGCATGCGGCGCGCGTTTTCCGGGTTGGTGAAGTCGGTAGCAGGCTCGTTTTTGAACGGGGTCGTGGGAATGCGCAGGGTGGGTCGAGAGGTTTCCAGAACAGTCGCCATTTTGAAGTCCTTGGCCGCTCAGGAGCGAGCGGGAGATGTAAGAGAACTCTCCATTTTACCCTGTCCGGCGGCATCGCGCGGGTAGAGCAAGAATCAAACCTTACCGCGGATCAACGCGGATTAGCGCAGATAAAGGCCAAAACAAAAGAGCTGTGCAACCAAAGTTTGTGACGAGAGAGCTCGCAGCAGCGTTCTCTGCCTTTTTGATCCGCGTCCATCCGCGAAATCCGCGGTAAAAGTTTTGGTAAAATCCGTGCTTTATGAGCGATCTGCAAACCGTTACCGTCCGCGATTTCACCCGTTACTACCAGCGATGTGCCGAGCAGATACACGCGCTGGTTGACCCGCTTACCGATGAGCAGATCTGGACCCGCCCCTATCCCTACGGAAACAGCATCGGCCATCTCCTGCTGCATCTGACCGGCAACCTGAGCTACTACATCGGAGCCGAGATCGGGGGCACAGCCTATGTACGCAACCGTCCGCTGGAGTTCAGCGATGCCGCGCGCCATCCTAAAGCCACCGTGCTCAAAAACTTTGACAGCGCCATTGCGACGGTTCTGGCGACGCTACTGAAGCAGAGCGAGAGCGATTGGGACGCGCCTTTTGCCGGCAAAGGGATGGAATTTGCCGGGAACCGCTTCTTTGCCTTCATGCATTGTGCCGCGCATTTGTCTCATCACACTGGCCAAATGACCTACTTGTGCAAAGAAATAGAAAGACAGCGCCAATAAAGTTACCGCGCGAAATAACGTGCTCACCCGTACGTCAATGGGATAGGGCCCGAGCGGCCCTTTGCCATGGAAGAACTCATCCTATGGTTGCTTGGCCTAATCTTTGAATGTGTTGTTGAAGTTGTAGGCCATGCGATCCTCGAATGCGTCGTTGCCGTCATCGGAGACCTGCTGCTGCGGGTGGTTGGCGCGGTCTTTGAAGAGCCTGCGATCCAGAACGCGGCCTTGGCCTACGCGGGATATTTGGCCTTTGGAGTCCTTCTAGGTGCTATTAGTCTGACGTGGTTCCCCCGCCATCTGGTCCATCCAGCCAGAATCCACGGCATCAGCCTGCTGGTTGCGCCGGCAGTGACGGGACTGCTGATGTCGACTTCCGGTGCTGTTCTGCGCCGTAACAACAAGAAGACCCTGCAACTGGAAAGCTTCGGGTACGGTTTCGCCTTCGCCTTTGGGGTGGCGGCAATACGGTTGCTCCTCGCCAGATAAGAAAAGTGTCTTTTTTTTGATTTTTCAGGGAACCAGGCTTCCTATTGCCAGGTTATAGGAGTCAAATGGAGCGGAGGCTCCTATAACTTACCTATATGACCGAGCAGAACCGCAAATCAGACGTTTGGCAGGGGACCATGGCGCTTATGGTGCTGAAAACGCTCGAGTCGATGGGACCGCTGCACGGTTACGGAATCGCCCGGCGGATTGAGCAGATCAGCGGCGACCGTCTGTCCCTGAACTACGGCAGTATTTATCCGGCGCTGCTGCGGCTGGAGCAGGAGCGGGCTATCAGCTCCGAGTGGGGGGTTTCCGAGAACAATCGCAAAGCCAAGTATTACCGGTTGACGGCCGCGGGCCGCAAGCTGTTGAAACAGGAAACCGCGGAGTGGCAGGAAGCCGCAACGATTGTTGCCCGGTTTCTGGCGAAGGAATCATTATGAAGAAATTATGGAGACTTTGGGCACGGATCACGGGACTCTTCAGCAAGGGCGAGCGCGAGCGGGATATGGCGCAGGAATTCGAGTCGCACCTCCAGATGCATGTCGAGGACAATATTCGCGCGGGTATGACTCCGGAGGAAGCGCGGCGCGCAGCGATGATCAAGTTCGGCGGGATGGAAAGCGCGAAGGAATCCATTCGCGAGACTGCGCGGGTGCTCTGGCTGGAGACCTCCTGGCAGGACCTGCGCTACGCGTTACGCGGTCTCTGGCTGAATCCCGGGTTTGCGACCACTGCGATCCTCTCGCTTGCGCTCGGAATCGGCGCCAGCGTGGCGATTTACACGGTGGCCGATAATCTGCTGCTTCGCCCGCTGCCCTACCCCGGCGCTTCAGAGCTGGCGATGCTCTGGGAAAACAACTTGCGCAGCGGCAACGTTCACAACGTGGTCTCGCCGGCAAATTATTTTGACTGGAAGGAGCAAAACACCGTCTTTGAAAACATCGGCGGCCTCTATGAAATGCGCGCTCTTTTGGGCGACGGCCGGCACAGCGAAGAAGTCGATGTCCAGACGGTGAGCAGCGAAGTGCTTCCGCTGCTGCGCGTGCAGCCGGTTCGTGGACGCGTATTCACCTATGAAGAAGATTCGAAGGATGCGCACGTCGCGCTGATCAGCTACCGGGTATGGCAGAACTTGTTCGGCGGCGATGAAAACATTCTCGGCCGGCAGATCCAGCTCAACTTGCGCCCCTTCACCGTGATCGGCGTCCTGCCGCCGGATTTTTATTTCCATACTCGTTCCATCGATGTCTGGCTTACGCTTGGACTGAACCCCTCACCCGACCTGCGCAAAGGCCAGGGCCGCTGGATGATGTCGATTGCGCGGCGCAAGCCCGGGGTTTCCTTGCGGCAGGCGCAGACAGAGATGACGGGCATTGCCAAACGGCTGCAACTCGCCTACCCCGCGTTCGACAAAAACTGGGACATCAACGTTGAGCCCTTGCGCGATTCCCTGGTGGGACAGGTGAAACCTTCGCTGCTTGCGCTGCTCGGCGCAGTGACGCTGCTGCTTGCAGTCGCCTGCGCCAACGTCGCTAACCTCCTGCTGGCGCGCTATACCGCTCGCAGACGCGAATTTGCGGTGCGCGGCGCGCTGGGAGCGGCGCGGCCTCGCTTGCTGCGGCAGCTGTTTACTGAAAGTCTGGTGCTTGGGCTTGTGGGAGGTGCATTGGGCATTGTTCTGGCCGGCCTTGCTGTATCCGGGCTGGTAGCGCTTGCTCCCAAGGAGCTGACGCGTTCCGTCCAGGTCTCATTCGATGTAAGAATCCTTGTTATCGCTGTCACGCTTTCCGTGCTCACCAGCGTGGTCTTTGGCCTTGCGCCGGCGCTGGTGGCTTCGCGAGGAAACGTCAATCGCGCCCTGCATGAAGAGAGCCATCAGGGGACAGGCGGCGGTAATCGTCTGCGCAGCTGGCTCGTCGCCGGAGAGGTGGCCTGCTCGGTCATTTTGCTGGCCGGCGCCGGACTGCTGTTTCGAACAGTGATCGGTTTGCAGGCAGTTGATCCTGGGTTGAATCCGGACAAGGTTTTGACCTTTAGCGTCTCCTTGCCCCGCGTGAGATACGGTGATGGGCCCAAGGGAGTGGAATTCTTCTCATCCGCGGCCGAGCGGCTGGCGCAGCTTCCCGGTGTGCGTTCCGCCAGCGCGGTAAGCTACCTGCCATTCAACGGTATGGCCGCAGGCACACGCGTCGATATCGCCGGACGTCCACCGGCACGCCCTGGCGAGGACCTGGTTACCGTCGTTCGTACCGTTCAGCCCGGCTATTTCCAGACGCTGGGAATTCCATTCAAAAAGGGTCGCGATTTTACCGCAGCAGACAACGTGATCGCATCGCCATACCGCTTCATTGTGAATGAAGCCTTCGTCAGGAAATACTTCCCCGGCGAAGATCCTCTGGGCCAGCAGATCAGCGTCTGGATGGATGATCAGAATCCTTTCGGGGAGATCATCGGCGTGGTGGGCGATCTGAAGGAAGGCACCCTCGACCAAGGGCCGGAACCCACGGCCTACTACGTGCATGCACATCTGAGGTATGGCGAGATGGTGATGGTCATGCGGACCGACCAAGATCCGCTTAGCCTGGCCGAGCCTGCAAGAAAAGTCATTCAAGGTCTCGATCGCGAACTGCCCATCTCGGATGTGCGCACGATGGCCACCGTGGTGCGCCAGACCTTTGCCCGGCAGCAGTTCAGCGCGGTGCTGCTCGGCGGCTTCTCCATTGCCTCGCTGCTGCTGGCAGCGGTTGGAATTTACGGAGTGCTGGCTTACTCGGTCACGCAGCGGACCCGTGAGATCGGCGTGCGCGTGGCGCTCGGCGCTGAACCGCGGACGATCATTCGGCTGATCGTCGGCAGCGGAACGCGCATGGTCGTCAGTGGCGCTCTGGCAGGGCTTGCGGCTGCATTGCTTCTATCGGGGTTGCTGAAGAGCCTGCTTTACGGCGTTGGTGCCCGCGATCCATTAACGTTCATTGCTGCGCCAGCCGTGTTGGTGGCGGTGGCGCTGGTTGCGGCGTACGTGCCGGCGCGGAGGGCAGCGAAGGTATCGCCCATGGAGGCGTTGCGGGCGGAGTGAATTCTCGCGCTAGGGTTCCTCAGTGCCTGTACGAGAGTTGCTGAGGTTTTCCAACTGTCTGCGCCAATCCAGCTCTTCGACAAACGAAGCTGACTGGCGCCAGCCCGGTTTGACCTTGACGAACAATTCCAGGAAGACTTTCTTTCCCAGCCTGCGCTCCAGTTCCTGGCGCGCGGCCGTGCCCATCTGCTTGAGCTTCTCGCCGCCTTTGCCGATCAGGATGGCCTTTTGTCCGTCACGCTCACAATAGATGGCAGCGGAGATGCGGGTCAGCCTGGGCAGCTCTTCATACCGTTCGACGATGACCGCCGTGGCGTAGGGAACTTCTTTACCGGTCTTGAGCAGAACTTTTTCGCGGATGATCTCTGACGCCAGGAAACGTTCCGGCTGGTCCGTGAGTTGGTCTTCAGGAAAATAGGGCGGGCTGGCCGGCAGAGCGCCGGCGATCTTATCGACCAGCGTTTCCAGGCCATCACGCTTCATGGCGGAGATGGGAATGACCTCCTGAAACGCATGCAGCTGGCTGTATTGCTCGATAATCGGCAGCAGTTTCTCTTTGTGCAGTTTGTCTACCTTGTTGAGCAGGAGAAATATCGGCCCACCGGAACGTTTTACCAGCTCCAGAACTTGTTCATCGGCGGGACCAAATCGTTCTGCCGCATCGACCAGCAGCAAAATCAGGTCGCGGCTTTCCAGAGCAGCATGGATCTCCTGCATCATCTTGCGATTGAGGCGGCTATCCGGCTTGTGCACTCCGGGCGTATCGATCAGAACGATTTGCGCCGCAGGGCGTCCGCGCTGCGCCTTGACATTGAGAATGCCCTGAATGTTCGCGCGCGTGGTCTGCGGCTTCTCGGTGACGATGGCGATCTTCTCGCCCACCAGGGCGTTCAGCAGCGTGCTCTTGCCCGCGTTAGGACGGCCAACAATCGAAACGAAACCGGCGCGGTGTGCCATTAGTCAGCCTGGACCTGTCTGGGCGAAGAGCGGGCCTGCTCAGGATGCGAGCGGCAGACCCGCACCTTTTCCACTTTGCGGTCAGTAGATTCGAGAATTTCAAAACGCAGGCCTTCTTCTTCCATCACCTCGCCGGGCTGGGGGATGCGGCCGGCAATCGCGCTGACCAGGCCGCCAACGGTGGCTGTATCGTGACCGTCAAAGCGCAGATCAAATAGATCCTGCAGACGGCCAACATCGACGGTGCCCTGCATCACATACGCGCCTTCGCTTTCACGGACGATATCCTGGGAAAGCTCATGCTCGTCGCGAATTTCCCCGACAATTTCTTCCACCAGATCTTCCAGTGTGACCAGGCCGGCTACCGAGCCGTATTCGTCGATTACGATGGCCATGTGGATGTTGTCCTTCTGCATCTCGCGGAGCAGGGGCGTGGTCATCTTGGTTTCCGGTACGAACAACACTGGCCGTACGAGCCTCGCGACCGTCGTGGTCTTGGCCTGGTCGTCGGGAATCTGGATCAGGTCATGCGCCAAAACCATTCCCAGTATATGGTCCACGCTGATGGAGTAAACCGGGATGCGGGAGTGCGGCTTTTCGCGGAGCATGGTGGTAAAAGTCTCAATCGTGGTTGTATCCGGGACAGCAAAGATGTTCGGACGCGGGGTCATCACCTCGCGTACGGTCTTGTCGCCGAATTCGACGACCGACTGAATGAGCTGGCGGTCGCTTTCCTGCAGAATGCCCTCTTCTTCGGCGGCTTCAATCAACGCGTCAACGGCCTCAGAAGGATGCTCCGGCTCTTCCGGTTCTTGGGGCTCGGCCAGCGCAGCCACGGACAGGCCGAAGCCCAGAGTGATGGTGATCGGCAACATGAGATAGATGAGGCCCTGAAGGAGCGGAATGAAATGAACCAGCCACTCACCGCGGGTGCGGGTAAATAGCACGTAGGGCAGCAGGCGATTGCAAACAATGATGACGAGAATGATCCCGATTACGGCCTGCACGATTTCCGGCCATGTCCAACGATCGCGGAAGACAAAGTAGCCGATAAGAAACGCGACCACGGCTGTGCACAACTGTTCCAGTACTGCGATAGCCAGTCCGGCGCGCCGGCTGGCGCCGAGCAGGCGTGGCTCAACCAGTTTTTCAAATGCTTCGATGTTTTCCTGGAATTCACGGCTCAGGAACTTACCGCTCTCGGTGTACAGCCGCCCAGTGTAAGAAACAAGGACCAGCAGGCCGCACAGCACCAGAACGACGATGTATAAGATCAGGAGCGTCACGGTTGGCTCCTGCGTTTGCGGGGCATGTTTTTTGGGTTCGCCGATTTGCGGATTGCGGGCCGGGGTTTTTGAGATATCGATTTTCGTTTTGGCCTGGACGGCGACGGAGCGATCATCGCACCGTCGGCGACAGTGCGGTCGATGAGCGATGCAGGCAGTTTCAGTTGCGCTCGTAGGCGTATTTCCTTCGCGGCCATGCGGCCCTTGTCTGTTTCGTGGTCATAGCCGGCGAGGTGGAGCATGCCGTGGAGAATCAGGATCTTCAGTTCGTCGCGGAAGCGGTGACCATGGAGACGGGCATTGTCACGGGCGATATCGGCAGAGATGGCAATATCGCCACCGTAGGACCGAGGAAAAGAGAGCACGTCGGTCGGCTTGTTTTTGTTGCGGAAACGGCGATTGAGTTCCTGCACGCGCGCGTTGCCCGCGATCAGCACTCCCACTTCGCCACGAACTTTGGCCAGCGCCTGTGCCTGCCGCACAAAGCGATTGAGCTCCGCCACGGCGACTCCGTTCGCACGCTTTTCCAGGATGACCATCGTCAATGACCAGTTCAAAAACTATCGGCTGGGAAACGATTTTATGAGTTCCCCAAAAATTGCCGGGCCGAAAACAAATCGGGAGGGCCAATTCACTGCCCTCCCGCGCTAGATTCTACTAAATTTCTACTGCTGCAGCGGGGGCTCGTGCGGCTCCTGCTCCTGCTGCACCTCGCGCGGCAGCTCCAGCGACATTTGCTGGCTGCGCGACCTTTCGTCGTAGGCGCGGACGATGCGCTGCACCAGATGATGGCGCACCACATCCTCCTCGGTGAAAAAGTTGAAGAAGATGCCCTCGACCGGCTTGAGCACTTCCATAGCTTCCAGCAGGCCGCTGCGGCGCGCATTGGGCAGGTCGATCTGGGTGATGTCGCCGGTGACTACCATTTTGGCGTTGAAACCCATGCGCGTCACAAACATCTTCATCTGTTCCGGCGTCGTATTCTGAGCTTCGTCCAGGATGATAAACGAATCGTTGAGCGTGCGGCCGCGCATGAAAGCAATCGGCGCGATCTCAATCACATTCTTCTCCAGGTAGCGGTCCACGCGCTCCTGGTCCATCAGATCGTAAAGCGCGTCATAGAGAGGACGAAGGTACGGATCCACTTTCTCCTGCAGCGTTCCCGGCAAAAAGCCGAGGCGTTCACCGGCCTCGACCGCCGGACGAGCCAGAATGATGCGGCTCACGCGCTTGGCATTCAGAGCCGACACGGCCATCGCCACAGCCAGATACGTCTTTCCCGTGCCCGCCGGTCCGATGCCGAACACCATGTCATACTTCTCGATCGCATCAATGTACCGGCGCTGGTTCATGCTCTTGGGCTGGACCTGGCGCTTGCCGAACGCGCGTTGCTTGCCCGCCTCGGCCAGACCACGCAGCGTCGCCGTCTGGTCGGCCGCAACCACACGCAGCATGGAGCTCAAATCAGTGTCAGAAAATTCATGGCCGGTGCGGCCCAGGTGATCGAAGTCGTTAAAAATCTGTTCTGCACGCGCGACATCGCGCGCCGCGCCCTCAATCTGCACCGAGTCCGACTTCAAATCAATGGCAACGTTCAACCCGCTCTCCATCACCTGCAGGTTCTCGTCACGGATCCCGAAAAGTTTTTCTATCTTGGGTACGATTTCAATGTTTTTCTTCATCTGGCTATTAGCCGGTCCTCTTTCCTCCTGGCCGCGCAAGGGCGCCCCACCGTGCTGCCGGCACAGAGAACATAAGATAGCTTTGTGCATGGAATCGCAGGATAGCTGGCTCACCGAAACGCGGAGGTAATACCATTGGCCTGAGAGTACCCCCGTTATTGCGCCAAGTCAACAAGCTTCAGGCAGGTTTTACGCTGCTTTCATATTAGATGCGGAAAGCGGGAGCACGGCTGCGCTCCTGGCCCGAGCCGGCCAATCCAGCCCGACCAAATGGCGATCATGATGAGTTGCCCATGGCATAGGGAGAAGTAGTTCTGCATTCTGCAAACTGGGCTTCCGCTTTGAAATGCGGCTTTCCCTTTCTGACGGTTTGACCAAACCCGCTAAACCCAAGTAAAATAGGGTCTTCGGCTATCCTCCGAAAAAATCTCTGAAGGGTTCGACCACAAGCAATGGCAAATCATTTTTCTGCGCTGAAGCGCGCGCGTCAAACTACCAAGCGCACTGAGACCAACCGCTCCAACACCTCGCAACTGCGGACCGCGCTGCGCAAACTCCGCCACGCGCTCCAGTCAGGCGATGCCAAACAGGCCAAAGCCGCCTTCGGCAGCACCGTCTCGATGATTGATAAAGCCGTCAAGAAGGGCGTGATCCACAAGAACACCGGCGCACGTTATAAGTCCCGCTTGAGCGCCCGAGTCGCGGCGGTAAAGTAGCTGCGGCTTTTTCCGCCAGCGAGATTTCATGAAAAGAATAGAGCCCGCTTACCAAGCGGGCTTCTTGCTTTCGCAACAACAGTTCTGGCCATGCGGCCTACACCTTTCTCCTTCATTTCCTCTGCATCTTCTTCAGCTCTGCCTCAGCCTCTTTCTCATCCAGCGGCACCGCGACCTGAAACCCCGCCTTGGCGTAAAGCCGATGGATATAGGCTTCGAGCTTTTGAAACCCGGGCTCGCCCAGGCCGGCTCGTAATCGCGTTGTATCCGTCAGAAACTCGAGCTGCAATTCATCGTGCTTCTGCTCCGCCTCTTTTCGGCGTGCCTCCGCGGTAAGCGTAATTTCACCGAGCGGAACGGGCATGGTTTGTGCTGGAAGAGCCACTGGGGCTCCAACTATCACACGCTCTTTCCCCGCCATCCCGTCGTTCTGTTGTTCTTTCTGGAGCCGTCTCAGCTCGTCGAGCAGCTGCTCCGGGGTTTTTGCACGCGCAACAGAGCCCGCCGGATAGGCCGAGACCCCTGCCCCGACCGGCAGTCCTACGGATGCATAATTCATGCTGTAAAGACGATGGAACGTCTGTGCATAGTCCCTGGCCGTCTTGACCAGCAGCGTCCAATCTTTTTCCTGCAGTCCGGCTGCCCGCAGCTCTGCCTGGCGTTTCGCTTCCTCCTCTTTGGCTCTGCCGTTCTTTTCTGCCAGTTCATCCAGCGAACCCAGATATTCGAAGAAGTTGCGCTGGATCGCTTCATCGTAGGGGTGGAGTGTGACCATCTTCCCAGGTGTCGCGTCGTAAACGGTGCGCACAAAACCGTCCAGCCGGGCGAACGAAGCCGCACCCAGCTTTGCCTTCAGCTGCTCGATGCCGGTGTTGACCGTTTGCGCTTCTTTGATTTCAAGTTCACGCAGTCCGAAAATTGGTGGTGCAAACGCCATCCATCCCGGTGGATAGCCTTCAAGGCTGATGCGCAGTAGAGTTTCCTTCTTCGCGCCGATCACAGCGAGCTGCTGGTTAGTCTTCTCTGCCACCTGTTTCAGGACCGCGATCTCGGCGTTGTTCAGTCCGCCGGCGCGGGGACCTTGATCCTCTACCAGCTCTCCGCTCGCATCCCAGCGAACTTCTTTCTCGAATGCCCAGTCGCCCATGCTCGAAGTGTCTCTGAAAAAGGTCCCGTACAACGAGTAGTCCGGCACCGCGCGATGCCAATAGTTAACGCGCCCCAGCAGCAAGCCATTGCCGTCTGGCGCGATGTACCAGCTAAAGCCACTCGGAGGCGATTTACGCGAGATCCCCGCGATTACATCAATCTTGGCCGCCGATGGGTCCGAGCGGGGCAATATCAGATCCGTGCTGGCCGGCAGTGTTGACGGCCCCATATCCGGCACTACTTCTGCGTCCAGGGCAGCTTCATCTTCCTGGGAAAGCTCGGCATCCATATCCGGGTCTTCCAGTTCGTCGGCATCTGCGTCGCTTCCATCGTCAGGCAAAGCCGCCACGAGGGGTGGCGCTGTGCCTGTTACGCACGCATTCACCGATTGCGCCCTGGCAGGCCTTTTGGGCTGCCGGGCGTAGGCCGCACAACCATTGCAGCCGGAAGTTGCCAGCTGCTCTTGCACCCCCGCCCACCACTGCGACAGCAAAAGCATTCCCGGTACGCCATCATGTCCAAACCGCTCCAGGCTGTCTGCAACGATGCGTCGTTCGCGCGTGGCAGCGGCCTTCATCACACGCGCATATGGCTTGAGACAGCTGGCCAGATTGGGAAACCACCGCTTGAAAGTCTGGATCATTGGCGGATCCAGGTTGACCGATAGCTCGCTCAGCATGGTGCGAAGCTGGGTGGTCTTCTCTGCATCATCCACGGTTCTCGCCATGACCGCGTCGATCGCCGGAATCAGCCGGTCGTACTCTGCCTGCCTTCCTATCTGCGCCGCTACCAGAAAGGCTGCAGCCCGCTCTTCCCCCTCATAAGACTCATCGTCAAAGATGGCCGCTTCCGCCACCACTGCTCCGCCGTTCACAGTCGCGACTGAAAACGGCACCACCACTGACCCGCCGGCTTTGATTACGGGCTGCGCATTGTCAGCTACGGTCAGGCTTCGGCTGCATCCGCCACAGGCGTAGCGTCCATCCACCTTGGCAATGCCCGCCGGAACCAGACGCAGCGCCAACGCCGTGACCGCATGGCCTGACCTGTTAGCAATCTTGAAACGATAGACGTTTCTTTGCGCGCCTGCGAAACTTACAGCCAGGGAAAGCACATCGCTCTCTGTCTGGACAGGCGCGGCCGTATTCTGGCCCACAGCGACTTGCGCCAGCAGGCACAACGCAATGAGTAGTCTCATATCGTGACCCTGGTGGAAACGATTGGAATGGCATCACACCATAAAGTGGGCTCGGCAGACAAGTCAGTTTGGTTAGAACCCGCCTGGATCGCCAAAGTTCCCGCTATCGGCAAAAACCTGTGCGTCTGCACCTCAAGCCCGTGCACTCCCCATAGTTTAAGCGGGGTTTGGCGCTCGCGATAAACTTCTATGCGAAACAGACCGCGGTTCGCCGCATCGAACATACAGGAGGGGATTTGATGCCTGCTGACCTGGCCACCATCGGCCGTGACGAACTAAAAAAGAAGATCGACAACAAAGACTATTTCTTCCTGGTGGAGACGCTGGCGCCCGAATACTACAACTATAAGCACCTGCCGGGAGCCCTCAATCTGCCGCCGGACAAGGTACGCGAGCTTGCGCCAACCTTGCTCCCGGAAAAGACTGCTGAAATCGTGGTCTATTGCGCCTTTGCCACCTGACACGCCTCAGAAAACGCCGCCCGTGAACTGGCGGCCATGGGTTACACCAATGTGCGCGACTATACAGAAGGCAAGAAGGATTGGATCACCGCTGGGTTGCCGGTCGAAGGCAAAGCCAAACATAGCAAACCGGTTTCGTCCTAGGTAGCGCGCATCGCGCGCAGCGGCTGACGTTCCCCCGCCAGGCTGATGACCGCCGGCTCCAACCGGTCCAACGCCCCCCGCAGAATGCGGCGGGAAGTGGCGAAACAGATACGGACGTGTCCGCCAGCGCCCGGGCCAAACCAGCGCGATGCGCCCGGAACCAGTGCAACGCGGGCCTTATCGCGCAGATGCCGGCAGAGACCTTCCACGTCATCGCTGAGGCTGCTCACATCAGGGAAGACCACATACGTCCCTTGCGGTTTTTGCACGGTGACACCGGGCCAACGCGACAGCCGTTGCAGAACGTAATCGCGCTGGGCCTGCAGGTGCGCGACAAAACCGGCCAGCCATTCTCTGCCTTCATTGAGAGCCGCAGCCACTGCCACTTGTGACAACACTGAGACCCCGTACACCGTGCTCTCCGCATCCGACGCTGCGACGATCTCCTTTTTCCATTTCGGATCGGCGCAGATCACCGCCCCGACTCGCAAACCCGCGAGCGCAAAGTTCTTGGAGAATCCGTAGACCGTCACCGTGCTGCGCTCGATCTCGCACGAGATGGACGCCAGGCTCACATGCTCGTGCGGCTGGTAAACGATATCCGACCAGATCTCGTCGGAAACAATGCGCAGCCCGCACGCGACGGCCCACTCCGCCACCTTCAGCAGCCACTCACGCGAATAGACCACTCCCAGCGGGTTGTGAGGATTGCACAACCACAGCATCCTCGTGCGCGCGCTGAATCGCTTTTCCATTCCGGCAATAAATTGCTCCGCGGTCGTGCCGGAATCGACACTCACTCGCACGGGAATGGCGCCCGCGCGCTCGACCGTGTGGTGCAACAGGAAATCGACCGGATCGGGGATCAGGACTTCATCGCCGGCCCTAAGGCTGGCGCGGGCCACCACGGCCATGCCTGAGGCCGCGCTGTCAGTGGCGAAGACCTGCTCCGGCGAGCAATTCATCCGCCGCGTTGTGCGCATCCAGCAGGCGACTGCCTCGCGAAATTGTGGCAGGCCTTCCGGCGGTCCATAGCTGAGCACGCCATCGCGCACGTAGCGCGCAAGGTGCTCCTGTATCGCCGGACAGACAGGAAAATCAGGGTCGGCGGCGGTAAGCGGGATCACATCCGCCGGCTGCTGCGCCCAGCGGAGATTGAAAGCTCGTTCCTGCAGAAGATCGAGCCGGACAGCATTGTCAGAAAACGGATTCGGCGTGACATGCTCTGGCTGTGCGATGGGCAGCACCGTTCTGCCGGTCTGCGGCGAGATGAAGTGTTGCGTGATCTCCCGTCCCTTGGCGATGTACGGAGCGCACTGTGCCCGCCGTTCCTCCGAATAGCGCGCGAGCGCGGTCTCAAGATCCGGCTCTGTCTGTATCGCTTCCGATAAAGCCACGGCATCGTGGATTGCCGAGGGAACGCCCTGGCTGGTGAAGGGAGAAAACGGGTGCGCCGCATCGCCGACCAGCGCCAGGTTGCCGCGATGGAATCGCGGAATCAGCTCAGCCTCCAGTGGACGCCAAAGGTGTGTCCTGGAAAAATTCGTGATGCTGACGAGATGCGGAAGCGGCTCCACCCAATCTCCCACGAGTTGTTGCACGAACTGGCGGCGTCTTTCGACGAAATCCCCGTTTTTCTCCGGCGGCGGAGGAAAGCGTTTGCTGTCAAACTGCAGGTACCAGAGCACATGCTCGGCATCCACAGCCAGTGTGCCCAGGGCCAGGCCCCCGTTGGGATCATGAAATTTGTTGAGGGTGTGACTGGCCCAGCACGCGGCGCTCTCGCATCGCGCCATCCCCACAATCTCGAGCACTTGCGCCTGCGTAGACGGCCAGCCGGGATACAGGGCCTGCCGTGCGCGCGAGCGGATTCCTTCCGCGCTAATGTAGAGATCGGCTTTCACCGTTTCGCCGGTATTCAGCTGAGCGGAAACAACGTTACCGTTGGTATCGAATTCCAGGCTTGCGAGTTCGGCGTTGAAGATGGGAGCGCTGCCAGCCGGAAGGGCGTGTATGAGCGCCGCAATCAGGTCCCGCCGGCGCATGCTTCGAGTTCCGGCCGGTAGCGGTTGTTCATAGAGCACCTTACCGGCAGAATCGCGGCAGAGATACCGGTGCAGCGGGGCTCCGCTGTGCTCTCCGCTCAGCTTTACACCCAGGCTCTGCAGGCAATCAATGCCTTCCGGCATCAGGATGAAGCCCATGCCTGTTTCATAGCACTCGCGCGTCCGCTCATAAATCCGGCACCGATGCCCCTGCGCGCCCAGTGCGATTCCGCCTGTAAGCCCTGCAACCCCGGCGCCAAATATTGCGATGTTCATCCGCGCTCCTAATCAATGACCCAAAACGCTGTTGAGGTCGTGCTTGGGCCTATGACTCCGCAGGTGGAAGTGAAGGCCCTTTCTTGCGGTTTGTAGCCGAGCTCAGGCCTGCGGCTCTATCCGGCATCAGCAGCCAAGGCTGCGGGCTCGAGCGCGGGTTTTACTTTGGTTCCGGGGCCGGGAGCGTTGCCGTGTTGCGAGCAGCGCGTCATGTATCCGTCAGCGTCAGGGCCACAGGCAACGAAGTACCGAGCAGGAGAGGGTGTGTGGCGCTCACGATGAAGACCGCTGGTTCAGGAAACCACCGCGGTCTTTCCCTTGTTCAAAATCGCGTCCATGTTCTGCGGCGAAAAAAATTCCGGCACCGGCACGGTATGCGCCAGCATTCCGAAAAAGCGGCTGCGCTGCGCCGGATTGTCACGCAGAGCTTCCAGCATCTGCTGGATCTCCGGAGGAGGAGGCGCCAGCGCCGCCAACTGCGTTGTCAGCTCAAAGTACGGCAGCTCCGTTTGGTTGCGTGTTTGCTCGTATCCGGCCAGTGCATGGTCCAGAGGCTGGCGTCCGCTGAAGCCGGCGTCAATCGCTTCTGCCAGCCATTCCGCGCTGCCAAATGCGTCCGTGATACCGGAAGCAGTACAAGGGTCTTTCTGATATCCGGCATCGCCCACCAGCGCCCAGCCCGGCCCGTAAGGCTTGCGCACAAAGCTGGGAATCGCGCCCCCGACATACCGCGATTCGCGCCGCCCTGCCTCCATGCGCGCCCACAACTCGGGCGCATGCTCCTGGATCACACAGCTGTGGTGTTTCTCCACGTTAGCGCGCACCATCGGCAGATCCCTGGCGGCAAAAGCAACGCCGATCAGTGACAGGTTGTCATTGGTGTTGTAAGCAAAGATCACCCGGTCCTGACGCAGCCACAGGTGCCAGCCGGTCATCGGCACACCGCTGAAGTAGGCATACCATGAGCCTTCCAGCGCCGGCCCGCTCTTGTACTCTTCTGCCTGAACCGCCTTGGCCACGGTGCTGAACATGCCGTCAGCCCCGACCGTGATGCGCGCGCGTTCGCTGACATCGGCGCCGTTCTTCTGATGTCCGCGGATTCCGGTCACGCGATCGCCGTTCCAGAGCACCTCCTGGACGGAAAAGCCTTCCCGCAGCTCGGCGCCCGCCTTCACTGCGGCGTCAACCAGCACCGGATCAAGCTTGAGCCGGCGTGGAGCGTATGCTTCTGTAACTCCGCCTTCGGCTGGAACCGGCGAACCGGTCAGCGAGAACGCGCCGTAATCAAAATGGTTGGTTCGAATCGGCGGACAGTTGGTTGCGGCCAGTGCATCCAGCAGACCCCAGCGCTTGAGCCGCGCTGAACCGGTCTGGTGCACATAATGATTGGAAAACGGCATGTCGCTGGGGAATGTTCCCCGATCCAGCAACAGGACTTTGTAGCCTTTGCGCGCGAGCAGTAGCGCCGTGGGTGCGCCGGCGCAGCGAGCGCCGACGACAATTACATCGTACATGGTGGCTCCTTCCCAACCGCCAAGCGACGTTGATTCAATTTGTTGTTGGATTGTGCGCGCTGTCCCAGGTTCGTTACGGAACAGAGATGAAAATTTACAAATTCCTTCCTGCTAATATGAGAAAAATTTCTGATGCGATTTCGGCCCTTGCATCACTACCGCGCTGTAAGCGATGAAGAGGAGCCTTCATGAAAACCAATCTTGAAGTGATTCAGGGCATCTACAACGGCGGCCCGGAACAGATTGCCGCTAACCTGCAGGCTGCGCTGGCGCCGCGTTTTGAATGGACCGAAGCCGCCGGCTTCCCCTATGCCGGGACCTATCACACCATGGAGGAAGTCGGAAAAAATGTCTTTGCCCGGTTGGCCACGGAATGGGACGGCTATCGCGCCGCGGCAGAGAGCTTCTACGACGCCGGTGACACGATTGTGGTCACCGGCCGATACCTGGGCAAATACAAGGCCTCCGGCGGCAACATGGACGCGGTTTTCGCCCACATATGGAACTTCAAAAGTGGGAAGATCGTAAAATACACACAGAACGTTGACACTAAGAGAGTGTGGGATGCGATTGCGGGCAAGTGAGTCAGCTTCGAAGAAACCGGGATGCACGCACCAGTCCGACAGAATCTGAGGTCATCGATGTTCCGGACCCGCTTCAAGCACCAGATCGTCACAGAGTTTCTGCCCGCGGCGCGCGCCGGCCGGAAGCAGAAGGTGATTCTGCTCTGTGATGGCATGCCTTCCATTCCACGGAAGCAGCCACTCGCAGAATTTCTGGCCGGCAAGGGCTATTGGGTTTTCTATCCCCGTTATCGGGGAGCGTGGGAGAGCGGTGGAGAATTTCTTGCGCTGTCGCCACATCAGGACCTGCTTGATGTAATTGGCGAGCTGCCGAAAGGTTTCCGCGAGCAGGCTTTCGGCCAGAGATTCACAATCACGCCGGATGAAGTCTTCGTCATTGGCGGCAGCTTTGGCGGCCCGGCCGCAATTCTTGCCTCAATGGACGAGCGCGTAAAAAAAGTGATCGCCAACTGTCCTGTGGTGGACTGGTCGATCTTGCCCGAAGCAGAGAAATTCGAGACTTCAAACCCCAGCTATGCCGCCTATATCCGCGAAGCTTTTGGGAATGGCTACCGTCTGTCTGACCGTAACTGGAAGAAGCTTCGCGGCGGAAAGTTCTACAATCCGGCGTTTCACGCACACGAAATCGATCCGGCCAAGATCATGATGTTTCATGCCAAAGACGATCCCAGCGTCCCTTACAAATCGGTCAAAGCCTTTGCCGACCGCACCGGCGTGAAGCTGAACACGCTCCAGCGCGGCGGGCACGTAAGTACGGATTTCATCGTCAGGAAGTATTGGTCGCGAATAAAAAAGTTCTTTGATACTTCATCCCGACGATAGGCCTTCTGCAGAAGAACCTACTGCATGCCCTTCGCCGGAATCTGTTTGTAGCCCTGCGGGATCTGGAACAGGCCGGCATCCACCGCGCTCGTCGAAACCGAAGTGACCTCGATTGTGGTGTCCATCAGCGAGTTCGGCGCCGGCTTGGCTGACGTGTCGTCTTGTGCTGCGTCATCCTTCTTTTTCTTTTTGAACATCCCGCCGATTCCCTGCGTAATGGGGTTGCCGCCGCTATTTGCCGTCTGTTTTTGATCGTCAGCCGAAGCCTGCTGCCCGGCCATGCCTACGCTCACCATGGAAAGCAAAGGCATTCCGGTCAGGGTTGCTGCGGTTTTGCGATACTCAACCATCGCAGGAGCGATCTGAGGGTTCGCGCCCAGAACCGCGCCCGGCACCCAGTCGAGTTCCTTGGCCAGGCGAGCATAAAAACGCTTCATTTCGTCATAGCCTTTGACAGGCGCGATGAACGAATCCGAACTCACCCACATGTTCGCGCTTTGGCCCTGGGCTTTCGGGTCACTGGACTGCATCTCCATATCGACGCGAACTTTCATCTCCTTGGCGGTGTAGTCCAGCAGCTTCTTGCTGCCGCTTCCGGCCGAAACCTGGATTTTCGGAACAATCGTCACCTGCCCTTGCTGGCTTTTATTGTGTTTGGCCTGCTGCTCTGCGGCTTTGCGGCGGGCTTCCTCCATCTGTGCCTTCATTTCCGCAAACGTCATCACCGAATATGTCTTCTTCCTGCTGTCGAGATGAATGATCTGTTTCCCGTCGAGATCGATGATCTCCGCCATGCCCAGAGAATCCTCACGCCGCAGCTTGTTGCCCTTGAGGCTGATGGTGGAAACAGCGCCTTGCGTCGCCTGCCGCGCGTCTTTGCTGAAAACTCCGGCAAACTTCATGGCTCCGGCCGCAGCTCCGCCGGTGATCTTGCTGTTCTCGGTGTATTGAAAATCGGCAAAACACGGGCACACCAGGCCGAAAACCAGGGCCGTGCTCATCGCGGAACGAGCATTCCATTTCATTGAGGTCGCCTCCAGGCGAGACCCTGCATTATAAAACGCCGGAAGAAGCGAGCAACTCTCACCAGGCCTAGCCCGGGTGGACGATATCCAACCGCTAGCTGGCTTTGGGGAAGGACTCGTGCTGGTCAGGGTATGCTTCGAGAATCGCGGTGTTGCGGAAAGGAACGCCGCGGCCGTCCTTGACGGGACGAAACAGCGTAAAACGGACAGCTTCGCCGCATTGCTTGCAACGCGGGAAGCGCATGTTGGCGATCAATGTCGCCATGTGCATCAGCCGGTGCGGGCGGTGTTCGACACAGTAGATCCCGCTCCTCGGAACCGGATAACCTGGCTTATATTTCGGCTCGTTCACCTTCTTGCCTTGTGTGATGCGACGCAACTTTTCCATGAATAGACGAATGCGCCGTCGACCCGGTGACCGCAGTGCGGCACACGAATATTATTTTTGACGAAAGGCGCACTTTCTAAGATTCTGCACGGCGTGCCATGGTTGCCGGATGAATTCATGAGTTTATGCAAAATCCGGGTCTTCGCTAATGTGATGAATCTCTTCCTGCAGGGTAAAACTGGCGGCGGAGCCGCAGGTCAGGCAGGGAGGAAAATAATCCCCCTTACGAAGCCACAAGTCAGAGGAGTTTTCGCAGTCATTGTGGTTGGAGCGCCATAAGCCAGAAACAGGAATGAGTTCGCCGCTCGAAAAAGCGTCTTGTTGAATCTTGCTAAGTTTTTCTTTTGCCACGTTAATCTCCGGTGCTTTGGTGAAAGCCATCGGCGCCAGCCCAAGAGAATTAACGCAAACTGCATACCACTGTATCTGCTTGAAAACAAAACGAATCTAGAGCTGCCGGCCAGCAGAGACTCGTAATTTATTCACCTGAAAAACGGCATTTCGACATCATGCTCCAAGGTTGCCTGTGATTTCCTCAAGATGCTCCCAGGTATAGCGAGCTGCCCAATCCAGGACGTAGGAGTAAAGCTTCAGGCTGGCAGCAAGAATCACCGCACCGCACAGCAGCGGCAACCAGGGCAGTTGCCAGTAATGGGAAACAAGGATCACGATTGCGATAATCGCGCTCAGCGGCATCATCACCACCAGCGACGCTAGGCCTGCGGCATTCGACGCCATTCGTGAATTCATCCGGGTCAACTCAATCCGCTTGGGCCAATGGACGGAAACGATATTGCCGGCGCACAGCTGGATGACCAGGACAGCAAAAAATCCCACGGTTACAGTGAGCACTGGCACCAGGCCAACGCCGGTCAAGACCTGCACCACGACGACAACCAACAGATAGAGACCCGCCAGCAAGCCGCCATGGGTAAGATTTTTGGCCATCAGGACTTTGCGGAGCGGCGGCGGCGAAAGAAGCCATCTCCCAAACCCTTCCTTGTCCATCCCGAAAACGTTGTAGGACAGATTCGGGACAGACATGAGCATGAAAGCGGCCGTCCCTGCCAGAAGAGACTGGGGCCGGCCGGCAAACAACCGTGTCCAGCCAGGGGTATTGAACGCGAGTATCAAAAAGATGATTGGCGGATAAAGCACCTGCAGGACCAGGCGAAAAGTCTGCCGGATGTAACGCAGTTCTTTCTCCACGATGGCCGCGGTGACGTCGTCGATCAGGGGGAAGCGCCATCCCTGGTGTATCTTCATTTCGCGCCGGACCTTGTAGGCCTCGGCATAGATCTCGCCCTGGTAAACCCGCCGAAGCTGCTTCCGCAGCAGGAGAAACAGGAAGAGTGCAGCCAACAGGAGACCGGCGAACGACCACAGGGCAGATAGGCCCGTGAACAGGAAGGTGTGTAGGGCCATCCCCGGAGGAGAAAAATCGCGAATGCTCGTCAGCGCCTGGTTGACCCAGGGAGGCAGTTTGAATCCTCTCTTCGTGGCCAGTCTGGTGGCGTTCATCTGCACCACGTTCATCAGAATCAGAAACAGGAACATCACCAGGACCATGCGCTCCCGGCCTTTGCGCGTGCTTTGAAAACGCTCAAACAGTCCGACCACAATACGACTCAGAAAGAGATTCAATACTGCAAAGAGCAGTAGTGCCGGCACAGCGATGATCGCCCACTCCGGTCGCGCCACGGCCAGGCCCAGCCAGAAGCTCAGCAGCCAGAATAAGCAGGCGATCGCGGCCGGATCGGAAACGCCGTAAGCCGCGCTAAGAAAAAACATCACCCGGAAAGAGACTGGATATCGCGCCACTTCGCGAAAGTTAAGTCCGGGTGAATATCCCTCAAAGAGGATGGGCGCAAACTGCCAAATCAGAAAGATCGCCCACAGCAGAAGGTCGAGTAGATCACCCCGGCCAATCCGCAGCAAGCCAAAAGCGCCAAAGAAAAAACCTATACCGCCGCCCAGGACCAGCGACGCGCCCATCAGGAACCAGAGAATCTGCAGGCCAAGCTCGGCGCGGCGACCGGGGCGGCGCAACGAATTCACCAGGAGCTGCCAGCGTAATCGCACCAGCAAAACAATGTGATTATTGGAATCGGCTAGAGCCAGGAGAGCACCTCCGCGTCCTGCCTGGCGCCGCCGACCACCTGAAGGAAAATTTCTTCCAGGGTCAGCGGAGAGTGGTCATGGCCGGCCACCTTTACGCCGCTACGCAGCTCTTCCAGCGATCCGGAGGCCACCAGTCGGCCCGTCTGAATAATGCCGATGTGCGAGCACAAGCGTTCGACGACCTCCAGTACATGCGAGGTGAGGAATACCGTACCGCCGCGGGCGACGAAGCGTTGCAGCAGCCTTTTGAGCGTAGTCGCGGCAATGGCGTCGACGCCTTCAAAAGGCTCGTCAAGAAAGAGAATCTCCGGACCATGGATCACGGCGGCGGCCAGTGCGGTCTTCTTCTTCATGCCATGCGAGTAGTCGGCCACCAGCTTGTCCGCCGAATCCTTCAGGTCCATAAACTCCAGCAACTCAGCACTGCGCTCCGCTGCGGTGGCGCGCGACAGGCCATACATGCGGGCAACGAAATTCAGAAGTTGCGCACCTGTGAGCCTCTCAAAGAGGGACAATCCCTCCGGTACCACGCCGATGCGACGTTTGATCTCCACGCTGTCAGAGGCCAGGTTACGGCCCAAGATATGAACTTCGCCGCTGGTGGGACGCAGCAACCCGGTAAGCATCTTGATGGTGGTGGATTTGCCGGCTCCGTTTGGTCCCAGGAAGCCGTAAAACTGCTGCTTTTCCACACTTAGGTCCAGGTTGTCGACCGCAATCAGCGGACCGAAGGTGCGGCGCAGTGCCACGGTTTGCAAGACGGTTTCAGCCACAGTGGTTATCCGTTTGATTTTCTCAGGATTTTTGTGGAGCTACTCTCAAGAGTTTACAGCACTCCGCCTCAGTGGCTGCTTACTTCCGCACCATGGGCTACCCGGCGCCGGAAATCGACGTCAAACCTTATGGCAGCACCCCAGGACTCATGATCTCTAAGTGTGCCAACCCGAACTGTTCCAAGATGCTCATGCGGCTCGATGGCGGTCGATTTTTCGGATTTCCTACACCCGCCAAGACAATCGAACATTTTTGGCTCTGTAGCACCTGTTCCAAGACCTTTATTCTTCGCCTGATAGAAGGGCGGGTAAAGCTTCAAACCCGCGAACACAAAGCTGCCTGAGACGCTCCCTGACCTGGCGCAGCGAATTCTGACCTGTTCAATTTGCCGCTGAAGCCGGGCTTTTCTGTGTGGAATGGCCGGCGCGGAAGGCTCCTGGAGTCGCCCCGGTAAGATGACGGAAGATCCGGGTAAAGTGGCTCTGATCATAGAAGCCGAAGTCGAGCGCAATAGCGCTCAATGGCAGCTTAGAGTTGGCCAGGCGCTCGGCCGCGGCGTGCACGCGCACGCGGTTCAGGTACTCGCCCAGCGTTTCACCAAATTCCTGGCGGAAGGTGTGGCCAAGGTAAACGGGATGAACTCCTGCCGCTCGAGCCACCTGGGCCAGCGTCAGGTTTTCATTGAAATGGGCATGCACATATTCACAGGCGCGGCGCAAGGAACGCAGGTCGCGCGGCACTCGCTCTGAGGTTCGCACGATGGAAAAAGCCAGGGAAACAGCGCGTGATTCAAGATCCAGATCGCAGGTTTCGCCCGCGCAGATGCAGCGATAAAGATCCATCAGCTCCCAGGCCGGCTTGCTGCCTGTAAGATCGATGATGGGACGGGCGTTGATGCCGCTAAAATCCACGTTATCGAGCAGTTTCGGCTTGAACTCAAAAGTCAGAAGCGTTACCCCTGCCGAGCCTATCTCATCGTGATGCTCCATGCCCGGAGGGTGAAAGATGCAGGAGAAAGGCTGATAGCCAAACTGCAAAAATCCGGCTGTCTCACGATATTGGCCATTTAGCATGAGCGAGACGAAGCCGGCCTGATGGGCATGGCTGGGAAGGGCCCGGGCCTCGCGGTGCTCCAGGCGATTCACCACCACCGATCCGGCAGCCCACCGCTGCGCGACCTTTCCGTAAAACTGGCCGATATTGAGTGCCTGGGACAAACTGGCCTTTCCGTTGCTTTGGACTGCCACCACACTGAAACGTCTACCCGATACCCTGCTGTTCGTTTTCGCGCAGCCGATGCACGTTTGCGAACACCCGCCGCCTTGCTTCCAACCGACCACTGATAGTCATATCGTGTCGTATCAATAACTTACGCATACTCGAAACATCGGAGCTTCATGTGCCCGGAAGACTGGTGAGGCCACGATCTGAGGTGAGAGCAAGTCAGCAGCCAAGGATCCTCTAAGCTTGCATTGGTACAAGACACTACCAAAGTTGCTGGCTCACACTAGGTATGATCACGACACTCCGGCGGTTGGAGAAACACTCATGAGCACATTCATTCAGGACCTTCGTTACGGCTTTCGCATGCTGCGCAAGAACCCAGGATTCACCATGGTGGCATTGTTGGCTCTCGCATTGGGGATCGGAGCAAACACGGCTCTCTTCAGCGTCGTCTATGGCGTGTTGCTCAAACCGCTCCCTTATGCTCAAGGCAAGGAACTGGTCGTATTGCACCAGGAGTTTCCCAAGGCGAACGTGACGGACGCCAATTTCTCAATAAAAGAGATTCAGGATTATCGTGACCAAGCCAAGTCGCTGGCGCAGATTGAGCAGTATCACCAGATGTCATTCATCCTGCTTGACGGGCAACAGCCGGATGAAGTGCGGACCGGCGTGGTCTCCGCTCACTTTTTTGATTTGCTCGGCATCAAGCCCTATCTCGGTCGATTTTTCAACTCCGCGGACGATAAAGAGGGAGCAGAAGCTGTGCTGGTGTTGAGCTACAACTATTGGCGGACACGCTACGGCGGTGACAGAAATATTCTTGGCCGGCACTTCCGCATGAACGACAAAGTACACACGGTGATAGGCGTACTTCCTCCTGTGCCCCAGTATCCCCGGGAAAACGATGTCTACATGCCGACGATGGCATGCCCCTTCAGCTCGTCCCCCAAGGCAATCGCCGACCGCTCTGCGCGCTCGATGAAGGCCTTCGGTCGCCTGAAGCCTGGAGCAGATGTAAACTCGGGAAACAACGAAGTTGCGCTGGTGGCGTCACGGCTGGAGCAGGAGTATCCCAAGGACTATCCGGCTTCACGCGGCTTCACCGCCAAAATGGACAGCCTGCAGGATCAACTGACCCATCAGGTTCGCCCCATGCTGGTGGTTCTGCTGGGGACGGCAGGTTTGGTACTGTTGATCGCCTGCGCTAATGTGGCCAACCTCGCGCTGGCGCGGATCATGCGTCGCGAGCAGGAAATGGCAGTGCGCGCGGCGCTGGGCGCAAATCGTAGCCGCTTGGTGCGGCAATTGCTGACCGAGAGCACGCTGCTGAGCCTTGCCGGCGGCGCACTTGGGCTGCTTCTGGCTTCCGCCTGCGTCGACATGCTGGTGCGCTTCGTTGGCCGGTTTACGACCCGCGCTGCCGAGGTCCACATCAGCGCGCCGGTGCTGCTGTTTACGTTCGGCATCTCCATTCTCACCGGACTGATTTTCGGCTCCATCCCGGCATTCTCCCAGCGTTTGAACCTGGTGGACTCGCTCAAAGAGGGCAGCTCGGCTTCCACGATTAAAAGCAGCCGCAATCAGTTGCGCAACCTCCTGGTGGTGGGACAGGTGGCTTTGAGCTTCATGCTGCTGATTGGCGCAGGGCTGATGTTGCGCAGCTTCGCCAAGCTTCAGCAGGTGAACGCCGGCTACAATCCGGAGAATATTCTTACCGCCAATATCCCATTCAACTTCAGCAAGTATCAGGGCCCTGCCCTTTTAAATTTCATTGACCGTCTCACCGGGAAACTGGAAGGCACGCCGGGGATTCTCTCCGTCGCCATGAACAGCGGAGCCCCGCTGGCGTCAGGACAGCGTCCCTTTAATCAGCCATTCATGGTCGAGGGCCGCGCTGTGGATCCAAACGCCCCGCTGCCGAACGCTGACCTCAATTTTGCCTCGTCTGATTGTTTCAAGGTGCTGGGCGTGCCGCTTATCAGCGGCAGATTTTTTACGCCGCATGACAACGCCGACGCACCGCGCGTGGCGATTATCAGTCAATCGCTGGCCAAACATTATTTCCCGCATGAAGACCCCATCGGTCACCGGCTCGGAGACGGCGAACACTGGGTCAAGATCGTCGGCGTGGTCGGTGACGTGAAATTTTACAGCCTGGATAAAGAGGTGCTGGATACCGCTTATGTGCCTGTCGCTCAGCAACCCATGATGGCCAGCAGCCTGCTCATCAAAACCGCGAGTAATCCCATGAACTACGCGCAGCAGGTGCGCGACGCCGTCTATTCCATCGATTCGGAGCAGCCGGTCAATGAGATTGAAACGCTCAGCGAGATGCGCGGCGATTCGCTGATGCAACCGCGCCTGACCACGCTTCTGCTGGCGCTCTTTGCCGGGCTTGCACTGGCGATCGCCGCCACCGGCCTGAGCGGCGTGGTTGCCCTGATGGTAAGCCAGCGCACGCGCGAAATCGGCATCCGCATGGCCCTGGGCGCGCAGAACACTGACGTGCTGCGCATGGTGCTGCAGCAAGGCATGCGCATCATCATTTCGGGCCTCGCCCTCGGCATTGTTGCGGCCCTGCTGTTCTCCCGCGTGATGCGCGCTCTGCTCTACAGCACGCCGGTGAACGATCCGGTCACCTTCGTTGCCGTGGCGCTCATGTTTCTGGCCGTCGGCTTCGTCGCCAGTTATGTGCCGGCAAGGCGCGTGACCAAAGTCGATCCGCTGATCGCGCTGCGGAGCGAGTAGCAGACACAAGAATGCACGGCGGCAGTTGCCCGGAAACGGAGCAGATCTCCCGCCGTCATGTAAGCCCGGCGCCGGTTGCTTTAGTGAAGCACGGCCATGAACCCGTGCCAGGTTTTCCCATCGCTGTAGCTGCCGACGATGGAGCGATTGTCGCTGATTGCATTCGGCCGCGTCTCCACCGATCCCGGGAATTTGAAGGCCAGATATTTGGGCATGATTTCCGTGTCGGTGGTTCCTTCATTTGCTTCCACGTGCGGAGCGAAAAAGCCGCTCCCGCTCGCGGAAAGGACAATATCGCCGCCGCTGTTCACGCCGGTTGCATGAGCGTCACTGATAGACGGCGAGGGCAGGAGATCGTCGTCTGAACCGTTGACGAGCCCGGTCGTCCAGAAGTCATGGTCGAAAACCTGCATGATCAACAGGCCCGTGTTTGAGTTGCCGAAGACGCCGTCCTCGGTAAACCCTGGAAAATTGACCTTGGTGAAGTGGCCGTTGAACCACCGGAACCCGCCAAACGGTCCTTCACCGAACACGCTCCATTGGCTGCCGACCACCGTGCCGAATTTGTTGATGCCCATCGGCGCGGTAGCTGTGCCCTGCGTGCCAACCCCCGGAGGAGCGATATCCAGGGTCTTCAGAACGCCTGTGTGCAGGCGCAGGAAGCCGTGAATCTGGTTCGCTTTGAAATAGGTCCCGACGAAGTCTCCCAGCTCATTGACGCCCAGAATGGCGGTGGCGGTGGCTCCGGGAAAGTCAAAACGCGTGAACTTGCCGTTGAGAAGAATGAAGCCGTGAGACGCGAGTTGCTGGCTTCCAAGGGCTCCAATGCAGAAAGGAATCCCGCTTTCTTCCGGGAGGCAATCGGTTCGCAGCTGGAACCAGCCGACAATCTCTCCATGACTATTGACTCCGCGAGCGCCCGTGGCAAACGCTCCGGGAAAGTTAATGGGAACAAAGCTTGCGCTTGTCTGGGCAAAGGCCGACCCGGCACAAACCGCGCAGAATATGAGCAAGAAGAATGAAAAAGACCGCTTCATACCGCAATTTCCTGGGGGGAACAGGATGGTTTTTAGTTGAATCGAGCCGCTACTCACCCTGCGATGTTGCTCCCGGGAGCGAAGGTGGCCAGCGCTAGGTGTAAATTCGGGTGTTCTGCTTAAGCCTTCACGCGTTGGTGGGCAGTCCCGGCAAAAACATTTCCACGAGATTTTTCCCCGGAGGCTTGACAAGATAATCTATGCCTAGGTAATCTATGCCTGTCTATGGCTAAGAATGAAATGCTTCCCGGAACGCTGGGCATGCTGATCCTGAGAGTTTTGCAGCCGGGCCCGATGCACGGCTACGCCATCGCCCAGCGGATTCACATGCTTTCCAAAGAATTGTTACAGGTGGAAGAAGGGTCGCTCTATCCCGCGCTGCAGAAGATGCTGCTGAAAGGCTGGGTGAAGGCCGAATGGGGTGTCTCTGAAACCAATCGCAAAGTGCGATTTTACAAGCTCACCGCGGCCGGACAGAAGCAGTTGCAGGCTGAGGTTGAAGACTTTGACCGCGTGTTGGCCGGAATCAGGGCCGTGATGACGAAGGCCTAGGAAGCGAGGTTTCGTATGGACGATTTTTTTCGGCGCATCTATTACCTGCTGAACCGGCGTAGGCTGGAGCGCGAACTCCAGAATGACATCGATGTCCATCGCGAGATGCTTTCGCCGGACTCGCGCAAGGATTTTGGCAACGCCGCGCTGGCGCGTGAACGCTCGCGCGAAGCCTGGGGCTGGGGCTGGTTGGACAGACTGGCACAGGACTTTCGCTTTGGCGCACGCCTGCTCAGGAAGTCGCCGGGGCTGGTGCTGACAGCCGTCACGGTACTGGCTCTCGGCATAGGCGTGAACGTAACCGCCTTCAACCTCATGGACGTCATGTTCTTCAAGCCGCTGCGCGTGCGCGATCCGCTTTCACTGGTGCGCTTTACCCTGGATTCACCCACCAGCTCCTCTACTGAGGTTCCTTATCCGGCGGCAATGTTCTACGGTAAAAACTCTCGAGCGCTCTCTGCCGTGCTCGCCCAGGCCAGCACCCATCTGACCCTCACGGAGAAGACCAACCAGGAGGTTACCGCCGGCCTGGTAAGCGCAAACTACTTCAGCGAGCTTGGTGCTTCAGCCGGTTACGGCCGCCTTTTTGATCCACGCACTGACGATGCGCCGGATGCTTCGCCTGTGGTGGTGCTGGGCTACAAGTTTTGGCAGGGGCATTTCGCCGGCGATGCTTCCGTGGTGAACCAGGTAGTGCGGCTCAACCAGCACCCGGCCACGGTGATCGGTGTATTGCCCTTCGATTTCATCGGCCTCGATGCCGAACACGGCGAGAAGGACGACGTCTGGGTGATGATTCCGCAGCTGCCTTATTTTGTGCCTGAAACCAAGATGGTTACCAGTTTTGATCTGAATGATTCCGCTGTCCACATGTCGGCGCGGCTGCGAGCAGGGGTAAGCCGCAAAGCAGCAGCAGCGGCATTACAGCCGCTTTCACAGGAGCTGGTCCGGCAGCATCCTGATGTGCTGCCAAAAGACCTTACCTTACTGGCCTATCCTGGCGGATATGCCGCGCATCTGGGTCCCGGCGACGGCGATTTCCTGGCGATCTCGGGCTTGTTTGGAACGCTGGTATTGTTGATCCTTGCCGCATCGTGTGGAAACCTGGGGAACCTGCTCCTGGGTCATGCCCTCACCCGCGAGCGGGAAATCTCCATCCGCATGGCGCTGGGCGCTACGCGCCGGCGTATTGTTCGCCAGCTCATGACGGAAAATCTGCTGCTGGCTTTTCTGGGATCGGCCGGCGGGCTGCTCCTGTGCAGGTGGATTACGCGCCCGCTGACCGTCTGGCTGGGCGGACCATCCCATCTTGACGTGACGCCCGACTGGCGCACGATCTTGTTTGCCTTCGCCATGGGCGGGTTTGCTTGCATTCTTTTTGGGCTTTCGCCCGCGCGGCAGGCGGCAGCGCCGGCGAAGCGCAAGTCGCGTACGCGAACCGCCTTCATGGCCACGCAGATCACCGCAAGCTGCGTGCTGCTGGTGCTCTCCGGGCTGCTGGTGCGGGCACTGAATCGCGCCAGCAACGTCGATCCGGGCTTTGATTACGCCCGCATCATCACTGTCGATCCGCAACTCTATGCTCACGGTTACACGCCGGCCAGATCAGTGGAATACATGCAGGAGTTGCGCACGCGCCTTGAACAATTGCCGGGCGTGGACTCTGCCGCGCTCGCCGCGGTGACGCCGATGGGAAACCACGTCCGCATGATGCGCCCCGAGGGTGAGATCAAAGTAAACATTCATCTCAATGACATTTCCCGGAACTATTTTCAGGCCATGGGCATACCGCTGCTGCGCGGGCGGGACTTTACTCCGCAAGACCAGTACGTGGTCATCGTGAGTGAATCGGCTGCACGCAACTTATGGCCGGGTAAAGACCCAATGCGGCAAACGTGGAAGCATGGCGATCGCCAATTGGCGGTGATCGGCGTGGCCGGCAACGCTCGCAGCACCGGGTTGCGTAACGGCGATGACGCCCAGATCTACACCCCGATAGCCGCCGACTCCACCGCCACGGCGACCATGCTGGTGCACACCTCGCAGGCTCCTGAAGGCGCATTGGCGAATGTCTCCGCTGTAGCACGAGAGACTGATCCCGCTCTCAGTCCGAATGTTCGGCTGCTCAAAGCAACGCTGGCTGAAAAGCTTTCCGATTCGCAGAAGATCGCGAGCGTGGTTGGCGGGATGGGCACGCTCGCGCTAGCCCTGGCGATTGTCGGACTTTACGGCGTGGTGGCCTATACCGTTTCACAAAAGACCAAGGAGATCGGAATCCGCATAGCGCTGGGCGCCACTTCAGCAGGGATCGTGCGCACCATGATCTCCAGCTTTGTCCTGCCGTTGAGCATTGCTTTGGGCGCAGGGCTGGCGCTGGCGGCGCTCCTCTCCGGCATTTTGCGGCAATATCTCTATGGCTTGAGTAATTTCGATCCGTTCAGCTATCTGGCTGCGATCGCCCTGCTGGCGATTGTGGGCGGAGTGGCCGCGCTACTGCCTGCACGCCGCGCTCTCCGCGTGGATCCAATGGAGGCCTTGCGCTGCGAGTAGACGACAACAGAACCATCATCGTTTGCCGGCTTCCAGTTTTTTCCGTTCCGCCTGCTGCTCGGCTATCAGTTTGTACGCGATGTAGTACTTGTAGATATTTGAGACGTAGGTGACCGTCTCCGTGCCAATTTCTCTTGCCGCGATCATCTCCACGTTATTGATCCAGATGTTGGGATTCAACCCGGCTTGTGCGGTGGCCTTGCGTAGCTGCTGAACGCGAGCCGGCCCGGCGTTATACGCAGCGAAAGAGAACAGGAGCTTGTTGGTATCGTCCATCGGTTCCCCGGCAAAATACCTGTCTTCCATGAAGCGAACGTATTTCACGCCGGCGTGGATATTCGGCTCGAGTTGATGGATGTCGCCCACCTGCATCTGCTTTCCGGTGGCCGGCATCAGCTGCATCACCCCTACGGCTCCCGCCTTGCTGCGCCGGGCCTGGTTCAACTGCGACTCCTGGTAGCCCTGCGCCATCATCAGCAGGTAATCCACGCTATATTGGCCGGCATACTTGCGGAAGATATCCACCATCTGCGTGAACTTTTTCATCTCCTCGGGATCGGTGGCGTTCTTGATCATCTTGGTGCTGCGAATGTACTTGTTGATCAGGATATTGCCGAACGTGGTTCCCTGACGGTGTTGCCTCACAAACTCGTTGGTCACGGCCATGAATTTAGGGCTGTTCTTGCGCATGGCCCAGGCAAACTCCCTCCCTTGGGCGACCGCGACCTCCGGCTGCGGCCTGATCTGCTGATAGATCTGCGCCCACAGCCGCGCTTTGTAATCGTCCGTCACCACGACTCCGACCAGCCCGGCGTTCAGCATTTCCAGCAGGTTCTCGTCTTCCAGATCTTCCGGCGCCGCTCGCAGCTTCACCTCGGCCTTGCCCTCTTTCTTGAACTGCTGGTTCACCTTCTGCAGGCTCTCCCAGTAGCTTGAGGATTTGCGCACAAGAACGTCCTGGCCGGAAAGATCATCCACTTTGGCGATGGCCGGCGACCTGGGGCCAGTTACCACAATTTCACTGATGTTGCGAACCGTAGGCTCGGTGAAATCGACAAGCTTCTGCCTGTCCGGAGTCACCGTAAGCGCTCCGACGGCGATGTCTCCTTTTCCCTCTGTCAGCAGGGGCAGCATCTGGTCACGTGCGACGGGAATAAAGATGACGTGGAGCGAAAGGTGTTTGGTTTTTGGCGGATACTTCTTGTTGATAAAACTTTCGAATGCTTTAAGCGCGTCGTAAGCGATCCCTTGCGGCCGGCCGCGTACAATGTAAAACTGCGTCTGAGAATAAACCACCAGCGCTCGGATCACCCGGCGCTGCAGCATGCCGTCCAGATCGCCAGTGAATTTTTTGGCGGCGACGGGATGCGGGTTCAGCGCCGACTTTGTTGCCGTCTTGTTCTGCGCGATCGCCCCGGGGAGATGCGCCGCGAATATCGCCGCGAGCAGCGAGATTGCCAGCTTCCTTGCCATGAAACACCTCTAGCCATGACTCTCGGAAGCATGCCCTTTGCAATCCAGAACGCTCTATTCAACTGGATTGGAATCGACGCCTGCGCCGCGGGGTTGTTCCGGGGCTTCCGTCCGGCCAGAATTCGGGCTTTTGAGGCGGATGTTCATCGCGATCGTGATGAATGCGGCGCTCTCAAACCCGCCGGCGCGGCTCTCTGCCTGCTCCAGTTGCGCTGCTATACTGGATCAGCATGCTTGCTTTCAAACGCATCCTTCTCAAGCTTTCCGGTGAAGCGCTGGCCGGGGACAAGGGCTTTGGAGTAGAAACCAACCGTATTCACGCCATTGCTGCTGAGATCAAGGAAGTGCACGAGCTGGGCGTGGAGATTGCACTGGTTGTCGGCGGGGGCAACTTCTTTCGCGGCGTAGCCGAGCAGGCGCGAGACATGGACCGTGTCTCCGCCGATCACATGGGCATGCTGGCCACAGTGATCAACTCGCTGGCGTTGCAGGATGCCCTGGAGAAACAGGGCGTGCACACGCGAGTGATGTCGGCGCTGGAGATGAACCAGGTGGCGGAGCCTTTTATCCGCCGCCGCGCGCTGCGGCACATGGAAAAAGGCCGGGTCGTGATCTTTGCCGGCGGCACCGGTAATCCATATTTCTCCACCGACACCGCGGCTTCGCTTCGCGCCATGGAAATCAAAGCGGATGTGATCATGAAAGCCACCAAGGTCAACGGCATCTATGACGCCGACCCGAAGCTCGTTACCACGGCCACCATGATAGAAACCATCAGCTACATTGAAGTCCTCAAGCGCGGCCTGCGCGTGATGGACGCGACCGCCATCTCGCTCTGCCAGGAAAACAATCTGCCCATCGTGATCTTTAATTTGAACGTGCACGGGAACATCAAGCGGGTGGTCACAGGTGAGAAGGTCGGATCACTAGTTTCCGCATAGCAATTAGCAACTGGCCGTTAGCCATTAGCCCCGCTAAAGCGAGCGCTGACAGTATTCCGAATGGCGAGCTTTAGCTGTGCTATTTGCCAGTTGCTAATTGCCGTTTGCTATTTTTCGAACGTCACAATCTCAGCTTCGGTCGGAATCTCCAGCTTGTGTTTTACCGGTGGCGCATCTGCCTTGCCTTTTGTCTCGAACGACTCCAGCGCGTAGGGAATGCCCTCTGAGCCCAGTGGGGAATTGGCGTTGCTCAGATGAAAATGCAGATGCGGCTCGGTTGAGTTGCCCGAGTTGCCTACCAGCCCCAGCACCTGTCCGCCCTTCACGTGGTCGCCAAGCTTGACCTTCAGGCTTCCTGGCTGCATATGAGCATAGAAGCCATAACGTCCATGGCCGATATCCAGAATCACGTGGTTCCCGCCAACCGTCTCCAGGGTGATCGGCACAGCGCGCGAGTTAATGCCAGGCACGTTCTCCGGAATTCCGTCCTTCACCTCGGTGACAACGCCATCCGCCACGGCCAGGGCTTCGCTGCCATAGGCGCGATAGTTTTTGTTGTCCTTGGGATCGCCGGTGAAACTCTTGCCGTCCGGGTTGAGTCGAACCCAATCGATCGCGAACCTTTGCGCTATGACCGCCTTGCCTTCAATCGGAATAATGGCGCGGCGATGCGCGGATGTGCTGGAAGGGCCGTTCGCGGCCTCCCAGTTATCGCCGCGCAGTGGAGCGCCGATGACGGCAATGTCGCGCGAGACAACTGTGCGGGCACCAAGTACGGACAGTTCATCCTGGTTCTTGCCCACCTTTACCGTGATCTTGTGCTCCAGCGCTGCGGGGACCTTCGCCGAGCCGTCCACTGTTACCCACATAAAGACCACGACGCTTGCGCCGCCGCCCAGGTTCAGCTTGTCCATTCCCAACGCATCGCGGTTGCCGACCGGCATTGTGTTGGAAAGCAGTTCCGTCTGTTCCATTCGCCCCAGCTCGGCGCCGGTGTCGCTCAGAATTGCGATCTGCGTCAGCACGGTGTTTTGCGCACTGAAGTTGACGATGTGCAGTTCGTACACCAGATGGGTCTTGCCATTAGCCTGGAAAGCCGTCGGCGCCAAGGGAATGGTTACGTCGATCGGTGAAGTGAAGGCCTTCTCGGCTGGGGTAGCTTTGGAATCGTCCTTGGTTGCGACGGCCTTCGTGGACTCTGCGCGCTTGAAAGCGAGCGGCAGCGTGCCGCCATTTTGCGTCCAGCTGCCGGCGATCTCGGTTCCTTGCTTGTTGAGAGTGCCTTCATAGAAACCATTGACGCGGGGAAAATCAGCGCGCAGCTTGTCACCATTCACTGTGACTTTTTCGGCCGGGATCGTGGCTCCCTGGTCAACACTTTCCAGAATGCCCTTGTACTCACCGCCTGATTTCGTAATGGTCAGAACGAGTCTGAGCTTTGCGGAGCCGGCATCGAGCGTGCCCTGCCATGAGCCTTCGGGAGCAGCAGGCGCCGCTTGTCCTGGGCATCGGCAGGAAAGGAAAGCCAGCGATAGTAACAGGGCGCATATTGAGAATGACTTTACGCGGAATCTGACCATATTCACAACACTCGGGAGATAAGTTTCAGAAAGATACCCAGCAACAAGAGGCAGAAGCCGCCGAGAAAGAGGCGGCCCGTCCAGGCTCTGCCACGGCCTTTGACAGTGAAGGAGAGAAGCAGAGCGACAAACCACAACAGCAAGGCAATCTTCAGGATCATCGGCGCGGATTATACATGAGCTGTCAGCTGTTTTTTGAAATCCCGAAGCGGAGCGAGGGATCCCTACGTTCTGGAGAAAGCCATACGCACGAACTCGAATTTATTAGGAACATCGCGCGAATAGGGTTCCCTCACCGCGCACATGAATTTTAGCGAGTGGTCAAGCAGCTTCTAGCGCGGGTTCGGGATTTCAGAAAGAACCGATAGCTGTTAGCTAGTTTTGCGCCCAGGTTTTGCCGCCATCGGAGCTGGCCCATGATTGGCCGTCGGAAGTTCTCACCTGGACGGTGTTCCCGCTGAAGAGAATGCTCACAATCGATCCGGAGGCTTGTTCATCAAGTCTGGGTGCTTCCCAGGTTTTGCCGCCGTCGCGCGAATGGATAATCGCTGCGTGAGTGCCGCCGGCCCAGACTTCATTCCCGCGGGCGTTTACGAAAGAGAATTGGAAGCTGGCGCCGGGATAGGCATCTTCCCATTGGCCGGGGCCGGAGGAGCGGACCAGCTTGCCACCCATCACCTTCCATATAGCTGCAGAGGAATAGGAATCAGCCGTTGCGGTACCTGCCGCCATCGAGCGGCCGCTTAAAGCTTCAAACCGCTGCAGGCCGTCAACGTCAGCAGGTTTCTCCGGCGCAGCTGTAACCTCAGCCGCCTGTTCCTTTTGCAGATCAGCGCTGAATTTGCCCGGGCCGCCCATAGCGCTCAGCGAAAGGGAGTTAGCGCTGATCGCCGGGGTTGCGCCGGGCAACCGGCGCAATACGCTGACCGCGCTCTTGCCCACCTTCTTGCACATGCTGCAATTGAAATGATCCGGCGGCGGAGGCGGCGTCAGGAGGCGGACATTGGCGTTCGCTCTGTTGCTGGCGAGGGACGGCGGAATGTCCTGGAAGATGGTGATCTGGCCGGAAGTGCTTGTGGTAAACCTGGCCTCGGAGGCCGAAGGCTGCTGCGGTGGCGGCGCTGACGGAAGGCCATTGATGCTCTGGCCATCACCATAGACTTCCGTGGCGTTCGCAGCAAAGAAGCCGGTGTTGACGAAGTCTCTCTTCCTTAAATCAGCGGTAAGCACAGGGGCATTTGCAGCCGGAGCGGACTCCCGGCTGGCGACATCTTTATCGGCCAACGGACGATTTGCGGAAACAATATTTGTCGGAGCGCTTTTGGCCGGTGCAATTCCAGCCGAAGTCGCAACCCGCGCCGGCTGATTGCTTGCGTCGTTGCGTGCCGCCGGTTGCGCGGAGTTCAACGACTGGTCCAATTCCAATTTGGACGCCGCGTCTGAATTGGCATGAGGTTCCGCCGGTGCGCTTGCGGGCTGGGTGATTTTTGCTTCCGGCTGGCTTTGCTGCTTCGAATTCCGGGGAATCTGCAGAACCAGAACGGCAATCACGGCCATAGCAGCCGCTGTGGCCGCAAGTCCAAAGGTTGGGGTAAACAGCCTCCGCCAGCGCGAAACTTGCCCAGGCTTGAAGGCCGGCTGGGGAATCAGCTCGGGAAGCTGCGGCTGGCTCAGAGCGACGACCTCCCGGCATTGCCCACAAGCAGCAAGATGTGCGAACACCTGCTGACGCTCGGCAGACGAGAGCAACTGCTCCGTCAGGGCGGTCAGAGTGTCGGCATCGGGGTGCTTTTCGCCCCCGTTTTGGGCATCGCCAAGCTTCTGGCGCAACAAATTGGACAATTCGGGCATTGCTAGTCAGATCCCTTATTCTGTTGGAACGCGGCAGAGCGATTTTCTTGCAGTTTTTTACTTACATCTATCTGTAAATAACGCACATCCGCTTCCAGAGCCTCTTCCGCCTGGCCCCGGTTCATACCCCTTTGCACCAGCCCGGCCATCACCTGTTTTCTCAGCCCTTTAAGCAGTTTTTCCAGGCGGCGGCTGATGGTTGATTCATGCACCCCGATCATACGCCCGATTTCCGTCAATGTACGGTTATCAAGGTAGTATGCCGCCAGGACCAACCGGTCTTCACCCACCAGCTGGCCCAAGGCTTCCTCCAGTGCGGCCGACAGGCGACTATCGATCGCACTGCTGGGACCGGGATCGGCTGCGGAAAACTGTACTCCGTCTTCAGCCTGCTCTTCAAGACTTACTAGACGCTTTTGCTTGCGGTACCGATTCACGAATTCCTGGGCCAAAACGGTTCGCAGCCAGCCTTCCAGCGACCCCCTGCCCATGTAAAAGCTCAGGCGTGAGACCCGGCGTCCATCGCGTTCGGAGGTGCCGTAGAGATCGGCATACAGAGAATCGGCCAGATCGCGAGCGCTGGAATCTTCCTTGGTGATGCCGCGAGCAATGTCGTAGAGCTTTTCCCGAAAGCGGAGAAGAAAGGCCTGCCATGCAGCTTCATGGCCTGCAGCACAGGCGTGCGCCAGGGCCAGTTCTTCGAGCTTCAGATCGCGCCAGAATTCCAGCTTCTGCGGCTGGTTTGCTCCCGGAAGGTACTTGTTTGCGACCAGATCCAGTACTACCTGGAAGGCAGCCAGAGTCAGGCCATAGCGTTCTCCTCCGCTCTTCTCGAAAAGGACGCGGATGGAGATCACTGCTGCTTCAGCCGGCCTGGGCCCAGAACTCATGGTTCGGATAGTACCAATTTTAACCGCAAGAATACTGTCATTTTACATTCTTAAAGTGAAAACAAGGTGGCTGGGTTATCGAAGGGAGTTTGTTTTATGAAGCTGTCTTTTCTGGCCATTCTGGTCACCCTGACGTCCGGACTGGCACTGATGTCCCTGGCGAATGCCGGTGATTCCGGAAGCACGCCGGCCACAGTCAATGATTACAAGATCTTAGCACCCATCTCGCATGGCGACTTAACCATTTTCCCGGTGGTTTCCGCCCGGGTCCATGACACCAGCGAATTCATTACCTTGGATGAAGGCATCCGCTCCGGAGAGGTCGTGGTCACTGAGATCGGAAACCTGCATTCTACGATGCGCCGCCGCAATCCGTATGTCGTGCCGAACCGCGGAGCGGAAGTCAATCGTCTGGTGCTGGTAAATAACTCCAAGCATCCGCTGATCTTGCTGGCCGGTGAAGTTGTCACCGGCGGCAAGCAGGACCGCGTGGTTGCCAAGGATCGCATTGTTCCATCGGAAAGCGATCCCGTGGATCTCTCGGTTTTCTGCGTGGAACATGGACGCTGGACTGAGACTTCAGCGAAATTCGACACCCACGCATCCGTAATGCTGCAGCCCAGCGTACGTATGAAAGCCATGGCCGAGCAAAATCAACAGCAGGTGTGGGACGCAGTCAGCGAAAGCCGAAGGGGCATGGCAGACAAAGCGGCCGCGGCGGCTCCTGCCACGATAGGCGGACATGCCGGCGGGGGCGGCGACGGCGAACGAACATATTCTCTGCGTATGAACGAGCTGAATTCTACTTCGTCGTACGCTAAAGCGAGAGAAAACGAGGTCGTGAAGCAGCAAGTTGATTCTATTGTCGAACCCATGCAGAAATCCTATGAGAGCGTAATCAAACAACTGCGGAACCAAAATGCGGTTGGCGTCGTAGTAGCTGTTAGAGGACGCATCGTCTGGGCCGACATGTTTGCCAGCGGCGCGCTTCTGGACAAATACTGGCCCAAGTTGCTTGACTCATATGCAACCGAAGCAATGACGGCCAGCGGCTCGCATGGTGAAGCCAGCATCAAAGAAGCCCAGGCCTTCCTGGATAACTGGCAGGCCCGGCATGAAGTAGTGGATAGCGAACCAGGTTTGTATCGCCAGCGGGAGTTGATCGGTGACAGGTTCAAGGCGTTTCAGCTTACATCGCTGCTGGCGAAAGCCTCATTTGACGTGCATCTGAGCAAGATGGCGGATTAAGGCTTTTTCACAACAGGAAAAGAAGCTGTAAGCAGCGGTAAGGAAATGTGAAGAAAAGTATTCAGGCCTGCAAACCATTGGCGGGCCTGAATTACTTTCGTCGCGTTACCTAGGTTTGAGGCATTCGAAATTTTCCTGCAACAAACGGCCTGTATTGCGTGTCTAATTAGGCAAGAAGGTATAAGGGTCGGAGGTGACCTATGGGAGAGAAATTCTCAGTTTCTGAGGTGACGGCGCTTCGGAATGAACTCCTGCAGGGCGGACTTGATTCATTCCAGACAGCGGAACTTTTGAAGATGTTTTTGGCAGGGCGTGGTTACGGCGTATCTCCGGAATCAGCGCTTGACGCAGCAGGCCGCATTGAAGGCCCCAACTGTGACGTGGAATCATTGCACAAAGAGCTTGAGAGTCTAGCTTTAGTGATGTAACCGCATTACTAATACACGAAGAAGCCGGGCGAAACTGCCCGGCTTTTTCAGTTCTCCGAAGTCCCGAGCGAAGCGAGGGAACACTATCGCTACGAGAAATTTTGATTCGTAGATCAACTTTGGCCGGCTTTATTACGCTGCCCTTGTCTCAAAAAGTGCGCTTTTTTGATAATAGGGTTCCCTCGCTTCGCTTCGGGGAAAGGCTTATTCGTAGTGCAGCGCTTCTACCGGATCCAATTGTGCAGCTCGCGTGGCCGGCACGGTTCCGAAGATCACGCCCACCAGGGTGGCCACGGTCATGGCAATGATGGCCGAGAGGCCGGAGATCGGAATGCGGTATTCGGTAAGAAACCGTACGGAGAAAGGCAGGGCGAGGCCCAGCACAGTGCCCAGGATTCCTCCGGCAAGCGAGATCAGCACTGCCTCGGTCAAAAACTGCAGCTTGATCTCGCGCCGGGTGGCGCCAATAGCTTTGCGAATTCCAATTTCGCGAATACGCGTGCGCACGTTGGCCAGCATGATATTCATGATGCCTACGCCGCTTACGATGAGCACCAGAAGAGAAATCGCCAGCAACATGATCGTGAGTCCGTTGGCTGCTTTTGACGCCACCTGGATCAGCTGGGTGAGATTGTCCACGCGATACACCGATTCCGGACGATGCCGCGACTGCAGCACGTGCTTGATCATTTCTGTCGCGCGCGGCACGTCGCCGGCGTCGGCTACGGAGAAGAAAACCTGTTTGACGGTCGAGGTGAAATACCGGGCGACGGTATCGGGGATCAGCACCGTGTCGCCGGCGATTTCCGATTGGCCAAACGTATCCACTCGTTCGCGAAATGTGCCAATGATCTTGAACGGCAAACCGAAAATCTTAATGTTCTGATCTTTAGCTGCGCTCGCGCTGCCGAACTTCCTGATCGCGAACTGCTGGGTTACGACCGCCACTTTCGCGCGGGCCATCGAGTCGTCATCGTCAAAGAAACGGCCGGCAAGGATCTCCAGGTTCCGCACGGTTGCATACTGCGGGGAAACTCCCAGCACCAGGATGTCGCGTTCCATGCCGCCGCCTACGCCAATGCGGTCATGCAACTCCATCATGGGGGAAGCGGCCTGGATACCCGGCACCTGCTCCTGCACCGCCCGCATATCGGCCAGTGTCAGGTAATCGGCGATCCCGCCTGCGTTGACTGAAGCTGCGCTTCCTGCCTCATAGTACGCATAGATCATGTTGGAGCCGATAGCCTGGATCTGATTCAGCACATACTGCTTTCCCGTAAGGCCGATGGTTACGACGACGATCAGCGACGCCGTACCGATCACCATGCCCAGAGCCGTCAGGGCAAACCGCACCTTGCTCGTGCGGAACGAGTCAATCGCAATGCTCACAATCTCGCTGAAGAGCATCGTCTTGGTTGCGGTCTCGACCAGTGGACGTCCGGTCATATAGACATTCTATCGCGGGGGCACCAAGGGATCACTTTTTCTACAATCCCGAGCATAGCGAGCTCCTTATTGGTACAAATGCGTAGGGCCTCGCTGCATTCGGGATGAGAGCAAAATCAAAGGCGACAACCATTCAGTCATCGCCTTTGCTAAATACTAAGGACTAATAGCTAAGAGCTGCTTACTCCGCTTTCCCTTCCTGCTGCGGCTTGGTGATCGCGATTGTCTCCCCCAGGTCGCCCACTTTGAAGCGAGCGAAGCGCCGGACAGAGATGTTCTCACCCAGCTTGCCGATCTTGCTGGCGATCAACTGGTGGATGGTGATGCCCGGCTCTTTGACGAAAGGCTGATCCAGCAGGCAAACCTCTTCATAAAACTTTGACATCTTGCCTTCCACGATCTTCTCCACGACGTTTGCCGGCTTACCGGTTGAGGCCGCCTGCGCGCGATAGATCTCTTTCTCCTTCTCGTAAGCCTCAGGCGTGACATCTTCCTTGCGGACAAATTTCGGATCAGCTGCGGCGATATGCATCGCGATATCCTTGATCAGGTCCTTGAAATCGTCGGTGCGGGCCACGAAATCGCTCTCGCAGTTCACCTCCACCAGCACGCCAATTTTTCCTCCGGCATGGATATAGCTGGCGACGGATCCTTCGCTGGTCACGCGCGCCGCCTTCTTAGCAGCGGTGGCAATGCCTTTCTTGCGCAGCCAGACAAGAGCGCCCTCAATGTCGCCCTTGGATTCGGACAGGGCGTTCTTGCAATCCATCATGGGCGCGCCGCTGCGCTCGCGAAGCTCTTTCACCTGCGCTGCTGTAACGTTCGTTGTGCTTGTACTCATTTCAGGTTCCTTTATGAATCCGTATAAACATTCGACCCGCGTGGCTCATCGCCCTGACGCGGGCCATTTTTTTCTAAGTCTCAAAAATTAGTCTTCGCCTATGGATTTTGCAGCGAGGCCGGGGCCCCCGACACGCGCGCGTTTCGCGTGTTGGGGTTAGAGGCCGACTTGCGCGCCGAGCCGCAGCTAACAAGCGCTGAAAAATCTCTTCTAGCAATTCTCCTCGGCGGTTTGGAGCGAAGCGACAGAAACTAACGGTGCGCTTTCGCCACTTCCGTGTCCGGCACACTACCGGTCGCTTCTGACTCAGGCGATTTCCGTACTCTTCCGCCCAGAACCTCTTCCATGTTCAGCTCGTCTTCCTCCGCCAGATCGGCAGAAGTCGGAACGGCCTGAACTGGAGTTGCGGCGGCCGGTTGCGTTTCGGCGGCAGCGGCAGCTCCCGCAATCTCCGCGCCCTGTTTGTCGGTGGCGGCTTGTACGCCCTCGGCGATCGAATCGGCAATCTTTGATGCAAAGAGGCGAATGGCTCTTAGTGCGTCATCATTGCCGGGGATGACCCAGTCGACTTCTGTGGGATCGCAGTTCGTGTCCACGACCGCGACCACCGGAATGCCCAGCTTGCGGGCTTCCTTCACCGCAATGGCTTCTTTGTTGGAGTCGATCACAAAGACGATGTCAGGCAAGCGGTTCATGCTCTTGATGCCGGCCAGGTTGGCCTGCAAATGCTTGCGCTCGCGCTCCAGTTTGATGACTTCTTTTTTGGGCAGCAGCTCGTAACGGCCATCTGTGGCCATTTCGTCGAGATCTTTGAGCCGCTTCACGGATTTCTGTACGGTCACCCAGTTGGTGAGCAATCCGCCCAGCCAGCGGTTGTTCACATAGAACATGCCGCAGCGTCCGGCTTCTTCCGCGATCGCGTCCTGGGCCTGCCGCTTGGTGCCGACAAAGAGAACCGTTTTGCCCTCGGCGGCGCCATCCTGCACAAACTTGCTCGCGTCCTTGAACATCTTGAGCGTCTTCTGCAGGTCGATGATGTAAATACCGTTTCGTTCCCCAAAGATGTATTCCTTCATCCTGGGATTCCAGCGCTTGGTCTGGTGGCCAAAGTGGACACCCGCCTCAAGCAGCTCCTTCATGGTGATGTTAGCCAAAATACCTCCTTATTGAATTGCATCCTCCGCGTGCCCCATTCGCGCTTTCGCTTGAATGGGCAATGTCCAGCCTGCACGCTCGGGATTTATTCCCTGCTCCGCTCCCGTGGTTGCGGGAGGGAAGATTTTTGATCCCGGTTGATCAACCGCTCGATTTCCGCCCTCGGGATCCCATGGCGGACGAGCAAAATTGAAATCTCGTATCCCTAAAAAACAAAAGGACGGCCTGCGCCGTCCTCTAAGGAAAACTTAGCGCTTGCTGAACTGGAACCGCTTGCGGGCGCCTTTTTGCCCGTACTTCTTGCGCTCTTTGCCGCGGGCATCGCGGGAAAGGAAGCCTTCCACTTTCAGCTTCTTGCGCAGTTCCACGTTGAATTCCAGCAGCGCGCGGGCAATGCCCAGCTTCAAAGCGCCGGCCTGGCCATTAATTCCGCCACCGGAAACGTTGGCGGTGATATCGAAGGTGGAGCTCGTCTCGGTCAATACCAGAGGCTGCTTTACCTCCACGCGTTGCGCGTCGGTCAGAAAATACTTGTCAAATTCGCGACCATTGACCGCGAACTTGCCGCCGCCCGGACGCAGAAAAACCCGGGCCACGCTCGATTTGCGCCGTCCCGTTCCGTAATACTGAACTTGTTCAGCCATCTGTCCTCAACTCACCTGATATTTTATGCCTGCTTGCGGCCGGCCAGCTCAAGCGCCTGCGGTTTCTGCGCCTGATGATCGTGCTTATCGCCGACGTAAACCTTCAGCTTCTTGCCCATCGCGCGGCCCAGCTTGTTCTTGGGCAGCATGCCCAGAATTGCCTCCTGGACCACCCGGTCCGGCCGGCGGTCAAACAGCTTGCGGAACTGTTCTTCACGCAACCCGCCCGGATAGCCGGTGTAATGCCGGTAAACCTTCTGCTCAGACTTCATGCCGGTCACGCGGATCTTCTCCGCGTTGATCACGATCACGTGATCGCCCACGTCAATAAACGGCGTATACGTGGGGCTCTCCTTGCCGGCCAGAATGCTCGCTACACGCGTAGCCAGCCTCCCGAGTGTCTGCCCCTCGGCGTCCACCACAAACCACTTGCGCGCAATTTCCTGCCCGCCTGGAAAACGGGTTACCATTTCCAAACTCCTGAGAATAAAAGCACTAAGAAAGACCGCTCGATGACGCCACTTACCACCTTCCGGACTGGAAGACACAAGGCGGGCCAACTGCAGAGCAGTGAGTTAGTAGGATACTCAACTTAGCGCAAATATGTCAACGCCGCAGCTGGCCAATGGCCAAGCCCGGTAAACAGCCCTCCACAACTACTTGGCTTCTTCCTGAGAAGCTGTTGCCGGGATTCACCGCGTCCGTCTGATACCGAAAATCCAGGCGATCTCGTTTCGATTCCGGGCCACGAGGTGTGGTCCTCTGCCTACTCTTTCAGCCGAGCCCCACCCCCTACTCCCTATGTACACCCAATGTCACCCAGAGCTCACCCAACCTCACCCAACCCAAGCCGTGCGATCAGCAGAGGGTCGCAATTGGTTCATAAAGCACAAAACGCAACGGAGTTCCCGTTGCGCCTGATGTTGTGTGCTGCTCGAGCAGAATAGGATAGATCAAGACGAAAGGCAAGTAGGTTCCGGCACTGTTTCAGTTTGATATGGTGACGATCAATCCAACCTGTTCCAAAGTTCGTCATCCCGACGGCCGTTTAGCGAGCGCGCGCAGTCATCAGCGCGCGAGTAGGCCGGAGGGACCTTGTGTTTGGAAATCCAAACTGTACCACTACCGGCAATCAGGTCTTGAGCAAAACACTCTAGAGTGCCCACCACGCATCAGCTACACTGCTCAGTCATGAACCGCACCGTGTGTTTCTTATTGCTGGTTTTGGGCCTGACGTTTGTTCCTTCAGCCCGCGCTGACAGCCTGAAGGACGATCTGAACCATCGTTACAAGAACCAGGTTCTGGCCCTTCGTTACCCCTTTGTCCAGGGCGACCAGAATTTTGATGGCACCGGTCATCCCCTGTCCAATCCTTCCGGCGCCTGGTGGATCTACGGAGCAATATTCGTTCATGATCTGCATGTCTCGGCCGAAACGCTGCGGCTGGAAGGCCCGCGTGTCGCGCTCACACCGCCCAAAGGAAGTGACAAGCCGGTTGCGGTGCCCGTGGGGGATGCTGTAAAAATCGAGATCCATCTGGACCACCCTCTCGCTTCCATCGATGAAGCCCAGGCTCTGCTGAATCGCGTCTTCTATCTGGACGCGAACTCCCTCCTGTATGCAAAACCGGAATACAGGCGTGCGGATGTTGCTGCTCACGACGAACAAGAAGTCTACAAGGTTGGCAATTCCGGCGACCACTCCGTCAAACCGCCACGCGCCACATACACGCCTGAACCAGACTACAGCGAAACAGCTCGCCGCGCCCAGGTACAGGGAATGGTGATCCTTAGTATCGTGGTCGACAAAAAGGGGAGCGTTTCCCGGATCAGAATTGAACAGCCGCTGGGAATGGGTATGGATGAAAACGCGGTTGAGGCTGTGAAGCTGTGGCGCTTCAACCCGGCCACCCGAAATGGCGAACCAGTACCCGTCGAGATGAAGATCGAAGTGTCATTCAACTTGTATTCGAGCCCGGTCCGCTAGCGATTCTTCGACCGCTTTTTGAATCTCCGGAGCTGACCCAAACCCCGCATACCACTCCACCCCCGGTTCGCGACGAAACCACGTCATCTGCCGTTTGGCGTAGTTGCGATGCCCCTGCTGAGCCGCAGAAATAGCGTGTTCCAGCGTCAGCTCTCCCCGCAGATGCTGCATGGCCTGTTTGTATCCCAATGAAGTAAGCGGCCGGGCCGCGGGGTAACGCTCCAGCAATCCTCTGGTTTCATCAACCAATCCGGCGGAGAACATCTCACGCGCGCGCGCGTTGATGCGCGCATACAGCGCTTCGCGTTCGGGATTGAGGCCGATACGCAGAATGCGGAAACCGCGCAGAGGCTCGCGGCCTTCCTTCCACATCGCGCTCATCGGTGCGCGCGCCGTAATGCTGATCTCCAGCGCGCGAATCACCTTGGCAACATCATTGGAATGAATCGAGTGGGCTGCTTTCGGATCGATGCGGCGCAGTAACCTGTGCAGGTATTGCGGCCCGCGCTCTTCGCTTCGTGCTCGCAACCGCGCCCGAAGCTCTTCCGACCGCGGCGGTCCGGCGAAGAGACCTTCCAGCAACGCACGCAGATAAAGACCGGTTCCGCCGACCACAATCGGCAGCCGCCCGCGTGCACTTATCTCCTGGATGGCGCCCCGCGCCTGGCGCGAGTAGTCGCCGGCAGTAACCAGGTCGGTCGGGCCGGCGGCATCAATGAGGTGGTGCGGCACGCGCGCGCGTTCTTCCCGCGACGGCTTCGCCGTGCCGATTTCAAATTCGCGATAGACGGCGACCGAATCGCAGCTGACGATCTCGCCGTGAAAACGCTCCGCCAGGCGGAGTGACAGCCCGGTCTTGCCGCTGGCTGTCGGGCCAAGAATGACCACCAGCAAGGGCTCGATCATCCCCACACCCGCCGCAAAAACACCAGCAGCAAGATAAGCAGGGCCAGCAAAGCCAGACCGAGAGTCTGCTGACGTTGCGCGTCCATGGCTCACATTGTAGCCAGTTGCCGGCCGCACTTCCTTTATTTGAGAATGCTAAACTCTAGCGCGGTAGTCGACGGGTTTGAAAAGCCTGACGCATTACCAGGATCAGAGTTCATCGCGAGGGCGATGAATAACCCGGGTGATTTGAATATTGGCCGTAGCAAAATACAAATTTGACGATTTTGAGGCTGATCTTCGCGCCGCTGAATTGCGCCGCGAAGGCGCTCGCGTGAAATTGCAGTTGCAGCCGTTCCAGGTATTGGTCGCATTGCTGGAACGTCCGAAAGAAGTGGTCACACGCGAAGAGCTGCGGCAACGGCTGTGGCCGCAGGACACTTTTGTTGACTTCGATCACGGGCTGAACACGGCCATGGTCAAGCTGCGCGATGTCCTGGGTGATTCTGCCAGCGCTCCCAGGTACATTGAAACCATCGCCAAGCGCGGCTATCGCTTCCTTGGCAGCCCGGAAGCGGTGATCGAACAGCCACCGGAGGCCACGCCTCAGGCAAAGCCGCAACCACAAATCCAGTCCTCCGCGACGCCGATAAGCGCACCCAGCGCTCTTCCCACCGCAGACTCGGCGCTTCCTCGAACCACTCGGGAGACAGCGCGCCTGCTGTTTATCTTGATCCAGATCATGTATCTGATTTTCTATCTCTCAGCGCTTTTCCGCTGGGAGAATACCTACCGGGCCTCATACATGGCATGGGGTCGTGGAGGCACCACGGCATTTGTCATCTACATTGCGACAGCATTGGTGGGAGTCGCGGTGCGGCTCTATCTCGTCTCCGCGACGGCCATGGATTATCACCTGCTGGGCGACAAGTTCCGCGTTCTTACGCCGGCGCTGTTTGTGCTCGACATGATCTGGGCGATGTCGCCTTTGCTGATCCAGGACCGCATTGGCTTTGGATTTTCGCTGGGCGCCTGCGCCGCTCTCATTTATGTCCCCTTTGCCCAGCGAACATTGATGAAGATGATGCGGCGATGAAGATGATGCGGCCGGCAAACAGCCATTCTTGATTGGAAAGTGATTCGCAGGGGTCATGCCGCGGTAAGCGGCCTTGTTATTTCATGTCGGCTTTGTCGGGGTTGTAAAAGAAGAGAGCTCGCAGTTCCAGATATTCCCCGGCAAATTCTGCCGGCAATTTGGGCAGCGGAATCGCATCTGTGATGGCGCCCCAGGCGGCACGGTCCAGTGCCACATCGCCGGAGCTTGAAACCAGCTTCATGCCCATCACCCGGCCATCTTTGCCGATCGAGAACTGAATCACCACCACGCCTTTTTTCATCACCGGCGGCATCGCTGACTCCGGAATCAGCGGGTCCCAATGGTTCTGCACCGTATAGTGCAGCCGTTTCATGTAGGGACCAAAGTCAACCCCCATGGTGTCGCTCAGGATCTCCATCCCCTCGTTCCGCTGGGTCTTGGGATGAAGAACGCTGCCGTAGTCTCCGCTGGGCCCATAGTCGACACCGGAAGCATGGCCGTTGGCCACCGCGTGAATGGCATCACTGGTTGAAGTGCCGGGCGCGGCCATCGCAAAGGGCGATTTCTTGGGTTGCGCCGGCTTCGGCGCTTCAAGCTGGGCTTGCTGGGTCGGTTGCGCGGGCGGAGCCGGAGTTGCCGCGGGTGCCGGCGGCGCCGCAGCTTGCTGCGCTGCCTGTTGTTGTGGCGCCGGCGTTGGAGGCTTCGGTGTGCCGGGCTTGCGCGCCGCGTTCATCAGGTCGCGCAAGGTAGCCTTGTCGGGGGCCGGCGTCTTGGTGCTGGCAAGACGGTCCTTGTCGGAGATTATGTTGGTCTTAGGTGGCGTTTTCGGATGAGAAAGATCATCCGGCAAAACAATCGGAATATTTTCCGTCTTCTCCTGGAGGGGAACAATCACGGCGGATTTTCCCACCCACTTGGGAAGAAACAGCAACAGCAGGATGATGACCCCGTGGGTGGCCAGAGAGATCCAGGCAGCTTCACGCCGCCGGTAGGTGGAGATGACGTCTTCGGCTAGGTCAGCATCCAGCAAGTGCAGATGCAGTTCAGGTTCTGCGTTTACCGGTTTTCCTTTTTCCTCTGCCGCACCGCGTTGTGCTTCCATTACGGGTATAAAACACCACCAGCCCAAAAGGCGCTGTTGTTCGGTTAGTTACTATTCTCTCATTAGAATGACTATTGTGAGCTGTCCTTGCAGGTACTAGATAGGAAAAAAACAGCTGCTCTAGTGCAAACAGCTGAATTACCAAGGGAGCGGCTCTGCCGTCTTAACACATGTTTACAAAGAATTTACAGCGAATGCAATTTGGCCCTGCGGGCGTGCTCTTCGATCGCATTGAGTATGCTCAACGCAACGCTGAGTGCGCGTCGCCCATCGTCCAGCGCGACAACCGGCTTGCTGCGCCGGCGCACCGCATCCATGAATGATTTCAGCTCGGCGTGCAGCGGCTCTTCTGCCTCCACTCTGGGCCGGTTCAACGTCACGCCGGGGATCGGCAGGTTCGATGGCGCTTCCGCAAAGGCCATCAGATTATGCAGGGAGAGCTTTTCATTCTGGGTGACGCGGATTTGAAAAACGTCCTGCCGTCCGTAGTCGATAGAGACGTACTCTTTGGGCTGAAAGAAGCGCAGCTTGCGCACGCGCTCTGTGCTGATGCGGCTGGCAGTGAGATTGGCTACGCAGCCCGACTCAAATTCCATCCGCACGTTGGCGATATCCACTTTGTTTGTCACCACCGGAAGCCCCACCGCGTGCAGTTCCTGCAACGGCGAGTTGACGAGGGACAAGACGACGTCAATGTCGTGAATCATGAGGTCCAGGACTACGTCAACGTCAAGGCTGCGCGGGCTGAAAACACTCAGGCGGTGAACCTCAAAAAACATTGGCTGCGTGATGAGCGGCAAGGTCGCACGCACCGCGGGGTTGAATCTTTCCAGGTGGCCGACCTGCGCGATGCGCTGGTTCGCCTTGGCCAGGCTGATGAGTTCGTCTGCTTCGTCGAGGGTGGAAGCCAGAGGTTTTTCGATGAGCACGTCAATACCGGCAGCCATCAGCGCCGCGGCCACGGCCCGGTGATGCACCGTGGGCACCGCGACGGAAGCGGCTTCCACGCGGCCGAACAGTTCTTCCACGCCGGTGAACGCAGAACAGCCAAACTGAGCGGCTACAGCCTGCGCCTGCGCCGCGTCCTGATCCACCACCGCGGCCAGTTCCACGCCATAGCCTTGCTTTTTCAACTCGTGATAGACGCGAGCGTGGTTCCGGCCGAATGAGCCAACACCAACGACTGCTACACGGATTGGACTTTCGTCAGCCAAGGGCCTTGCTTTTCCCGACAATCGAAACAAAGCAGCAGGTTATCATTCCCGCCAGGGGGAGGCCAGTATGGGACGCGCTTTTGGCTTTGTAACTTTGATCATCGTCGTGGCGGCCGGTGCCTATATCTACATGCGCCAGACGCAGGGCGTGATGACTGCAGGAACCAGCAACCCCACGGCGACGGTGGATGTGATCGGTGTCAAAAACGATTTGCTGGCGATCGCTCAAGCTGAACGCAGCCACGCTGCCCTGCAGGGCGGTGCGTATGTATCCATTGAAACCCTGCGTTCCCAGGGTGAGCTCAGCATGACGCGCGACAATCGCGGCCCCTACACCTATTCAGCCGAAATCAGCGAGTCGGGCTTTCGCATTGTCGCTACCTGGACCGGCTCGGAAAGCGCCGGCATGCCCAAGACCATCAGCGTGGACCAGACCATGCAAGTCAGCCAGGAATAACTTCACGCAGCTTTCCGCTGCCGGAGCTGCTGTGCTACGACTCTCAGATCGGCGATTCCGGGTTGCGGCATGGCAAAGGGTACATTCTCGAGATCCTTCGACTCTACCTCGCTCGCCCGCCTTGCGGGATCGCGAGGTGTCGCTCAGGACGACAGAGGCAAAGTTTCTCAAAGCTTACCTATTGTGGAAATCAAACTGCCCACCTACCCTCCGTTCCCACTCATATAGACTGCTCTTCGAACTAGATTGAGGCGCACGACATGAAATTCCACACTGAATATCTGACGTTCAATACGAAACACCATCGCGAGTACGTTCATATAACTCCACAAGTGGAAAAGATCGTTCACTCGAGCGGTGTCACCAACGGGATGGCGCTGGTGTCTGCCATGCACATTACCGCGGGCGTTTACGTAAACGACGACGAGCGCGGCTTGATTCACGATATCGATCAGTGGCTGGAGCAGCTGGCTCCGTTCAAGGAAGACTACCTGCATCATCAAACCGGAGAGGACAATGGAGATTCCCACCTAAAAGCGATTCTGGTGCATCATCAGGTGATTTTGCCGGTGACCAGCGGAAAGCTGCTTCTGGGAACCTGGCAGCGCGTTTTCTATGCTGAGTTTGATGGCCAGCGCTCAAAGCGCGTGGTGGTCGCCGTGATGGGTGACTGATTTGCAGCCACACGGTGAGATCAGTGCAGCAACTCCGGCTTGGCAGTCTGGGTAACGGCAGGGATCTTCAATATGATCTGCGCGCTTTGCTCGATAAACGTCACTTCGGCGCCAATGGAAGATGCCAACTCCTGCACGTGCTTGCCTTCTTTGGCAAAGATATTCCTTGCATCCTGCACCACTGTCTGATTGGGATCATTGGATCGCCAGGCAAATTCCAGCTCGCACTGCCCTTCGCCGGCTCGTGCGGTAATGGTGAGCAGGAGCGGGGTGGCGTTGCGCCCAACCAGCTTGCTCAGGAAGAGCACAATCAGCTGCCGCAATACCGGGCTGCTGGTCACCTGGATTGACTTTTCGCCGGTGCGTTCGAGGGTCAACAAACCGGAATGGATCAACACCAGAAAATCATTGAGGATATCGTTGACCAGGCTATCCAGGAGCGTCCACGATCCCTGCGGAGCGGGTGCTTCCCGTACCAGTGCTGAAATTCCCTTCGCCAGCGAAATGGCGCGATCCGCCTGCTGCTCTATATTCTTGAGATCGGCCGGTTGCAGCGAACTCTGGCCGTTCTCCATGCCCATCACTTCCAGAAAACAGCGCACGCTGGTGAGGGGTTGCGCCAGATCGTGGGCCAGCGAGTGAACCAGCGCGCGCAGAGGCATCGGCCGCATGGCGGTCGCTTCGCCTGACTCGTGGTAACCAGCATCAACCTTAGGACCTTCCGGATTCACATCCGGATGCGCCTTTGCGTCGGCCGCTCCGCCGGAGACCGGAGCCGGCCGTCCAATCCTGTATCCGGCGCCACGGATGGTATGAATGAGCTTGTCATCTCCGGGGAAATCGATCTTCTTTCTCAAATAGTTCACATAAACGTCGACGAGGTTGCTGTCTGTCTCCAGCGCCAGCCCCCAACACTCATGCAACAGGTCCTGACGGTTTACCGTCTCTCCGGCACGGCGCATGAGCAGAAAAAGCAGGTCGAATTCCTTGGGGCTGAGCTTGATCTCGCGCTTGCCCCGATGGACCTTGCGCGACGCCGGATCAAGCTCCAGGTTCTCCACACGCAGGACATTGAGTGATGGATCAATTTTGCGCCGAAGCAAAGCATTCGCCCGGGCTGCCAGCTCCTGGAAGGAGAACGGTTTGGTAATGTAATCATCCGCGCCCAGGTTCAATGATTGAATACGATCAATCACGCGGTCGCGCGCGCTCAACACCATGACCGGCGTTCCGAGTCCCTCGGCGCGCAGCTTTTCCAGGAGCTTGAGACCGTCGGTCTCCCCGAAATTCAGATCCAGGATGATGAGCTTGTAATTCTGGCGCCGCAACTCCGCCAGCACCGTGTCTTCATTCAGGGCGGTATGGACTGAATAGCCCGCCGATTCCAGCGATTTGGATAAAAACGTAGCTAGATCAGCATCGTCGTCCGCAAGGAGTATGGACATGACATCACCTTCCTGAGCAGGCCGCAGGGGGGGACGAACCTAGCTATCAGTAGAGTACGAAAAACAGTTCTCAGGCAACCCCGGAAGAGGTCCATCGTTGACGATTGAGATTCTAAAACAGAAAACCTTAATCTGCCTTAAAATTAAAGGAAATTTATCTTGTGGGCCGGAGATCAGGCAGACCCGTCGAGGTGTTCTTCCGCCTGGAAAGCGCTATTCGCGCCGAGGTCATGCAATCTCGTACGCCGCCCATGAACGCGTAGGTAGTGTCTCAGTTTGGCGAGAAATGTTCAGATCTTGTCATGTTGAGCGAAGTCCGAATGATCCCGCATAGCGGGAGAGCGAGGACGAGTCGAAACATCCCGAGAATGCCGCCTTTTACTTTGCTGTATCAGGGAATTCTCTCGAAATACTCGCTTTTCTTTGCAGCTAAACATGTTAGAAGGCGCGGCATCGAGAGAACTCCCTGAAACGGCGTGGCCCATTTACACATTCTCGGGATGCTTCGACTTGCGCTTATCCCGGCTCCGCTGGGACTCGCGCGGCGCTAAGCATGACAAGATTGAAAGTGCCGGGTCAAACCGAGACACTACCAACGCCTACCGTTTCGTTTCCTGTCCATCGAAATCTTGATACGATAGAGAGTTTGGATACCTAGAAAGGCAGCCAACTGTCTTAATGCCCGCAAAAACTTTCAAGAACTATATCGGCGGCGAGTGGGTTGAATCCCGCAGCGGCCAGACCTACGAAAACCTTAATCCCGCTGACACGCGCGACGTAATCGGCGTCTTTCAGCGCTCGGACAAGCGCGACATTGACGATGCTGTCTCCGCAGCCAGGCAGGCATTTGCGCGCTGGCGGCTGGTTCCCGCGCCCAAGCGCGCGGAAATCATCTATCGCGCCGGCGAGATCCTGCTGGAGCGCAAGGACGAGTACGCGCGCCTGATGACCCGCGAAATGGGCAAGGTGCTCAAAGAAACGCGCGGTGACGTCCAGGAAGCCGTGGACACGGCCTATTACATGGCGGGTGAAGGCCGCCGCCAGTTTGGCGCGACTGTTCCTTCTGAGCTGCCTAGCAAATTTGCCATGGCGGTGCGCATGCCCATCGGCGTCTGCGGGATGATCGCCCCGTGGAACTTCCCCATGGCGATCCCGTCATGGAAGCTTCTGCCCGCCCTGGTTTGCGGCAATACCTGCGTGATCAAGCCGGCTGAAGACACGCCGCTTTCCACGATGAATCTGCTCAAGGCGCTCATCGATGCCGGCTTGCCCAAAGGCGTAGTGAACGTGGTAACCGGTTTCGGGCCGGAAGCGGGTGCGCCCATCGCCGAGCATCCGAATGTTCAGGCCATTTCATTCACCGGTTCGAGCGAGGTAGGCCGTCTGGTAGGTGAGACCGCGGCACGCAGCTTCAAACCCTGCTCGCTGGAGATGGGCGGCAAGAACGCGATCATCGTTTTGGACGACGCTAATCTTGATCTGGCTCTTGAGGGAGTTCTCTGGGGAGCTTTTGGCACCACCGGCCAGCGCTGCACCGCAGCCAGCCGAGTGATCGTGCAGAAAGGCATTTACCGCCAGTTTGCTGACCGGCTGGTTTACCGTGCGCAGAAGCTGAAAGTCGGCAACGGGTTGGATGAATCTGTCGATATGGGCCCCCAGATCAACGAGCAGCAGGTAGCTACCACTGAGAAGTACGTGCAGATCGGCAAGAATGAAGGAGCAAAACTTGAATCCGGCGGCAAGGCCTTGAACACGACCGACCATGCGTATGGCTGGTTCTTTGAGCCGACCATCTTCACTGACGTGAATGAAAAGATGCGCATTGCTCAGGAAGAAATCTTTGGTCCTGTGCTCAGCCTGATTCCCGTGGATACGTTTGACCAGGCGATTGAGATCGCCAACGGCGTGCCCTACGGGCTTTCTTCGTCACTGTATACGCGCGACGTGAACCAGGCGTTTCGCGCCATGCGCGATATCTACGCCGGCATCACCTATGTGAACGCGCCGACCATCGGCGCTGAAGTGCATTTGCCCTTCGGCGGCACCAAATCCACCGGCAACGGCCACCGCGAGGGCGGTTTGGGCGCAATTGACTTTTACACACAGTGGAAGTCGATCTATATCGATTACTCCGACAAATTGCAAAGGGCGCAGATCGATACCGGAGAGTAACCTTCCGAGCGAAAACCTTACCGCGGATAAACACAGATTCTACGGATTGAAATCCGTTTCCAAAATCCGTGCTATCCGTGTTCATCCGTGGTGAAGTTTTTCCGGCTAATTGCCAACTGCTATTTGCCATTTGCTAACTTATAATGTTCCCCAAGGACTCCGCGAAAAATCGCGCGAGCAGTACATGTGTCCGCACAGAAAACGGATAAGAGCAAACGTTCGCTTCCCCTGACGCAACGGCGCGCCCTGCTGATACCGCTGGCCCTGGGCATCGTGCTGCTTTTCGGTGCGGTCTTTTCTCAGCAGGCTTTCAACCTGAAGCAGCTGCGGCCCGACTCCGCCGAGCAGACGCTGGGACTGGTTGCGTTGTCCGCCCTTGTCTTCCTCCTGCTGGTGGTTCTCACCTTTGTCCTGTTCCGAAACCTGCTCAAGCTCTACGCCGAACGCCGCCTGGGCGTGCTGGGGTCGCGCTTCCGTACGCGCATGGTCATCGGCGCTCTGGCATTGTCTTTCGCTCCGGCTCTGGTGATGTTCATGTTTGCGTATGGGCTGATGAACCGCTCGATCGACAAATGGTTTTCCAGCCCGGTCACCTCCTTGCAGCAGGATTCAGGCAGGGTCGCTGCGCTGCTTTCCCGCTATGCCGGTGACAATGCCCTGCAGGAGGCGATTGAGATTGCGGAATCTCCTGATGTCCAGCATGCCTTTGATACAGCGAATTACACCGGCATATTGCATGAATTTCGCCGCCATCAGCCAACATTGCAGGGCGGTTTCGCCCTGGCGTTACGCGATGGCGACGCCGTAGCCAGCTGGAATGCTCCACATCCCTGGGCGACGCTGCGGTCGGCTCTGCCCCAACTCGAAGCCATCGAGAAATCGCCCCAGAGATGGACATTTCTCAACACTGAATATCTTCTGGCTTCGGCAAAAGCAGGCAAGTCGGGAAAGATCCTGATCGGGCTCCCCCTGCCGCAGAATTTTTCTTCCACCCTGGAGCAGATCGGCCAGAACCAGCGCGACTACCAGACCCTGAGCCGCGAAGCCAAGCGTATCCGCGGCCTTTACATGCTACTGCTCACCCTGCTGACGGTGCTGACGCTTTTTGTGGCCACATGGTTCTCGTTATTCATGGCCAAACTGGTTACCAGGCCGGTGGAGGCCCTGGCTGAAGCGACGCGGGAAATCTCCGTCGGGCATTTGGGACATCGCGTGGAGGTTTCCGCGGCAGACGAACTGGGAGAGCTGGTCGCATCGTTCAACAACATGGCGGCCGAGCTGGAGTCGAGCCGCACCAAGATCGACGAGTCCGCCCGGGCTCTCACGCACACCAATACGGAGCTGGAGCAGCAGCGGCGAAACATCGAAACCATTCTGGAAAACATTCCCTCGGGCGTGCTCTCCCTGGGGCCGGAAAAGCGCGTAACCCACAGCAACGTCGCTTTTGGCCGCATGTTCTGGCCCAACGGCGGAGCCCCGATGATTGACTCGACGCTGCGCGACATTTTCAATCCGGAAACCGCGGCTGATCTCGACCACCTGCTGCGCCGTGCCGATCGCATGTCAGTAACGGCGGGGCAATTTGAGATCCCTGTCGATAAGGAAAAGCTCAACGTGAGCGTGACGGTTTCTTCCGTGCAGCATGGCAATCAGCGCCTGGGATACGTGATCGTCTTTGAAGACTACAGCGAGCTGCTCAAAGCGCAGCGGGAAGCGGCATGGCGTGAGGTTGCGCGCAGGGTGGCGCACGAGATCAAAAACCCGCTCACCCCTATCGCATTGTCGGCAGACCGTATTCGCCGCCATCTGGAGCGGGGTGCGGCGCCGGACCAGAACTCGCTTTCCGTGATTCATGGCTGCGCGGAGACGATCACTGAAGCCGTGCAGACCGTGCGCTCGCTGGTGGATGAGTTCTCTTCGCTCGCGCGTTTTCCCGCGGCCCAGCCGCGGCCGGCAGACATCAACGAAATCGTGGAAGCGACGCTGGCTATGTTCAACGGCAGGCTCGATGGTATTCATGTCGAAAAGCAGCTGGACCCCGCTCTCCCGCTGGCCATGGCCGATCCTGAAGCCATCAAGCGCGCGCTGGCCAACCTGATCGACAATGCCGCGGAAGCCATGCAGAACTCGCGCGTGCGCGAAATTCACATCAGCACCGCGCTGCTCGAGAGCCGTGACGGGCTGGAGGTCATGATCGCGGACACCGGCCACGGCATCGATCGCGAAGTGAAGGAAAAGCTCTTTCTGCCGTACTTTTCCACCAAGAAACGCGGCACGGGATTGGGATTGGCGATTGTGCGGCGCATTATTGAAGACCATCGCGGGGCAATTCGCGTCGAAGAAAACCGGCCGGCAGGGGCCAAGTTCCTGGTGGAACTGCCGCTGGCTCCCGAACTGACGGCGGCGGAGTCTCAGCGTGCATAGCATCCTGGTGGTCGATGACGAACGCGACATACGCGAATCCCTGCGCGGTGTGCTCGAGGATGAGGGCTACACGGTTTTGCTTGCGGAAAGCGGCGAGGACTGTCTGGAGCAGCTGAAGAAACGCAACAGCGAGGTTGTGCTGCTCGATATATGGCTCCCCGGCATGGATGGCCTGGACACCCTCGAGCGCATACGCCAGCTTGAAGACCCGCCGGAAGTCGTAATGATCTCCGGCCACGGAACCATTGAAACCGCGGTGCGCGCCACCAAGCTCGGTGCCTTCGACTTCCTGGAGAAACCGCTCTCCGTCGACAAGACGCTCATTGTTCTCAAGAATGCGCTGGAAGCGCATCGCCTGCGCCTGGAGAACGCTGAATTCAAAAAGCAGTTCCAGGCCAAGAGCGTGATTGTGGGCGAAAGCATTCCCATGAAGGCGTTACGGCAGCAGATCGCCGTAATGGCTCCCACCAATGGACGCGTTCTCATTTATGGCGAATCGGGAACCGGAAAAGAGCTGGTGGCGCACGCCATACACGCCACCAGCCTGCGCAAGGGCAACCTGTTTGTTGAAGTCAATTGCGCCGCTATTCCGGAAGACTGGATTGAGAGCGAGCTCTTCGGCCATCGCAAGGGTGCGCTGCCGGGAGCTGCCGGCGACAAAGAGGGCAGATTCGAAAAGGCCAACGACGGCACGCTCTTTCTGGATGAAGTCGGTGACATGAGCCTGAAGACTCAGTCCAAGGTATTGCGCACGCTCGACGAACAGCGCTTTACCCGCGTGGGCGACGATGAATCCATCAAGGTTGACGTGCGCGTGATCGCAGCCACCAACAAAGATCTGGAAGAGGAGATTTCGCGCGGCAATTTTCGCGAAGACCTTTTCTATCGTTTGAACGTGATTCCTTTCTATGTGCCTCCGCTGCGCGAACGCAAAGAAGATATTCCGTTGCTGTCGAAGTATTTTTTGAAAGAATTTTCCGCCGCTTACAGCCGCCGGCAGCGCGAAATCACCGATGACGCGATTGAAACGCTTTCGCGTTATTCCTGGCCAGGTAACGTGCGCGAGTTGCGCAACGTGATCGAACGGCTGGTGATCATGAATCCCACTGTGCACAAGATCGAACGCAAACACCTGCCGCCGCTGGTCCATCGCGAGGGTGGCCGCGCGGCTGCGGGGTTCTCAACGCTGCACCAGGCGCGGGCCGCATACGAACGTGACTACATTCTCAAAAAGCTGGATGAAAACCACGGCAATGTGACCCGTGCTGCTGAAGTTCTTGGTCTGGAACGAAGCCACCTCTACCGCAAGATGAAGACGCTGGGGATTGCGGTCAAAGAATAGTTTCCATTTAGGGACGAAATTCAAAATGCGTGGCTGCAAATCTTTGCAGCAGGCAGAGACAATTCTGCATCTCACTCTTTTACAATAAATTCCTGGCAAGAGGTGCACGTGCGCAAATTCAGGTTTTGCTGGATCTTGCTGCTGACTGCAGTGTGCGTGGCGCAATCGAACAACTACTCCGCGCCTCATCCATCCGCGATTACGGTTAAAGTTTCCAAGTCCGGGTTATTCTCCGGCCTTGCTCACGACCATGTGATCGTTGCTCCCATCGCTCGCGCCGGGATTGATGCCCAGCACCTCATGGCGGAAATCACCGTGATCACAAAAGATATGAAAGTTATGGATAAGGAAGTTTCCGATAAAGACCGCGCCGAAATTCAGAGCACCATGCTTGGCCCCAAAGTGCTCGACCAGGAAAAATATCCGGAGATCCACTTCAAATCGGTGCGCGTTGAGCCGACCAGCCCGGAACACTATCGCGTAACCGGAACGCTGGAATTGCACGGGGCGAAACAGGAGATGACGTTTGCAGTGACCTTCGTGGGCGATCACTATCACGGCTCAACCAGGCTGAAGCAATCTGATTTCGGCATCAAGCCCATCTCGCTGTTCGGCGGTTCTGTGAAAGTGAAAGACGAAGTGGAGCTCGAGTTTGACGTCTATGCTCCTGCTCCGTCCGTCCCAGGGCGGTAACATAGCTTGTGACGGGAGGAAGAACATGAAATTGACCGGTATGGCACGTTTCTGGTTTGCGCCGGCTCTCCTATTGACCGCGGCGCTCTCGGTTTCCGCTTTGATCGGCAAGGGCGATGATGCCAAGCCGCAAAAGACAGTTGTCGTGGAGTTGTTTACCTCTGAAGGCTGCTCCAGTTGTCCTCCGGCGGATGAATTGCTGGGGCATTTGCGCCAGGACCTGGCCGCAAAGAACGTGCAGGTAATTCCTCTCGGCTTTCACGTGGACTACTGGGATTCCCAGGGCTGGAAAGACCGCTTCTCATCGGCCGATTTCACGCGCCGGCAGGAACTGTATGCGCGCAGCTTGAACTCAAAAAACGGCCCCTACACGCCGCAGATGGTGATAGACGGTACTTCGGACGTTGTCGGCAATTCGAGCCAGGTTGAGCAACTCATCACCCGGGAAGCAAGTCAACCTGAAGTCGTGATGGTTAGTCTTTCTCCCCAAGGGACTGATCACCTGTCGGTAGCGGTGAAGGCTCCGCCTTCCAGCAAGGGCAACGTGATTCTGGCGATCACCGAAGATAACCTGAGCACGCACGTCGGGGCGGGCGAAAACAACGGCCACACTCTTCATCATGCCGCCGTGGTGCGCGAGTTCCACCAACTAGGCCAGCTGCACGACGGAACCTTCACCAAGGACGTGCCGGTCAAATTGAAGTCGGACTGGAAACGGGCGGACTTGCGCGCTGTTGTGTTTGTTCAGGAAAATCCTGTGGGCAAGATCGACGGCGCCGCTTCAGTTGCCCTGGCGGGTCAAGCGCGCTGAAGTGTGGTCGAGCTTTCCGATTTCTTCGGTGAATAACGGATTGTTGGGAAACTGCTGGTGCAGATCTTCGAGCTTCTTCCGCGCTTCGACAGGATTATTCTTGCGCACTTCCTCGAATGCAACCAGGATGCGCGCAAACGGCGCCAGGTAACGGGCATGATCTGCGGCCAGCGCCAGCTCGCGCATTCCTTCCTGTTCGTCGCCTTTGTATCCGCCCATGCGCAAAACCCAGCGCACTGGTGCTGATTTGCGGCCAATGATGTATTTGCCCATACCAGTGGCGACGTAAGCGTCATAGGAATCCGGCGCCTGCGCCAGCGTGCGTTCGGAGTAGTCCGTTGCCGTCTTGATGTAAGAAAGCGCCTTGAGGTCTTTCTTGGTAAACATGCCGATATCGTCGCCGTGGAGGCCGTTGCTCAGCGAAAGCGCCAGCAGGGCACGAGGATCGTTCGGATTGTGAGCCAGCCGAGCCTGCGCCAGCTTCTCTGCGCGGTCAAGTGCGCTATCAAAAATCTTCTTATCGGTGGGATTCCAGGCGTAGGAATCCCGGGCGTTGAAGCCGTCATCCGTGGTGAAAACCTCGCTGCGCAATGCGTGCAGCCGGTCCAGCTCGCGGAAAAATGCCACCCAGGCCTGCGCTACAGAAGGCAAAGGATCGTCCTGTGCAAGCGCCACGGCTTCGTCGGCGGCCTTGAATGCGTCTTGAAACCTCACGTCATACATGGCGTGGTACGTCTGCGCGAGCTTGTCTTCGACGGAAGGCTGCTTAGCCCCAGCCTGCGCCTTGGCGGGGCCATTCTGCCCCTGCGAAGAAGCGAAGAAAAGGAGAGAAAACAGGGTCAAAATCAATAAACGGACGCTATGAGGGCGGGTTGCTGCGTGCAAACGGTCTCTCCAAAGTTCCTTCAAGGTATCGGCATGCTAACAGGGCAAACTCATTTTGCCGATGTACGAAAGGGTATGTCCCCGCAGTTGCACTAAAAGTGTGCCTTGCGGCGAACACATTTGGCAGGTCAGTTTCCGGGAAACTTCTCTAATTATAAATGAAAGAGTGCATTTTCCGGGCGATTGCGGGTTTACTGCCCATGTCCCGGGGCGGGATGGTCGAGCTTGGCGATCTCCTGTAGAAAAAGCGGATTGCCGGGGAATTGTTCATGCAGCCAGGCCAGCTTCTTGCGCGCCTCGGCTTTATTTTTGCGGCGCAGATCGTCAAACGCCAGCAGAATGCGCGCAAACGGCAGCAGAAAACGGCCGTGATCCGCCACCAGCGTGAGTTCTCTTACGCCCTCTTCCTGATCGCCCTTAAATCCACCGAGCCTAAGCATCCACCGGACCGGAGCAGCCTTGCCGCCAATGATGTACTTGCTAAACCCGGTGGCCAGGTAGGCGTCGTAATAGTCCGGCCAGCGCGCCAGCAGCCGCTCCGCATAACCGTCCGCAGTCTTGGTGGAAGAAAGAGCGCTGAACTTTTTCTTTTCGATCAGCGCGGCATCATCGGCGCGAAGACCGTTCACCAGGGTCAGGGCAAAGAGCGCACGGGAATCGTCTTTGTCGCGCTGCAAGAGCGCCTGCGCAAGCCTGTCCGCTCCGTTGAGCGCCTGTTCAAACGCGGCGCGGTTTTGCTGGTTCCAGGCGAGGGCTGGACCGTCACTGAAACGATCATCAATACCGAACAGCTCGCTGCGCAGAATATGCAGACGGTCGAACTCGCGAAACAGCACGGCGCAGGCCTGAGCCATCCATGGCACAGGATCAGTTTTGTCCAAAAGCTTGGCGGCTTCCGCCTGCCGCAGCGCCTCATCGAATTGCAGGTTGTACATGGCGCGATAGCTCTTGTCCAGAACGGCATCAACGTTCTGGTGCGGTGCGGTAATCATCGGCTGATCGCCCTGCGCAACCGCCGGGTTTGCCAAGAGCAGCGCCATCAGCATGGCGGCCATTGCGCACGCAACGCTTCGATTTATGCCTGATTGCAAGCGATTTCTCCCCGCGGATTGACGCAGCATATTAACAGGTTGGATGCACTTCCGTAACCCGTTGCCCGCGCCCGAGTTCTCCTTACAGCAATGTTTTTTTGCTGTGGAAGGGTACTCGAACACCCGCTGCCATCAGCTTGCGATTTTGCCCGCCAAAACGGGAATAACTTCAAGCCGCAAAAGTTAAATCCACGTGCGATTTTCTTAAGGAGTAAGGAACTCATGAATAACGTGTTCACAAACAACGCACGCTTTTTGCCGGGGCTGTTGGCTGCTGTGCTGGTCGGCTTGGGATCGACAAATGGTTGGGCGAGGGACCACGCGAAGGACTCAATGAAAGTTGTCCAGACTCTTTCATTTGATGGACAAGCTGGATCAACCATGGCGCTTGAAGAAGATGGCGGAAAATCTTATCTCCAGATTCGCTTCGCCAGCGGACAGGAAGCGTGGGTGAACGTAACCCAGCCGGAGAAGCCACTGGAAGCTTCGCCTGCAAAGCCGTCCGAAGAACGTACGCAAATCAACCAGAACCTGGTGATGGTTCGCGCCCATGCGGATGGAAACCAGTCGGTGAGTAAAGAATTCTCGCTGTGGGATATCTCGAAGCCGAAATCGCCGCGTCTGGTGGGCAAATTCACCGATGTCTCGCGGGTGATTGAGGATCAGCGCGGCTATATCTATGTGTTGCATCGCGACGGCCTGACCGTGATTCGCAGCAAGAACAAGAATGAGAACGACAACGGTCCGGATTACAGCGTTTTTGGATGAGTGGCCCGTACGCGGCTAGGCTGTGGACGCGCATCCCGGGCTAGCCGCGTTTTTCACCTCAAAAAAAATTCGATCGTTTGCCGGGAATATTTTTGCCCGCCGGCGGTTACCTATAAGGACCGGGTTCCACCGGCAAAAAGCCGCCACTGGCGAGGAGGAGCACATGTCTGACAAAAAAAATGACGAAATCCTGCATGACCACAACCACGATGGCATTGACCGCCGCGGATTTTTGAAGTGCATGGCCTGGGCCGGCACCGGAGCGTTTTGCGTGATGCAAGGCGGCGTGCTCAAGTCTTATAGCCTGAGCCGTCTGGCCGATCTCAGCGAAAAGCAGACCAAGGGAGAGCTGAGCTTTGTTCAGATCAGTGATAGCCACATGGGCTTCAACAAGCCGGCCAACCCTGATGTAGCGGCCACGCTGAAGGCGGCGGTGGGTAAGATCAATGCTCTGCCCGCCAAGCCCAGCTTCATCCTGCATACCGGCGACATCAGCCATCTTTCCAAGCCTGAAGAATTTGATGGCGTCGAGCAAATCCTGAAAGCCGCGAGCGCGAAGGACGTCTTCTATGTGCCCGGCGAGCATGACGTGATTGGCGACGACGGCAAGCAATACCTGGAGCGCTACGGCAAAGGCTCGCAGGGCGCGGGATGGCGCAGTTTTGATCACAGCGGCGTGCATTTCATCGGACTGGTGAATGTGATGAACCTGAAAGCCGGCGGGCTCGGCAATTTGGGCGCTGAGCAACTGGAGTGGATGGAAAAGGACGTCAAGCACCTCTCCAAAAGCACGCCGATCGTGGTGTTCGCCCACATACCTTTGTGGAGCGTCTATCCCGAGTGGGGCTGGGGCACAGACGACAGCGCACAGGCGCTCGGTTACCTGAAACGCTTCGGCTCCGTAACCGTGCTCAATGGACATATCCACCAGACCATGCAGAAAGTGGAAGGCAACGTGATTTTCCATACCGCGGCATCCACGGCTTTCCCACAACCCAAGCCCGGCTCAGCGCCTTCGCCCGGACCCATGAAAGTTCCGGCCGAACAGCTGCGCGGCCTGCTCGGAGTACGCGACGTGAGCTATCTTCCGGGCAAGCATGCCCTGGCGGTAGTCGATTCAACATTGGAATAAAACGCGGCGACACGGCCGCAGAGGCAACGAACATGAAGAAGACATTTTGGAATTTGGGAATCGCAACGATCGTTATTTTGACAGCGATGCTGGTAGGCCGCGCGCAGAGCTCGGGATCGCCGGCCGCCACGCAGTCGAAGCCTGCGGCGGAAACGGGCGTCAAGATCGATAATTTTACGTTTACGCCGACCTCAATCACGGTTCCCGTGGGAAGCACCGTCCTCTGGACCAACCATGACGATATTCCCCACACTGTGGTCAGCGAAGACAAAAGCTTCAAGTCGAAAGCGCTGGATACAGACGACAAGTTCAGCTTTACCTTCACAAAGCCGGGAACATACACCTATTACTGTTCAATCCATCCGAAAATGACCGGCAAGATCATTGTCCAGTAACCAGTGCAATAAACCGGCTCACGACAGAGGCGAAGAATTTTGGCGAAGGGAATAGAATTATGGCCGCTACGGCTGTATCCCGAGGGCATGTGAGCGGCCTGGAGAACAAAGAATTCGAGAAGCTGGCTGTCCCTCTGCTGGACGGGCTGTATAACTTCGCCTGCTGGCTGAGCGGCAATCCGGATGAGGCGCGCGACCTGGTGCAGGAGACGTTCCTCAAGTCACTGCGGGGCTTTTCTTCCTTTCGCGAAGGAACAAATTTTCGCGCCTGGATGTACCGCATTTTGCGCAACACCTTCCTGACCAGCCGGACCGGCCTGGAACGGCGCAACACGCAGCAGGAAGACGAAGAGGGCTTCGCCGAACTTGCCGTGAGCCCGGAAACGCCCGAGCTTGCGCTGATACGGCGCGCGGATACGGAGCTGGTGCAGGCCGCAATCGCCCAGCTGCCGCCCATATTTCAGGAGGTGATTCTGTTGGCCGATCTGGAAGAGATGCGCTACCAGGAAATTGCCCAGACGCTGGATATCCCGATCGGCACGGTGATGTCGCGACTGGCGCGAGCACGTAAGCAGGTGCGTGCGTACATTGTTCTCGCGTTGGGACAGAAGAAAGTTGTAGGTATCAAACGATGAGTTGCGAATGGCAGGAAAAAACGGGATTGTATGTGGATGGCGAACTCGAGCCGGCAGCGCAGCAAGCCTTCGCCACGCATCTTGAGAGCTGTACTGGTTGTGCGACGGCCGTGCTTGAACAACAGGAACTCAAGAAAGCGGTCAGGATAGCCGGCAAACGCTTTAGCGCGCCGCCCGAACTCTACGCCCAGGTCCGCAAGCAGACGCAGCCCCAGACCGCGCCGCTGCCCTGGTGGCGCTGGGGGCTGGTTACCGCGATGCTGGTAGTCATGGCAGCATTTGCAGGCTCGTGGTTTACGCATTCACACCAGGAAAGCAACACGGTTGCGCAGTTGATGGATCAGCACGTAGTCATGCTGGCGGGCTTGCACTCAATGGACGTCATTTCAGACGACAGGCACACGGTGAAGCCATGGTTCCAGGGCAAGCTGCCGTTTACCTTCAATCCACCGGAGCTCGCAAAGGATTCACCGTTTACTCTGCTCGGCGGCAATCTGGTTTACGCCAACCAAACTCCCGGCGCCGAGTTGATATATCGAGTGCGTCTACACAAGATCTCGATCTTCATCTTTAGCGCGCGTGATGTTCGCAGTAAGCCCACGGCAGAGAACCACGCGTTCACTGTAGATGGCTGGGAGCAAAATGGGCTGCAATACTACATCGTGACCGATGCCGCTCGTGAGGATGCCGACAAGCTCCGCGGGCTGTTTGAGGATGCCAACCGTTAGCCTCGAAAGGCCGCGTTTAGTTTTTCCCGGTCGGCTTCACCGCCTTTTGCGCCGGCACCACGGAACTGACCTTGGACACGTAGCGATTCGCCAGTTTCCACGCATCGCCATTTTTCTTCCATAGATCGACGACAAAGAACTCGCCGCTATCGTCTTTCCCTTTGTATGTCGCTCGCTGCAGCCGGTCAAATTTGACCACCGCCGTTTGCCCCAGGTCGGCGACGGACATCTGGCGTACCTGAAAAGACTTCAGCGCGAAATCCTTGCTCAGCACCGAGTCGGTCCAATCTTCGCCGGCCAGCGGATCGGCGTTCGGCATTTCCAGTACGTAGTCATCGGTCACTAGACCCTGCAACGCCTGTTTGTCCTTCTTCTGAATCGCTGTTAGCAATTGCCGCTCCAGGTCGGTAAAGATCGAAACCTGGCGCGTAGCCGTGATGATCCGTGGAGTAAGCGCGGGTTTGACCGGCTCCTGCGCCGATACAACCAGAGCCGTCAACAGAACCAACAAGCACCGCGCCGGACCAATTCGGTTCTCGAGCATTCGCCGTATCCTCCAGAGGTTCATTGCCACGATTGTACAAAAGGAAACCGTCCGGCGAACCGGACGGTTTCTCGGAAAAACAGATCAAATCTAGTTGGTGAAGAACGGACCGCCCAGGGTCTGGTCGCAACCGCCGCCGCGGCTGTTTTCCCATTCCATCTGCATCATGTAGTGGACGTTGCCGATTGTCTGGTTGAAGAGCGCGCCGTTGGCCGCAGTCTGCGTCGGACCAAATTTGAAGTTGCATTTGTCAGCGTCTTCGTTGCCGGAAGCGTCAAACCACGCGTTCAGGTCCGGATCGGTGATGGCTTCTTCGCTTTCGTGCGTGATCACGTTGATCATGCCGTCAGCGCCGCCCACGCCGGGTGCCGGGCTGTTGGGGCCAGTGGACTGGATTTCGCAGCCCGAGGGGCAGCGATCAACGTTGCCGACAAATGCCCACTTGATATCCGCACCATTGATGGTCTGAGCCGTATGGAAACCGCAGAACTGGCTGCAGAATCCCTGTTCACTCACGTTCGATGATGTGAGCACCATGTATACACCGTTGGGATCGGTGGGCAGTGCGTTGGTAGTCAATGCGTGGGAGACGATCGCTGTAAGTTTGCGATTGCTCAGTTTGGTGCCTTGCGAACCGGTGTCGAAAGAGTGTCCAGCGAGCGAGAGGTTTCCGCTGACATTGCCTGTGTTATCGCCGTACGTGGTGTTGATCTTTTCATAGCCCGAGTTGCCCAGGGTGTTGAGGAATGTCTCCACCACGCCCACCGTCGCTGCTGTATTGGAGCCGGTGCCGTTCCAGTTGCCGTACCAGATCACGTAAATCGGCACAGGATTACCCTTCAACACGGGGCCGCCGTGATAGTTGATCCCATTGCCCGTGACCACCGCCTTGCCAGCCGGGGCTGCCTGGGGCATGGTTTCCCGCGCCGCCTCTTGATTATGCCCTGTGGGTCTTTGATCGTCGCCCGCACCGGGACGCACTTGCTGAGCCGCGAGGAAGTTCACGGCGAGGATCACGAACAGTAGAACCAATCCAAACTTGATGTTTCCGGACGAACTTTTCATGAAATAACCTCGTGTTTCGGTGTGATGTTCGCTGCTCAGCCGAACATGAGATGGAACAGAAGACGCCGGGAGCAACGAAATCCTTTCTCTGCCGACCAACCCCATACGCGCGACGCGCGAAAAGGCGATTCAGAGGGACGAAGTGTACTACGGAAATTGCAGCCAAAACAATCACAAAGGGGTCTGCCAGGAAAGCCATAAGGCTTTAGCCGATCCGTGGCAACAATGTTCGCCGGAAAGCAAGTTGCACTTGCCAAAACTTCGGCAACGCAGGGGGGGTAGAGAAAGGCCGCCGGCGGGCCGGCGGCCAGAAACCCACATTTCTAGAGGTGCTGGACGCACTTGCCGCCGGCAGCATTTTCCCACTGCTGCTGGACCATCCAGTCGTTGCCGCCGAAGGTCTGGTTGAATTTAGCCGCAGCCGCTTTGCCCGAAGCGGAGCAAACGCTGGTGGAGGTGCAGGTGGAGGTGGTTCCGAAATTGAAGTTGCATTTATCGGAATCTTCCTGGCCGCTGGAATCAAACCAGGCGTTCAGATCGGGATCAGTGATGGCTTCAAACTGCTCGTGCGAGAGCACGTTGATCAGGCCATCCGCGCCGCCGACATTGGTGGCTGGGCTGTTGGGGCCGGTGCGCTGAATTTCGCAACCGCTCGGGCAGCGGTCCGGATTGCCCACAAATGCGTACTTGATGTCGACTCCGCCCAGCGTGGCATGGGTGTGGAATCCGCAATACTGGGTGCAGAATCCGGAGGTCTCATTGATGTTGGAAGAACTCAGCACCATGTACACGCCGTTGCCGTTGCGCGGCAGGGCGCCACTGCTGATGGCGTTGCTGACCGTGGTCCGCAAACTGGTGTCATTCAGGTTGGTGGAGCTATTCACGAACGTCACGCCGCCCAGGCTCACGTTACCGCTGACGTTGCCCGTGGTGTCGCCGTAAGTGGTGGCGACATGCTCAATGGCGCTGTTGCCGAGCGTGCTCACGAAATGTTCGATCAGGCTGACGCTGGCCTGCGTATTGGAGCCTGTGCTGTTCCAGTTGCCGTAGAAAATCAGGTAGATCGGAACCGGGTTGCTCTTCAGCACGGGGCCGCCGTGATAGTTGATTCCGTTTCCGGTGACCACAGCATCGCCAATGGGACCGGGAATGGCAGGCAGCTTCAGATCTGGATTGCCTTGATGCGAGTGAATTTCAGGTACCCGGTCCATCGCCGTCTGTCCCGGATTATCTACATCTTGATCTTGCGCGTGTGGGTTGAGCGCTTGCGCCATCACGAAATTGGTGGCAAGGATCACAAAGAGAAAAGCTAACGCGAATCTGATCTTTCCCTGGGGAAGCTTCATTTCTCTGACCTCACTATGTGTGGGATTGCTGCATTCTGTCTTGAAAAAAATGAACAGAAGAAGCCGGCATGAGCGTGTTGTATGAATTTTCCGATCGTCAAGAAGTCGTACCTGGCGGTGGAAATAGCGTGCAATGTTGCTGGAGTGTACTATGCAAAAAACCTGTAGGAAGAAAAATTTCGGCAATTTTCAAATCCGGAACAAGCCAATCGACATCAAGAAGCCGATTGGATCTGCAGGTTCCTTCACGCACTGGCAAAACAGATTCACACAAGGCCAGAAAAGGCTTTCGATCATCAGCAAAAATGCCGGTTGAGCTAAGGAATTACGATCTTACCCGACCAGGGGTCGTCGCCGGAGCCGGCGGAAGCCGGTGTTCCCGAAGTTGAGTTCGTGGTGGTGGAAATCACCGCAGGGGCAGCGGTAACGGGTTCTGCAGGCAGCGTTGGGGCCGCGACCGGTGAGCCTGCCGGCGCGTGATTGTTTGCGGTTGCTGCCGGCTGCTCCTGTACTCCTCCTTCCAGAGGCGGAGCAATAGGCCGTGGATCGACCGGAAGCAGGCTGCTGTTCTGCGCAGCCCACTTTGCCGCCAGCCCGTTCAGGGGGCTCTTGGTGTTGTATTCCTGATAGGCGATCATGCGTCCGATGCGGATAATAAGATCGTCAAGCCCTTCCGAGGCGGCCCAGAAATCGCCGATGCATACCGAGCTGTCGTCGAAATTAGGATGAAAAACCGGTGTGAGCATGCGGCACTGAGGCGCGCGTCGCGGATAGCCAAGGGAAAGGTTCACTTCCAGCAGATGGTCGTTACGCTCCAGGATTGAGCCGTTGGGGGCCACGTACAAGCCGCGAATCAAGTATTGGAAGCGATACAGCTCCGGCGGCATTCCCGCGTTGCCGATGATCCGGATCAACGGCCAGCCGGAAAGACGCCTGGTTAGCAGTTCGTGATCCAGTTTCAGTCGGCGAATTCGGGGTGACAGCATAGGGTTCAGAAAACAAAAATTGTATTTCGCGCAATCGTGAACAACAGAACGGCAACGCCCATCCCGATGGCGGCTCCACGCGGAAAAGCCAGGCGCGGAAGACGATCATAACGCATCACGCGGTACCAGCAATAACCAATCCAGGCGAGTACGAACGGCGCCAGCAATGTAAACATCGCGTTGTAATGCAGGGCACTGCGCCAGTTGCCATGCAGGAGCGCGTATAACGCGCGGGTCGAGCCGCAGCCCGGACATAGCCAGTGCGTGGCCGTATAAAAAGGACATCGCGGATAAAAACTGTACAGGCTGGGAGAAAAGTTGTAGACCACTGCCAATCCGGCAAGAAACGCTGCTCCCGCTGCACCGGCAATGACTTTGCGTTTCATCAGCCCTGAGGTTGCAGCACGCCGGTCTTCTTCCACTGGGCGATGCGAGAATAATGATATTGAAAGTAATAAACGCTAAAGAAGAAGGTCATGACTCCGCTGAGCTGCAGGTTGATCGGTTCAACCGTGTTGTAATACTCCTCAAGCTCGCTCTTCATACTGAATATCCCGATGAGATAGAGAACCAGCCCAGCCAGGGTGAACAGCGTTCCCACGGGAGCACCCTCACCGTGGGTTGTAGCCTTAATAAATCCGTTGATAAATCCGCCAAGAAAAAAGCAGGCAACGGCGATAATCACCATGATCATGGCTTTGCTTTGCGGCTTGACCTTGTGAACGAACACCGCTTCTACAATCAACCAAGCCTGGGTAAAAAGTCCGCAGGTGACCACGCCCACGAGCAAAACCAAAGCCCAATGAAAATTGGGTGGTACAGCGGTCATCGGGGCCATTGCGGGTTGTACGCCATAGCCCGCGCCGGGTCCGGCGTAGACCGTGCCCGGTCCGCCGTAGACCGTCCCGCCGCCTGGAGCGGTGGGAACGCTGGGTTGCGGCGGCGCCGCGATGGGAATGTTGCCCAGCACCTGCGAAACCGGCATCCACTCAGTCATGCCTTCGCTGCGTGCCAGGTCTGTGAGCTGAATGTTTCCCTGGGCGACGTAGCGTTGCAGATCGGCCAGAGTGTAAGGGCCATACTCATTGAGCTGGCGCTGAATGTAATATTTCATTCTTCACCTGAATTTTTTAGTTGAAATCTAGCCCACTACTGTCTTGGGTGACAAGACAAATCTCAATGATCGCCCAGATCCATGAGACCAGAGCGAGATAGCCCAGGGTAAGGACCGAAAGGCAAAGCTGGCCTACGGCCCTTCCCGTGTATCCGGCATAAAAATTATGGATTCCCAGCGCGCCCAGAAAAATCCCCAGCACAATAAAAGTGCTGCGGCTCTTCTGCGACCGCCCATACATAAGGCCCGGATTGGAATAAGCCTGCGGCGCTGCTGCCGGCGCTGCCGCTCCTCCCGGGCTCCCGTACGTCGGTGATTGGTAGGGTGTAGCGCCGGCTGGAGAAGGCATGTACGACTGTTGTCCGTAAGTCTGCCCCGGCAGGTTGACCGCGCTCAAGTCGCTTTGTGATACCTGCAACTTGGGATCATCGGCCGGCGCGCGCGCGCAGCCGAAGACGGTGCAGCCGCCATTTTCCTGATAACAATCCTCGTGGTGCGGCGTGCCGCAGGCAGTGCAGAAAACCTGGGCCGGACCAGCCTGCTCAAAAGGCATGCGGCAATAAGGACAGACCGGTTGAGCCATCAGTTTCTGTGCCTTTCGCGGAAATGGAAGGCATAACGGCCGATCTGGATGAGATCACCGCTCTGCAAAGCCCGCATGCGGGCCGGCTGGCCGGAGACAAAGATCTGACCATCCGAGCGCAGGAAGGTTTGCGCGCCGCGCATCTCAATCACGCCGTGCTGGGGAAGAATCGTGTTGTCTTTGAACAGGTAGATATCGCACTTCTGGCTGCTGCCGATTGTGGTAATCGGCTTGTATAGGATGAACTGCTTGCCCGCCAGCGGCCCCGACGCCACATATAGCCAGCGGTCTTTCAATGCGCTCTCCACAATGCCGATGGCCACACCCGTAGCCAGGCCCAGCAGGCCAAAGCCAACGCCCCGGCTTACACTGCCGGTGTTGGTGGCAAAACTGATCGGATCAAAAACCGTTCCGCCGAGACCCGCGCCGATCAAGCCACCCAGGATTCCATACTTTGTCTTGCGTCCGGAGCGGTCCACCAGGCCGTACACAATGCCACCCGCTACACCGAACACGGCCCAGGCGATGCCGCGTCTCATCCACTGCGCAGGGTTGTGCGCGGTGCGCACCCCCAGTTCATAGATAATTCCCCCGCCGATCGCGTAGACGATGTTCGCCACGCGGTCGAAAATGAAACCGAAAACGGCGCCTAAAGCCAGCCCGAGCAGACCTCGTATCAGCGCTTTTTTGGCGGAGCGCTCCACAATGCTTTCTGCCACGCCTAATCCCAGGCAGGTAAACATGATGATCGCGGGCAGCATCAGGAACTCGGCCCAGGTGAACTGACGGGTGGCGGAATCGATAAAGAACGGCTCACACAGCCCCCAGCCAATCAAGGCGCCGATCAATCCGGCCGCGCCCAGGTAGAACCAGCCCTGGAGGAAAATGCTCGGCTTGTCCTGGGTCTCCAGCGCAGGCGCATCTCCCGGGGAGGCGATGTTCCCATACTGCTTCGCGCCGGTGGCGGTAGCAGCCATGGCGCCGGCAGGACTTTCACCGCGGACCTCCACTTTGGCCAGGTCTTCCAGCGTGATCTTCAGTGCCGGTTTGTCGTCAGTGTTTGGCATTGCTTCCCTTTTCGGCAGGAGCTTGCTCCTGGGGCGGCGAAGTGTGCGGTAATTTTGCCGGGACAGGGGTTTGCGATGCGGGCGCCCCCTTGGTTTGAGAAGACGACTGCTTCCTTTCCGGTGCAGGCTGCGGAGAGGGCTGGATGGGAACTTCAGTCGCCATCGGTGCAGGCGCAAGATCCACCAGCAGGCTCTGACAAAGAGGTGATTGCCACTGTGCGTGCTGGCATCGGACGATTGCGTTCATGGTCTCAATCACTGGAGCGGTCTGCCAATCGCGATAAAGAAAACCTGCCGCTAGCCCCAGGATGATCGCAGCTAAGTAGCCCAGGGCAAGGCCGATCCAGCGCATCCAGGCCGGCTCTGACCGCTCACGTTCGCCTTGCCCACGAACCGGTGAGATAGCCGGCGAATCCTGGTCGTCTTCGTAATCACCTGCAGTGTTTGCTGTGACCTCTACGCTCTGCGAGTACCCGACGCGAATTCCATCGAGTTTTTCGATTTTGACTCCAATCCAGCCGAAGCACCCTTCTTCGTCCGTGTGCGGATCGTAAACCCAGGCCACCTGCTGAGGATTGGAAAAGAAGTTCTGCTGGATGAACAGATCGTGCTCGGAGAGAAACACGCCGAATCCGGGATGCGAGTGGTACCAGCCGACGATCTTCTGGTCGGGGTATTCCTTGTCCTTGATCTTGTAAATGTGCTCCCAGGTGTCTTGTGTGAAGGTGACGTGCGCTCCGCCCTGGGCCGCATTGTTGCCCTGGATGCACGCTTCAATCATCATGCGTTCGTGTTCCGTGCTGCCGATGAGGACGCCGCAGACCTCAGCTTTCATCGACGTGCGTGCGTGCTGGCGAATCTTGCGCGCAACCTCGGCTTCCATCACCACCACGGGCTGCGTGGATATCCTCACTTTGACCTTCGCCGCCTTTGCCATCAGTGTGACGCTCCCATCGCCATCTGGCCCAACACCTGTTTTTCATCGCCCGCGATCAAAAAGGCAATCTCCCGCTCCGCCGAGCGAGCGGAGAAGACATCGTAGAGTGGAAGCCCAAGCCGGTCGAGAGTGCGATCGCCATATGATTCTGTGCCTGAGTAGCCGTGCGCGGTAATTACAGCGCGCATTTGCCCGCAGGCAGGGCATTTTCCGCGAGCGTACGGCACGGCGCCTACTGCGGCAAACAGCTCCTCTTCCGCTCCGCAGCCAGGACACGCCAGCTTGTGAATGACATCCCGGCTGAATTCAACTTGAACATCCTCCGCGCCAAGCCTATGGCGAGCGTTTGCCAATAGCTGCTTCAATGTCAGGTCGACTGAAGCTGCTTCCAGGGGAATAACCTCGGCAAAGGTGTGGTGGCTCATGCAATCCGCGTTTTCCGTATATTCCACCCGGTACGAGGTATGATTCAGCCCTTCAAAAATGAAGGCTTTGCCGGCAAGCACCGGCAGACCGTGGAGCAACTTCACCGCCTCCTGTACCTCGAGGCCGGCAATGATTGAAGAGATGGTTGGCGTAGTGGCGACCTTTCCTTCAGTATCGCGCTCGAGCGCCAGAAGGTTGCAGGACATCCGCTTGTTCAGGATGGCCCAATCCGTTTCGCCGAGTGTGCATTCATAGCAGGGCGGTTTGCCGGGGAGAAAAAGCCGGGCTACGCCGTTGATACCTTCGATGGCGCCGTCAATCCAGGGCTTGTTCATTTTCCAGCACGCGCGATTGATCCACAGCCGGGCCTCGCGATTGTCGAGCCCCGCCAACACCAGGTCAGCCCAGGCGAAGAGGCCCAATCCCAGTCCGTGTGCGACATTTGCGGTAATCGGATGGACGCGAGCTTCCGGAAAAATATTCGTAGTTGCTTCCGCCGCCACATCGGCTTTGCGCCGCCCCACGTCGGCCTTACGATAGAGAATGCTGCGCGAGAGATTGGAAGACTCAACGGAATCGAGATCGACCACCACGATATTGGCAAACCCAAGCAGCGCGAGGTTCTTGAGGATTTCATTACCCAGCGCGCCGGCGCCGATTACCAGAACATGCGCCGCGCGGAGCTTTTCCTGGTCCCACCAGCCGATCAGGCGAAAGCGGCTGAAGCGCTCGTCATTCCCGGAGGAATGCGCCGCGTCGCCGGCCGGTGGCGCCACTGTCTTGCTCATTCTGCTCCCGCGGTGATTTCCGGCTGCAGGCGGAGGATGTCGCCGTCTTTCACGGCGGCATCGGCCAGGGTCTGCGAATCCTGGACCTGGCGGCCTGAGTTCTTATGGTGAAATTTGTAGCTCAAGGGAGCGCCGTCGGGGCCGTTCTGCGGAAGCTGCAGTTTGTCCACCAGCACAGCGATAATGCGGTTCGCCGGAGCATCGTCCGGCAGCTCCACCGGGACGCGCTTGTTTTCCGTCGAATCGTAAACAGTTACAGTAATGTTTGCCATGTGATTTGAAATCTTCCTATCGCGCAGCTATTGCGTCAGCCGGACCTCTGCGCACCTTGGCGCGGTGCACAAAATCGGAAAGCAGATTCTTGGGCGCATTGTTGACGTTGACCATCTCCCAGTCTTGCTCATGCAGCAGAGCGTCTGTGCTGACGGCGAAATTCAGGTTCTCCTCATCCGGATCGGCCGCGCGCGCTACTTTTGAAGTGACGATGCCGAGCAGGTTGCCGTACTCATCATAGACCGGCCCACCGCTGTTGCCCGGACTGATGGGAGCTGAAACCTGCAGAACGTCATTGCCGGCCGTACGCGAAACAATCCCGTTGCTCACGGAAAAGTTCAGGCCTTCAGGGTGTCCGATGACGAATATCTTCTCGCCCGTTTGCACACTGCTGTAGGTGGCGACAGGCTGAGTAAACTCGGCATCGCCGGAATGGCGTTCCAGCCAAAGCAAAGCCACATCCAGACGCTTATGGCGCCCCACCACCTGTGCCGACGCCCAACCATTCATACCCACGGAAACCATCACTTTCTGGATACCGTGCTTCGTTCTCCAATCTTCACCATCCGCCACATGGCGGGCTGTAGCCAGCAGGTAGCCATGGGAATCGGCATGGAGAATCAAAGCCGCACCCAGCAATCCCGAGGTTTCATAGGACTGTTGGAACCAGCGTTTGGCCGCCGGGGAAGCCATCAACACCAGTGGCTTTAAAGTCGAGCTCAGCTCCACGCCGGACATGACTTTGGCGGCCGGCAGCGTAGGGAAACTGCCGCGCTCGTCCAGATCTGTCAGGGCCGAACTGATGGCGTCAGGCGCCGGCGCCCACGAGAAAGACATAGTCAGGATCGTAAAGACGGTGGAGAGGAATCCACTGATGATCAACAGCGTCAGCAAGTAGGAAGCCCAGGTCTGGCGCACACGCGGAGCTTGCCCGCGCACGGAAACGCGCAGAATCAGAGCAACCAGGCACAGCAGCGGCAGCACAGGAACCAGGGGCACAAGCACCAGGCGCGCCCACAACGGAACCGGATTGGGAACCTTCGGACGCACCTCCGGTGCGCTTTGCACAGGTATCTGCGCCTTGGCCACTTCCTGGGTAGTGATAACTATAGGATCCATGAAGTTCGTTTAGTTCACACCGGGGGGAGCTAATGCGGTGGTGAATGACTCAAAATAAACCGGAATGCTCATTTTTATAATGGCTCCGCAGGCCAAAGCAAGGGAAACATTTCTATTCTGGGCCCAGTTAGTGTACCTCCGGTTGTGAACCAAAGCAGCCGGGAGAATGCCTTAGCTCGGCTCTACGCCGCCTTGCAAGCGTATTGCGGGAGTTAACCCAGGCTAGTATCGGACGACCAGCGGAAGCTGCGGTCTGAGGTCCGCGGTCTTTTGCTTCTGTCCGCCGTCGAAGGTCAATTCAACCAGCCATGCATTGCTTTGTCCGGAATCAAACACCTTGAGTTTCTCTAGATATGTAAGGGGTTCGATCGGCTGGTATGTCTTCGGTGATAGCAGGCGCATCGCGGTTACGCGGTGGACGCCATTCGGATGGCGGTACATCGATGCCTGCGGAGAGCCGCTGTGAATTGCTTTCACGATGGCAGCTTCGTCCATCAACAGTTCCTTAGGACTAATAAACAAGGACGGGCTCTTGGTGTCATCGCGCGGCGTAAGCATCTCGATGGCTGAACCGGCCGGCAGCCATTCAGGCGCAGCCGACCAGGTGGGGAATGGCAACTCAGCCTTGGCCGAGCCTGTTTGCCGCATACCAATCCCGATAGGGCACCAGCCGCTGCTGCGCCATAACATTCTTTGGCGGAACTTTTCCACCACGCGCTCATAACCCGGCGCAACGGGCACTGTGGAATCTGGCCACATCAGCTCCAGAAAGCCGTTTTCGAACTCGACGGTTATTGACGCCGTTCCTTGCCCATCATGGCGGTTTGTAGTCGGAGCGATTTGAAATCCGGCTTTTTCCAGGGCGGCGCGTTCCGGCGCCCCGGGAGAGACCATGATCCAGATATGGTCGAGTCGCAGCCTAGGGGTCTCAACCGGGACACACGTCGCTGCCGGCGACAGTACCGTGGCAATGATTGCAAGTACCCTCAGCATGCCCTGATAGACGTCAAGCCGGTGTCGTCGTGAGCGCTGCGCCGCCCGACGATCAGAGCACAAGCCGTGAGAATTACCGCCAATCTGTCCCATCTCGACATAAAAAATAAGGGTAAATTTGCTTTTTTCTGGTCAGAAACCCCCTTCTGGTGTTAAATGAATGCCCTTGCAGGGTCAACCTTGGAATTTGTTAATTATTGCTAAGGAATTACTATTCTTACGTGGAATGAGTCCTTCAAGGTCAAGAAAAGGCATAATCTGTCTTATAATGTCAGGCAAAAAATGGAAACAAATTTAAGAACAGACAAGTTACTGGACCAGATCGGCTGGAAGCTGCTGAATGAACTGCAGATTAACGGGCGTCTCTCTTATGCAGAGTTAGGACGCCGTGTCGGTCTAACCACGCCCGCGGTGGTGGAGCGCGTCAAGCGCATGGAAGAAGCTGGCATCATCATCGGCTATCACGCCGACATCGATCCCATGAAAGTTGGAATGCCGATCACGGCGTTCATTCGCATGTCAGTGGTTGGTGATGTTTTCACTCGTATTACCGCCGTCGTCAAGAACTCTCCGGAAGTCGTGGAATGTCATCGCGGTACTGGGGCAGACTCTTTCATTATGAAGGTCCACGTACGCTCGGTGGAGCATCTGGAATCTCTCATTGACCGGCTCACGCCGTTCGGGACAACTTCGACATCGATTGTCCTTTCATCTCCGGTGGAAAAACGCGCTGTCAGCCGTATGGACGAAACCCCGGGTGCGGCGCAGAGCGCACAGGCCGCGCAGAGAAAGTAAAGAATCGCCGAGATCGCCGTCGTCGCGCGTGATCGCCGGGATCGGAAAGTCCACGGCTTCCCGCTGATCCACAGATGAAGAAATAATTCCTTTTGCTCTCTTCGTCAAATGGTCAGGGTTCCTTTCCGATCAGTGCTGATCAGGTGTTCATCAGTGGTGAGATTCTTCCAGTGCCGTGACTACTTCTGCTTCGCGCGTTCGTACTGTATCGGCCACTTGATATCGTGGCCGAGCGCGCGCGCCGCCAGCAGAGGCCAGTAAGGTTCGCGCAGGAATTGGCGCGCCAGGATCACAACGTCAGCCTGGCCGGAACGGATAATCTGGTCCGCCTGGGCTGGATCGGTGATCATGCCTACCGCGCCCGTCAGCACGCCACCTTCGCGGCGCACGGTTTCCGCGAATGCGACCTGGTATCCGGGACCCACAGGAATTTTCGCGTGGTGCACGTTGCCCCCTGACGAGCAATCAAACAGATCGACTCCCATCGGCTTCAATGTGCGTGCCAGCTCAACTGATTCTTCCACGCTCCAGCCACCTTCAACCCAATCCGTGGCGGAGATGCGTATCCATAGCGGATATTTTTCCGGCCAGACTTTTCTGACCGCGCTAACTGTTTCACACACCATGCGCGTGCGGTTGGCGAATGAGCCGCCATACTGATCGGTGCGTTGATTGCTGATAGGTGAAAGAAATGAATGCAGCAGGTAGCCATGCGCGGCGTGCAATTCGATCAGCCTGGCGCCGGCGGCTTCGGCACGGCGCGCCGCTGCTGCAAAAGCCTGAACAATCCCGCCGATCTCGGCCGCGCTCAACGCCTGCGGGGTTTGATAGCCTTCAGCAAATGGCAGCGCGCTGGGAGCAAAGATGGGAGTCCATCCCCCTTGAGCAGGTGTGATGGGCTTACCGCCGTTCCAGGGCTGATTGGTACTGGCTTTTCTGCCGGCATGGGCCAGTTGGATGCCCGGCACAGAACCCTGTTCGGCGATGAAAGAGAAGGCGCGGCGCAAAGGTTCTACATGAGCATCCGACCATATGCCGAGATCTTGCGGGCTGATGCGGCCATCGGCCGTTACCGCGGTAGCCTCGGCGATTACGGCCGCCGCTCGACCAACAGCGCGGCTTCCTAAATGGACGAAATGCCAATCCGTGGCAAAACCATCCTTGCAGGAGTACTGGCACATGGGTGAAACGACAATGCGGTGCGCCAACTCCGCCTCGCGAAGTTTGAGTGGTTCGAACAGGTGAGCCATAGTTTGAGTTTGTATTGTAACGGGTGGCTATCGGGGCGAACGGTAAGGCAGTTGTCCCTAGACTATGCAAAGCGTTTCATTTCCTGCCGGACATGAACCTTGGAAAGTAGCACCCTAGGAAGTTTTGCCTGTTGTAATTTGGGAGAAAATAAGTCAAATTTGGCGCATGGCGCCCAAAAATTATAAGGACGATTGGGGAACTGGCGCGCGCGAAGGGTATGAGGATCGCGGCGCATTTCGTCCACCGCGCGCGGCGGCAAATCACTCGGGCAGCCCAATCCTGCGAACTCTCGGCGGAATCGCTATGGTAGGCGGAATCTGCTGGGGAGTTTTTCTGGTCACTTCGGCGGGGAACTCGATGGCTGCCTTGCAGCAGAACCATGGGCCCATCGCTATCATCGCCCTCGGAGTGATTGCGTCAGTGTTGGGGAAATATCTGCGCGGATAAACGCGCCGATGGATCGCAAGGGCGAGTCTTCTGGTACCCTGCTGCGCGAAAGCACACTCGCGCCTCTACGCGGCGCGTAAACGACTGGACTCAGCGATTGGCGTAATATCCCTCGCGCGCTTGCACCACCATATCCTTCTCTTTTGTCTTCAGGCTGATCTTGTGGTAACTACCTTCGGCGTCAGCCGGCTCAGGTGTATAGCCAAGGTTGTATTGGTTGCGCAGGTCCTCTTCGATGGCTTCGTAGATCTTCTCGATCGGCTGCTTCTTGGACACCTCGAACAACCGGCCGCCAGTCTCGCGCGAGATCTGCTCGAGAATTTTCTTGCCGTCAGGGCGCGACTCCTGAGGGTATCTGGAACCACCGCCGTGGCGTCCCATGCCGCCATAACCGCCGCGGCCGAATCCGCCGCCACCATAGCCTTCGTCGTCTTTGAAAAGGATGGAGTAAACCACAGTGTCGGCCTTCTGGGTAGTTTCGATCGCGGTCTCCAGGGCGACCTTGCTGCCCCGGTCGACACCGTCAGAAAGAATGATGATGGCTTTGCGCCCCTGCTGCTTTTGCATAAGCTCGTCCGAGGCAAGATAAGCCGCATCGTACAACTGGGTGCCTCCACCGCCGCCATAGCCATGGTGCCGGCCGTCGCCATGACGGCCCGGATAACCGCCGCCATTGGCGCCGCCGCCGTTACCGCTCTGACCGCTGTTGTTGTTTCCCGAATCGTATTGTGCCACCTGCAGTGCCTGTAGCGCGGACTCAAGCTTTTCGCGATTTGACGTGAGATCCTGCAGCAGCTCCACTTCATGATCGAAGTGAATCACGAAGGCTACATCCTTGGTTTGGTGCAGCATCTGGTCGAGAAAGCTGTAGCTGGCGTGGCGTTCCTGCTCCAGCACGCGCCGCTGGCTCAAGCTGGTATCCACCAGCAAGCCGAGCGTGAGCGGAAGGTCGGACTCGTGAGCAAAATAACGGACAGTCTGCGGCCGCCCGTCTTCTTCCAGTAGAAAATCATCTTTGCCCAGACTGTTAATGATCTTACCGTGTTTGTCGCGCACCGTAGCCGGCACGTTTACCACCTTGACCGTCACCTTCATGGTGGACGGCTTATCTGCATCTGTGCTCGCACTTTGCTGGCCTGATAAAAGAGCGCCCGTAAGAATCACGCAGGCAAGGAGAGTGATTTTCCGCGACATTCGAATCCCTTCAGTCCCGCCCCCTGGCTACGCTCCCGAGAGGGGCGGGACTGTTCTTAAACATGACTAGCCCTGCAAAGATGGGAACATAACACCACCCGCTCTGGCGTAAAGAGCGTGTAAAACCCCTGTAAAGAATAAGTTAGCGGCTGGCGTTTCCGTTTTGGCGAAGGCCGGCCCCGGCCAGTGAACGTGTTCAAGATTCTCTTGACGCCAGCCAAGGACCGGGATATGGTTATTATGAACGCGTTCAACTAAATGCGAAGGGAGCCCTTAAGGCCATGTATAACAGCGAAACCACGATCGTCATGACGTACCTTGTTTACCTGCTCATCAGCGTTGCTCTTACGATCTGGGTAGCGCGAACCCTGCACAAGCGCGGCGCGATCTTCCTGGTGGATGCTTTTCACAGCAATGCTGAGCTGGCAGCATCGGTCAATCACCTGCTGGTGGTCGGCTTTTATCTGATCAACATCGGCTTTGTCACGCTGGTCTTAAAAAGCAGCGCCGTCATCTCCAGTTCCCGGGCGGCGATTGAGCTGTTGAGTGACAAGCTGGGTCTGGTTCTGCTAGTCCTTGGCGGCATGCACTTCTTCAATCTCTTTGTCTTTTCCCGAATTCGAGCGCACGGACGCATTGCCGGCCCGCGGCGGCCTCCGGTGGCCCCGGACGCGGTGTTGAAGGTGGCTGTGCCCAGATAGCAACACGAAGGTCGGACTTCGCGCCGAGACCCTAAGCCGCCGCGACCGAAGTCCCGCCTGTTCCTCCTCTGGAGTGAAAGCTCATTCCGGAGATCGAGATGTGAAGGTGCACCAATGGAAAAACTCTACGTACTATATGATCCGAAATGCGAATTGTGCGGGCGGTTGAAGGACTGGTTGTTGATACAGCGCAGCTGGCTGGAATTGTGCATGGTTCCGGCCGGTTCGGAGCGGGCGCAGAAAATGTTTCCCGAGCTGGACAAGGTAGCTACATGCAACGACCTCGTCGTCGTGAGCGACGACGGCGGGGTTTACCTCAACAATGCCGCCTGGATCATGGCGCTCTATGCCCTGGAAGACTATCGCGACTGGGCCTGCCGGCTGGCGCATCCGATCCTTGCGCCGTTTGTGCGGCAGGCCTGGGAAATGATCTCCAACAATCGCTATACCATTTCCCGCTGGCTGAAGCATGGCCGGCCGGAAGAAATTGCCGGCGAGCTGCGCAAAGTTCCGCTGGCGGCATGCGCCGCATCGGAGGCAACCGTGCGAGACTATCTGCGATGAATATACCTGCCATGAAAGTGCGTCCGACACCTCGTGCGGAAGATACGCGCCGTAAGATCTATGAAGCCGCGCTGGAGTTGTTTCGCGAAAAGGGTTTTGAACAAACCACCATGCGCGACATCGCTGCCAAGGCTGGAGTGGCGCTGGGCGGGGCCTACTACTACTTTTCATCCAAAGAGGCCATTGTGCTGGCCTTCTACCAGGAGATACAGCGGAACAGCCATGAAGCCGTGCTCACAGCCATGGCGGGGCACAAGAAGCTCAAAGACCGCATTCGCTGTGTGCTGGAAAAACGTTTTGAGCTGCTCTCGCCCAATCGCAAGTTTTGCGACGCACTGTTCCGCCACGCGCCGGACCGCGACGATCCGCTCTCGCCCTTCAGCGAAGAAACGCGAGCGATCCGTGAAGGCTCCATCGATCACATGCGCATCGCCCTCGAAGGCGGTGACGTCAAGGTCCCTGCCGATTTGAAGCCGCAGTTGCCGTACCTGCTCTGGCTGTATCACATGGGGATCGTTTTGTTCTGGTTGTTTGACCGTTCCCCCGGCCAGCAGCGCACCGAAAAACTGATGGAGAAGAGCCTGGGCCTGCTGGTCAACCTGCTGCGCATCTCCGGGCTGCCGTTGATGAAACCGCTGCGCAAAACCGCGCTGGAGCTGGTGGAAACATTGGCGCCGTAGACGGTGTCTTTGGAGGAAGAGAAACACTATGAACGCCCGAATTCTTGTGGGTTTCAGTTTGCTCCTGTGCGCATTGTCAGCATCGAGCGTGCAGGACCAGCATGCCGCTGCCCGAGAAGAAGTGAACCAGGGTGTAAAGGCTTATAAAGCTGCCAATTACGACGAGGCGATCCAGCATTTTGAAAATGCCGTCCGCCTGGAGCCCGAACTGAAGATCGGACGTCTTTATCTGGCGACGGCTTACGCCCAGCAATACGTCCCTGGGGTTGAGACGTCAGAAAATCTTGATCTGGCCACGAAAGCGATTAATCAATATAACCAGGTCCTGCGTGTGGATCCGCTGAACGTTACTTCGGCCAAAGGAATAGCCTATCTACATCTGCAGATGAAGCGCTTTGACGAAGCCAAGGCTGCCTACAGAAAAGCAATCGACATGGATCCCAACGATCCGGAAATGTACTACTCAGTAGGTGTCGTTGACTGGTCGATGGCGTACCAGGAGATCATGAGCGAAAAATCCAGGAACAATCTAAAACAGGAAGATTCCATGATTCGGCTGCCTGCATGTAAAGACTTACGCGCCGCACAACTGGCAAACATTGAAGACGGTATTGCCATGCTGGCGCGAGCCATCGAGTTGCGGAAAAACTACGATGATGCCATGGTCTATACCAATCTTCTCTATCGCCTGCGTGCTGACCTCCAATGCAACGATCCGGCGAGCTATTCAGCCGATATCAAGAAAGCTAATGACTGGGCAGACCTGGCAATGGCGGCGAGACAGGCGAAGGCGAAACAGCAGGAATCGCAGCAACAGAAACCAGGAGATACTCCACCCAATTAAAAAAATCTGAAGTTAGGCTTAATTTGCCGCAGTCCCCTCTGCCCGATGTTGCCGCCAGGCAAACCACGCCACACTTCCCAACATTCCTGCCCAGGCGATCAACCGCGTAACATTTCCGATCTGAATCGCGTGCGCCAACACGCCAAGGCTTGAGAAGATGCGCACCCAGTCATGCTGTGCCTCGTCGCCGGCAGCGCCAACCGTGACCAGGGGAAGCTCCTGCCGCAGCGCATCTGCCATGTAAGTGGCCACGCCGGTAAGGCTATGGAAAAACGCAAAAGCGCAGAATGTAGTTCCGGGCAGCTCCTGCCGCGCCGCAAAACTCACAACCAGCAGCGCGGGCACGATCAACTGCAGCAGCGTTCCGCCCCACAGTCCCAGTGTCTCGCCTAGCCAGCCGAAGAGAAGATGCCCGCCCTCATGAATGGGAAGGTGTACGTTGTCGAGCAGCGTCAGCTCTCCCCAGTGAAATGCCAGGTACAACAGCAGCAAGGCGTAGAACGCAAGCCAGCCGCCGAGCTGTGTGCGCGAGACAGGTTTCCACTCGATTTCGGGAAGACGCATCGAGCCATGGATAACACAGCAGCAACGCGAAACGAAAAGCAAAGAGAGTATCGGGGATTACTTTCGAGTAGCGCGTGCCTACGCATCCTGCCCTCGCGATCAGCGGCGCCAGCAATAGGACCCGGAATAAATCGACTCCGCCGGTTGGGAAAACTTCTTTGCCGGGAATAGAATCCCACCGTCTGGCGGAGACTCTCAATGCCTCATGACCGATTCAGGACCGCAATCATCCTCGCAGGAATAGTGTTCGCTGTCTGGGGAGGAGCGTGGGCGCAGCAAATTCAACCGCGGTCAGAACGACCGGCGCGCAGTGCTGAGGGAACCATGACGGTCACTGCGACGGTGGTTTCCTCTGTGGGGTTGGTGGTTGGTCCCGATGGGCAACAGCGAATCATTGTTGCCAATGCAATGGATCCGAAAGACAGTGCACCGAATTTGACGCTGGTGAAGGTGGTAACGCTGAGTCCGGTGCCTGAACCGCAACCTGATGCAAAACCGGCGTCTCCGAAGCTACAGAAGCAGCCTTGATGTGAGGTGCATGTGCCACGTTCAGGATCACGCTGGTGTTGCTATCGAGGCGGGTTCAGTTTTTTTGGCGCCGCGGCTTCCCTGGCGCCGACGCTCAGATCGATATCGCGAACGTTTTCCGGCGCCGCCGTAAGGACGATGCCGAGCGTGGTTTCATGCCCGCCATATTCCACCGCCACGGTGTAGCTCCCCGCGGCGAGATTGCGAAAGATATAAGCGCCGTTGACGCCCGTCTTCACTTCCAGCGCAGGCTCTTTCAAGCGCACGGTTGCGCCTTCCAGCGGAACGGTCTGCAGTAAGCCCTTGTCATAGACCAGTATGCGTCCGGCAATCGAGCGCATTGCCCGCACTGTAAACTCCGCGTTGGCCGGTTTGCCCGGCTCGACCGTGACCGTAAGCGCGGAGAGATCTTGCAGGGCGTATCCCGGAGGGTAGGAGTCCGGCAGCGTGGCCACAGAGTAGTCGCCGGCCGGCAGGCCGGTAAAGGCAAACTTGCCGTTGCTATCGGTGGTGGCTCTGCGGGTGAATTTCTCATTCTTCAGTTCCACGGTGATCCCGCCGACGCCGGAGCGCGTATCGTCCAGCAGATAGCCGAAGATCTGGCCTTTGGCGAAGTTGATGCCAAAATCCACATTGGCATTCATATCGGTGGTGGCGGGTGAATCCGTGGTATAGAAAAAGGGCTCATCGCTCTGGAGATGCGCCTCAACGCGATGCACGCCGAAGGGGACGTGGTGAAACGAGTAGTAGCCCCGGGCATCGCTGTGGGTCACATGCTCATCGTCCAGTCGCACTTCAATACCGGCGAGCGCAGGCATCTGCGGCTGGTACATTCCGGTGGAGTCATCGTCACGGAAAATGTGCCCTTCGATCATTCCGTGGCGCCCCGGAAGCAGCAGCGTTGGCACGGAATAAAACTTGCGGCGCAACGAGACGCTGAACAGCGGATGTGTATCGGCAACACCCAGGCTGGTGGTTCGCACCAGCGAAGCCGAACCCACGATATTGGTGTTCGCTCCCAGCCGCTGGCTATAGCTGACGGTGGCCGTTGTAAGAATGAAATTGCTTCCCTGAAGCAGTTGCGTGTTGCTGTGAAAGAAACTCACATCCACTTTGCGGCGCGCCTCGCTCGGCGACATCCAGCTGAGGGTAGCGCTTGAGTCGTTGCGCGCCGGCGCCAGGTTCACCGCAAAAGCGTTGGTGAATCCGAGGAGCTGCAGCAGCGCGGTGTTGCGCAGCAGGTCAGCCAGTTGTTCCGGACTGGTGGCCACGATGCCGGCGCGATCAAGCGCGTCCTGGAGGCCGGGAATCTGAGAAAAGATAGCGGCCAGCGTTGGCACCTGAACATCGTGGCGGAAGTAGCCGGTCAGCTGAAAATTGCCGGCCGAGCCACGGACGTTCACCGCGTAATCGTTGCCGCCGCCACCACCGTCAATATTGATGGTGCGCGCGTACTGCAGGCCGGTACCGAAATGCCGCGTGGAGTAATCAACTCCCACCGGCAAATTCATGGTCGAGATGCGCGAGCCCAGCGGTATCTGCGATTGGAAGGTGGCAAAAGAGCCGCCTCCGTTCACCGAAAAATGACGGTCGAGCTTGTAGTTCAGCATTCCGCTGCTGGTGAAGCTGCTCTGGCTCAGGGTCGGCAGATTGAAGCTGGATTGGTTCACGTCGAGGCTGGCATAGAGGCGTTCATTGATTTTGCGGCTGGCGTTCAGGTCGGCAAAAGTTCCGTGCTGGTTGTTCACTGCCAGTGACGCAAAGTCGCGCGATTGGATACGGAAGTTGCCGGTCACGTGGGTGCGTTGGTCGTCATAGTTGCCGCGTGCGGCAAAGCCCACACCATGGCTCATGCCCAGCTCGGCGAGAAACTTTCCCCGGTCCTTGGCGTTGAGACGATAAACCAGCGAGGCTACCGCGCCGTTGGTCGCGATGAGACGCTGGCTGACAGGATTCTGGAAGTAGTAAGCGTTGGCTTCAAGCGAGTTGGCGTCGTCAATGCGAAACAGGCGGGAAATGCCGGCCGTGTATTCGCGATCGGTGGCGAGAAACAGGTTTTGAAATGTCGCCACGGAGGTAAAGCCGCCGTGGAATTCCCACGCGCCCTGGCGCAGATGAAATCCGCGAACCAGGTAGTTGTCGAGCGTGAGCGGAGAGTTGACAACGTCTTTGTCGAGGAAGGTGATGTCGGTATTGGGCCGGCCGATCTCATAAGCCAGGAAAGGAAAGCCCACAGCCGAGGTGGAAGAATTCGAAGAGAACACGTTGGCGTTCACTACCTGCATGCGCGTGAATGACTGCCCCTGGGTGCGCTTCAGGTCGAGCGAGTTGGTGATCTGGCTGGGATCGGAGTTGTAGCGGAACTCGTAAGCGCCGGTCTCCGCCGCGTTCTGATGCTCGGGCGGCTCAAAGCCAGGCGGCAGCGTGGGCGGGGGCACGGGCACATTTACGGAAATGGTCTGAACGTCCGCGGCGGTGACAACTACAACGCTGGTGGAACCGGGGCTCTTGCCGGATATGGCCAAAACGCCGTTGGTGGCCGAAGCTTCAACAATGTTGGCATCGAGAGAGTAAGCCGCGGTCGCGCCGGCAATCGAGAGTTGAATGGTTTTCTGGTATCCGACTGACAGCGGAGCGTCTACCCCCGCGCCTGCTAAACCGGCGTGTCCGGAGGCGGCTGAAGGAACCTGTCCCTGGACCGCGAGTGCCATGGCGGCCCATACAAGGAGGAGGTTCCAGCAGCGCTTCATTTCTTCACTTCGAAGCTGCCTTCGCTGGTGAGCGTCTTGCCCTCAAATTGATAGGAGCAGAGAACGCGATATTTTCCTGGCGCCAGTTCGGCGGGATATTCGGCGGAAAATTCCAGGCGTTCTCCCGGCAACAGACGCTGCGCCGGGAATGTGGCCTTGCCCACCAGAGAGCCGCTTGCGTTAAGAATGGCCGCGGTGCCTTCAGGAAGCGCCGGTTCCGCGCTGTTATTGGTAATCCACTGGGCGATAGTCATATTGGCGCTGTCTGTCGCGGGATTCACGCGCACAGCTTCAGGCTGGAGTTTTACATTGTCAGTTAAGTTGAAAGTGATGAGCGCGCCCAATGAGGCAGTCATGGCGACAGAGCCGTCAGAGGTTGGCAGTTTGTCTGTCCCGCGAAACATGGCAACGACGGCGCGAATATTGGTCTCCGCAGGAATGGTGAGCCGGATATCCACCGCCCCGGAAGAATTCGCTTTGATCACGATGGTCTGTTGGGAAAAAACGGCCGTCGCTGCGATGCTGTTCGGCGTCTCACCAGCGGGAACAAAAACCCTCTTGCCGTCTTTTATGATTACATCTTCTGCAATCAGATCAAAGGCGAGGTCGCCGCCACTCATGTTGGAAAGAGTCAGAGTCTGCGTGAGTCCCTGGCCGAAATTGCCCTTGGCCATGATTACTGCAGGGCTAAGCGAAAGCGATGGCGGCTTGATTGCTTCGGGCGCGCGATTCTGTGCCGCCGCGAGCGGAGCAGACTGAGCATGCATAGAAGCTGCGAGAGCAAGCACGCCTAAAGAAAGCGCACAACGCACAGGCCGGAGAGCCTGTGCCACATCAATTGGGGATAACTTGAAAAATAATCGCATTGTTCAATTGAGAATTTTTCTCTGTCAATGACGTTGGCACGTCGATTTCCAGAAGGTGTTCAATGGTTGGTCCGATTCGCGCCTGTCCCTGAAGCAATTGCGGGACTGTTGCCAGCGTGATGCCATCCAGCCGGTAAGTGAAAGCGGTGTCGGGTGTGGCGAGAGCGGCGAGGACGGTGGCGGTGGTTGAGTGTTGCGAGCCATCCTGGATGCTCAGGCCGAATTTGGTTGAAACGGCGAAAAAGCCGGTAAACGTCTGTACCCGGACGTTGGCGGTTTGTGCGCCGCCGTAGTTTGAGACCGTCCCGAGATTGAGCTTGCGCTGGCCGGCGGTGGCGCCCGAAAGGGAAGCACCATCCGGGGCGCTTGCGAAACTCACTGTGATTGTCCCTTGCGTTTCCGATCGCATGGAAATAGCGGTGGAGGTGCGCTTGCCCGAGCCTTTGCTCTGTGCCCGCCCTTCGGTCAAGAGGGAGGAACCGACCAGCAATAATGGCAGGATCACGCGCAACCCGATCTCACACCTCCAACCCGCTCTCATCCATCTTTCCAGGTTTTGCCCTGGCTCCTAATGAACTCTTAGTTGGCCGTGGCGGTGTAGTTGATCGTGTTGCTGATTGCAGTTCCGCTAGCAGTGGTAAATGGAATGGTGATCGCAACCGGGAAGTTGGTTCCACTTGCACCACCATACGTGCCGGCGGCGGTAATTTGGGCCGCGGAACCGTTGGTAACTGTAACGCCGCCGACCTGCCAGGAGTTCACCGCATCGGCCGAACCCAGCTGCGCCGTCAGGGTGTAGTTAGCGCTGGCAGAGTTCGTCTTCGATACCAGCACGTCGACCGCGGAGCTAACTGTGAAATTGGTGGCTCCCACGCTGCGGACGATCTTCGGTGAACCAAGGGCGCCGAAAGCGGATACGTTGCCGAAGTCCAGAGTGGCAGTGTTGGTGCCTGCGCCGGAAGAAAGAGCAACGCCGTTGGCAGCGTCGGTGTTGAAGACAAGCTGGATCGAACCCGTCACGGTGGCATTCACGGTGAGCGTGCCGTTTGCGGTTTGGGCGACGGCGCCGGTCGAAATCAACAGCAGCGCCGCAAAGATGGTCAAGAGCATTACCTTCTTCATGTTTTGTGTTCCTCTCCTCTTTACTTACAAAGTTGAATTACAAAAACTAACCTCTAAGAAAAACCTTTTCTCAAACTCAATTGGCCGTAGCCGTAAAATTAATCGTCGTCGTGATGGTTGTGTTCACGACGGGGCCGCCCGCGCCGGGCGCCGAAGTCGACACCACCAGATCCAGGTTGTGCGCCACATCCGTGTTGTAAGCGCCGTTGGTCTGGATGGTCTGTGCCGTCGTGGTCAAGCTCACGGCGTCAATCTTGTAAGTCATTCCGGTGGGAGCAGCGGAGGCCAGGTTCGCGCTTAGGGTGTAGGTGGGGCTGGTCAATCCGCCCTGAACCACCTGCACATCGAAAATCGTGCGGACGGTAAAGTTCGCCGCGGTTACGCTGGGTCGCGTGACGCCGCCAGAGAGCGGACCAAACGCGGAGATCGTACCGAAGCCTGCAGTTGCGGCCGAGGTGCCGGCGGCGCCCAGTGTCACGCCCGCCGGATCGCTGTCAAACTGCAGCGAAATCCCGTTCTTGTTGATCAGGGTCGCGTTGATCACGCCGGTGGCAGTGTTCTGCGCCACGCTCATCGCCGAGCCGGCGGCAAGCACCAGAGCCAGTATCGCCAGCTTCCGAATCGACTTGTGTTTGCTCAACATCAATGCACCTAGTTAGCCGTGGCTAAAAAAGTAATCGTCTCTAAAAACGTCTGCGCGGGGACGTTGTTTTTTACCTGGACCTTCAGGGTCTTGGTAATACGCGCGGTGTAATTGTCGGCTGCATCCAGCGGGGTAAAAGCCGTGTTGTTTAGAGTCACGCTATCGATGAGCCAATTTACGTTGGCAGGCGGCGGAGTCGATATCTGCGCTGCCAGCCGGTAAGTCGGACTGCTGGAATTTGCCATGCTCACCACCACGTCAAAGGCGCTGCTGACTTCATAAAAGGCGCCGCCAATATGCTGATAGTTCACGCAAGCGGAGCTGTGAGAGTTTCCGGGAAAAGCTGCAGTTCCGAGGTTCAGACCGACGTTGTTTGTGCCGGCGTTGGTCAGCGGACAAAAACCCGGATTCCCTACGTTGGCGTTGTCCTTGAAAACGAGGCTGATGGATGACTGAACTCTCATCGTAATGGTGAGCTGGCCGGAGCTGGTCTGCGCCTGCGCGCGATTGAAGCCGCACATGCAGAGGAGAGCGCTCGTCACGAGCAGTCCCTTCAGTCCGCCGATTTTGAGTGTTCCGTGCATCCCTAAGACATCCCTCGTACTGGCCTTTCGTACATTTAGTCCACTGGCCTTTGGTGTAACTGAGTCTAAGTGGGGCTTGGAAAACAGAAAACATTACTTCAGTCACGTGGGGGATATTCGAAGTGACTTTAGTTTGATGGCTTTACGATCGGTAGAACGATGATAGCCAGCCGTGTCTTTCTGTCCATAAGGTGTTTATTCCAGTCGAACCCCAAAGATAATCCCAGAAAGAAAGATCTGCTTTTGTTCTGGGGTGAAGCATCTGTAAGAGAGAGCTTTTGTGCTTGCTTGGGAAGAACTTACTGACGAATCTCTGGAGTCTTTTACTTTCGCAATTTATTTGCTACAATAGTGTGTTGTTCAGGGCGGGACAGGAGTTGAGTGGTCGAAGTGTTTGGTTTTGCAATCAGGGTTGCAAAATGGCAGGACGGGTACCGGATTGAGGGGGCCCCTCTCCGGTTTGCTTGAGTAAACTCAATGAAGAGATGAGAAAGCAGGTAATGATTGCGCTTTCGATCCGTCTAAATTGCATCGGTTCCAAAATGAATCGGCGGCAGCCCTGTCCTAATCCAAACTTAGTTAACATAAATAAAGATTCATCATGAAAAAGAAGTCAGCCTTAGAGTTAGTCGCCCTCATCGGGTTTTGTGCGTTTCTGGCAGGTTGTGCGAGCGGCGCTAAAGCGGGCCAACCCGCGGGGCCCCAGGCGTTTCCCGTTAAGGTAATGACCGCCCAATCGCAGATGGTGCCGTTTTCCACCGACTATCTGGCGACGTTGAAGTCGCGCAACGCCGCAACCCTGCAGCCGCTGGTGGAAGGCGATATTGTTCGGATTTTTGTGAGTTCCGGACAGCAGGTTGAAGCGGGGGCGCCGATACTGGAGATCGACCAGCGCAAGCAGGAAGCTACGGTCAACAACCAGGTGGCGTCGCTTAAGTCCAAAGAGGCGGTGATGCGGCAGGCGGCGGTTGATCTGGACCGCAAGAAGCAGCTGTTCAACCAGGGAATCATCGCCAAAGCTGATCTGGACGTAGCGCAGCACACGTACGACGCGGCCAAAGCGGACGCTGAAGCGCTGGAAGCATCGATCCGTGAACAGCAGGTGCAGCTGCATTACTACACCGTGCGTGCGCCCTCGTCCGGCATCATCGGCGATATACCTGTGCACGTCGGGGACCACGTAACCTCGCAGACTGTGCTGACTACGCTGGATCCGGGTGGAGCTTTGGAAGCCTACATCAACGTTCCTGCTGAGAAGTCTTCACAATTGCGCATGGGTATGCCGGTGGATCTGGTGGATGATTCGGGCAAGCCGCTGGTGCGCACACGAATTTCATTCATCTCGCCGCACGTTGACACTGATTCACAAACGCTCCTGGTAAAGACACAGGTGCCTAACTCCGGACACATGTTTCGCAACGCCCAACAGGTTGACGCGCGCGTGGTCTGGTCAGAGAAACAGGCGCCGGTGATTCCCCTGACTGCCGTGACACGGTTAAGCGGAAAGATGTTTGCCTTTGTGGCTGAAAGCCAGGGGCAGCAGGCTGTCGCGCGGCAGCGGGTGATCCAGGTAGGAGACTTGATCGGCAACGATTACGTGGTGCTTGACGGCATCAAAGCCGGCGACAAGATCATCGTAAGCAATGTGCAGATGCTGGCTGACGGCATGCCGGTGGTGCCGCAGTCGTGAACGAAGCAATTGGCAAATAGCAATGAGCCATTGGCTTTTTTCCGAAGTCTCGAGCGAAGCGAGAGATCCATATGGTTTGTTATAAGTGTCAGCGAATCTGGACAACCAACCCATCGCTAAAATCGATGAAAACCCTGGAAAATAAAAGAGCCTGGTGGCTATCTGGAATCCCTCCCCTTCGACAAGCTCAGGGTCGGGATTTCAGGAAGAAGCCAATTGCCAATTGCTAACTGCTATTTGCCCTGAGACACAGGATTTGTCATGGTTAACTTTTTCATTCGCAGGCCAGTATTTGCCACGGTTTGTTCCCTTTTGATTGTTTTAGCGGGCGCAACTGCAATCCCTTCGCTTCCGGTGGCACAGTATCCCAACCTGACGCCGCCCACCGTAACCGTGAGCTCGTTTTACACCGGCGCCAATTCCCAAGCTGTGGAAACGAGCGTGACAACGCTGCTGGAGGAGGCCATCAATGGCGCCGAAGGCATGCGCTACATCAGTTCTACCAGCGGCAATGACGGAACCAGCTCCATCAGCGCCACCTTCGACCTTGACCGCAACCTCGACATAGCGGCTGTCGACGTGCAGAATCGCGCTTCGACCACGCTGGGCCGTCTGCCCGCCGAAGTGCAGACCACGGGTGTAAGCGTCACCAAGAACACCGGCTCGTTTGTCGTGGCCTACGGCTTTTACTCCGACAATCACCAGTACGACAATCTCTTTATCAGCAACTACCTTGATTTGTACGTCCGCAACGCGCTGAAGCGCGTTAAGGGCGTGGGTGATGTGATCATCTTTGGCGAGCGCAAATATGCCATGCGCTTGTGGCTGGATCCGGTGCGGCTGGCGGCGCGTAATCTGACAGCCATTGACGTAACCAATGCGTTGCGCGAGCAGAACGTGCAGGTCGCAGCCGGGCAGGTAGGGGAGCAGCCTGCGCTGCCCAACCAGGCTTACCAGATCAGCGTGCGCGCGGTAGGACGGCTGAGCGATCCGAAGGAATTCGAGCACATCGTCATCAGTCGGGCCAAGGACGGCTCCTTGATTCAGCTGCGCGATGTGGGCCGCGCTGAGCTGGGCGCAGAAAGTTACGGCGGCCAGCTTCGCTACAACGGTGTTGACGCCATGGGACTGGGCGTGATGCAGCTCTCCAACGCCAACGCCCTGCAGGTACGCCGCGACGTACAGACGCAGATGGAAGAGCTGGCCAAGCGTTTTCCCAGCGGGCTGAAATACCAGGTGGCATTCGATACCACGCGGGCCGTGGGCGAATCCATCCGCGAAGTGCTGAAGACGCTCTCGGAAGCGATTCTGATCGTGATCATCGTGATCTTTCTCTTCCTGCAGGGCTGGCGCAGCACGTTGATTCCTGCCGTCACGATCCCGGTATCGCTGGTGGGAACTTTCATTTTCGCCAAATTCTTTGGCTTTTCCATCAACACGCTTACCTTATTCGGCATTACGCTGGCGACCGGATTGGTGGTGGACGACGCCATTGTGGTGATTGAAAACGTGGAGCGCCATATAGAAGAAGGCGTACACGATGCCAAGGAAGCCACACGCATGGGCATGCGTGAAGTGACCGGCGCCGTGGTGGCGACCTCACTGGTGCTGATCGCGGTGTTTGTTCCGGTATCGTTGTTTCCGGGCACCACGGGCCGGCTGTATCAGCAGTTTGCCCTGACCATCGCTTTTTCCATCGCGATTTCAGCTTTCAACGCGCTCACGCTTTCGCCCGCGCTTGCCGGACTGCTGTTGCGGCATCGCGACTCGCCGCGTAACCGTTTCTTTGCCGCCATCAATTCTGTCATTCATCGCGGAACTGCGCGTTACCAGGCAATTCTCCATCGCCTGACAACCTGGAAAACCGCCGTGGTCGTGGTTTTCCTGCTTGGCCTCGGCGCGACCTATTTTGTCTATCAGCGGGTTCCGACCTCATTCGTGCCGCAGGAAGATCAGGGATATTTCTTCGTGATCGTGCAGGCGCCGCCGGGTGCCTCCCTGCAATACACCACCACGGTGATGGACAAGGCAGCCGCAATCGTGAGTGCGAACAAAGACGTTGAAGGCGTCTTCTCTGTGCCCGGTTTCAGCTTCAGCGGCGCCGCCGCCAACCAGGGAATTATTTTTGCCAGTCTCAAGGACATCAGCGAGCGCAAGGGCGCGGAGCACAGCGCCGAGGGTGTGCTGAACGCGATCCGCATGCCCCTCATGACCATTAATGAGGCCACGGTCATACCGTTCGATCCGCCGGCCATTCAGGGATTGGGAACTTTCGGCGGCTTTGCCTACGAACTGCAACAGACCGGCGGCGGCACGCTGGACGATCTGGAAAACGTGGTGCAGCAGGTGATCGCCAAAGCCAATACCAGACCTGAGCTGGTGCATCCGCTCTTCACCAGCTTCACGGCCCGCGATCCCCAGTTCGTGGTCGACATCGACCGCGAAAAAGCCAAGAGCTTGAATGTTTCGTTCTCGCAGATCACCTCGGCGCTGCAGATCTACATGGGCTCGCTTTACGTGAACGATTTCGATTTCAATAACCGTTCTTACCGCGTCATCGCGCAGGCGGATAAGCAATTTCGCTCACAGCCGCGCGACTTGAAGCAGTTTTATGTGCGCTCGGATGACGGCCACATGATTTCGCTCGACAACCTGGTGACGGTGAAGGAAGGCACCAACGCCAGTGTGATCAACCACTACAACCTCTTCCGCAGCGTGGAAATCGACGGCAGCGCCGCGCCCGGCTACAGCTCCGGCCAGGCGATCAAGGCGATGGAAGAAGTTTCCCAACAGGTTTTGCCGCACGGGTACGCGTTCGAGTGGACCGGAATTTCACTCGAAGAAATCCAATCTGGCGCCCAGACCGTGATGCTCTTTGGGCTCGGCCTGCTGGTGGTCTATCTCACGCTATCCGCGCAATATGAAAGCTTTGTGCTGCCGTTCATCATTCTTCTGGCCGTGCCCATGGCCGTCCTCGGCGCCTTGCTGGCGCAATCGGCGCGCGGCCTGGAGAACGATGTCTACTGTCAGATTGGATTGGTGATGTTGATCGGCCTGGCAAGCAAGAACGCAATTCTGATCGTGGAGTTCGCCGAGCAGCTCCAACACCGGGGGCTGGGCCTGGTGGAGTCTGCGATTGAGGCCGCACGATTGCGCTTGCGCCCTATCCTGATGACCTCGATCGCGTTCATCCTCGGCGTGCTGCCGCTCGTCTTTGCCAGCGGCGCAGGCGCGGCAGGTCGGCACTCGGTCGGCACCACCGTCTTTGGCGGAATGATTGTCTCCACCTTCCTGAACTTATTTATCATTCCTGTTCTCTATATCCTGGTGCGCGGATGGCTGCCGATGAAGTTGAAACCCGAAGCGGTAGAGGAGCCGGAGCTGGTGGAACGGACGGCATAGCGTGACGGCAAAGCCGGGGCCGCATAACGACAGGACGCGTTCGCGGTTGCTGGCAGCGGGCTGGATTCTGCTGGCAGCGAGCTTGTTCATTGGCATTGTGGGACCGCGTCTCGGCTCCAGCGATCTGCCCCCTGACATCCGCGGCAACGTGGGCAACATCGATTTGACCGGTCTCGGATGGATCATCGTAGCCATGATTGTGGGAGCTCTCGCCTTGATGTGCTTCGTTGCGCAGTGGGTGCTGCGATCGCGGGAGGCGGACAGCACCAATCAACCTGGACCCCCGCAATCGAAGTAAGGAAAGGCTGCACTGCGTGGGCTTGACGTGATTTTTTCCGCCAACTTCCACAAGAGCTTCTCTATTCAAACCATCCGCTGCGGTAAGCGACCCACCAGCATCCGAACAGCAACGGCAGGGTGAGCGCAAGGCTCCACCAGAGCGGCAGTGCGAAATCCATGGCCAGGCCCAGCACGATGAACAGCATCCAGAAAATTCTTTGTTGCATTACAGAAAACCTTACCACTGAAGAGCAGAGATAAACAGTGATGGAATCGCACCGGCCGTGCACCCGGCAGCGATTTGATAAAGTAATAAGATTCTATGCTCGATCTTGCCTACGTCAGAGAGAACCTTCCTGGGATTGAAGAGATGCTGCGACGGCGCGGCTTGGAGCCGCAGAATGTCCTGAGCGGCTTTCGCCAGCTGGATGAAAAACGCCGCCAGTTGATCACGCAAGCGGAGACCATCAAGGCCCAGCGCAACCGCGCTTCAGAAGAGATCGCCAAGCTGAAAAAAACGGGACAAGACGCCACGGCGCAAATGGAGCAAACGAAAGCTCTGCGCCAGCAGGGCGACGCGCTGGAGAAGCAGGCCACGGAGATCGATCAGGAACTGCGCTCCATGCTTGCGGGCATCCCCAACATGCCGCATGAATCCGTACCGGTCAGTCACTCAGCCGACGATAACAAAGAAGTTCGCCGTTGGGGCACTCCGCCGCAGTTCAGCTTTACTCCCAAACCGCACTGGGAGCTGGGCGAGGAGCTGGGCGTCCTCGACATGGAGCGCGCGGTCAAACTGAGCGGCGCCCGTTTTGCGGTGTATTGGGACCTGGGAGCAAAGTTGGAGCGCGCGCTGGCGAACTTCATGCTTGATCTGCACACCAGCGAGCACGGTTACACCGAGGTTCTGCCACCCTACATGGTGAACTCGGCTTCCATGTACGGTACTGGCCAGCTGCCCAAGTTCGGCAATGATTCTTTCAAGATCGACCACCACGACCTCTGGCTCATCCCCACGGCTGAAGTGCCGCTCACGAATCTTTATCGCGACGAGACGCTCGACGCCTCGCGGCTGCCGCTCTCCGTCACGGGCTACACGCCGTGTTTTCGCAGCGAAGCGGGTTCGTACGGAAAAGACGTGCGGGGGATTATCCGCCAGCACCAGTTTCAGAAAGTTGAGCTGGTGAAGGTCACTCGGCCGGACCAGTCATACCAGCAGCATGAACGGCTTACCCGCGACGCCGAGACGGTCTTGCAGAAGCTGGGGCTGCACTATCGCGTGATGCTGCTGTGCACCGGTGACATGGGGGCCAGCTCGGCTAAGACTTATGATCTGGAAGTCTGGCTCCCCGGCCAGCAACTGTACCGCGAGATTTCTTCTTGTTCGAACTTTGAAGCTTACCAGGCGCGCCGTGCCAACATCCGTTACCGGCCGGAGGGAAGCAAAAAGAGCGAGTACGTGCATACGCTCAACGGCAGCGGCCTGGCCGTTGGCCGGACATGGCTGGCGATTCTCGAGAATTATCAGCAAGCCGACGGCAGCGTGGTCGTTCCGGAAGTCCTGCGGAAATACGTGGGCGCAGACACGATCGTGGCCAGAAAGTTCTAACCATTCCTTGAGCCTATACCTCGGCTTCTATACACTTAACGCATGTCTCGTGTCGGGCGCACGCTGAAGGGATATCTGTTCTGGACCTACGATCGCGGGAGCTTCCATTACGACGTGATGGTCACGCTGATCCTGGCGTTCATTTTTATCGGTCCACGTTTCATCGACTTCAAAGACCAACCGGGAACACCACTGACGCATCCCAACGGTGTCGTAGTCAGCACAGATGGAAAGATCTACCAGGTAGACGCCGCCGCGGTCGACGCGCAGGATGAAGGCATGGTCCGCGCCAATTTTGTCCGTGTGATCAGGCCCATTGCGGGCCCGGTGACCGTGGAGCGCGTGGAACCGGTCCGGGATGGTGTTGGTCACATCGTGGCATATCGTGCCTGGGTCAGAAAGTGAGCGGGTTGCCGAAATTTACAAAATCGCCGAAATTGTTGTCCATCGTTCTCCTGCTCGGCACCAGTGCACTGGCGTGGCCCTGCAGATCAGCGCAGGCGCAAGCCGCTGCGCCTGACGATCTGAATTCTGTTCTGGCGAAGATGAACACGAACGCGGTGACTTTCAAATCGGCCCAGGCCGACGTTGTTTTTGAAACCTATCAAAAAGTGGTTGACGAGAAGGACTCGCAGACCGGCCGCATCTATTTTCGCCGCAGCGGCAACAGCGTGGAAGTTGCATTCAATTTAACTTCGCCCACGGCCAAACAAGTCGTCTTCAAGGACAACAAAATCTTGATGTACGAGCCCAGGATCGACCAGCTCACGGAACGCGACGTGAGCAATAACAAATCTCAGGTCGAAGCATTTTTGAGCCTGGGCTTCGGCGCCCACGGAGATGACCTGAAGAAGTCTTACGACGTTACTTTGGCGGGCTGGGAGGCGATTGAAGGCGTGAAGACGGCAAAGCTGGAATTGGTTCCGAAAGACGAGAAAACGCGAAACACTTACAACAAAATCATTCTCTGGATTGATCCCAACCGCGACGTCCAGTTGCAACAGCAGTTTTTTGAGCCTTCCGGCGATTATCGATTGACGCGTTACAGCAATCTCAAGCTCAACAGCAAAATCCCCGACGATGTCTTTCGTCTTAAGTCCACGGGCCATCCCAAACCTGCCCATCCGTAACCCGGAAAACTTGGTCAGCATGCATAAGGCGATGGTGTAAAATCAACAAAGTAGGGCAGATCAGCCAAAGAGAAGACGAATTGTAGCTCGGAAATGGCTTGTCTGATCCACCGTTGCGGCTCGGATTGCATCTCACTATTTAGTTCTCCTTGAGGTTGTAATGGCCAAGGTTTTCACACTTCCCGTCAAGCCGAAAATGCCGGATCCGAAGCGGCGCAAGACGAGCCAGCAAAAGCCCGATCCGCGCTTCCTTGAAGGACAACGCCTCCTGGTGGAAGCCATGAAATACCTGGTGCAGCAGGATCCCAAGCGCAACAAGGATGCCGTGATGCTGATCTCAGAGCATTTCCGTACGCGCTTTCGCATGTCAGACCGGCCAGTGGAACCAGGACCGCTGTCAACCTAGTTTCCAAAGTCGAGATCACGGGACTTGATTTTCCACCCCTCGGGTTCTCCGTGTTTTCGCGCTCTTCGTAATCCTCCTTGTCTAAAGCTAACTTTACAAAAGCCTGCTGTCTCTAAGCTTGTGTCGTGATTCCCAATTGGAATAGACTCTTGTGCACTTAGTCTCAGGTACGAAGACTGACGGGACTCGCAATGGAGATCTTATGAATAACAAGTCAGGGAAACGGCTTCTTTTGTTGGCAATCATGGTGTTGTGCGCGATTGCGATTCCTATGTTGGCGCAAAAGGATCAGCAGCCTGGGACACCGAAAACACAAGGCGACACCTACAAATTCTCAGTCAAGGCCAACCTGGTGATAGTGCCGGTGATCGTGACGGATAAGCAGGGGAACCATGTTGGCGGCCTCAAGGCGGAAGACTTCGAACTGAAGGAAGATGGGTCGGTGGAGAAGATTTCCCGTGTTGACGAGCTTACTTCTGATTCCATCAAGGCTGAGCGTCCTGCACTGCAGCCCAACTCATTCAGTAACGAAGTTGTTTCTGACCATCCGAAAAAGCTGGAAATCCTTGCGCTGGATCAGCTGAATACTCCGTTTGCTTCCAGTGCCGACGCCAATCGCGGTCTTTTGAATTACCTGGCAAAAAATGCGGACCCGAATACGCTGCTCGCGCTGGTTGCCTTCCGGGGCGACGGTGTGCATTTGATCCATAACTTCACGAGTGATGTGAGTGTGCTCACTGCAGCCATCCACAAGGCCCAGGCCACGCTGAGCGTGCATGACACCTTGACCCAGACTGTCTCCGGGGAAGGTTCTGAAGCCGATGCTGAAGCTGCAATGATCCTGGCTCTGATCGCACCGGTCGATTTTTCTAGCGCAGTAGGGGCAAACCAGACTGCTGCCGCAGCCCGGGCAGCCATGGCGCAGATGCATGCGCAGGTGGATTCATCCAGGCAAAGCCAGGGCGGGCTTATCACGCTGGAATGCCTGCAACAGTTGTCCGAGTATTTCGCTAACGTTCCTGGGCGCAAATCTCTCATTTGGGCTTCCACTGCGTTCCCGTTCAGCCTGGGAGCGCAAGCGGGCGAACTGACACGCGGTACCACCTACGATGATTGGCAGCGCACATTCAAGATGCTGATCGATGCCAATATCGCCGTTTATCCCGTGGATGTGAGCGGACTTACTCAGGCCGGGCCGCTTACCACTCTTCAGGCCACCCAAGGCGCGCTCGGGCCGGAAGGCGGTGTTGCCGGACGGAGCAAGCAACTCGAGGGAGTGACGAACGGAAGCTTTGTGGATCCAAGCGTAGGGAGGCACCAGACGATGAATATTCTGGCCGATACCACCGGTGGCCAGGCGTTCTACAACTCCAACAATCTTTCCGACCTCTTCCATCGCGCGGGCGATGATTGCTCGCAGTACTACATGCTTTCGTACTACACCTCAGGAACGGGAAAACCCGGCTGGAGAAAGCTGTCCGTCAAGGTGCACAAAGATGGAGTGAAGTCGCGAGCGCGGGCCGGCTTTTTCTTCATACCGGCAGGAGCGAATGCAGCACTGATCGCCCGGAATGAGGAAATCATGGCCATGACATCAGAGCTGAGCTTTGCTTCAGTGCCGATCAGCGGCCGCTGGATGGAAGTGGAGCCTGCGGGCGATCAGCGCAAGGTTCATTTTGCGCTGTTGATTCCTCCCGGCATTCCGCTGATTGATGCGGATCATGACCGGCACATCAGCCTGGATTTCCGCGTTGTTGCCATTGATTCAAACGGAAAGACGGCCGGTACCATAGGACAACGCATGGAGACGAACCTCCCGGTGGAAGACGCGCAAACCATCCAGACCAAGGGTATTGACTACGCCAATCAGCTCGTTTTGGCGCCCGGCCAATATACGGTGCATTTCATTGTTCGCGACAATTTGCGCGAGGCGCTGGGCAGTGTGGTTACGTCGCTTAGAGTTCAATAATTAGGGTACCGTTAACCGTAATTCTGATGGCTCACCAGGCCGGCTAACGTGCCGCCTATCCACCATTCTGTCCCAGGCTTCGCCGAATCGTAATTCATTGGCAGCACAGGTTTTGTGACGAACTGTACAAAAATCAATATACAACGTTAAGTTCTATACGCAAAACGGGAACTCCGGACGGGTTCTCCCACCTAAGTTGTTGAAATCACGGATGCGTAAGTTGGCCGCCGAGTTGCCATTAAGAAATGTAAGTGGGGATCGCGTAGCTGAATACGTACGACGGGTTCTGTGATCTCCTTTCCATTTCAAGTACCACATTTTCTCAAAGAAGAAGAGAGGCTGGAATGAACCAGAAATTGACAAGGATACTGCTTTTTGTAGGCCTTCTGATTCTGGGTGCCAACGCCGCATTTGCCGATGTTTATGCGACGATTCGCGGTAGCGTCACTGATCCGACAGGCGCAGTGATTTCAGGTGCTCAGGTTACTGCAACCAACACTCAGACTGGGGTAAGCAAGACGACGACAAGCCAAACCAACGGTTTGTACGAATTTCTGCAACTCCCGGTAGGCCCCTACACGGTTACCGTCTCCAAGAACGGTTTCAAGACGTACAAATCGTCTGAATTCACGCTGACGGTAAACCAGATTCTCGACCTCGCTGCCAAGCTGGAAGTTGGTCAGACGAACGAAACCGTAGAAGTACGGGCCAATCCAGTTCAGGTTGAAACCACCAGCATTCAGCAGCAAACGCTGATCAACTCATCGCAAATCGTTGATCTGCCGCTGAATGGCCGTAACTTCACGCAATTGGAGCAATTGGCTCCTGGCGTCATGGCGTCAAACGACCGCTTCGGCACATTCTCGGTCAACGGCAGCCAGACTCAGCAGAGCAGCTACCTGATCAACGGACTGGACTCCAATGACATCGCTCTGAACACGCCCGGCTTCATTCCGAGCGCCGATGCCATTCAGGAGTTCAACCTGATCTCCTCGACCATCAATCCGGAGTACGGGCGCAACTCGGGTGGTATCGTAAACGCGGTCATCAAAAATGGTACCAACCAGTGGCACGGCGGAATCTTCGATTTCTACCGTGATACCTTCCTGAACGCGCGCAACTACTTCACCGTTGGTCCGCAGCAGCCGATCTTCCACCAGAACCAGTTTGGTGGGACCTTCGGCGGCCCGATCAGAAAAGACAAGACTTTCTTCTTCTTGTCCTATCAGGGAACCTACAACCGCACGGCCACGCAGAACCTGGTCACGGTGTTTTCAGCCGCTCAGAGAGCCGGCAACTTCGCTCAGAATATGGCCGCAATCGGAGCGAACGTCAACGTAACCCCGTTTACCATCGTGGGCGATGACGGCGCATCGCACGCTGCAGGCACACCGTGGTCTCCAGCTGGCTGCGTTCCTAACGGCCTTCCCGCTGGCTGCGCCACCGTCTTCCATCCCGGCTCTGCGACCGCAGGCATTCTCGGCACGGGCAACTTCAATCCCATTTCGCTGGGCTTGATGAATCAGTTTGTGCCCTCGGCGAACTCCGGCACCAACCAGTTCGCGTTCAGCCCAACTAACCCCAGCAAGACGGACCAGGGCATTGCCCGTATTGACCACAACTTCAACCAAAGCAATCAGATTTGGGGAGTTTACGCGATCAACAACAACCGCGCGCAGCAGGTGTTGCCGTTTACCGGTTCAACGCTTCCAGGCTTCGGCACCTTCAGCACCGCCGTTACCCGGGAAATCACGGTTGCTTACACGCATGAGTTCAGCACCGCGACCCTGAACGAACTTCGTTTGGGCTATCACCGCCTGAATTTTGATACAGTTGAACCGCAAACGACGGTCAATCCTTCCACATTCGGATTCACCAACATTCATCTGCAGGATCCTGCAGCAGCCCAGCTGCCGTTCATCAACGTGACTGGGTTGTTTGCTCTCGGATTCAGCACCAACGGACCGCAACCCAGAAAAGACCAGAACTATCAGCTGACGGATAACTTCACCAAGATCATCGGCAAGCACACCATGAAGTTCGGCTTTGACGCTCGCCGCTTCCAGGTGGACAATCCGTTCTTCTTCAATATTGACGGCGCCTATGCCTTCGGCGGCAACGGCGGCTTCTCCACAGGCAGCACAGCAACCGACTTCCTGCTGGGCATCCCGGATAGCTTCTCTCAGGGCTCAGGCGCGGTCATCAACGCCCGTGCTTATGAGTACTATGGCTACGCTCAGGATCAATGGAAAGCGAAGAGCAACCTGACCGTGACCTACGGCGCCGGCTATCAGATCGACACTCCGTACAACAACAACCAGTTCGGCGGGTTGGCGTTTAACTGCCTGATCCCCGGAGAGCAGTCCACTGTGTTCCCGACCGCTCCTAAGGGAATGACCTTCCCGGGTGACCCAGGCTGCAACAAGTCTGGATCGGACATTAAGTACGGTCACATCGGACCCAGAGTCGGCTTTGCGTACTCCCCGCAGTGGGGCGGCAAATTGACTAATGGCTCGTCCAACAAGACCTCAATCCGCGGCGCCTTCGGCGTATACTTCAACCGCTATGAGGAAGAAACCGCTCTGCAGAACCTGGCCGCACCGCCCTTCGGTCTTTCCTCGGGTGGCGTCGGTGACGTAGGCGGCAGCGCAGGCTTTGCCGATCCATGGAACGACATCAGTGGAGCCGGTTCCATTCCCAACAAGTTCCCCTTCACTGCTCCAGCTAAGGGCAGCGCGGTGGACTTCACCTTCTTTGAACCCATGAGCTTGAACACCAACAACAAGAATCTCAGCACCCCGTATTCCATGAACTTCAACCTGAATATTCAGCGCGAGTTTGCCGGAAACACGGTGGTTTCGTTGGGATACGTTGGTGCGATGGGCCGTCACCTGTATCGCGCTTATGAGGCTGATCCCATCACCCTCGCCGGCGCGCAGGCTTGCGTCGCCACCAAGGCTTGCGGTGGAAGTGCTCTCGCCAGAAACTTCCAGCACCTGATCTTCCCGTCTCACTCCTTGCTGGGTGATCCGGCCTTCGGAAGCTGGGGCACGCAGTTCACTGATGGAACATCCGACTACAACTCCATGCAGATCAACATCACCAAGGGCATGACGCATGGATTGCAGCTCATCACCAGCTATACCTGGAGCCGCTCGATTGACAACGGTTCCGGCTTTGAAAACAGCGGTTTCGGAACCCGTGGAACCAACCCGTTCTTCCCGAACCTCAACGTTGGCGACTCCGCTCAGGATGCCCGCCAGCGCCTGGTGCTGGGTTATATCTACGCAGTTCCAAGCCTGAAAAACCACTTCAACTGGGCTACCGACAAGGTGTTTGGCGGATGGAAGGTATCTGGAATCTCAACGTTCCAGAGCGGCTTCCCCATCAACATCAGCACCTCTTCGTTCCGTTCGCTGACCTGCGATGCGTTCACCTTCTACGGATGCCCCGACAACCCGAACCAGCTTGCGACCAAGGTAGGTACGCTCGATCCTAGAAACTCCAGCTTTAACGGGCTGAAGAACTTCTGGTTCGATCCTTCCCAGTTCGCACAGGTTCCGTTGTGCACCTATAACGCCGGCGGCGTCGTAACCAACGCCAACGTGTGCGGTCAGTTCGGCAACACCGGACGTGATTCGCTCCACGGACCTGGAATCCTGAACACCGATCTTGCCCTGCTGAAAGATACAAGAATCAGCGAAGGCAAGACCCTGGAAGTGGGTATTGAAGCCTTCAATATCTTCAACCACGCTCAGTTCAACAACCCGACCAGCAACATCGCTTCGGGCAACTTCGGCCGCATCACTTCGACCTCGATCGCCGGCCGCATTGTTCAGCTGCGCGCGAAGTTCAACTTCTAACCAGTTACACCAACCCAAAGGGCGCTCGTTCGCGAGCGCCCTTTTTTTACGTTCTCTCCTCCTATAAAATCGAGAACAGAACGCACTCGTCTCAAATACCAGGTGTATGAAACTTCCGGTTTATCTCGATAATCACGCCACCACGCCGCTTGACCCGCGCGTGTTAGAAGCCATGTTGCCCTTTCTCACGTCGAAGTTCGGCAACGCCGCCAGCAACAGCCACTCATTCGGCTGGGAGGCTGCAGCGGCGGTGGAAGCCGCTCGCCGTCAGATTGCCATTGCCATCGGCGCTTCACCGCAGGAGATTGTTTTCACCTCAGGCGCGACCGAGAGCGACAACCTGGCTGTCCTTGGCGTAGCCGAGGCCCAGCAACCACGCGGCAAGCACATCATCACTGCTGTTAGCGAGCACAAAGCCATTCTCGATAGCTGTAAATACCTGGAAAAACATGGCTATCAAGTCACCTGGCTTCCGGTAAAGAGTGACGGTCTGATCGACCTTGACCGGCTTACAGATTCGTTTACGTCTGAGACCATCCTGGTCACCATCATGGCGGTGAACAACGAAACCGGCGTGCTTCAGCCCATTGACGAGATCGGCAAGTTGTGCCGGGAACGCGGCGTGCTCTTTCATTCCGATGCCGTCCAGGCCCTGGGCAAAGTTCCTTTGAATGTCCACAACAGCGGCCTTCACCTGGCATCTCTCACCGCGCACAAGCTCTATGGTCCCAAAGGATGTGGAGCGCTGTTTGTCAGCAGCGATGTGGCGGAGCGCCTGAAACCGATGATTCACGGCGGCGGTCACGAGCGTGGGTTGCGCTCCGGCACACTCAATGTTCCCGGTATCGTGGGCTTCGGCAAAGCCTGTGAGATCGCGCACCAGGAGATGGGGGAAGAAAGCTGCCGTCTCGGGGGCCTGCGGAACCGTCTGCGCGAGCGCCTCACTTCTGCGCTTGATGAGGTAGTGATCAACGGCAGCATGGAGCATCGTGTGCCCGGCAATCTCAACATGAGTTTCCTGCATGTTGAGGGTGAGACCCTGCTTACTGGGCTGCACGACGTAGCGCTCTCCAGCGGTTCGGCTTGCTCTTCAGGCAAGACCGAGGCTTCACACGTGCTTAAAGCGCTCGGCCTGAGCGACGAAGTTGCCGGCAGCGCCCTCCGTTTTGGTATCGGCCGCTTTAACACTGAAGACGAGATCGACTACGTGGCTGAGCGGGTCATTGAACTGGTGAAGAACCTGCGGGAAGTAGCTGTCTGATTCACTGCCGGCGGATTCTGCCTGCGCAAAGCTTTACCACTCACTGCGTGGGGCCGCACCTGATCTGCGACCTTTACCGCGCAATCACCGTGATCACTTGATCTTTGCAACTGCAGCGGCGGCGGGATCTTCCACACGGGCCTCCCTCAGGTATCTCGCAGCTTCCTCCGGAGGCGTGGGGTTGATGTAGAAGCCAGTACCCCACTCAAAGCCCGCTGTTTTTGCCAGCTTGGGAATGATCTCCAGATGCCAGTGATAATAATCCTGGGTGTTCTCCTGCACCGGAGAGCTGTGCACGATCAGGTTATAGGCGGGATCGTCGAGCACCTGGACTGCCTTCGACAAAACCGTACGCAGCATCCCGGCAAGGCTTTCGTACAACGTGGACGGGGCATTCTCAAAGGCAGACTCGTGGCGCTTGGGCAGGATCCAGGTCTCAAAGGGGAAGCGCGGGGCGTACGGACACAGCGTAACAAAATCGTGGTTTTCTGCTGCCACCCGCACTTTGGCTTCTATTTCCTGGCGGATGATATCACAAAAAATGCAGCGTTCCTTGCTGCTGAAATAGCGCTTGGCGCCGTCCAGTTCCTCCGCCACCTGCTTGGGCAAAATCGGCAAAGCAATGATCTGCGAATGCGGATGCTCCAGGCTCGCCCCTGCGCCTTCGCCATGATTTTTGAACACCAGAATGTATTTGAACCGGCGATCCTGCTTCAGGTCGAGGATGCGATCGCGAAAGGCCCACAGCAAATCTTCCACGCGCTTTGGGGGCATGGTGGCCAGAGTTTCCCCGTGATGCGGGGTTTCAATCACCACTTCGTGCGCGCCCAAGCCGTTCATCTTGTCGAACATGCCATCGGCCTGGCGGTCCAGATCACCCTCAATGCCCAGCGCGGGAAACTTGTTCGGGACCACACGCAGATTCCAGCCGGCAGAGTCACGCCGATTGTTACCCGGACGGTAAGCCAGAATCTCCGGCGGCGTCTTGTCCTCATTACCGGGACAGAAGGGGCAAAAGCCGCCTTTGAGCGTTACACGCTCGCGCGAAAAATCACCCGGCCTTCGCGCCCGGTCTGTGGAGATGATTACCCAGCGGCCCGTGACCGGATCTCGTCTTAGCTCTGGCACCTAAATATCTTACTCTCGCGAGAAGTCACACGCTCCATTCATGCTCTGCGCCGGCGGCGTGGGCGGTGTTGCCCAGGGTTTGCCGGTGAAATCGAAGAACTCCGTCATGTCAGGCATGGCCGCATCGCGGGCCGTCAGCGTGGACAGGCCCCAACGCGCCTCAATGAAACGCAGATAAGCCGTGTAATCCATCGGCGTGTGCGAGACGAAATTCTTTTTCGTAAACGGGGAGATCACCATGTTTGGCACGCGGCCGGCGGTGATGGTGAAGTCTCCAGGTGCATCAATCGACAGGAGGTCCACGGGCTTGATGCCGTCCGGGCTCGGTACGGAGAGAGGCGGCACGTGGTCGAACGTTCCTCCGCCCTCATCGTGGGCGAAGAACAGAACGGTGTCACTCCATGACGGCCCCTGCATCAGCGCGTTAATCACCTTCGACGCGAATTGCGCGCCGACCTGGACATTGATTGCGGGCTCCCCAAGCGCCGGGTTATCCGGATGGAAGTTGCTCGGGTGCTCGGAAAGACCGTCGTGCAGTCCCGGCTCGATAAATGACACTCCCGGCAGCTTTCCTGCGCCAACATCGGTGAAGTACTGCGCCATCGGGGCCACATGAGCCGCTACCCCGGGTTTGTTGAAGTAGGCAAAATCCGAGAGGAAGGTAAACATGGAAGTATCGGCCGAATAGATTTTCCAGGAAACGCCGGCCGCGTCCAACTCCTCGAAAATTGTCTTCGCCGTCAGGGTTCCCGGGCCGGGTCCGTTGTGCACGAATCCCTGAGATGTTGCCGCGAACAAAAAATGCCGGTTTGCCGGAGTGTCGCTGGGAATGGGCCCAAAGAAATGGTCATCGAGGGCAAACTGTGATGCCATGAAATAGTAATAATTCAGGTCATTGGCATCGAAAAAGCCCATCACGCGATGCCCATCCTGGTCCGCCATATGGATCCCCAGCCCGGCGGCAACCTTAGTGATGTTGAAACCTATTGCAACAAACCCATCCATTGGCGAGCTGGACGAAGCTGCCGCCGGGTTCTGCTGATCGAAATTGATATGCGATGGCTCCCAATCGGGTGTGAGGTCTTCGGTGCAGACTGAACCGGTGTGATAAGGCGCAATGCTTGCTCCGGTGGCGGGGGAGACATTGGAAAACGCTCCGGTGCTTTCATCATCGATCGTTGCCGGCGAACCGTTGATGGGAAATCCATTCGCCTGGCGATACGAAGTCATTTGACCGAAATAGTGGTCGAACGACCGGTTCTCCTGTATCAGGATCACAACATGGTTCACTGCCGTGATTCCCGCGGGTTGCGGCTCAACCGTCCCTGGATTCTGTCCTTTATTGGACACACCGCCACAGCCTACGACCGCCACGGCAAGTAGTGTGCATGCGAAAAAAGATCTGGATCTGGAGCCCATATGCTCTATCCCCCCTACTTATTCGAGATGTTCTGTTCGAAGCTGATGTTGGCCCGATATTGATCTCGAAACTGTTCGAGGGAGGGCAGATTTGAAGCACCCTGAGTGCTCGCGGCCGCCCCGCGGCTGAACGGGGCCGATGCGTGAGGCCCAGCAAGAGTGAAACACTCTCCGCGTTTCCTGTTATTGGTCGAGACGCGCAGATTTGAACTTTGCGCATTAGAACACGAGCGGAAACCCCGGATCACGCCATCCTGAACGCATCTTTAAACAGCTCGATCTCCGCCTCATCGGCGGCAAGGTAGACACTCACCACGTCAAACCGAATGGGCGGTTTGCCTTTCACTTTGCGCAAAAACTCCCGCGCTACCCGCGACAAATCGCTCTGCTTTTCCGCGTCCACGGCTGCCTCCGCCGGCGCAAAATCCCGCGTCTTGCGTGTCTTTACCTCGATGAAGCACAACGTCTCGCCGTCCCATCCAACCAGGTCCAACTCGCTACGGCTGCGCGGACTGCGATAATTGCGCGCAATCATCACGTAGCCGCGCTGGCGCAGATAGAAATAGGCTTCCTCTTCTCCGCGTATTCCAGTGAGGAGATGCTGTGGCGCGGAATTCTTCTGGGCCAGAAACCTGGCGATGGAATCCAAAGCGCGAAGCGTGATGTGCGTGAGCTTGCCGGGCATCTGATGTCGAATCCCGAGGCGAGCACAGTTGGCTTCCATCTTCAAGGACTACCCGGTGCGAGCCGAAGGAACCATATCGTAACGAAAATTTTCTGGAGTCGCAAAGCCCGCAACAAAAATGCCTGCCAAGATGGGTCATCTCCGCAGGCATTTTCCGTAGCTGTGGGGCTCCCTCGCTACGCTCGCGATGTGCAAAACCTTACCGCTCTTTTTCCACTATGGTCACGCACTCTTCCAGAACGTCCATGGCGATATCCGCCTGCTCGTGTGTTACCACCAATGGCGGAGCAATGCGGATGGAGTTTTCGCCAGCGCCCAGGAACAGGAGACCGCGTTCAAACGCCAATTCAACGATGCGGTCGCGCTCGTCATGCGCGGTGGCTTTCGTCTTCTTGTCTTTCACGATCTCCACGCCGATCATCAACCCGCGTCCACGCACGTCGCCCACCATGGGATGCGTCTTCACCCAGCCATTCAGCCGTTTCATGATGTGCGCGCCCACGACCTCCGCATTGTGAATGCCTTCGTTCTCCAGCACGTTCATGGTCGCCAGCGCGGCTTCAATGCAGACGGGATTACCGCCAAAGGTGGAAGCATGCGATCCAGGCACCCAGTCCATGATCTCCGCGCGCGCCAGAGTCACGCCCAGGGGCATGCCTGACGCAATACCCTTGGCTATGGTAACGATGTCCGGTTCGACGCCGGTGTGCTGGATGGCCCACCATTTGCCGCTGCGTCCCGCGCCGCTCTGCACCTCGTCGGCGACGAGCAGAATGCCGTTCTGATCGCAGATGCGGCGCAGCTCGCGCATGAATTCCGCCGGGGCCGGCAGGTACCCGCCTTCGCCCTGGATCGGCTCAATGAAAATTGCGGCGCACTCTTCCGCCGGCATGATCGTCTTGAACACCCGCTCTTCGATGAAGCGTATGCATTCGGCAATGTGCTCTGCCTCGGTCATGCCGTCCGGCTTGCGATACACGTTGGGATAGGGTACATGCGCCACGCCCGGCACCAGCGGAAAAAAGCGCCGCCGCTGCTGCGTTTTGGAGGCCGTAAGCGAGAGAGCGCCCATGGTGCGGCCGTGAAATGCGCCATAGAACGCGATAATGCCCTGCCGCCGGGTGTGATAGCGGGCTAGCTTGATAGCGGCTTCAATGGCTTCAGTGCCGGAATTACCGTAATAAGCGCGGATCGGGCCGGACATCGGCGCCACCTTGGCCAACCGCTCTGCCAACGTGATCAGGTTTTCGTAGTAAAAATCTGTGCCGGACATGTGGATTAGCTCAGCCGCCTGCTTCTGAATCGCTGCCACTACTTCAGGATGGCAGTGTCCGGTCGACACCACGGCGATCCCGGCGGAAAAATCCAGGAATTCATTGCCGTCAACGTCTTCCACCATCACGCCGCGGCCGCGCTTGGCCACCAGCGGATAGGAACGCGTATACGATGGCGAAATGTATTTCTGATCGCCCTGCAGAACTGCCTGGGCTTTGGGTCCGGGCAGCTTGGTCCGGATCTTGGGTCCGGCATTGGAAATAGTCTGGGTTGCCATGTTCATCCTCGTTTCAAATGGTTACGTGTGAATACATTCGGCCTGGGTCTGACGAGTAAAACGTCTCTAGAACCCTTGCGCCGATCAGGTGTGAGAACGAGGAGAAGAGTTAGTCGCCGGCAAAGAGATTGGCCCGCGCGTGCGAAGGCAGCACCGCCAGGTAACGCCGTGGGCAGACAAGGAAGTCCACCCAACAGGCCAGCGAGCGTTTGGGCGTGAGCCACACAAACCATGATGTGCGCGCTGAATTCATCTACACTTCTATTATAGCCCGAAAATTGCGCCCAACTGGCGGTTACTACGGTGCATTCCCGTGCACATTTCGCACCGTTCAGTTTTTTCGCATCGACGGAGTGCGCCGCTCCGTCAGATGATAGTACTTAGTGCTCAGGTCGATCAATTTCACTTTTATGAAGTAGAGGTAAGCGCGAGGCCGGCTAGCGCGCCGAGCGCCCTGCTCAGGAGCAAATCAATAGTGAACAAGGCCAAGCTGAGTGGCGGGTTGGAGCGAAGCGACCAAAATAAACGGTTCCGCGTGATGGTCTCTTTCGGGCTGGTTTATGTCCTCTGGGGCTCCACATACCTGGCCATGCGCATCGCTGTGCGCGATCTGCCGCCGTATGTCGCCGGCGCCACGCGTTACCTGATCGCCGGTCCAATCATGTTGCTGGCCTGCGCTTTGCTGGGACGGAAGATTCGCATCAACCGCCAGGACTTCGTCCGGCTCTTGCTGATTGGCGTATTACTGCTCTCGATGGGCAACATCGGGGTGCTCTGGGCGGAAGAATACGTATCCAGCGGTCTGGCAGCGCTGATCGTCGCACTGGTGCCTATTTGGGTGGTGATACTTGAGGCATGGGTCTTTCGCGCCGGCCGTGTGACAGCGCAAGGGCTCATCGGGCTTTCTTTGGGGATCGCCGGCCTGTTACTCCTCCTCTGGCCGCGCATTGTCTCCGGGACGCATCTTGGCCGCCAGGAGCTTTTGGGCTGCGGCATACTCGCCGCCGCATCATTTGCCTGGGCACTCGGCTCCATCTTCTCTCACCGATTCGATCTCACGGTTGACGTTTTCGCGTCCGCCGCCTGGCAAATGACGCTTGGCGGCCTGGTGAACGGCGTCATAGCACTCCTCAGCGGTCAATTCCTTAAAGCGCACTGGGCCGCGCCGGCGCTGGGCGCTATCGGCTACCTTGTTGTCTGCGGATCGTGGATCGGCTACACCAGCTACATTTATCTGCTGGAGCACGTGCCGACCGCCAAAGTCGCAACGTATGCGTACGTGAATCCGATCGTCGCTCTCATTCTCGGCTGGCTGATTTTGCGCGAGCGCGTCGATATTTTTATGTTGGTGGGTACCGCGATCATCATTGCTTCTGTAGCGCTGGTGAACACCTCGAAGTTGCATCAACCGCAGGCTGAAACGGCGGTGACGGAAGAAACTTGTCCGAAGACTGTGAATGTGGCGGGAGACTGAGGAGAATTTGGTAATTGAGTGAGTTGGTACATGGGTAAATTGAAGAACGGCGACGTTTGTTTCCCGTTTTTCACTTTACCAAATTACCAATTTACTCACTTACCAAATCTCACTCACTTCCTTTTCCAGCGTATCCCATCCTTCGTATCTTCCACGACAATTCCGGCGTCCGCGAGTTGCTTCCGAATCGCATCGGACCGCGCAAAATCCCGCGTCTTTTTTGCGGCGTTCCGCTCTTCGATCAGCCGGTTGACTTCGTTATCCGAAATGCCGTCGGCGGCAACGGCCGCTTCCACGGCGACCCCGTGTGCTTTGGCCCACTCAATCGCAACTCGTGTCTTTTCCGCGTCATCATCTTTCAAAACGGCGAAAACCTCGTCAAACTGATCCAGCACTTCCAGCAGCGGCGCTTTGTCTCCCTCGCGGAGCTCGCCGCGATCGGCCAGCGTGTTGGCCTCACGCACCATGTCAAAGACCGCCGCTGAAGCTCTTGCTGTATTGAGGTCATCTTCCATCCCGGCGCGCATCTCCTGCTTTGCTTTAGTCGCCGCCTCCTGCGCCGCCGGGTTGGTGCCCGCAGGAAGCTGCGACATTCTCATTCGTGACTGGAAGGTCCGGAGGCGTTCCACCGAGTGCGCCGCCTGTTTCAGCCCGTCAAAAGTAAAATTGAGCTGCTTGCGATAGGGAACTGACGTCAACAGAAAACGAATGGACGAGGCCTTGTGCCCTTTCACCAGCAGATCGCGCAGGGTGAAGAAGTTGCCCGCGCTTTTTGACATCTTCTCGCCTTCGACGAGCAGAAATCGCACATGCACCCAGTGGCGCGCGAAGGTCTTCGCTGTAAGCGACTCCGACTGCGCAATCTCATTCTCGTGGTGAGGGAAAATCAGGTCTTCACCGCCGCCGTGCAGGTCAAAGCTCTCGCCCAGGTACTTCATTGACATCACGGAGCACTCGATGTGCCAGCCTGGCCGCCCCGGCCCGATCACGCTCTCCCAGTGGGCTTCGCCTTCCTTCGGTGCTTTCCAGAGGGCGAAATCGCGAGCGTTGTCTTTTTCATACTCGTCAACGTCCACTCGCGCCCCGACTTCTATCCCGCCGAAATCTTTCTTTGAGAGCTTGCCGTACTCGGGAAACTTGGCGATGCTGAAGTAATACGAGCCGTCCTCGGTGCGGTAGGCAATCCCTTTCTTTTCCAGCGCGGCAATGAACTCCGCCATCTCCCGAATATGCTCCGTGGCGCGAACAATTTTTTCCGGCCGCTCCAGATTCAGTGACGCCATGTCCTCCAGAAACGCGTCTTCGTACTTCTTTGTGTATTCCTGGACTGTCTTCTTCTCCCGCGCGGCGTTGCGGATGATCTTGTCATCCACATCGGTAATGTTCATGACATGCTGGAGCTTGAAGCCGCTCTGGCGCAGAAAGCGGCGCAGGATATCGACCGCTACAAACGTGCGGAAATTGCCGATGTGGCCGTAGTCATACACCGTGGGACCGCAGGCATACATGCGGACGGTGTTGTCTACAGCAGGCGCAAACTCCTCTACCTTGCCGGATAGCGTGTTGTAAAGGTGCAGGGGCAAACGAAGATTGTAGCAAAATGAGCTTTCGTCCCTGAAAGCCTCTACCCCTTCAACTCCAGAGGCTTCGCCATCAATGGCAGCCCGCGCAACCGGATGCCGGTCGCGCTGAACATCGCGTTCGCCACGGCCGGCGCGACACCCATGATCGGCGTCTCGCCCGCGCCTGCCGGCGGCACGTCTTTGCGGTCGATCAACTCAACCTCGATCTTCGGCAGGTCGCGGAAACGCGGGACGCGGTAATCCCTGAAGCGCCCATTCAGCACCTTCCCGTCAGCAAAATGAATGGCCTCAACCATTGCTCCGCCGACTCCCTGCACAATGGCGCCTTCGATCTGGTTGCGCAGTCCGTTCGGATTCACTACCGCGCCGCAGTCGAACGATTCCACTACGCGCACAATGCGCACCTGTCCCCGCGTACGGTCAATCGTGACCTCCGCGCACGTGGCCAGATAGCCATTCTTTTCAAATCCTCCGGCCATGCCGAAGCCGCGTTCCGGCGTAGCGTTCTGCTTGCCCCAGCCGAAGCGCTCTGCCGCGGTTTCAAATACCGCGCGGAGACGGGGATCGGTGATGTTTTTCAGCCGAAATTGCAGCGGATCCATGCCGGCCAGATGAGCCAGTTCGTCCATGTGGCTCTCGCGGGCAAAGTGGTTCGCCGTCGCCGCCAGCCCTCGATACGATCCCTGCCGCAACGGCGGATTCTTTGCGGGATGAAATTCAATCTTCTTGTTGGGCACGCTGTATGGTGTGTCAATGGCTGCGGGGCCGGAGTTGTAGTTATGAAACTCCCACGCTACCAGCTTCCCATCCGCCGCAATGCCGCTCTTTACATCAATCACACCTGCGGGACGGAAATAAGCCCACGTGAACTCCTCCTCACGAGTCCATACCAGCTTCACCGGCTTGCCCGCGCCTTTCGCCAGCCGGGCTGCCTCCACGGCGCATTCGCCGGTGTGCTTGCCGCCGTAGGCGGAGCCAGTGTCCGGTACAATCACACGCACGTGATCCTGCGGAATATGGAAAACCGCTGCCAAATCCTCCTTCACCGCGAATGGCCGCTGGGTTCCGGTCCAGACCGTCAGCTTGCCGTCCTGCCACTCGGCGACGGCCGCGCGCGGCTCCAGTGGGGCATGCTGGATATAAGCCGCGGTGTAAGTCTGCGATAGAGTCTTGGCTGCCGACGCCATGCCTGTTTCCACCGAGCCGGCAGAGTTTCCACCTCTGCCGCCGAATCCCGCGCGCGCTTCGCTGTCAACGTCCTTGCGCAAGTAGTCGAACAGGGCGGCGTCTGAAACCTGCGGCGGTGCCTGTGTTTGCACTTCGACCAGAGTTAATGCCTTCTGGGCCAGGCCGGGATCGGCGGCAGTTACGCCGATAAAATCCCCATCGTGCACCACTGTCACGCCCGCCACTTGCTCCGCCTTTTTCGTATCAACAGAAATCAGTTTGGAGTTAAACGCCGGCGGCCGGTACACCTTTCCGTGCAGCATTCCAGGGCGACTCAGGTCGGAAGTGTACTGGTGCCCGCCGGTGACAAATGCCTTGCCATCGACCTTGCTTGCCGGCGCGCCGGCAATGCGCCAATGGGTAGGGCTTTCCGGCTCAGGATCGGCCTCAGGAATCATCACCAGCTTCTGTCCATGCGTCAGCTCGCCGTAGGAAATCCGCTTCCCTGCCTTCGAGCTCACCACCATGCCGTCTTTGGCAAAGAGGGTGGCGGGATCGACGTTCCAGCGCTTGGCCGCCATCTCTACAAGAGCACCGCGCGCGTTCGCAGAGACAGTGCGCAGGCGTGTCCCCATCTGTGGGGTGGTCCGGCTGCCGAAGGTTCCCATGTCAAACGGCGTGAGATCGGTATCCGCCATGATGAGTGTGATGGACGCCATGGGCACGTGCAGTTCCTCCGCCACCTGCTGCGTCAGCGACGTCCGAATGTTCTGCCCCATCTCCGCCTTGCCGGTAAAGACCGTGACCTTGCTGTCTTCGCCAATGTGCAGCCATGATGCCAGATCGTTGTTGCCATTTTCGCTGTTGACTGGGCGCCCCGACTCCTGGGTCAGACCTTTCTTCACGCAGTAGCCGACGATCAGCCCTGAGCCCAGCAGTTTGAACAAGTCGCGGCGGCTGACATCGAAGAAATGGTGCAGCGGTTCCACTGCATGCTGCTCAAACTCAACACTCTGCTCCTCAACAGTTGTCTTCAATGCGGCGACGTCTTTGGTTGCATCGGTCTTCATGCCTTCCCGCCTTTCTCCGCGGCCCTATGAACCGCCGCCATGATCCGCTGGTAGGTTCCGCAACGGCAGATGTTACCGTTCATGTGATCAAGGATGTCATCGTCAGATGGTTTGGGAACAGCCGAAAGCAGGGCGTGCGCCGCCATGATCATGCCTGAGGTGCAGTACGCGCATTGAAAAGCCTCTTCCTCGAGGAAGGCCTGCTGGATTGGCTGAAGATTGCCATGGGCCGACAGTCCTTCAATCGTCACCACCTTGCCTTTCACCCCGGCAGCGGGAAGCCGGCAGGAGCGCACTGCTTTGCCGTCCAGCAGCACCGTGCAGGCGCCGCACTGGCCCACGCCGCAACCATATTTTGTGCCGGTGAGTCCCAGACGGTTGCGCAAGATCGACAGCAGCGGTTCATCCTGCGCTGCTTCGACCTTGTGTTCGCTTCCATTGATGAGCAGTGTTATGGTAGCCATGGTCTCCCCTCGGCCAGACCCGATACGATGAGAATGCAGCTCAGGCTCCGGCAGCTCTTATCCTACCTCCGTGCTTCCGGCCTTTGCACTCTTTACTTGCTGACGATTGTGCCAGGGCAGCACGAAAGGACATCCAGATACGTCGGATGCATTTCCGATCCCACTCGATGGGTCACATGAATGATGGGTCACATGAATTCGGTTATGTGTGAGCGCCAGCCATCGGCAACCAGACCTGGAAGCGGGTATCGCCCGGCTTTGACTCTACCTGAACGCTGCCCTTGTGCTTCCTGACAATGCGTTGCACGGTATCGAGTCCCAGTCCTGTCCCCTGGCCCACGCCTTTGGTAGTGAAGAACGGCTCAAAGATATGCGGCTGTACGTGGCCGGGAATTCCCGGGCCGTTATCGCGGATCTCCACCACGACGCAGCCGTCGTCACGATAGGTGCGCACTCGCAGCTCGCCTTTGCCGGCCATGGCGTCAATCGCGTTGTCGATGATGTTGGTCCACACCTGGTTCAGCTCGCTGCCGAACGAATCCACCAGCAGGGGCACCGGCTGATAGTCGCGCTCCACTTTCACGCCTTTTTTAAGCTTGTGGTTCAGGATGGTCAGCGTCGTCTCCAGGCTCTTGACGATGTCAACGTTCTGCACCGGCGATTGGTCCATGAAGGTGTATTCCTTGATCGCGCACACCAGGTCGGAGATGCGTGATGTGCTGCTCTCAATCTCGTCAAGCACTCCCCAGATCTCGAGCGACGCGGAAATCCTCACCAGCGCCGCCCTCGCCGTCTCCGCGTCGAGTGAATCGAAGAGCGATTCCAATATCTCCGGCTTGGCGCCCTTGCGCGCCAGGTTCGCTGCAAGTTGCCACAAATCATTCTGGCCGTGGCTGCGCAGTAGCGCGTCCAACTGGTCTTCAAGCGTGCTCACCGTGAGTGTGTCCGGGGGGCGTCCATCCTGCTGGATGAACGACGCTTCCAGCCGGTCTATCTGGGCTTTCTGGGCGGATGTGAGTTCCTGCGCACCCAGCGCGTGCGCTGCTTCTTTGATTTGCTTCAAAAGTCCACGCAACTGGCTGGCAGCCCGCTTAGCCGCTGAGGCCGGATTATTAAGTTCATGCGCCAATCCGGCCGAGAGCTTGCCCAGTCCAACCAGACGGTCTTTCTGCTGCTCCATCCGGGTGGTTTCGCGGATTCTGTCGGACATCAGCCCCACCAGACGGCCGGCCAGCTCCGGCATCTTTTGTATCAGATCAGGAAAGGACGAGGCGGGATAGCGTAATGCGCGGCTCGCTGTGACGGCCTTGGCCGTGAGCGGAAATTGTTTCATCCGTGAATAGGGAAGCACGCCGGTCACGTCTCCGGGTTTCGCGGTGATCGTTAACACTTCGCCGCCGATTTCGCCACGGGCCTGCATCTGCCCTTCCAGGATCACAAACATCGCGTCAGCCGGATCGCCCTGGTGCAGATACACATCCTCCGGCTGCAACGTCAATTCCTGCGAGTGGCCGAGAAACCACTCCACCTGGTCTTCCGGCAGGCCGGCGAAGATCGGCAAGCGCAGCAGTTCTGATTTTTCCGCCATGCTAAACCTTGCTCAAATATTGATGGATAAATTGCACTGCTACCGAACCCTCGCCCACGCCGGAGGCAACGCGCTTGACCGATCCATGGCGCACATCGCCAACGGCGAAGACCCCCGGGACGTTGGTTTCAAGCAGGAATGGATCGCGCTCCAAACTCCATCCTTTGGGTCGCGCACCATCCCACAGCAGGTCTGGCCCGGTCAGGATAAAGCCACGGTCGTCCCGTTCCACCAGCTCTCCCAGCCAGTCGGTGCGTGGCAATGCGCCGATAAAAATGAACATCGCGCTGGCCGGTACGCGCTCAGTCTTGCCTGTGTCCGAACAGAGGACAGAAATCTCTTCCAGATGCGAGCCGCCATGCGCTTCCATCACGCTTGCGTGGGCCCATAGCTGGATGTTGGGTGTCTGCTTGACCTGGTCAATCAGGTACTGTGACATGGTGCTGGAAAGCGATTCACCGCGCACAAGAATCACCACGCGCTCGGCGTATCTGGCAAAGTTCATGGCGGCCTGGCCGGCGGAATTTGCTCCGCCGATAATGTACACAATCTCTCCCTTGCATGCGATTGCTTCCGTTGCGCCGCCGCCATAGTACACGCCGGCGCCCTGCAGCCGATCCACGCCCGGCGCTTCCAGCCGCCGCCACTGCACTCCGGATGCGATCATCAGCGCGTGGCAGGAGACTTCACTTCCGTCTGCCAGCTTAAGAATGCGATAGGACCCTTCCGTGCGAACGCTCACCACTTCCTGCGGCGCCAGGATCTCGACGCCAAATCTTAGCGCTTGTGCGACCGCGCGACGCGCCAGGTCGCCGCCGCTGAGCCCGCTGGGAAATCCGAGGTAGTTCTCAATGCGCGAACTCATCCCCGCCTGCCCGCCCGGTGCTTCGCGTTCGATGATCACGGTATGGAGCCCCTCAGACGCACCATAGACCGCGGCCGCCAGCCCGGCCGGTCCGCCGCCGACAATCGCCAGATCGTAAAAGTTGGTTTGCGCCCTGGTCCGCAGGCCGACTCTGTGCGCGACATCAGCCGGCGCTCCTTCCAGCAGCTTGGTGCCATCGGGGAAAAGTACGACGGGAAGATTGGCAGCCTCCGATCCCAGCGCTTCCAGCAACCGCTTGGTTTCTGGATCGTTGGCGGCAACTTCGGCATCGATCCACTGATACGGGACGTGATTTCGGGCCAGAAAATCGCGCAGCTCATAGCACCGCGGCGACCACCGTGTGCCCAGTACGCGAATGCCTTCAAAGGCGGGCCGGTAAGCAGCGCGCCAATCGTCGAGCAGATCGTCTAACTGCGGGTAGAGGTGCTCTTCCGGCGGGTCCCATGGCTTCAGGAAAAAATAGTTGATGCTGGCTTCGTTGATGGCGCTGATAGCGGCGCTGGTATCGGCATACGCGGTCAATAACGCGCGTTTGGCTTCCGGATAAATCTGCTGTGCCTCCTGCAGAAAGCCGACGCCGTCCAGCTTCGGCATGCGCTGATCGGCCAGCAGTAGAGCCACGCTGTCATTCCTGAGCTTAAGTTGCTTCAGCAGATCGAGCGCAGACTGCGGAGAGTCGCTCGCCAGCACGCGATAGTCGGCGCCGTAGCGCGAACGCAAATCGCGTTCAATAGCCCGCAATACGTCCGAATCGTCATCAACGCTGAGTAAGATCGGCTTGGCCATGCTCTGCCCAGTTTACAGAAATTGTGAGTACAAGGAATGCAGCAGAAAGGTTGGATGCCCGGAATTCGATTTGGTCGCAAAGGGTTGGCATGCGGATGGTTTACGCCCGCACCTTCTCGCATATTTTCTGTTTTTTAGGAGCCCAGCTTTCCGTAGCTGTTTCTGCTGTCGAACATCAGCACAAACCGGGTTTCTTTGCCGGTATAAGGAACGTAAATGTTGAACTGGCTGCCGCGGATGGTGAATTTTTTCAAAACATCCACCTTGCCCCCGGAAAAGAATTGCTTCAAATAATCACAGTCCAGGTTGCGCGTGCATTCAAAATAGGTCGGCTGGTAATTGTTCATGTCCACACCACTCCAGGAGTATCCGCCTACTTCGTACAAGGCCAATTTATCGCTGAACTTGCTGGAGTAGATAATGGTCATGTTGGGCAAGCCGCTGCGCTGGTGCGTCAGAAAATTGCGGATTTCCACGATTCGCTTGAAATCGGCAGTCTGGCCGGCTGCCAGCCTTTGGCTGATTTCTGCCAGCAGGTTGTCATTTTCCTTCAGAACTTCATTCGCCTGTTCCTGCACCACATCCAAATAACGGATCCGGGAAAAGTACGTGCCTGCCAGGATGATGATGACCAGCGCGAGGGCCGCCGCGCCAAAACCCAATGCCCATTTCTTTGGCACGTCGGTGCTCGGCCCGATTTTGAGCCCGGCAATGCTTGCCTCGGCAATCATGCTGATATCGGTGGCCACATTCAACAGGAATAGGGCCGCAACGATTCCAATCAACCCGACAAAAGAGGCAACCAGAAAGGACGTTGTGGTTTCCCTAAACGGATTGATATCCAGGCCCGCGCACAGGATGACCGCCAGAGCGCCAAGACAAACCAAGCCGATCACTGCGATCAGCAATGTCAGCGACCACCGGGAGATCTGCGCCTTTGTTTCCAGATGCATTCTGTCCCCCTCCTTATTTCCATCCGAGCAGAGTTCTGCCTGACTATAAGAGGCAGAAAGCAAAAGAGCCAGCGTGAAAACGCCGTCGGGACGCCCGGAACCCATTCATGTACCATGATCGCAAGGCCTGATGAACGTTCACCTGATTGACGGTACCTACGAATTGTTTCGGCACTTTTTCGCAGTGCCCGGCGCGCGCGATGTCGATGGTCGTGAAATCGGCGCGGTGCGTGGAGTGCTGGCGTCCGTTTTGTCGCTGCTCGAAAACGGCGCAACTCACGTTGGCGTGGCCACGGATCACGTCGTGGAGTCATTCCGCAATCAACTCTATGCCGGGTACAAAACCAGCGAAGGCGTGCCTGAAGAACTGCTCTCGCAATTTCCTATTCTTGAAGAGGCGCTTTCCGCGATGGGGGTTGTGGTCTGGCCCATGGTGGAATTTGAGGCTGACGATGCGCTTGCTGCCGCGGCTGTCAAAGCCGCGCAGGATAACCGTTTTCACCAGGTGCTGATTTGCACGCCGGATAAAGATCTTGCTCAATGTGTCTCGGGCAACAAGGTGGTGCAATGGGACCGAATGCGCAATATTGTGCGTGATGAAGCCGGAGTGACGGCCAAATTCGGCGTGGGACCAAAATCAATTCCTGATTACCTGGCCGTGGTTGGCGATAGCGCAGACGGTTATCCCGGTATTGCCGGGTGGGGCGCCAAGACGGCTGCCGCTGTCCTGGCTCAATACTCGCATCTGGAATCAATTCCCAAAGACTGGCGGGAATGGCCGCGTTCTATCCGGCGTGCACAGGCTCTCTCTGAGGCGCTCTTCGGCGCCTGGAATAATGCGCATTTGTTTCGTACGCTGGCCACTTTACGGCTGGACGCGCCGGTTTTTAATACCGTCGACGATCTACGCTGGCGTGGCCCAGGAGTTGCATTCCGTGAACACGCCCGCCGCATGAACGCACAAACGCTGGTCGATCGGGCCGCTGGTTTAAAAGGGAGTTAACACTCTCGCCGGGTTCTCGATGAGTTACGTCAGATACCTTTTCGCGCTCTTTTGCCTTACGTTATATTGAGACATGCCGACACATGCTGATCTGTTGCAGCAAGTTGAAGGTTTAGCCGCCCAGGCTTCGGATACAAAGACTCTCATGCAGCGCATATCGGATCACGTACACTCTGTGATGCCGCGCTACAACAGCATCAGCTTTCGCCTGATCGACGAAGCGACTCCAGACATTCTGATTCTTGGGCCGTATACCGGCAGTTTCAGCCCGCAGCCCCGCATCCGGTTTGGCGAGGGCCTCTGCGGAGCGGCCGCCGCGAGCGGAAAGACCGTCGTGGTGAACAACGTTACCGACGACGACCGCTATCTTCGGGCTTCCTCCATGGTGAAATCGGAGATTGTGGTTCCTATCTTCGTGCGCGGGCAGTTTGTCGCGGAAATCGACATTCAGAGCTACTTCGTTGACACTTTCAAGGACACCAATGACCGCTCGTTTGTTGAATCCTGTGCAGGCGTGGTCGCGAAATTCATGGCTTCTCATTCGCCCAAGGCATGAACACGCTGATTTACAAGGCCACAAGGAACATTACATGCATCTGCTTCGGGAATTGAAGTCGATTCGTAAAAGGAGGATTGCGGAATTATGGTAGGCCCGAATGGACTCGAACCATCGACCTCTTCCGTGTCAAGGAAGCGCTCTAACCAACTGAGCTACGGGCCTACAGGATGGTGGCTTCCATTTTAACACTGCCTGCCTCGCGAGGCAGGCATGCCAAAACGCAATCCTTTGCATACCCCCGGCGAAGTCTGTTGATCCAGCTGAAACTTGGTAGACTTGTCGTCACCGCATGAGCACGCTTCTTGTTCTTGGCGACTCCGTTGTATGGGGTCAGGGACTGGCGGAGGAGCACAAAACCGCCGTTCTCCTCGCCCGCCATCTGGGTGCATCGGTGAACATGCTGGCGCACTCCGGCGCCAAGATCGGCATACGCGACTCTTACAGCGTAACCATGCCGTCCGGTGAGGTTCCGTGTTTTTTCCCTACCATTCTGCAACAGGTGCAGAGCTTTGCCGGCGATGCCGACGGTGTGCGGTGGGTATTGATGAACGGCGGAATCAATGATGTTGAAATTCAGCGCGTTTTCAATGCCATGGTTCCCATGTATGAGCTGGAGTTGCATACCCGCAATTACTGCGGCCGCGACCTGCTGACCTTGCTGCGCCAGGTGATAAGACGGTTCAAGCGCGCGCAAATTCTGGTACTGGGATATTATCCCGGCCTGAGTCATGAGAGCCGCCCGGAGGGTGTGGAAGCGCTGTATTCCCTGGTGCACGGCGTGCACTTTGCTCCCGTCGCCGAACCTGCGATCTTCCGCAATGAAATAGTTGAGCACTGCCTCCGCTTCTGGAAGCTTTCGAGCGGCCTGATGCGGGGTGCGGTCGAGCACGTAAATCGTGAAGCTGGGCGCAGGCGGGCGATTTTTGTCGATTCCGGCATGGCGGAGAGCAATGCCGCGTATGCTTCCCAGTCATTGTTGTGGGAAATAGATCTTTGTGATCCGGAAAACGCTCCAGATGAGGTAGCGCAGGCCAGACGCGATGCCTGTGAACTAGTGGGCGCGGGGCCGTTACAACAGAGACAGTGCTGGCTTTCATCAGCCGGCCACCCGAACGTTGCCGGCGCTGCGCGTCTGGCGCAACAATGCATTCAAGCCCTGCAGGCCGGTCCGGTACACTCCCACACGTTCTCAGCTTGATTCCGTTCTGCGTGATACCCTAAAAGACAAAAATTACGGCTTTCCTCGCTGAACCTAGGATAGGTATAAGGCCGCAGACATCATGAACTCCGGACAGCTGGTCCTGGTTACTTTGCAAAACCCGCGTGAGAAATTCTGGGGCGTGATAATTTCGCTCACGCCGGCAGGCCTGAGTCTGCGCGGCGTTGACCTGGAGTCGCTGGAAGACTTCACTCAGATGGTGAAAGCGGGCGAGCCTGCCAGCGCCAATGTTGTGTTTTTTCCCATGCATCGCGTGCAGCGTGTTGAAGTCGATGGGCGTGCGGGCGGGCTGCCTTCACTGGCTGACCAGTTTGCTGCCAAGACGGGTGTCAACGTGAGCAAGTATTTCCAGGAGCCGCAGTAATGTTGCGTCAGCTGCGCTCCGCGCCCAATCTGCTGACGCTCACGCGGCTGATCTTTATTCCTTTTGTGGTGGTCGCCATCCAGCAGCAAAAATACACCTGGGCGCTGATCATCTTTGTTGCTGCCGGAGTCACGGACGGGCTGGATGGTCTGCTGGCGCGCATTCTCAAACAAAAGACGACTCTGGGACAATATCTTGACCCCATCGCAGACAAGCTGCTGCTGAGCACCATGTTTCTCATGCTCTCGATCACCCACATCATTCGCTGGCCGGTCACGATTCTTGTCTTCAGCCGTGACATCATCATTTTGATCGTCTGTACTCTGCTTTATGCCACGGGCACGATGAAAGTCTTCCAGCCCAGCTGGTTCGGCAAGGCCAATACTGTTGCCCAGATTGTTACCGTGCCTCTGGCGTTGCTTTACAAGATTTTTGGCACGCCGCAGTCGCGAGCCCTGATGCTTGGCGGAATAGGCGCGACGCTGGGCCTCACCGTGGTGTCCGGCGTCCATTACGTTCTGCGACTGGCTTTTGATCTGCGCAGTTCGCATAAGGACGCTGAAAGTCACGGCGCGTAAGCGCATCACACACGCCAATGGACAATGCACCAATGGCTCCCCGCCTGCGTCCAGCTCCTGTGTTTTACCGTGCTATCATCGGCCTCATCCCCCTGTTCCGTAACCTCGATATTCATGCCCGGCGCGCCGAGCCGGCTGCCAACCAGCGCATACAAATGAGAGGTCGAAGCAGTTACACGTCGGCGGTTTGGAGCGCAGCGACAAAAGTTAAGCATGGAAACACTGCAACAGCTGGGACGCTACGAAATTCTTGCTGAACTTGGGCGGGGCGCTATGGGAGCGGTTTTTCGCGCCCGCGACCCCAAGATTGACCGCACCGTAGCGATCAAGACTATCTCCATTCCTGGCCCCGGCGCTCAGGACGCCGAACACTTTCGCCAGCGGTTTTTCCGCGAAGCCCAGGCTGCGGGCAGGCTCTCCCATCCGGGCATAGTGACGATTTATGACGTAGGCGAGGATGAACCTTCGCACACGCCGTTCATCGTGATGGAATGCGTTCAGGGACAGTCACTGGAGGCTCTGGTTGCGTCTGCAGCCCCTGGGACGATGTCCCATTCAGCTGCGTTGGAACTTGTCAGGCACGTTGCGGAAGCTCTTGACTACGCGCACAGCCAGGGCATTGTTCATCGCGACATCAAGCCCGCCAACATTCTGGTGACCGCGGCGGGGCAGCCTAAGATCGCCGACTTCGGCATTGCCAAGGTATCTGTCGCGGAGATCACCCTGCCCGGCCACGTGGTCGGAACACCGGCTTACATGTCTCCGGAGCAACTGAATGGCAAGCCCCTGGATGGCCGCTCCGATCTGTTTTCTCTCGGCGTGGTTGCTTATTGGCTGCTTACCGGCGTCAAGCCGTTTGATGGCGGCTCGATTACCGAAATCTGTGTGCAGGTTGTAACCAAAGATCCACTGCCCGCCAGCCAGCTACGCGCAGACCTGAACACTGATTTCGACCATGTTCTGAGTCGCGCTCTGGCTAAAGATCCCGCGATGCGCTACCAAAGCGGTCAGGAACTCGCCGCCGAAATAGAGGACTTGCAAGCTGGCAGGACGCCGCGATCTGCTGCTCGCAGCCAACTGACTAAGACAGTGGTTCAAGCCAAAGTCCTGCCTCAACCAAGGCGCACGTCTGTGTTGCCGTCGCGGTCTCAAGCCGCATCGCCTCTCCTCAAAGACAGCGCCCCGCGTCGCAACGTTTTTCTCTATTTGCTTGTGGCAGCTTTGGTTTTGCTGGCTGTGGCAACAGGGCTTTTTCTCAGTTTCGGTCGCTCTATGCCCGCGACCCTCCAGATCGTCGGCCAATATCCGTTCCGCAGCGGCGAAATCTATATCTGGGTAGACGGCGACCTGCGCTATCACGACGAATTGCGCGGTTCAGGAAACTCTCGTCTACGATCGTCGCGCGCACCCACTGCCGACGGCGAAGGCATCGACCTTACGCTTCCGGTCAAAGCGGGAAGGCATCTGATCCGCGTGCAGGTGAATGCACCGGGGCAGACCTACGACCACGATACGGCGATCCCCGGCCAATTTCGGCCTTACAGCCAAAAAACCCTCATCGTGGATTTCACCAGCCGCACTCTCGACCTAAAGTGGGAGTAAGAATCGGTTCTCCCGGCGCGTGCCCGCGGCCCTCGTCCCGATGAACGTACGTTCAGGCACATTCTTGAACAAATTCTTGTGCAAGCTGCGTGCTATAAATCGGTTTGATGGCGGCTATCATTCGTTTTGATTGGCGGGGAACCGGGTGGCGCGCTATTCTAACCGTTTGATCGTCCCTTGGGCGATCGCCCAAGCCTAAATTCCAATCATCTTGATTTTAGAGGAGCTTCATGGCAAACGAACTTCGCAGCTTTCTGGCTTTGTCGTACGACGAACTGGAACAAATGAACCTGCACGCGAAAGAGCAGCGCAAGAACCGGGTCGCCATGCACAAGATCCAGGAAGAACGGCTCAAGTACCTGACCGACGAAAAGCGTATCAAGGCTGTCACCGTTTTGTTTAGCGATCTGGAAGGCCGCCTGCACATGCTCGACTATGACAAGAAGTTCCTCATCAAGAGCTGGGACAACCTTACCTTTGACGGTTCGTCGATCCGCGGCTTTACCGCACAGCGTGAGAGCGATCTTCGCCTGGGCATGGATTGGAGCGCCTTCTACTGGGCCCCAGCCGACATTTTTGGGCCCGGTAAGGTCCTCGTCTTCGGCGACGTGATCGATAAAGGCGGCGAGCCGTACACTGCCGACATCCGTGGCATGCTCAAGAAGTTTGCCGAAGAGCTGCACAAGAAAGAAGGCTACACGCTCAACGCCGCCAATGAGATTGAAGGCTTTCTCTTCCAGGGCTCGGACGCCGAGCGGCGCTACCATGAAACCGGCAAGTTCGAATATGTGAATACCGGCGGCTACTATCACTCACTGCCGGGCGATCCTCTGCGCACGTTCATTGATACCACGGCGGAAGTGCAGCGCTCCATGGGCTTCCAGAATGAGAAGGACCATCCGGAAGTAGCGCCTTCACAATTTGAAATCAACTACGGCTATGGCGAAGTGGTGGCCGCCGCCGACCAGATCCAGCTTTATAAGCTCATCTGCCGCCAGGTAGCCAATAAGATGGGGTTGACCGCCAGCTTTCTGCCCAAACCTGTGGTGGGCGTGAACGGCAGCGGGATGCACACCAATGTCTCCATCAGCAAGGGCGGAAAAAATCTTTTCTGGGACCCCAAGGGCGAAGAAAAACTCAGCCAGGTGGGTTGGGAGTTCATTGATCGAATTCTGACGCACGGTAATGACATTTGCCTGCTGCTGAACCCAAGCGTGAATGCCTATCGCCGTCTTGATCCGCACTTTGAAGCGCCGAACCAGATCAAGGCTTCTCCGACGGACCGCGGTTCGATGGTCCGAATTCCGATCGGCAACGAAAAGAGCATGCGGGTTGAGGTGCGCTCGGTGGCGCCGGACGCGAACGCTTACATGGTGATGTATTCGGTCTTCAAGACCGGCCTGGATGGCGATACGGCCAAGATCAAGAACCTGCGCCAGGCCGAGCGCTACCTGCCGGACAACATCTATACCGCGATCGAAAACTTCAGAAAGGCCGACTGGACCACCAAGCTCTTCGGGGCCGACGTGAAAGGTCGTTACGCCGACCTGAAGCAGGCTTCGGCAGACCGCTGCCCGCGTCTGCTGGGAACGTTCGTCAAGGCGCCTGAAGTTCAGTATCACCATGACGTTTACAATCAGTTCCTGTGGAACCTGTTCTAGATTTTGATTTTTGTGGCACAGGCACTCCCGCCTGTGCCTCACTGGAATCTGAAGAGTCGAGGCATAGACAAGAGTCTCTGTGCCACATTGATCGGTTGTGTACATTTCAGGCAGCAAAATGCCCTGGTCTGCAAGCCAGGGCATTTTTCTTGCCGACTATTGTTTTTTGGGAGAGGTCTCGGCCGGCAAATCTTTCTGGCTCCATTCATAGAACGACGCGTCATACATGCTAGGCTCGTAACCCAGGTACTTGGCCACAAAGTAGTCAAACGAAGATTGCATCCCGGTGCGGCAATATGTAACCAGTGGCTGGCCTGCCACGGCGCGAGCCTGCGCATACATCTGCCGCAGCTCCGCTTCGGGGCGCAGCACCGGGTTTTCCCGGCTGATCAGCATATCCATCCAGTAAAGGCTGCTTGCCCCCGGAATGTGCCCGGCTTTTCTGACGTCTTCTGAGAGCTGCTCGCCTGTGAATTCTTTGGATGGCCGTGCATCAATCAACGCCACTTTCTGCTCTGCCAACTTCCGCATGGTCCGCGTATCGACCAGGATGGCAGGACGCGGTGCGACGGCCAGCCTTGCCGGCTTTGCGTTCACCGTCTGGTTCGAGAGAGGCCTCCCCTCGGCTCGCCACTTGTCGATTCCGCCATCCAGCAACGATGTACGTTGCGCTACGCCGAGGTAATCGAGGGTAAAGTAGGCCCGCGCCGCCAGCAAATTGAAGCGATCGCCATAGAGCACGACGTGCGAGTGATTACTCACGCCGGCAGCCGCGAAAACAGCCTGCAGCTTTGCCACCGGCGGCAGTTCATTGGGAATACCATCGCGTGTAACCGCGATCTCACTCAACAGAATCTGCCTGGCCCCTGGAATGTGTCCCTGGGAATAAAACTCGGGCGTCGATCCCACGCTCAGCACCACCAGGTCTGGATCATGCAGATGCGATGCCAGCCACTCTGTGGTCACCACCATCTCTTTTCGCAGCTTGGGCTCGCCGCTGCCCAGCGCCTGCACCCCGAGCAGCGCTCCGACTTCGAGCAACAGCGCAAAGGGCATGATTGTTTTGATAAACGCCGATCGCATCTCGGTCCTCAACGCAATGCCTTCCCTTGTACTAAAGGAAGGTTGTTCATATGGCTCCATTCATGGATCGAGCCGTCAAACATGGACGCATCGTAGCCGAGATATTTGGCGACAAAGTAATCGTGCGAAGCCTGGAGGCCAATTTCGCAATAGGTAACCAGCTTCTGTCCGGGCTTGATGCCGCGGGAAGCAAACAGTTCTTTGAGTTTGTCCGGTGGCAGGAAGACCGGCTTGTTTTTCGCATCCACCAGCGTCTCTTGCCAATAGACGTGGACGGCGCCGGCAATGTGGCCGTCGGTATAGCGTTTCTCCGGACGAGAGTCCACCAGCAACTCCGACTGCACTGGCTGCTCGGAAAGCTTCTTGACCTCTTCCATCATCGCTCGTACCTCGGGATGAAGATGAGTCGTAAAACTACCGCGCGCGATCTTGGGAGCTTTCGTTTCCAGAGAACGTTTCTCGAGCTTCCACTCATCAATGCCGCCATCCAGAAGGGAGGTGTGATCTCCGTGGCCCAGATAATCCAGCGTGTAGTAGGCGCGGCCGGCCATCGGATACCAGGATGTGGTGTAAACCACCACGTGCGAATCGTTGTTTACGCCAACTTTTTCGAACGCTTCTTTGAGCTTCTCCGGGGATGGCAATTCCGCGTCGTCGCCTTCAATGAAGTCTTCCAGCAGGAGTAGGCGTGCGCCGGGAATGTGGCCGGCATCGTAGTCTGAGCGCTTTTCCGCCACATGCAGCACTACCACTTTGGGATCGTTCAGGTGCTCCGCCAGCCATTGCGTTGAGACTATCATCTCCGGGTGCACCTTCCCAGCCGCGGCAACCGCGGTCCCGCTCCAAAACAACGCAATGAAGAAAATAATGACGCCGGTTGAAATTTGCCCAAATCTTGAACCGCTCATGGCTCGTGCCTCCAGGGTCACATTTTTTCGTCCTTGACCTTCCGGGTATAGGACAAATGAAAGGTCAGGGGTAAGATACCGCTGGACAGGAGCTCGGGCTCAGCCCAGCCGGACCCGCCGCCGCTTTCTTTATGAAAAAACTCATTTTAGCTGTGTCACTGATGATCAGTCTGTTCACGGTTCTGGCCGCCCAATCCACTCTCGACGACCTGCGCAAGAAAGCTGAAGAGGCCCTGGGTAAGAACCAGCCAGGCAATGACCGCGTTGCTGCCGGACTCAAGGAGGCGCTCACCGTGGGCACGCGCAACGCCGTTGCCTCCACGGGCCGCGTGGATGGCTTCCTGAAGAACGCGGCCATCAAGATCCTGCTGCCGGAAAAGCTGCGCGGAGTCGGCAAAGGGCTTCGTACCATTGGCATGGGGCAGCAGGTGGATTCGTTGGAGGTCGGCATGAATCGCGCTGCCGAGCAGGCCGCCCCCGCCGCCCGCCAGATCTTCATCAATGCCGTAAAACAGATGACGATCTCTGACGCGCGCCAGATTCTTTCCGGCGGTGACACGGCTGCCACTGAATATTTCAGGAACAAGTCCACGGATCAGCTGACTGCGGCCTTCGCACCGATCGTCCACCAGTCCATGGAAAATGTCGGCGTTGTTCGGCAATACAACAAGCTGAAGCAGAACCCGCTGGCCGCTGAATTTTCACAGAGCAAAGACTTTGATCTGGATCAATATGTGGTGGGCAAGACCATGGATGGGCTTTTCTACATGATCGGCGAAGAAGAGAAAAAGATCCGTCACGATCCCGCAGCCCAGACCACAGCCCTCCTGCGAGAGATTTTCGGAAAAAAGCAATAAGCCGAAAACTTGGTACCGGGTACAGTTTCGAGAATTCTATACCGTTATCCCGAACCCAGTCAGCGAACAAGCGTTTTCGGGTCCCCATTCACGCCCGGTTTTGGCGTGAATGGGCAGACAGCCGCTCCCCCTCGGGCCGCGAAGTGTAGAATGCTCGGTATCACTCAGGAACCAGCGCGGTCTAAGGAGAATCCAAGATGAAGTATCTTGCATGGGCCCCTTTCATACTGGCGCTTTGCGGAGTGATCTCCGCGCAGCAGCATGGCTCGCACGCCCAACCCGCAAGCAAAACCACCACTCTGATGGCCGGATACGGTGATCTGCATCATCCCGTGACCACCGGCAATGCGGAGGCGCAAAAGTTCTTTAATCAAGGACTGCGGCTGATCTATGCCTTCAATCATGAAGAAGCAGGGCGCTCCTTTGAGCAGGCCGCCAAACTCGATCCCAAAATGGCGATGGCGTATTGGGGAATTGCCGAAGCGGTTGGCCCCAATTACAACGATCCTGCCGACCCTGACCGCTACAAGCACGCGCACGACGCCGTGCAGAAGGCAAGCGACCTTGCCGCGAACGCCTCGCCCAGCGAAAAGGCTTACATCGCGGCCATGGCGATTCGCTTCCCCGCCGATCCCAATGCGGATCACCGGCTGGCCGCAGAACGCTATCGCAACGCCATGGGAGATCTGGTCAAGCAATTTCCTGACGATCTTGACGCAGCCACCCTCTTTGCTGAAGCCGGCATGAACCTGCACCCTTGGGGTCTCTGGCATCCTGACGGCACGCCCGCAGGCGGAACAGAAGACATTGTTGCCGCGCTGGAGTCGGTCTTGCGCCGCGACCCAAATCACATGGGCGCGATCCACTATTACATTCACGCCGTGGAAGCCTCACCCAATCCTGAGCGAGCGCTCGCTGCTGCAAACCGGCTGGCTGCGTTGGCGCCTGCGGCCGGCCATTTGGTGCATATGCCCGGGCACGTTTATATCCGCACCGGCGATTTTGAGGCAGCGGTCAAAACCAATCAGCTCGCGGCCGCAGCGGACCGCTCTTACCTCGAGGCCAGCGGAAGCCAGGGAATGTATGGAGCGATGTATTACAGCCACAACCTCCATTTCATTGCGGCCTGCGCCAGCATGAACGGAAACTACGCCGAAGCGCGTAAGGCTGCGGGCATGCTGGCTGAGCATGTTGGCCCGTACGTGAAGGATGTGCCTCCGCTCGAAGGCTTTATGACTGTGCCGCTCGCCGTGGAAGTGCGCTTCCAGAAATGGGACGAAATCCTGAATCTGCCACAGCCGAATGCAGCGATGAAGACAACGACCATTTACTGGCATTTTGCCCGCGGAATGGCATTGGCCGGAAAAGGCAAGCTGGCTGAAGCCGAAGCTGAACACCGCATCGTGCGTGAAGCAGCAGAGAAGACGCCGCCCGACCAGGTTTTCGCCATGCCGGTCAACAACAAGACCAAGGACGTCCTGACCATCGCAGTGAACGTTCTGGGCGCCAAGATCGCCCTGGCCAAGAAGGATTCCAGCAACGCCATTGCCATGCTGCGCCAGGCCGTGGCGATCCAGGATTCACTCAACTATGATGAACCGCCGGACTGGTTCTACCCGGTGCGCGAATCCCTTGGCGCCGTCCTCTTACTCAGCGGTAATGCTGCAGACGCTGAAAAGGTGTTTCGCGAAGACCTGGAGCGTAACCCGCGCAATCCACGTTCGTTGTTTGGACTGAGCGAAGCCCTGCGCGCACAGAATCGTGCTTATGACGCACAGTTTGTCGACAAGCAGTTTCAATCCAACTGGAAAAGCACGGATATCAAGCTTAAGGTGGCTGATCTGACTTAAGGAGTTACAAAAGCGCTCCCTCCCAGCGGCAGCACGGATGCAATCCCGAAATGGTATGGCGGCGGCAGTGATGTTTACTGCCGCTGTAAATTTTGCCGGTTGTCCGCCAGCTACGCGAGGCAACTCATATTCTGGCCCAGGGCTTCTCTGTCATAATGGGTAGCCAGCAAGACGGCTCTGGTCCGGAGCTGTTTGTAACTGTCCGGAGAATGACAAGCATTCTGAGTCAAAGCGACTGACGGAGGGTTTGATGAAGACCGAGAATATTTCACGGATTAGCGGGCAGGTAAAAGAAAATATGGCGGATATTGCGGAGAGAGCGCGGGACCTATCGTCCAAGGTAAAAGAGCGGCTCGATGAAACCTATGACGATCTTGGACGCAGCGTGCGGCGCGCCAAAGCCGCGGCCGAAACCCGGCTGGATGATGTGCGCAGCACCGTCAAGGAGCGCCCGTTGACCTCAGTGGTGACCGTTGCCGCCGGCGCGCTGGGTGTGGGCATTCTCATTGGCTGGCTGCTGGGACGCCAGACTCGCGACTAGGAACTTTTACAAAGACTTTGCACTGGTTTTTTAGCGAAGGAACAACCACGGTTGTTCTTTCGCTCAAATCGCGCCTAATGTCCGGTCTAGTGGTGCCCCAACACCGGATGCGGAACATAGATCGACTCAAGCTCTGAAATCTCCTGTTGCGTCAGTTTGACTGCCAGCGCAGCCGCCGCGTCTTGCAAATGGTGCGGCTTGGATGCGCCCACGATAGGTGCAGTCACTCCGGGTTTCTGCGCTAGCCATGCCAGGGCCACCTGTGCGGGAGGCACACCGCGCTTCTTGGCCACCTGCTCAACGCAATCTGCCACGCGATCATCGGCCTCTTGCGTGTATAGCTTCTTGGTGTAGTCGTCTTCCTCAGAGCGCAGTGTCGGGGTCTTGCGGTTGCCGGCAAGCACTCCACGGGCCAGCGGGCTCCAGGGCAGCATCCCGATTCCTTCTGACTGGCACAGCGGCGCCATCTCGCGCTCCTCTTCGCGGTAAATAAGGTTGTAGTGGTTCTGCATGGTTACAAACCGCGTAAGTCCAAGGCGGTCAGAGGTGTTCAGCATTCCCGCGAACTGCCATGCGAACATTGATGAAGCGCCAATGTAGCGCGCCTTGCCCGCTTTCACCACATCATGCAAAGCCGTGAGCGTCTCTTCGACCGGCGTTTCGTAGTCGAAACGGTGTATCTGATAGAGATCGATGTAGTCGGTGCCCAGACGGCGCAGGCTGTCGTCAATCGCATGCATGATGTGTTTCCGCGAGAGCCCTTTCTGATTGGGATCGTCCCCCATGGGGAAGAAAACCTTTGTGGCTATAACGACCTTGTCGCGCGATGGGCCATACTCTCGTAGCGCGCGGCCCAGTATTTCCTCACTTTTTCCAAGAGAATACATGTCTGCGGTATCAAAAAAATTGATGCCGAGTTCCAGCGCCTGCTTGATGAACGGCCGGCCTTCATTCTCTTCCAGCACCCACTTGCGCCAGCTCTTGACGCCATAGGTCATGCAGCCCAGGCAGATACGTGAAACTTTGACGCCCGTGGAACCGAGGTTGATATATTCCATAGTCGCGCTTGCGCTCCGATTTTCTGCGGGATATGCTTCCGGTGTTGTTTTAAACGACGCTCAAAATTCTCTGGCTTTCACATGCTATCCGTCAAATCGGCGGCAAGCGTCATTTCCGAGAGTGGTGCTTTTCCAGTTGCTCATAGTACGCGGCAGCGTTGTCTTTGAAAGTGGCCTCATATTGCGGAAACTGGCGAAGACCCTTGTGCGCGCTCATATCAAGCCCGTCTTGCACTTGCTGCAGTGTTTTGCCTTCGGCACGCAGGCGCTGGACCTGGTCGCGCAGATCAACCAGATAGTCGCGGAAACTTTGCATCTCAGTCTTGGTCGCTAGCGCAAAGTGGCCGGGAACAACATGCTCCACAGGCAGGTCCAGCATGTGATCGAGCGCGCGAATCCAGTTCTCCATATCGCCTTCATCCATCGCCGGACACGAGTTATTGAGAAACAGGTCGCCCGTGGCGATGGCACGCTGGTCAGGGAAATAAACAACAACGTCCCCCAGGGTGTGCGCAGGCCCGGGATGATAGATCTGAACTTGATGTCCCCCAACGAATAGCGTCAGTCCCTCCGGCCCGAGCGTTTCATTCAGTGCGTATCCGGGCGCGGTCTTGCCTGCGTGGGCCCGCGTGAACGCGGTGCTGATGACGACCGCTTCGGGGCCCACTACGGCGTTGCCGCCACGATGATCGGGATGATAGTGCGTGTTCACGATCCAGCGCACCGGCGCCGGCGAAACCTTGCGGATCTCCGCCAGCAGCTTTTGACCCTCCCGAGCGTTGAGTCCGGTATCGACCACGAGGATCCCTTGCTCGCCGACCAGGAAAGTCGAGTTTGCGCTGGCGTCGTTGTCAGAGATGTAAGCGTAAAGGTCAGGACCGATCTTCTGCGTAGAAGCAGCAGCAGAGTATGAGCTTAGACAGAGCAGAAAAGACGCAGCGGCTAACGCCAGCAATCGAGGAATAAAAGGAATTCGCAAACTCAAGTTTTCTCCGCGCCTCCGCGTCTCCGCGGTGAATCACACTAACGATACGCCACGATAAACATCCGGCGGAATGGAAACAGCACCTTGCCCTGATCGTTTGGAGGATACGCTTCCTGGAAACCCTCCAGGCACATCTCTTCAAATAGCTGGCGCAGCTCGTCGTCCGCCAGACGATCAATGTACGGACGCATGCCGGTGCTGCGGATCCAGTCAAAGATTGCTTTGGGACCGTCCATCACGTGCTGGTACTCGGTTTCCCATATGTCGACGCGCCTGGCGTGCTTGCGCAGCACATCATAGTAAAAGGCCGCCGGCTGTACAGTAAATGTTCCTGCTGCCGACGTGAGGACCTTGCTCCAGCGCGGGTCGCCATTGGCGGCTACTTCCCGGATCACCGAATGCGCGGCGGAATGGAAATTGTTTGGCATCTGTGCTGCCAGAGCGCCTCCCGGCGATACCCCGCTAATCAGGCTGCGGAAGAGCGTCGCGTGCCCCGGTACCCAGTGAAACGCGGCATTGGAAAAGATCAGGTCAACCGCGGGTTCGGGCTTCCAGCCTTCGATCTCGGCCAGCACCCATTGCCAGTCAGGGTGCTTGGCCTTGGCTTCAGCCAGCATTTCCGGCGAATTGTCCAGGCCAGCGACAGCAGCTTGAGGCCAGCGGTGATGCAGTTGCTCCGTACTATTGCCGGGGCCGCAGCCCAGGTCGACAATGTGGGTGGGAGAATCAAGATGGATTTGCGCGATCAGATCCGCTGCGGGCCGTGCGCGCTCATTGGCGTACTTCAGATATAGGTTGGGATCCCAGGCGAGCATCGATCTAAAGATTAATTGCGAGCGGCTGAATGAATCAAGGGTTCAAACGGTCACGGCCTTTGCCTTCTCTGCGGCGATCGCGGCCAGCATGGCCTCATCTTCCGCGAATTTGAACCACGGGACACCACGCCGTTGTGCTTCCTGCTCTTCTGCGCGTCCAAGACATTCAAGATCAGGCTTGGTTACGATACGCAAGTTCTTGCTGCGCAGAAAATCTTGAATCTGGTTGGCAGTCACGTGGCTTTCGGGAGCTGTCTTCAGATATTCGAGCACATGCACTGCGCCGACCTCAGCGTCATGCCGTGCGATCCCTACAAGGCCATCACTGGCTTTGCGCGCCCAACCTACGGCGTACATCCCCTCCAGCACCTTGCCCGTCTGCGGCTCAAACAGTTCATACGCAGCGCGCTTCGGATCTGCCTGATCGGGATTGATTACATAACCGTCCCGATTGTAGGGCAGTCCAACCGCCGGGTCAGCTACATCGCCGATCGCAAAAATCATGGTGTCGACTTCGAGATCGGCAGTGCGGTCCGTCGCCTTGCAGGCGATGTTGCCGTCCTTTTCGGAGAGGACATTTTCCGTCACGCACAGGCGATTGATTCTTCCTCCGGCATCGCCATGAATGCCCTGCGGCGAGCAGAGAAAGCGGAAGCGGAGTCGCGGCTTCCCGGCGGGATGCTCCGCCGCCGGAGTTGCCAAAACGGGGAACGTTTCTTCGGCCAGCTTGCCGATGTCTTGTCCGATCGACGCAAGCTGTGGCTGAATACGCTGTAACTCCTCATCAAACGCTTTGCGGTCGAGAAACTCCTCAATATAGTCAAATTCTTTTTTGTCGAACTTGGCCTCGAACGGTCCTCGGCGCGCCACCACGATCACTTCCTCCGCGGTCTTCTGTGGGGCGTCGATCATCAGCCAGCGGGCGATATCCACCATCACGTTGCCCATGCCGATAATCGCGATACGCTTGCCGGTGGAAAAATCGTGTGCTGTAAACGGCGGCAGCAGATTGTAGCCGTAAACAAAATCCTTGGCTGCATAAACGCCTTTAGCGCTTTCGCCGGGAAGGCCCAGCTTCTTGGTGCCCTGCGCGCCAACGGCAAAGACAATGGCGGCGGGCGCAAATCGCCGTAGCTCCTCGATCGCGACCGCAGCCTGAGTACTGACCGGCACGTGTCCAAAATAGTGCACATTCGGAAGGCTCAACACCTTGGCAAACTGCTTACGCAGGCCAATCTTCATCTTGTCCTTGGTGGGATAGATACCATATTCGGCGAGACCGCCGGGTTTGATGTCGCGGTTCAGGATGATCACTTCATGTCCGCCCTGAGCAATCTTCTGTGCGGCAAACATGCCGGCTGGTCCCGCGCCAATCACGAAGACGGTTTTCACTTGGCTCCCTCCAAAGTCCGCCGCTCAACCCGTAAAGCAGGTTCTTCCCCGCAATTGATCTTTCTTCTGGCGGGTAAGACTGCCCCCTATTATCCCTTACCATGCCCGCGCATGCTCGCATAAGTTGCATCGATTTCTCTCGGCCAGCGGTGGCTGCTCATTGATCCTCCGGTCGTCTCACCGTGGCAAATCGGGAAGCGCAGCGTGTCGACGGAATGCAAAAAGCCGGCGGTTTGAAACGGGGTCGTTGAAGGGTGGTGGCTACGACCCCATTTCTATCAATTCGCGTCTGACGACGCTTTGTTTCTTTGATCATCCTGAAGATGCCCGCCGGCTGATGTGACGCGAGTCACACATGGGTCAGGACAAACCCGCGGCGCCGGATGCCAACAACCCCGGATTGCCTCAGGCTTTTGCCGCCTCGGCCGGCTCCTCTTCCACCTTCAGGGTTGGACCACCGGAGATCTGCCGCCGCAGCTTGGAGTCGCGCTCAATGGCGTCCAGAAGTTCGCGGGTGATCCGGTCGTCAATCTCAGCGGCGCTGCTAAGCTCCACGGGATAGCGAATGACGACCTCAACCGAGGTCTGCGTGAGATGTACCCGGCTCTCCGGCGCAAAAGCGCCGAGCGTGGAATTTAAAGAGCGCTCAACGCTGCGCCGCTGCGCTTCCATCCTGTCTTTGTATTCGGCGTAGACGCTGTTCACAATTTCGATGACTCGCTGCTCTACCTGGCGATAGTCCCCTTTGTTATCGAGGGTAAGGGTAATTTCATGCCACAGGAAATTTGTGCCCGGAATCTGCTTGAACATCCCTGACCCCGCCTGGAAGACGACGGCGTTGGAAAAAGCGACCACGCGGCCGGTTGGCCGTGGCGAAAGGCCAGCACCCATTTCCATGATCTGCAGGCGCACCAGGCCAACGTCCACGACTTCGCCGGTAACGCCGGCGATCTGAACGCGGTCGCCCGCGCGCACGCCATATTTGCCGATCAGAAAAAAATATCCGGCGACAGACAGAATTACATTCTGCAATGCAACGGCGATGCCGGCGGTCAGCAGCCCGGCGAACGTGGTAATGGCGCCAAGCTCACTGGCAAATGCCGTGGCTACAATGATAGCGATCAAGCACCACAGAACGATGCGCCGAATAAGAAGAAACTGATAACGCCGGCGCGCATCGGTGATGTACTTGAACGTCGCTCTGCGCCACAACTCGGAAATGCCGAGCACCGCGCCCAAAATAAAGGCCAGACCCAGCAGGCGAACCAGCAAGCCTTTCCACTCCGCTTCAGACTCGCTTTCCACGGCGCTGCGCCAGTTGATGGTGCTGCGCTTGTATACGTCAAGCAAAATGGACTGCTTGCTCAGAGGCAACATGCTGGCGGAGAGCTGTTTGAATTGAGCTGTGAGAGCGTCGAGGTCCTTGCGCTGTTGCGCCAGGACCTTCGGGTCCTGCGAATCCGGCTGGGCGACCAGATCATCACCTTTCTGGGTAAGCTCTTTTACCTTGGCCACGATAGGCGCTCGCAGACCCTTGGCAGCTTGTGCCAATTGATCGGTCTGGCGAAGATTTTGGTCCAAAGCGTCCAATTTGCGCCGGAGCGTGAAGAGATCGGTCGCCAATGGGAGAATACCGTTGGGTGTTTCTCTTCGATCGCGCGCGGCCGCGGCGGTTTGCGAGGCGGCGGCTTTTGATTGTGACGCAGCCGTGTCGCTCTCAGGAGCGTTGGCCGCGGAGACTGTGCGGGCCAGTTCCTCTATCTGAGAAATCAAGCTGCCGGAGGCTGCTCCGCCAGAGCTTGTGCCGGTAGCGAATTGCAGCATGTTGCGCATTGTGTCGCGGCGCGCCTGGAACAATTCCTGTTCGCTTTCCACCTCATCGATTGCCGCTTGCAAAGAGCGCCTTTTGCTCGACGGCGCGGCTGCGAGCTGTTGGCGCAGGCGGTCCAGCTCCTGCTCCGAGTCTTTGACCTTCTGGTCGGCCTGGGCTGCAGCGCTCGCCAGCCGTTGATACTGTGACGGCGCTTGTGTCTGCATGCCGTTGGCGCCGTTGGGCTGGGCTGCCAAAGCCTGGGCTCGGGCCCGGGCAAAGTCAAACGACAGTTTGACTACCTGGTCGGCAATCTGGCGATTGTCATTCAGAAACAAAGCATCGCTGGGTTCGTTGACCAGTTGCTGCTGGGCGCTCAACTGCCGCGACCACACGATCGTCTGATTCAGAAACGGGATGATGCCGTCCGTTCCGCTGGCAGCATCGCCCGCTTGAGCAAACGCCGCGATGACCGCGGCGATCAGCGTTACCATGGCGGTCAAAAGTGTCTTGCGTAGTTTTGAGATCGTGGTTTGCTTCATCACACTCTCTCGCGATTGCGAGTAAAACTCCCAAATTATTATGTGCCTGAAAAAGTGGCGGCGATTGGCGCAAAAAATTCCCAGATGATAGCGTAATCAGTTAGAAGACGGGAACGAGGGAAAGGTTGGTTTTGCAGCTCAGTGTTCCCCGGCGCCAATGGTGCACGCCTGGTGGAATCTTCTTTCTGCGCAACAAAAAAGGGTGTTCTGATGAACACCCGTTATAACTATTGTCCCTTGAAAAAAAATTTGCGGAGACTCATGCTCCGCGATCAGCTACTTTTTCTTCTTTTTCTTCGCAGCTTTTTTCTTGGTTGCCATTCTCGAATTTCCTCCTTCACGGTTTTGAGTTGCCGGTGTAGCCCTACGAATAGTACTACTACGCGCTTACACCCAAGATATTGAGGTAGCTGGAGCGCGATGTCAAGAAAAATGTGGGGGGATTATCTCCCGTACAAGAAGAGGAACCGCAAAAACATGACTAGTGGCACTGTTCATGTACAGGTAAAATCGGCCTGACCTGGAGAAGACATGCACAGACGATTGAGTTTCTTTTTCCTGGCAGTTCTCGCGATTACCGTGCCAGTCGCTGCACAGAATGCGGCCGAATCGCTCAACCCGTTCCAGGGCAAAATTTTGCTCTTACGTCATCCGCTCGAGAACAAGTCGCAGCAGTATGACGCGCAAGGAACCCCTCTGAACGGCACAGTCGAAGGTCCGTGGACTGTTTACGGAGGGATTCTTGTCGATCATGTATCGCTCCGTGCTGATCAACTGCGTCTGGAAGGACGGCGTATGCTCTTCCTGTTCGAGAAGGGGCAGTTCAAGCTGATGGAATTTAAAACTCTCAAGGACCGGAGGGCGGCGCCATTCCCGCCCCAGGTCAAGCTTGAGATCAAACTTGATCATCCGCTGGACTCCGATGAACAGGCTCACGCGCTCCTGGGCCGCATTTTCTTCTTGAACTCTTCGGATTTTTTGGATTCTCTTCCGGAGCTTTGGCAAAAATATCTGGCTGACCGGTTCACCTATGATCCCTCGCAAGCCTTGGAGGCAGAGTTCAGCTGGAAAGAGCCGCCTCCGCCTAAACGCGAGTTGGTCCATATCGAACCGGCTGCGACCACGGACAGCAACACAGACCCGGACCGGACCGTCTTCCATGTCGGGGCGGGCGTCGCAGCGCCGAGGGTCATATTCTCGCCGGCGCCCGAGTTTTCAGAAATCGCGCGCTATGAACAATTCCAGGGTGTACTCGTTACAAGCGTCGTCGTGGGGACAGACGGGCGTCTGCACAATATTCGGGTCCTGCGTCCGTTGGGCCTTGGTTTGGACGATTCGGCCCTTTCCACACTGCAAACGTGGCGCTTTGATCCCGCCAAGCGCGATGGCAAGCCTGTGGCAGTGGAAATGAACATCGAGGTGGACTTCCACCTCTATTGAGGCTGTTTCGTCAGGCTTACCCTCTGGGTTCCATCGTGCTGTCTGTGGTTAGATAGAAGTAATGATCCAACTCACCACAGCTGGCAAGCGCTTTGGCCCAAAAGTTCTCTTTCAAGATCTTGACTGGCTGATCACGCCCCACGACCGCGTCGGCCTGGTGGGCGCCAATGGGACCGGCAAAACCACGCTGCTTAAAATTCTCGGCGGGATTGAATCCCTCGATTATGGCGGCATCACGCGCCAGCGCGGGATTGAATGCGGTTATCTGCCCCAGGACGGACTGTCACTCTCCGGCCGCACCGTGTTTGCGGAATGTCTTTCGGTTTTCAGCCACATCCACCAGATGCAGCGTGAACAGGAAGAACTGGCGGATCGAATGGGCGAAGTGGACCATTCGGGCGACGAGTATGCGCAAATCGCCGAGCGCTTCCACCGCATTCAGGCCGAGCTCCACGCGCGCGATGGCTACACCATTGAGGCCGAGGTGGGCACGGTGCTCAACGGTCTGGGCTTCTGCAAGGAAGACTGGGAGCGGCGTACGGAAGAATTTTCCGGCGGCTGGCAGATGCGCATTGCTCTGGCCAAGCTGCTGTTGCAAAAGCCTAACCTGCTGCTGCTGGATGAGCCTACCAACCATCTTGACCTGGAAACCCGCAATTGGCTGGAGCAATATCTGGCCGAGTATCCCCATGCCTACGTGCTGATCTCGCATGACCGCTATTTTCTTGACGTCACGGTGAAGAAGACGGCCGAAATCTGGAACAAGCAGGTTACGTTTTATTCCGGCAACTACGAAAAATATCTCGCGCAGAAAGCCGAACGTCGCGCTCAGCTTGAGGCAGCGTATCGCAATCAGAAAGAGAAAACCGATCAGCTGGAAGCGTTCATCAATCGCTTTCGCTATCAGGCCACCAAGGCCAAACAGGTGCAGAGCCGGATCAAGGAACTGGAGCGGATGGAGAAGATTGAGATCCCGCCGGAAGAGAAGGCGATCCATTTCTCGTTCCCGCAGCCACGGGCCAGCGGTCGAATGGTGGCGGAAGCCAAGGACCTGGCCAAGAGTTACGGACCGAAGCGCGTCTTCTCCGGCGCAAATTTTGTGATCGAGCGCGGAGACCGCATCGCGCTGGTTGGCGTGAACGGTGCAGGCAAGTCAACCCTGATCAAACTGCTGGCAGGATTTGAGCAGCCAACAGGCGGAGAACTGCGCCTCGGGCACAATGCTGACGTCGACTATTTTGCTCAGGATCAGTACAAAGCCCTGGATCCGCAAGCGCGTATGCTCGATGACCTCTTTTCCGCGGCGCCGCGATCGACGCAGACCGAGCTGCGCAGCCTGCTTGGCTGTTTCCTTTTCTCCGAAGATGATGTCTTTAAGACGATCGGCGTGCTTTCCGGCGGCGAGCGCAATCGCTATGCGCTGGCGCGCATGCTCCTGCATCCTTCAAACTTCCTGTTGCTCGACGAACCGACGAACCATCTCGATTTGCGCGCCAAGGATGTTCTGCTGGATTCATTGCAGAATTTCACCGGTACCGTGGTCTTCGTCTCCCATGATCGCTACTTCATTGACAAGCTGGCAACGCGCATCTTTGAGATCGGTGACGGCCGGGTGGAGGTGTTCCCCGGCAACTATGAAGACTATCTCTGGCGCAAAGAGGGCAAGCCGGGGGCCGCTCCGGATGGCTCTCTTGTTTCACCAGAGGTGTCCTCCGTTGGTACCACGGAACAAACTGCGAATGACAAGGCACTCACCAAGCCTGCCGCACCGGAGGTCCGGCAGAAACGCCTCAATCCTATCAAGCTCAAGCAGATGAAGGAGCGCCTGCAGGAAGTAGAAGAAGAGATCGTGCGACTGGAAGCGGCCATCGCTGCGTCCGAGGTGGCTCTGCAAGCGTTCGTAAGCGCGGAAGAGACGCAACGGCAGACCGACCTGTTGGAGCGTTCGAAGATGGAGCTACAGCGCGCGATGAATGAGTGGGAAGAACTGGGCCAGTCGCTGGAGGCACAAGCCGAGGCGTAACAAATTCCAGCCCTGGATTTTTTGGTCAATAAAGCAGCTCACCTTATACAACCCCTGCCAGTGAGTCTGGATTCCAAGTTCCCAAGAAAAAGCTGGGTGTCTGCTGAGCAGAGCACTGCCTTCACGGCCACCACGTTGGAAATGCAGTTTCTTTTCGAGATTCATTCAGGGGGCCCATGATCTCCTCGCGCACACGCTCAACGGCAATACTGTTTTTTTCACTTAGCATTTTTGGAGCAAGCCGCGGGTGGGCGGCCTGCACGGCCACGGTCGATAAGACAGTAAAAATCTGCTCGCCGGCCAGCGGCGCCACGGTAAGCTCGCCGGTAACGTTTACGGCCGGGGCTCGCGACACAGCTCACACGGTCACCGCGATGATCATGTATATCGATTCGGTGCAAAGAGCCAAGAGCACCAGCGCGTCCCTCACGGCGATTCTCTCATTGCCCGCCGGAAAGCACGCCATTGTGATTCGAGCGTGGGATACCACCGGCTTTTTCTTTTCTTCATCGGAAAGCATTACCGTCACGGCTGTGCCTACGCCGACCCCAACTCCAACTCCTACTCCTTCCCCAACTCCAACGCCGACGCCGACTCCCAGCGCTACCCCAACTCCAACGCCTACTCCCGGCGGCATTACAGCGGTGAATCACATCATCTTCATGCTGCAGGAGAATCGCAGTTTCGATAGCTATTTCGGCATGCTCAATCCTTACCGCAAGGCGCACAGCTTCAATGTCGGCGACGATCACGTTGAATACGACGTGGATGGCATCGACGACAAGCTGGCCACCATCAGCAACAAGAACGACGAGGGAACAGTTTTCCAGCTGTTCCACACCACGAGCACATGCCTCGACGATATGACCTCGGCCTGGCTCGAAAGCTTTGGCGACGTGAGCCGCTTTGATTTCACCACCACCCGGTCCATCCTGATGGATGGTTTCGTGCACACGGCTGAGGGTTTCGCCAAATCAGGCAGCGGCAGCGGATCGTTCACCGATCTTGCGGGCCAGCGCGCGATGGCGTTCTATGAAGACACCAGCACGACCGGCGCGGCGGAGCTGAACTATTACTATTTCATGGCATCGCAGTTTGCGCTCTCTGATCGCTGGTTTTCACCGGTAGCCGGCAAAACCATCCCCAACCGTTTGGCCACAATGTCGGGCGGCACCACGCAGGGATACGTCTTCGATCCTGGCTTTGACGATCACGCTCCTCAACTCACGGCCAAGACGATTTTCCAGTTGCTCGACGAGAATCACATTTCCTGGAAAATCTATTACTCGGCGCTGGATCCGAACGGCAGCCCATCCACCACGTTCAAATACTTTGGTTATAGCGGCAAATACATCTCCCGCACCGCAAGCGGCACACTGGTGGTCGACGCGACACATATTGCGCCGATCAGCCAATTCATGACCGATGCGCAGAACAATGCGCTGCCGTCGTTCGCGTATGTGGAAGCCAATTTCGGCCATAGCGATGAACATCCGGGCTCCGGCCAGTCGATCCTTTCCGGACAGGCGCAGATCTCGAACCTGATCAATACTCTGATGGCGAGCCCGTCATGGTCAGACTCAGTCCTGTTCTTCAGCTTCGATGAAGGTGGCGGACCTTTCGATCACGTGCCGCCGGTGCCGGGGCACACGAACCAGAACACCAGCGCTTCGCTGGCCGGTTTGGAAGGCGATATCGGTCCAATCGCGGTCAATCCCGACGGATTCCTGCCCTGCCAGCCAACCACTGCAGGTGTGTTCACCAATCATTGCGATCTGCGTCCATCCAGTCCGGGAGCGCACCCGGCCGACGCAGCGGCCGCGGGGCACTCAGGCTTTGGGGCGCAATTGGGCTTCCGCGTTCCGAACTTCATTGTGTCGCCTTTTGCCCGGCGTCACTTTGTAGGCCACAAGGCGATGGACCATACCGCTGTCCTCCATTTTGTGGAGGAGCGATTCAATCTTCCGGCGCTTACCAAACGCGATGCCGCGCAGCCCAGCCTGCTCGATTTCTTTGACTTTACGGGCAAGCCCTGGGCCACGCCGCCAACTGGCGTGCCGACGCCGCCGGGAGTCGGCTCAACGTGCCATCCAGCGACGATGCAGTAGGAGCGACAATCTCGCAGGATAGGGCAATCCCAAACGATCAGTGCCCCTGTGCGGTCGCGCTGGCTGGGTTTGCATCGAGGAACGAGTGGAACCTCTGTAAGGCTTCCCAATATCCAGCGGCCATATCCATGTCATTGTGGTCGGCATTCTGTGCCCAGAAGAATTGCTTAGGCTCATTGGCCAATGCAAACAGCTTCTTACCATGCCAGAACCCAATCACCGTGTCACCCCGGCTGTGCAAGATCAAAACCGGGCAATGCACCTGACGAATGTTTTCGACGTTGGGAAATTTGTCGAAGGGCAGAAGCGGAATTCTTGTCAACACGCGGAACGCGGAGACGAACGGGCTTTGCAAGATTAACGCAGCTGCGGGCCGTCTTGCCGCGATATACGTTGCCGGACCGGTGCCCACGGAGCGGCCAAAGATCACAATGCGGTCCGGCGGTATTTTCAGCGTTCCAGTCAGGTAGTCGTATGCGGCGACTTCGTCTTCATAGGCTGCGTGCTCGCTGGGTTGGCCCTCGCTGATTCCGTAGCCCTCATAGTCGTAGGCCAGGACGCTGAACCCGAGCTTGCGCAAATCCTGCAACCAATACCGATCGTCGCCCAGGTCTTCAGCGTTACCATGGCTCACCAGCAAAGTGAACCTCGCGGCAGGATTCGGCAGATGAATGGCGGCAATCTTCTTCCCGCCAGCCGTGCTGATCTTCAGAATTTCCGGCGAATCCCGATACGACGAAGGATGCGGAAGGAAGATCATACGGTCAGACAGGAAAACGGCGATAAGCAGTAAGCCGATGTACAACGCTGAGAACAACAGCAGCATGATTCTTAGAATTCTCTTCACCGGTTGGAAGGTTCCTCGCGCCTTGAACAGTTCCAGAAACGCAAGATCTTTCTAATCTTGCACCTCAGGCAAATCGCGGGGCAAATTTCCTCTCTTTGTTAAAAGTTGCTTGCACAGCATTGATTCAGTACCGAAACGAGCATCCCCCGCTTTGCAGCAGCACTCCAAAAGGAATAAAGCTGTTCTGTTTCTTGAAATCGGGTTTTTTATGAAATTGGGCCGAACTCCTGCGTATCTCTTCCCTTTGCTTCTTCTCTGTTTTTGGTCTTCCAACCTGTTCGCGGCCGTGGGCGTCACTGTGCATCCAGGGCGCGCAGCGGTGACCTTGACTGAAACGCAACAGTTTACAGCCACGGTAGCGAATACAACCAACCACGCTGTTGTCTGGGCCGTCGATGGCATCACAGGCGGCAATGCGACGGTGGGAACGATCTCTTCTTCCGGGCTGTACCATCCTCCGGGAAAACGCGGGACGCACAAAATCACCGCCAAGAGTGTCGCGCAACCCGCGGTCGTTGGTTCGGCGACGGTTTTCATCACCGACTATCCGGGAATGTTCACCTACCACGCCGACAAGTTTCGCAGCGGGGTGAACCTGCAGGAGTTCGCGCTTACTTCGGCTACGGTGAAATCCAGCACCTTTGGCAAACTCTTCTCGCGCGCGGTGGATGGCCAGATCTATGCCCAGCCGTTGCACGTCGCCAACCTGACTATCGCCGGCGGAAAGCATAACGTGGTATACGTCGCTACCGAGCACAGCAGTGTCTATGCCTTTGACGCTGACGGCAAATCGACTGCGCCTTTTTGGCATCGCAGTTTCATTAACCCCGCTGCGGGGGTCACCACGATCCCCAAGCCTGCCAACGCGCTGATCGCGCCGGAGATCAGCATCAGCAGTACTCCCGTCATCGATATTTCGACCAGCACTCTCTACGTGTCTGTGTCTACCGATGAACATGGCAGCGTTGTGCATCGGCTGCATGCGCTTAGCCTTACCACAGGGGCGGAAAAATTTGGCGGGCCAATCGTCATCCAGGGATCAGTACCCGGCACCTACCCGCCGCTAGTGGTGAATGGCCGCGTGCCTTTTGTGCCCAAGCAGCATCTGCAGCGCCCGGCCTTGCTGCTGCTGAACGGCAATGTCTACATCGCCTATGGCTCCAATGGAGACCAGCTTCCTTACAACGGCTGGTTGTTCGTCTACAGCGCACAGGGGACCGGGGTGCTGCACCAGGTAGCGGTGCTTTCCACCAGTCCCAACAAGGGCGCGAGTGCTATCTGGCAGAGTGGAGACGGTCCGGCCGCAGATACTGCGGGAAATGTTTATGTCGCTACCGGCAATGGTCCATTTGATCTCAACACCGGCGGGCCCGATGCAGGCAACACAGTTTTGAAGCTTGCATTGCAGTCCGGAGCTCTGGTCCGGCTGGACTTTTTCACTCCCTTCAACGTGAACGAGCTAACCACCGACGATCGTGACCTGGGTGCAGGTGGACCGATCCTGCCGGCAACTCAATCTGGCGCCGCGGTACCAAGCCTGGTGATTGTGGGCGGAAAAGATGGCAAGCTCTACGTGATCAATCGAAACAACATGGGGAAATTCAATCCCGCCGCAAATAATGACGTGCAAACGCTGCCGCTGGGTAATCCGGAGCCTACCAACGGCCTGTTTGCGACCCCGGCAGCGTTGGGAACTTCACTTTACATCGGCGAAATCAATGAACCGCTGGAGCGATTCATTTTCTCCAGCGGATTGCTCTCGACTGCCCCCGCCGCTTCAACCAGCAATGTCTTTCTCTATCCGGGAACGTCGCCGATGATCTCAACCAATGGGAGCAGTTCGATTGTCTGGACGCTCGACCTGCATGCCTATGTGGGCGGCACTCCCGAGGGCGGGGTTAACACGCCGGGGGCGGCGGTGCTTCACGCGTACGACGGGGCTACTTTGCATGAGCTGTACAACAGCACTCAGGCAGGCACCCGCGACAAGGCGGGCAACGCGCTTAAATTTACGTCGCCTACGATTGCCAACGGTCATGTGTACGTCGGCGCATCCAAAGAGTTGGATGTGTATGGCTTGCTGCCTTAAATGGCAATCAGCAACCGCATATCACTCAAAAACAGCGTGACAGCGGCGGCAAGACCATCCTTTTGCCACCCTGAATCGGAAAGCGAATCCCTTATCTCTTTGCCACCGGCAATCTGGCATGTGCGGCTGCGGCTTGTTTTTGTTCTTGTGTGGGAGCAGGCGGTTCTGCGGCCAGGGTTTTCAATCCCAATTCGCGGCGAAGCTCTGCCTCCAGCCGGGCGGCAATGTCCTTGTTCTCTTTGAGGAACTGTTTCACGTTCTCTCGTCCCTGGCCGATCCGTTCATTCTTGTAGCTGAACCAGGCGCCGGACTTTTCCACGATCTCTTTGGTTACGCCCAGGTCAAGCAGATCGCCCTCGCGGGAGATGCCTTCGCCATACATGATGTCGAATTCAGCTTCCCGGAAGGGCGCGGCGGTCTTGTTCTTGACCACCTTGACCTTGGTGCGGGAGCCGACCACCATGTCACCGTCTTTGATGGCGGCAATGCGGCGGATATCGACGCGCACGGACGAATAAAACTTGAGAGCGCGGCCGCCGGTGGTGGTTTCAGGATTGCCGAACATCACTCCGATTTTTTCGCGAATCTGGTTGATGAAGATCAGGCAGGTCCGTGACTTGGAAACAATGCCGGTGAGTTTGCGCAGCGCTTGCGACATCAGGCGTGCTTGCAGGCCCATGTGGCTATCGCCCATCTCGCCTTCCAGTTCGGCCTTGGGCACCAGCGCGGCTACGGAATCAACCACCAGCACGTCGATGGCGTTGGAACGAACCAGGGCTTCGGCGATCTCCAGCGCCTGCTCGCCATAGTCCGGTTGCGCCACGAGCAGATTATCCACGTCCACGCCGAGCTTCTTGGCGTAGATCGGGTCGAGGGCGTGCTCCGCGTCGACGAAGGCCGCCATACCGCCCGTCTTCTGCGCTTCAGCGATCACCTGCAGCGCCACGGTTGTCTTGCCGCTCGATTCCGGACCAAAAATCTCTACTACGCGCCCGCGCGGGAAGCCGCCAACGCCCAGAGCAGCGTCAAACGAGATCGATCCTGTGGAAATGACAGCAATCGGGACGATCGCCTCTTTGCTCCCCAACCGCATAATGGAGCCCTTGCCGAACTGCTTCTCGATCTGTGAGAGCGCCAGGTCGATTGCTCTGGTCTTTTCCTGTCTTTCATCAGCCATTATTTTCTCCATGCGGCGCGTCCGTTTCTCAACAGAACTTTGTAAGCCCCGACGCTGAATTTTGCTTTGAAACAGCTACTGTCTATATTTCTATCACATGGCGAATAAAAGGGGAACTTGAAAATTTCGGCCCACACAAAAGTGCTCCCGGGCGGGTGGCCCGGGAGCAGAGCCGACAGGAACAAGACTTTTTACCAGTATTTGAGGGAGACGTTGTCCACCCACTCCTGATAAGCGCGGTGGGTGCCCGTCAGGTCCAGCTGAACAGCGACGTTCAGCTCGTTCACGCCGGAGGCCCTGCTGGTGTAGGTGCGGTTCACGTAGTGCTTTACGCCATCCAGGGTGACCGCGATGTAGGTGAGCTGGGTTGCGTTGCGTTTGAATTCCCAGGTCAGGTGATGCCACTTGTAGGGGGCCGGCCTTTGGCAGGGGATATTCGTGGCAAGCCAGTTGCCCTGAGAATTGCCCCACACGTCCCAGCGGCCCGCGGCGACGTTGCATTCGGTGCCAAAGATCCAACGGCGGTGTCCGTTGGCCTGGTTGCTGTCAAATTCCAGCGCCTGAGCGTTCTGCGGTGCTGTCAGGTAGAAATACACGTCATAGACGAGGTTCGTCGCGCCGTTGGCAGCTCCCAGCTGCTTCCACCACAGGGCGTCCGCGTACGGGTGGCTGCTGGCGATGGAGAAGACTCTTGAATTACCGCTCATGCTGGGGCTCCTTACACCCGCAGCGGAACCGATGGAAGCTCCGGGACCAGCGGCGTTTGCACCGGCGCAGGCCACGCAGTTTTCCCATCCAGCCATTCTCTGAATCTGCGATTTCACTGTCTGGGCGGATGAACGAAGAGAGATAGCGCTCAGGAGGAACAGGGCGATCACGAAAATGGACAGGTTTTTAGTCTTGTTTTTTACCATCACTACTTAACTCCAGGGGATAGTTTTTATTTTTTCTTTTGTTTTCGGCCGCGATCATTCGCGACGAAGTTGGAGACTACCGATGCATCTACTCTGGTACAACAGTTTTCAAACGCCGCGCGAGAAAAGTCGAAATTACGAACTACTAGGTGATTACGACAAAAACTTAGTTCCATAAACAGCAAGAGCGGCGCGTGCGCCGCTCTTGCCTTTATTTTCAGGTTAATCGCGATTCAATCCGATGAGCCGGACACGATGCGCCGGCCGCCGGTTGAACGTACCTAGTTCTACCAGTAGGTGAGACTCACCTTGTCCAGCCAGGTTGAATAGGAGTGCATGGCGAAATCTCCGTCCATCTGGAAGGCCACATTCAGTTCGTGAACGCTGCCGCCTCTGGCCGGGTAGCTGCGGTTGACGTAGTGCGTCACCCCGTCATAGGTAAAGCCGACGTAGATGACGTTGGTTGCCGTGCGCTTGAATTCCCACGTCAGGTGATGCCAGGTAAACGCCGTGGGGGCGGAGCAGGCGATTCCCGTCGAGATCCAGTTCCCGGACGCGTTACCCCAAACGTCCCAATGGCCGCCTTTTATGTTGCATTGCGTGCCATAGATGAATTTGAGTTTGCCGTTGGACTGGTTGTTGTCGAACTCAAGAGCCTGCGCGACTCCAGGATTGGTGATGTAGAAGTAGACGTCGTATTTCAGGTTGCTTGCGCTATCCACAGCGCCAAGCTGCTTCCACCACAGGGCATCAGAGTATGGGTGCGTGCCGCTGATGCTGAACTTCGCCGAATTGCCGTCAAGCGACGGAGACGACTGATTTTCGGTCATGGAGAAAACCGCTACCGGGCCGGACGCGTTGGCGCCTGCGCAGACGGTGCAGGCTTCCCATCCCGCCATCTGCTCGATGTTGCTCTTGGTGACCGCACCGGCAGGAGGATTGGGCAAACCAGGTACTGGAGTAGGAGTTGGTGTCGGCGCAGAGCCGCTTACGGTGAGAGCCAGAGGCGTCTTGAAGACGGCTCCGGTCGAATCCCACGCTTGCACTACGACGTTGTGCGTGCCTGACGCCATGGCCAGTGACGTATCAAGCTTGCTCGCTGAAATCAAGTAAACGCTTATATCGTCCACATAGATTCTCATTGCGGTGATGGGGTGGGTGGAACTTGCCGAGGCGACGAAGTGGACGGGGGAACCGGACGTTGATCCGGCGGAGGGGGAACTTACTGTGACTCCCGCGAAGGATGCGGCGCTAAAAATCAGAGTCGTGAACAGTAACCAAGTTGCAGTTTTCACTCCATGTACTCCTTCAGAGCTAGGGTTCGTTGTCTTGAGGAGTGCGAGGTTACGGGTTGATCTACTCTGGATGTATCAGGAGAGCCCTTAATTCACTTGGTTTTGACGCTTAGGCCGGTACTAGAGCGGGATTGTGCGCGGAAGCCGCAGATTATCAGGGGAGAATGAGTTTGTGTGGCGAAGGATTAGGGTGATTGCCGCAAGAAAACAGCCCCGCGGAACCCGGCGGACGTGTCAAAAACGAATCCCGAAATTTCGCCTAAGCCACTGAATCTTCCACCGTAGCCAGCACTTTATCCTGTTTATAACGCAGAGCAGTCTGCGGCCGATGAACTTTATGGACCAGATACAGCGGCCGCCGCCGGACCTCGTCGTAAATTCTTCCGATGTACTCGCCCAGGAGCCCCAGGCAAATCAACTGGATGCTGCCCAGAAACAGGATCGCGAGCATGGTGCCGATGTGCCCCGCGCCCGGTACAATCCCAAAATATTTGAGGTTGAACACGACGTTGCCGATGGCGACCAGGGAGAGAAACAGGCTCACGGCCAGAACTATTCCGCCCAGCACCATGCCGAGCCGCAGAGGCTTATAGCTGAAGCTGAAGATCGCATCCATGGCGTACTTGAAGAGCCTGAGCAGCGTTTGCTTCGGCTCTCCGGCGGCGCGGTTAGCGCGTTCGTAATAAACAAACGCAGTCGGATAACCGACCCAGGCGCGCAATCCGGGAAGATAGCGATTGCCCTCGTGCAGGTTGATAATGGCGTCGGCAGCCTGGCGGTCGAGAAGGCCGAAGATTCCGGCGTTGAGAGGAATCGGGAAATCGGAGATGAGCCCCATGAACTTGTAGAACAGGGGAAACAGGCGGCCCCGGATGCCCTTCTCCGCCCGGCTGGTCCGTTCCGCGATCACCACCTTGGCGCCGTTCTTCCAGGCTTCCACCAGCCGGGGCAGAACCTCCGGCGGATCCTGAAAATCACCGTCCATCAGCATGATGGCATCGCCTTTAGCAGTCTGGAGACCGGCGGTCAATGCAGCCTGGTGGCCGAAGTTTCTGGAGAACTCCACGACGGTTACATGCGGATCGCGTTTCTGAATTTCCAGCAGGAGGGAGAGGGAAGAGTCCCTGCTTCCGTCATTCACATAGACGATCTCCCAGGTTTCGAGAAGGGTGTCCATGGTCTTGGACACAGTCGTGTGGAAGGCGCCGATATTCTCTTCCTCATTATAAATAGGCACTACAACGGAAAGCATTCCCTACCCCAGATCATGAACCCTGTTACGAACAGCCAGGTGAACTTCCAAACCGCTATGCGGCCTCATTCTTTGCTGCTTCCTTCAAAGCCGCTTTGATAGTGGCCTGGCGTCCGCCAACGACGTCAGGACGTCCGATGCTGTAATAGTTCAGCCCCGCTGCCTCCATCGACACCGGATCGAAGAGGTTGCGGCCATCCACGATGATGGGATAACGCAACAGCGACTTGACCCGCGCCAGGTCAAGCGCGGCAAAATCCTCCCATTCCGTGAGAATCAGGCAGGCATCTGCGCCGCTCAGAGCTTCATAAGGACTGCCGGCAAATGTGATCGCGCTATTAGGCCCAAATTCATCCTCAGCTCTTGGGATTGCGGCAGGATCGTACGCTGTAACCGCGCAACTCTCTTTCAGCAGGGCTTTGATGATCGCCACAGCTGGCGACTCGCGCAAGTCGTCTGTGCCGTTTTTGAACGCCAGGCCCAGCACCGCGAGCTTCTTGCCCTTCAGGGTCCAGAGGGCCTTCCTTACTTTGCGCATGAAGCGGTTCCGCTGTTCCTCGTTGACCCGGACCGTTTCATCCAGCAAGCCGAAGAGGCAGCCGTTCTCCCGCGCCACCGACCGGAAAGCCATAAGGTCTTTTGGGAAACACGAGCCGCCGTAGCCGATACCGGGCGCCAGAAAGCGCCGCCCAATCCTGGAGTCGGTGCCGATGCCTTCCCGAACCTGCTCCACATCAGCGCCTACCGCTTCACAAACGCTCGCCACGGCATTGATAAAAGATATCTTCATGGCCAGGAAAGCATTGGATGCGTGCTTGATCAGCTCTGCGCTCTTGGCGCTGGTACGGATCAGGTGTGCATGGAAAGGGCCGGTCGTCGGTCCGGGGATTGCATCGGGGTTCTTGTAGTAGCTGCCATCGACCATCGGCTGATAGGCCTGGGCCACCATCTCCGAGCAGCGCTCGCTGTCCGCTCCCACCACGATGCGGTCAGGATAAAGGAAGTCGGCGACCGCGGTGCCTTCACGCAGGAACTCGGGGTTGGAAGCCACATCAAACAGCTCAGCCGGAGCGCCGTTGAGCAGCATGATCTTGCGCACCCAGCTGTTGGTGTAAACCGGGACCGTGCTCTTTTCCACCACGACTTTATAGTCATCAATGGCGCAAGCGATGCCCTGCGCTACTGATTCGACATAGGAGAGATCGGCATCACCGTCATCTTTGGGCGGAGTGCCCACGGCAATGAAGATCAGCTCGCTCCGGCGCACGGCTTCAGCCAGATCGCCGGTGAAATCAAGGCGCTGCCCACGATGCCGTTCCAGGAGTTCGGGCAGAAACTTTTCATGAATCGGGCACTCGCCCCGGTGTAGTGCCGCGATTTTGTGCTCATCGTTATCGACCAGAAGAACCTGATGCCCTAGTTCAGCAAAACAAGCCCCCGCTACAAGACCAACATAACCTGATCCGACTACAGCAATTCTCATTCTTGGGATCCCCAGCAAAATGAAATAGCTCCCGTCCGGGCTTTGAAAGTTCGAGAGCTGCTAAATGCCTTCGATGTCAGAATTCCTGCCGAGGATGTCATGGCTCCGAAATGAAACTGCGGCCAACGTTGGGAGAGAAAAAAACATCAGACGTCACGAGTGGAGTTGCTCCTGCAGAGCGGTCTAGAGTCTCGTCTGGTGGTCTAGGGGTCTCACCGTAAATCGGGGCAATTCATTTTTTTACCAAGATTGGACATGACTTCCATGACCAGAATTGTTTTCTTATGTGTTTTAAGCTTCAGCATTCTGGGTGTCCTGACCGGCTGCCAGGGAGTCGGCTTCGGTAATCCCAATCCAACCCCCACGCCCGTGCCCACGCCGGCCGGCAGTCTTCAGAGCGTGAATCACATTATCTTCATGATGCAGGAAAACCGCTCCTTTGATGCCTATTTCGGCAAGATGAATGATGCCCGCTCCGCCGCGGGCCTGGGCCGTGATGCCGACGATCTGGAAACCACATTCACCAACCCCGCCGATGACGGCGATACCATTTCCAATTTCCACCTCACCACCAGCTGCATCTTCAACACAACGGCGGCCTGGCTTGAATCGCATGGTGACGCAAACCGCTTCGATCTCACGGAAGGCGCTCCAGTGCTGCTCGATGGCTTTGTTCATACTGCGGCGGGGTTAGCGATATTTGACGGCGATCCTGATACCAAGGGCGTGCGCTCCATGGGCTTTTACGAGCAGGCGGATCTGCCCTCGCCATACTTCTTTGCCAACCAGTTTGCCACCTCGGATCGCTGGTACAGCCCGGCGCCGATTCAGACAGAAGACGTCCGCCTTTATTCCATGGCGGCGACTTCGGCCGGCTTGGTCCACCCTCCGGCAGAGACCAACACGACGCTCACGGCCAAGACCATTTTCCAGCTTCTTGATGCAGCGGGGATTACGTGGAAGATATATTCCGTCGACCACCAGGCGAACGGGAAACTGATCACGTCCTTGCGCAATTTCCAGCCCTATGTCTTCAGCGTGCAGGATCACATCGTGCCAATTTCCCAGTTCATGACGGATCTGGCGAACAATACTTTGCCATCGTTCTCCTACATTGAGCCGGGGTTCGCTTCCGGGCTTGACGAACATCCGGGCACGACAGACAGTATTTCGGCCGGGGCAAAATTCATGAATTCTCTGCTGACGGCCTTCATCAGCAGCCCGTCCTACAAAGACTCCATCTTCATTGAGACCTTCGATGAAGGCGGCGGATTGTTTGATCATGTCGGACCGATGATTGATGGACGACCGATCCAGCAGCTGACTTCGGGGCCCGCCGGGCAAGTCGTGGTGCCGGGAATCTACTCCACCGATGCGGCGACAATGCATGTGCCCAGTCCGGACGGCATCAAGCCGCGCGACTTGCGGGCGGGTGATCCCGCCGACGATTTTGTCCGCACCGGCTTCCGCGTGCCTCTGATCATCGTGTCACCGTTTGCCAAGGTACACTACGTCTCCCACACGCCCATGGATTACACCGCGGTACTCAAGTTTGTGGAAGAACGGTTCAATCTGCCCAGCTTGACCGCGCGAGACGCGATCCAGCCGCCGATGGACGAATTCTTCGACTTCGCCAATTCTCCGAACCTGAATCCACCGGCGGCGCCAAGCCAGCCGACAACCCTGCCTTGTAACCCGGCTGCAGCTTCCGGAACCAAGGGAGTTCCGTTTACACCACCACAGTAGTAAGTGAGTTCAGCTTGAAAACAGGCCCCGAGATCGGGGCCTGTCCCTTTTATTTTGGATCTTCTTTATTTTGGATCTTCGGGACGTCCAGATGGCACAGCCGCTCCTTCAGTGCGTGCTGCTGGCAACGTCAAATCGCCTGGCTTCGGCAAGATAGCCCGCTGTCGATAGCCGTTCACTGCCACCCCGGGCGCAGAAAAACAGGTAGCTGAAGAAGACCACGGCCACCGATCCGGCTAGAGCGAATTTCCATTGCCAGCCTAGCGAGGAAGGCGAGATGAAGCCTTCAATCAGGCCGGCAAAAATCAAAATCGGGACTACGCCCATGAGAAGGCGTATTGCCTCTCCGCCCGCCTTGGCGAGCGAGTCCTGGCGCGAGTGCAATCCGGGAAAGAGCAACCCCTGCGCCAGGCGCAGGCCAGAACCGCCGGCAATGAAGATGGCCGGCAGCTCAAGGACTCCATGGGGAGCCACAAAGCTCCAGAGAGAGAGGCTCATGTCATTGAACCAGCAGGCAGTGCCGATCACGCCCATCAAAATGCCGTTATAAATCAGCGAGAATACCGTCAGTACTCCAGCCGTGATGCCCCATGCAAACATCATGAAAGAAACGGTGATGTTGTTGGTCATGATGGCGCTGGAAGCCCAGGGCGAAACGGTTACCACCGAATCCGTCCACATCTTGTGGTGTTCGATCGTCTCCATCATGTGCGGGCCAAGAAAATACCGCATGTATTCCGGACGGGTCAGCGTCAGCAAGGTGCCAATCGCCGCGCCGACAACAAAAAGCAGAAGTGCCAGATTGATGAGCTTCAGGTTGTTCCGGAAGATTTGCGGGTAGGTATAACGGTAAAAATGCAGGATTCCACGCGCACTCGATTTTTCCCCCGTATAGATGGTATTGTGGGCGCGGGAAAGGAGAAGATTCAAAGTACGCGCGTATGACTTGCCCGTTGCATCTTCGCGCAGAGTGGAGAGATCGGCCGCCGCCTGCCGGTAAAGCAGCCCCATCTCCTGCAGCTCCGTCCGGGTCAGCGAGCGCAGACCGCTGTGCTCCACCCGGTCAAGCAACTGCTCCAGGCGTCTCCAGTGACTTTGACGTTTTTCCAGCCAATAGGTAGAAATCATCGTGCCGAGTGACAAGCTTATCATCGATACTCCGGAGCAGGTGCACCTGGAGTTTGTTCTGGCCGGAATCGGCAGCCGCTTCATGGCGGTTTTTCTTGACGTGTTGATCGAAGCCCTCGTGTATCTGGCTCTGTTTCTTCTCAGCCTGATGCTTACCTCAACCGGGCTCCTCAATGTCGGTAACTCCGTCTGGTGGATCGCTTTTGTCACGCTGGTCATTTTCTGCATTAATTGGGGCTACTACGCTATTTTCGAGGCGCTGTGGAAAGGCCAGACGCCGGGGAAGCGCTGGGCTGGAATACGCGTCATCAAAGATTCCGGCCGCCCTATCAACGCCTTCGAAGCCATATCGCGCAACCTGGTGAGAGCGATCGATTTCCTTCCCGGATTTTATGGCGTCGGCGTGGTCACCATGCTGCTGAACGCAAAGAATCGCCGGCTGGGAGACTACGTCGCGGGCACGATTGTGGTGCATGAGAGCTCCGATCGCGAATCGAGCCTCTTCTTCAACACTCCGACCCGCGCGGATTTCACACTGCATCAGGCTGCCGGTTTGACCATACAGGAAGCTGAATTAATAGAGACTTTTCTAGCGCGACGGCTCGAGATTCCACCCGAAGTTCGAAGGTTCAACGGGCAGCGTATCGCGGATATGATCAGCGCGCGGTTGAATATCCCTCCGGAATCGCGTCCGCCGGACAATGAGAATTTTCTTGAGTTGATGGTCAGAGAGTTCCGTAGTCGGGCCCAGTATCGTTAGTCATCGGAGGACGGATGAGTACTTCAAGGATTTCGGCAGCTTTGCTGCTCATCGCGATGGTGATCGTACCCGCGACCCGGGCACAGAGCACCCGGGCACAGTCAGAGGTGACTCTCCGGCAAATGGAGCAGGAGTTGGTCGCTGCTGCGCTTCGGCATGACTGGCATGCGTGGGACCAGATGGTCGCACCCGAATGGACCTGCATTGATCAGTTTGGCCGTCAGTGGGACAAACCGGCCATCCTGGCTGGACTAAAAACCACCAAAGGAGCTTTGCAGTCCGGCCAGCTCTACAACGTGCAGGTCCGCTTCGTCAAAGATGACGTAGCCATGGCCACCGGCACATTGACAGCCACTATCCTGGTTTCGGGCAAAACCATCAAAACGACAGTTCTCTCGACCGATATTCTTGTCGAAAGGCAGGGGAGATGGCTGGTGGTGGCTTCGTTGGCAACGGCCGTCAAACCGGCGTCGTAGCTCCTCTCCGCCGGGGCAAAACCGGGCGAACCTTTAAGGTAAATAACCGACATGCACTATCGATTACCCCCGGTGGCTTGGGTTTCGCCGTTTTTCTGTGGTACTTTAGCCCCAATTGCACCTATTTCCGGTTTCCCACGGCATTTGGAAGGACTGCCCTTCGGACGCACTGATTTCTTATGGCACTTGGGTTTGGCTTCAACAAAGCAAAGGTTCTGGCGCAGGCGGAGAAGTTCGTCCAGCAGGGAAAGCTTTCCAACGCGATCACCGAATACGAAAAGATCATCAAGGAAGATCCCAAAGACCTCACCGTACTGAATACCGTGGGCGATCTCTACGCCCGCGAGGGTAACAACGATCAGGCCACCTATTACTTCAAGCGCGTCGGCGACCAGTACGCTCAGAACGGCTTCACTGTAAAAGCCATCGCCATCTACAAGAAGCTGACCAAGATGAGCGCGTACAACGCGGAAAACACCACCCGGCTGGCTGAACTTTACAGCCAGCAAGGCCTGTTCAATGACGCGCGCGTGCACTACATGATGGTGGCTGATCAGCTTTTGAAGGCTGGTGACAATAGCCAGGCGGCGCGGATTTTCCAGAAAATTCTCGAACTCGATCCCGAGAATGCTCACACCCAGGCCAAGCTGGCCGATCTTTACATCAAGCTGGGGAAAAAGGAAGAAGCGCGGAAAATTTATTCGACTGCAGCAGAAACCTTGTACGCGCGCGGCGCGCACGCCGCTGCCGAGGAAGCGCTGGAACACCTTCTTTCCCTCGACCCGGGCAATAGCGGTGCTCTGATGCTGCGCGGTCAGATTGCGGTGGACGCAGGGGACAGCGAAGCCGCGATCCGCTCTCTGGAACAGGTGCCGGACCTGGATGCGAATCCTGACGGCTTGCGCGCGCTACTGCGCGCTCGCTTACAAACCGGAAGTTCGGAAGGCGTGGACAGCATTGCCGGCAAGCTGCTCTCGCGGCACAACGACAGCAGCGGTATCGCCACGGCGGCGCAATGGTATGCCACCAATAATCACATAGAGAATGCGCTTCGCATCTATGAAGCCCACGCGGATCGCCTGTTTGCTGGAAACCCGGCGGCTTTGCAGGAAACGATCTCGCCGCTGGCCAGCCGTGCCACCGGCAATCCGGCGGCAATGGCAATTCTGAACCGTCTTCTGAAACAGACAGGCGCCGTTCAGGGCCAGTCCGCAGAGATAATCGAACAGCAGGCGCACGCGGCTGCACAGAAAGCCAACTATACAGAAGCCCGCGATCTCTACCAGAAGCTCACCGAGATGGAGCCGGAGAATGCCCATCACGCGCAGAACCTTAAACAGATGCTGGTGAAGCTGGGTGAAGATTCCGCCACGCGAATCCTCAGTCCACAGGAAGCGGCCCAAGCCTTCATGGTGGAAGAGCTGGACGAGGCGGCGCCGGCAGTTCACCAGGCCTACGATCCGCCGACAGAGAAAGCGATTGAATCCGCGCTTACAGACGCCGAGCTGTATGTTTCATACAATGTTCCATCCAAGGCGATTCCGCCGCTGGAAGCAGCGCTGCCTCTGGCACCGCAAGATGTCAATCTGAACCAGCGGCTGGCCAGTCTTTACGTCCGCGCGGAGCGCTTTGCTGATGCAGCCAGGCTGTACCAGAACCTGAGCGAGATCTATAAAGAGCTTGGTCATCCCACCGAGTCGGCAAAGTATCTTGAGGCGTCAAAACGCTATGCCTTGCGAGCGCCACAGTCGCCGGCGGGAGCCATGCCTGCAATCGCTGAGCCGGCCCGTGCTGCCAAGCCCACGTGGCCTCCTCTGCCCGCTCAGGCTGCTGCTTCGGAGCCGGTCATACCCGCGCCGGTCGAGATGGCCCCGGAAGCCGAGCCTTCCGTCCAGGAATTCAGCTTCGATACACCTGATGTGATTGCGGCCGAGCCCGAACCTGTTGTTGCCCCGCCGGTAGAACCGATTGCCGCGGAAGCTGCTGCAGTAGAAATACCAATGGACCCGGTGCCCTTGAAGCCGGTGCCCTTAAAGACAACCCCCACACCGGTCGCACCGCCGGTGGCGGCGTCGGCGCAGGAAATCGACATCTCTGACGAGTGGGAGGAGATGGTTGAAGTTGAGCCCGCAGATCGGCCGGAGTTGCAAGTCCAGTCTGCGCAGGAAACGGCAGCAGAAGCCCCAGTCAGCTTCGCAGACGTTCCGGTGGAACCTGCTGTAGCCGGCAAGAGCGCGGAAGATCTGAGCACGCAGGTCAGCGACAAGGTTCAGGAGATTCGTTTTTACATTACACAGGAAATGTGGGAGTCAGCGAAATCGGCCATCCTGGATTTGACCGAACTGGCGCCCGATGCGCCTGAGGTTACAGAGCTGATTGCTCAAGTCTCCGCGGGACAGTCAAAGCCTGCCACTGCCGCGGCAACGCCGGCTTTTATCGATGAGCCCGTAGTTGCGCCAGAGACGGTGTTGGAGGCGTTCGAACCACCGAAAGCCGTCAAGCATGAGGCTCCGCCAGTCGAAAAGCCGAAGGTCAGCGAGAAACCCAAAGTCAGTGAACCGCCAAAAGCCGCTGAGCCTGCTCCGCCGGTAACTGCTAAATCAAAAGCTGAACCGGCGCCACCACCAATCGAAAAACCGAAGGCCGCGCAACCAGCACCGCCGCCAATCGAAAAACCGAAGGCAGCTGAACCGGTGCTGCCGCCGAGTCGGGAAACGAAGAAACCGGTCGAGCCACCTGCAGCCGCTATGGTGCTAGAAGATGTGCTGGACATCCCTGAGCCGCCTCCTAAAACCAAGCCCGTGCCGGTGAAGCCTGCTCCTGCGCCCGTCGCCAAATCTACGGAAGATATTCTGGAAGATTTCGTGCTCGACCTGGAGCACTCAGAAGAGCTGGCGGACTTTGTTCCCAGACAGCCTTCTGCACCCGCTCCGGTGGCTGCGCCCACGCCCGCGGTAGTGTCGGCGCCGGCCATGAGCCGGCTTACCAACGGCGACATGCAGGATAGAGAATCCTCCAACGTCTTGAGCGACATACTTTCCGAATTGCAGGAAGAAACTGCTGAGGCGGCGGAGCCACAAGAAGATCCTGAGACGCACTATAACCTGGGCATCGCTTTCAAGGAGATGGGCCTGCTGGACGAAGCTATTGGCGAATTACAGAAGGTTTGTCATGCGGTTGACCGGGGCGCAACATTCTCTCAACCGATCCAGGCGCTCACCTGGCTGGCGCAATGCCTGGTGGATAAGGGCGCGCCTGAGGCGGCCGTGCGTTGGTACCAAAAAGCTTTGCACTTGCCCGGGTTGGATGACACCAGCCGCTGCGCCATCTATTATGATTTAGCAACGGCTTTTGAGGCGTCTGGCGACAAGAAGTCTGCCTTGGCCAATTTCATGGAAGTATACGGCTCGAATATAGATTTTCGCGATGTGGCCAGTCGCATTAAGGCGCTGAAATCGTAAAATCTCCTATTGCGTCTAAATAACATCGATATAGCCCGATTCCCGAATTTTGAAGCCTACCTCTCCGAATCTCGAAACCACGCCGCCGGCGCCCACTCCTCAACCTGTTGAGGACAAAGCAGCCGAAATGCCGGTATGGCTTCAGCGCGTTTTTGTTATCGTGTATGTTTTGTTCTGCATCGAACTAGGTCTGGTCCTGGTTGCGCTGCCCTGGATGTCCAGCTACTGGTTTAGCGGAGGATTTCTCTCGCAATGGCCGGAGTTACAGCGAATGCTGCAGGGCGGTTTTGTGCGCGGCGCAGTCTCAGGGTTAGGACTGCTTGATATCTGGCTGGGTATTGGGGAAGCGGTCCACTATCGCGACCGGAAATAAGAGGAATTCATTGAAAGCTCATGGGTGACAGCAATAAAAATTCGAATCCACAGGAGCAGCCGGATCTTCTGCCTGCGCCGCTTGCCTACCTGAACCCTGATTTCCTGAACAGCCCTGACGGCCGTATTCTCAGGATTCTTTCTGAATACGCCGAACCTCTTTCGCGTTTCCGCCGGGAAAAAATTCAGGATACGGTAGTCTTTTTTGGGTCCGCGCGCTTTGCCAGCCTGCCCGATGCGCAGCATGCGCTCACCATTCTGGAGAAACCCGGCTCGGCCAAGCCGGCTCCGCCCCATGAACAACCCGGCGGCCAAGACGCAGACACCTTGCAGGCCGCCCTCAAGCGCGCGCATGCCGGCGTGGAGATGGCTCGCTACTATGAAGAAGCCCGCCGGTTGGCGTACATGCTGACGGAATGGACGCTTACTCTTCCCGGCAAGCGCCGCCGCTTCGTGGTCACCTCCGGAGGCGGACCCGGAATTATGGAAGCGGCAAATCGCGGAGCACGCGAAGCGGGAGGCAAAACCATCGGACTGAATATCCGCCTGCCGTTCGAGCAGTATCCCAACCAGTACATCACGCCGGAGCTGAATTTTGAGTTCCACTACTTTTTCATGCGCAAGTACTGGTTCGCCTATCTGGCCAAAGCGCTGGTTGTCTTCCCGGGTGGTTTTGGCACGCTGGATGAGCTTTTTGAGATTCTTACCCTGGCGCAAACGCACAAGCTGGCCAAGAAAATCCTGGTGATCGGATACGGACGCGAATACTGGAAGAGCGTGCTGAATTTTGACGCGCTGGTCGACGCCGGAACCATCTCCCCGGAAGATCTGAATGCCTTCACCATGGTGGATACACCGGAAGAAGCATTTGAATGCCTGAAAGAAGGGTTGACGCGCTATCATCTGCAGCCCCAGCCGGCCAAGCAAGTGTCTGACGAGGGGCCGGAGATCGCCAAGACGCTGCCGTAGGCGAGCCCAAACGCTTCGTCAGAATGAGGTGAACTGTGACGGAGAAGGGAACCTATTCGATTTGCTTCCGGTTGCGCCGCACCAATTACGAAGAGGCATTTGTCAGCGTCCCGGTTACGGAAGAGATTCTTGAGCAGAAGCCTGACGAGCACGGCCATCGCGGCCTGGACGCTGAAAAACTGATGCAGGCGGCGATAGGCCTGGGCTCCGATCCCCATACCCACTGGAGAACTGAAGGGACGCCAATCATCGAAGTTCACCCGGTCCAGATTGCGCCCAATGAAGACTCGGGCGATTCGAGCAAAATTCACTAGTTCGCCCCTCCGCAGATTCACGCTGAAATCGGCTTCTCAGCGCTGAATCGCCCTCGCCGCAAAGACGGCGATCGTTTCGACGTAGTTGAGAACTGTTTTTGTTCAGGCCGTTTTGCGCTCTTCGAGCACTTCCACTTTTTTCTCTACATGCTTGATCTCTGCGCGGTCTTTGCGGATATCGAGGCGCACGTGGGCATAGATGCTCATGTATTGATTGGCAATCCATACCAGGGCAAGGCCGGCGATGAGGTAACCGCGCCAATCGTGATAGAGGAGAGTGTAGCGCGTAATGATGAGAAAAAAGATAGTTACGTAATGGCTGAAACAGTATTCGCAGGTGAAGATGTAATAGAACTTGCGCCAAACAAAACTGCGATGGTTGTCGCTCCGCTGCAGACAATATTGGCGAACCTCGCGGAAGATTTCTTCATGTGTGATCGTCCAGGCGATGGCGGCAATTGGAATCGCCAGGACAAAGAGCCAGACGATTTCGAGAGTCAGAGACATCTTTAAGAGAGGGCACTTTCAGCCATCAAGTTGCCCAAGCCGCACATGGTTGATGAATGACTCTGTAGCGATGGGAACGAGGTTTAATCGGCGCTCGCCGAATCTGCCGATGCTGCGCCCGCCAAAGCAGGCTTAGGCTTTCCTGCCATAAAGTAGTAGATCACTCCCAGCGCCATGAGGATCAATCCAAAGACAAGCTGGCTCATGCTGCCCAGGCGGCCGAGTTCAAGGCGTTCGCTACGATTGGCGAGCAACGCGATTACCAGCAGGGCTGTTGGTCCAACGCCAACCAGCACGGCTCCAGCCATGCCGCCGGGCACGCGGAACGGACGCGGCAGTTCCGGCTCGCGCACCCGCAGTATGATCAGCGCCATAAATTCCAGGACAAGGCTGGCGCCATAGAGAAGGATGTCAAGCATCACCAGGTCTTTAAAGTTCAGCCCGAGCGAGAGCCCCCAGCCCAGGCCCAACACCACGATCGCCACCCATGGCGCGCCGCTCTGATTTTTGCGGGCAAAGATCCGGGGCAGATGTCCGTCGTCCGCCATAGCCGAGGGAAGGTGCGAATAGGACATTACCAGTGAGTTGAAGGAGCTGAACTCCGCCAGCATGGCGGTGCTCACCAGTATCATGCCCAACCACGGTCCCACTACGATGCCGGCAATGCTGGCCCAGCTGCCGTTGTTCCAGACATCCTGAGGGATGTGCGTGTGCCAGACCGCGGCTATCGGGAGGACGTAGGAGAGAACAATCGCTCCCAGAGCAAGCATCATCACGCGAGGGTAAGTTTTTTGCGGGTTCTCAACTTCATTCGCGACGGTTGCCGCGTTGTCCCAGCCCATGTAGTTCCACATAGCCACCATCACGCCAGCCAACAGATCCCCCTTGGCTGCGGGGGCGGACACGGGTGCGATATGGCGGAAGAGCGCGAAGAGCGTGACCAGCGCAAACGGGCTAAGCAGCAGCACGCCGACGACAACGGAACTCGTGCCCACCGCCTTCGCGCCAAACAGATTCCAGAGCAGGCATACTGCGACGAGGCCGCCCGCGATGGCGATACGGTGCCAGCCCTGATCCAGATCGGGAAAAAGCCTGCCAAGGTAATCGACAAACAATGTCGGGTAGATGGCCATGTCAAAGATGCTGGCCGCCAGGGAGAGCCAGGCTTCCTGAAATCCCCAGAAAGGTCCCATGGCGCGGCGCACCCAGACGTAAAAGCCGCCTTCCCGGGGCAGAGCCGCGGAGAGTTCGCCTACCATCAGGCCCGTCGGCAGCGCCCAGATAAGCGGAATCACGCAGAGAATCAGAAGAGAGATCTTGTATCCCGAATCCTGGACCAGTTCCTCGACGCCGTACGGGCCGCCAGAAACCATGAAATAAGTTGCCGCCGCCAGTGACAGCACTGTAAGCTTGCGGCCCGCGCCAGTTTTTCTCATCGTAGTGAAGTGCAATATAGCACCCGTGGAACTGCGCGCAAGCAAAGATTAAGGCTCGAAACAAAAAATTTTCGCGACGAGGGTAGCTGCTACCGCGCCCGCTAAAAATCAGCCTGGAATCGAGTACACTCTAAGGTGACATCAGACAGGACGAACCCAATGACTGACGATTTGCTTCGCTTTCGCGCGGAATTTCCGATCCTCGAACGCACGACTTACATGATCAGCAACTCGCTGGGAGCCATGCCTCGCGGCGTGTATGACTCGGTGCGTGAGTATTGTGACACCTGGGCTACACGCGGTGTCCGCGCCTGGGAAGAGAGCTGGTGGATGATGGCGCGGGAGGTGGGCGATGCCATCGGCGTGTTGATGAATGCCGAACCTGGATCGGTAAGCGTGCACCTCAATGTCGCCAGCTGCCAGGCAACGGTGGCGAGCTGCTTCGATTTCAGCGGCCGGCGGAACAAGGTCGTTTACAGCGATATGAATTTTCCTTCGATCATGTATTTCTGGGAGGCACAGCGTGCGCGGGGCGCTCGCGTCCACATGGTCCGCACCGACGACGGCATTCACGTGCCCACAGAACGAATGGTGGAGGCGATCGACGAAGAGACGCTGCTGGTGCCGATCTCGCACGTGGTTTTCCGCAGCGCCTTTATCAAGGACGTAAAAGCCATTGTCGAGAAGGCGCACCGTGTCGGAGCACTGGTGGTGCTGGATTGCTTTCAGTCGCTGGGGAGCGTTCCGGTCGACGTGAAGGCGTTTGACGTGGACTTTGCCGTCGGCGGAGTGCTCAAGTGGCTCTGCGGTGGGGCGGGAACTTCTTATTTGTATGTGCGCCCAGAGCTGACGAAAAAGCTGGCGCCGAATTTTACCGGCTGGTTCGCGCATGAAGAGCCGTTCGCGTTTGAAATTGGGGCCAACAAGTATGGCGATCCGCCGTTTCGTTTTATGCAGGGCACCACGAACGTACCCGGATTTTATACCGCTATGCCGGGCTTGAAGATCATCCGCGAGGCGGGCGTGCAGCGTATCCGCGAAAAATCGAAAAGGATGACGGCGCGGTTGATCGAACTGGCGGACCAGCGCGGCTGGAAGGTGAATGCTCCGCGGAATCCGGAAGAGCGAGGCGGGACCGTGGCGATCGACATGCCGAATGCAAAAGAGGTTTGCGCGGAGCTGTGCCGTCGCGATGTGCTGGTGGACTTTCGCCCGAAAGCCGGGGTACGGTTTTCGCCGCACTTCTATAACACTATGGAAGAAATCGATAAGGCCATCGGTACGGTGGATGAGATTCTGAGCGAGATGGGAGTCAGCGCCGCAGCGAGGTGAATGCTACTTATGCCGGCGCAACCAGCATTTGGGGAAAGCTGCGGCAGCGGTCTTTACGGACCAGCGTTTAGATGAATGGTTCTTTTTCGTACATTTTCTGTTGACAATTCGCCTTTGATTCGCGAAAATTTCGCTATATGGCTATCACGAAAAGACAACGCCAGGTTTACGACTTCATTCACGACTTTATCCAGCGCAACGGCTACTCGCCTTCGTTTGAAGAAATTGGCGATGGGCTGGGACTGAGTTCGCTGGCCACGGTCCACAAACACGTCTCCAACCTGGAGAAGAAAGGGCTGCTCAAGCGCGACTACAACCGCAGCCGCTCCATTGACGTGCTTCCGGTGCGTGGAATCTTTAAACGCCAGGCGCCAAAAGAGGTTGCTCTGCCATTGATGGGCCGCATTGCTGCGGGCCAGCCGATCGAAGCCGTGGAGAACCCGGAGACAATTTCACTAGGCGATATCACCCGCTCCAAAGATGTCTTTGTCCTCCAGGTCAAAGGCGAGAGCATGAAGGACGAGCACATTGTCGACGGGGATTATGTTCTGGTAGAGAAGGTAAACAACGCCCGCGACGGCGAAATCGTGGTGGCGCTGGTGGAAGGCACGGATGCGACGCTGAAACGGATCTATCGCGAAGGCATCAATATTCGCCTGCAGCCATCCAACGCCGCGATGAAACCGATCGTGGTTCCGGCCAAGTCGGTGCAGTTGCAGGGACGGGTTATCGGCGTACTGAGGAAATACTAACCGGCCGGGACAAGGAATATCCGGGCATCAAGCTTGCGGCGCGAAACTGACGGTTTCGCGCCATTAGTTTTTATCGCTCCACAATCGCATTTGAAAACGCTGCCGCCATGGTGTCACCCCATCCTTCGCGTACGCCCAGCGCGATAGCATAAGGCAGAAAGCGGTTCATCAATTCAGCGCGATCGCCCGGGCTATTCACCCGATCCAGGCGGTCCTGCTCCACCCGCAGCAGAAACTCGCGGAATCCCGCCAATTGCTGCAAGGTAGTATTTCCCAGCGCCGTAGGCGCCCGCATAATGACAAAGAACACATTGTTGAGAAGCACCGCCAGCAGCAGCGCGATCACAAACGTGTGGTGCTTCGGCAGGGCAAAAAAATAGATCATCGCACCCGGCGCTGCAAAGAAGATGAGCGGAAGCAAGAGCCGGCCCATCCTCTGCCCAAGCGTTGGGTATGTGGGTTTTGAGGTCAGAGAGCCGCCGATGACCAGCCCCGAGATGGAGGTAAACATGAGCAGCCAGAAAGTAAGAAACATCGAGGAGTCGGTCTGAATGGAAGCAGCGATGATCAAAGCCCACACAAAAGTAGCCAGCGTACCGATCCCGGAAAAAATGAAGTTCTGGCGAAAATAGATTCCCTGCAGATTTTTTCTGAATGTGTCCTGGATGGCGTCGAGATGGTATTTGATGGCGGCTGCGGCAGCGGGATCAACTACAGCCTGGCTTCGTGAGCGCGCAACCGCGACACCAACGCCGGCTTCAGCCACGTCATCGCCAAAAATGGCTGTATCGGGTCGCGGCCCGCTTCTAAAGAGGAAAGTGTTCCTGTCGGATCGATTTTCCGATTGGACGGTAGCGGTGCCGACAACGGATGTCCCGCTGGCGACGTAGGGGTTACAGGGAAGCTCGGCGTTAAATAGTGTCTTTGCCAGCGCCGCTTCTTCCGGTGCAACAGCGATCTTGGGATTCAGCAGTTGCAGCTGGTAACTTCCTTGAACGGGCTGAATGGCGATGACGCCTTTCGCCGCCAGGCTGGCCAGGACAGAGGCGAGCGTCGTTCCGTCACTGCCTCCGGTAATGATGTAACGGGCAACACCGGGTGAAACTCCAGGCGGCGGTTCATACTGAGGCACCACGTTCTTTACCCGCGAATCTCTCCCCACCGCCAGCCAGGAAAGCAGATAAAGAACAAACAAAATTGCCGGGAACCACAACAGGTAAGAATCCGCGGAAGGCAAGGCGCTGTGCATGGCTTGAAAAACCGGAAGTAGACAAACGAATTGTACGTTTGTTTCCGTTGTGCGCCAGCAAAAAAGAAAGCCCGGCTCAAGCCGGGCCTGTCTGCTCAGAAAAACTTAGCTTAGGTGCTTCTTCAGCGCTTTTTCAATGACCTCGCGGGCGACGTAGCCGACGATCTGCTCCTGTACCTGGCCGCCTTTGAAGATCAGTAGGGTTGGAATGCCACGCACTCCATAACGCTGGGGCGTGACCGGGCTGCTGTCGACATCCATTTTTGCGACCTTGACTTTGCCGGAGTAAGCCGCAGCCACTTCGTCAACGATCGGCGCCAACGCCTTGCACGGTCCGCACCAGGCGGCCCAGAAATCGATCATCACCGGCTGGTCGCTCTTGAGAACTTCCTGGTCAAAATTGCCGTCTGTAACTTCCAAGATCACCTGACTTGCCATGAATGCCTTTACCTTCTCTGGTTTAAATTTGTTTCTGCCTAAAACGTCTGTCCGCCAAGAACCCACTATCCTAGCAAATCATTAGATGTAGCTCTATCAATTAGGATGCGAGGCGCTAACTGCTTGAATCATAAATAGATAGCAGGATCGTTTTCGAATGTTACCAAAGTGACGTGGACGAAGGGCCAGTGCCGATCTAGACTCACTCTCGGTGGTAAGGCAGTTCTGGGGGAGGGCTGCCGGGCGTCCTGCGATTCGTCGCAGGACGCTTGATTTTTGCGCCTGATGATCAACCCTCAATGGCGCCCTGTTTTCCTGGCCTACAAGCAGCCCAGGCCGGCTCGGTCAGGGCCGGTCGTGATCCCGATCGTGGTCGCGGTCGTGGTCCCGGTCCTTGTTTTTGCGATTTTGTACATCGTGGCGGTCCCGGTCAGCCTTATGCCGGTCGTGGTCTCCGTCGCGGTCGCGGGTTACCTGGCGGTCTTTGTTCCAGCCGTCGTCGCGGTCGTGATCGTTACGAAAGCGACCGTTGTCGTGATCCCGATCATGGTCACGATCGTGGTCTCTATCGTGGAAGCGGTCATTATCGTGGTCGCGGAAGCGCGGATCATTGCGCAATCGCGCGTCGTTTAAGCGCCTCCATTCCCAGTATTCCCTCTGCCGCTCCTGGCTCAGGCGGTTGTACTCAACGTACTCGTAACGCCGCTCCGCCAGCCACTGGCGGTAAGCGTAGTCATCATAGGCGCTGCCGTAATAGGGGCCACCGTAGTAAGGACCGGAGCTGTACCGGTGCTCGGCGCATCCGGTAAACGCCACTGATCCAAGAATGAGAGTTGGCACAAGAATTGACTGCACTCCGCGCATGCGGGTTCCTCCTTGAGAGATCCTCAGACTCTTGCTTGTAAATTTCGCGACGAAGGGTTTGGTTATTTGGTTAAGATGCCGCCCTTGCGAGCCGCAACGTAAAGATTAGTTATTAAGTAGTAAACACTCCCGCGCCCGAAAAGTTGCGCGGTCTTAATCGCGCTCATACAAGATTGGTCGATCCTGTGTAATCAAGCGATTGCAAAGCTTAGGTCACGCGGTCTACTGCGCAGCAGGAGTCGGAGCGGCATTTCTCTTGCTGGCAGGAGACGTTTTAAGCAACAGGAGTTTGCCGTCAGTATCTCTTTTGAGAAATGTAATTTCACGGTCGTACTTACATCCGAGAGTCAGGTCATCAGCATGTTCTAAAGTGTACTTTCGAATTGGATGGCCGTCAGTCCGCGCGTATAAAAGGGTCGCCATATCCTGTTTAGGCTTGCCTTCTTGGGCGCCATTGCCACGAAATTGGACTAACCAGCCTTCCGACACCGCCTGGAAAGAATCTATGCCTGAAACACCATTCTTCAGCCGTATCTCTTCAGCGATGCCTGAATTGTGAATTTTGATCACGGAGGGGGCTTCGGGAGAAATCAGCAAAATATCCGGGCCGTCAAGTACTAATCTGGAAAGCCCAGCAACAAATAGACGGCTTCCAAGGGACGATTCGGGGGTATTCGGGGCTGACGATTCTTCATTGTCAAGTTTTCTTGTTTCGATATACCGATCAAAAACTCCCGAAGGCTTCAGCAGAACGACCCTCGCTTCGTTAAATGAATCGACGCCTGCTATCACAAACTGGCCGGTACGAAAGACTCCAATTTGCAACCCTGAAACAGGCACGTCGATGTGAATAGCACCTCTGTAAGTGCCATCAAGGCCAAAGCGCGCAATGAATTCCCTTTCCGAGTCCGACTTCTGAAACAAACTCTCCAGATCGCCTTTGTGAGGTTCGCTTGGTCCAACGCTGCTGTCTTTCGGCCCCCGCACCAGTAAGTACAGGGCATCTTCCGCCACAAAAAAACTAATGATGTGGGGATCCTTTACGTCCGTAATCTGTTCAGGTGCGATAGTCAGGTCTGAGTTGCCGTTTCGGTCGACTCCGATGATTGTCTGAGAGAGCGTTGCCCCCTCCGGCGCTGTTGGCCGCACCAGAAAGACGTTTGCGTATAATCTTCCATTCGGTCCGCAGACCGCGGGTGTACTGAGTATGGCTGCATACAGATTTGCGACATGAATAGGCGACTCGATGTCGAGCACCACCTGCGGGGTCCTCGTCTGCTCTTCCACACGTTGTGACGTCGATTTTTGTTGAGTTGCACTGACGGTTTGAGAACGTAGAGCCGGCGTTAGAAGGCTAAGCGCTCCAACGGCTGCAATTACGCTGATGTGCACCTTTTTGAGCATCGGCAGTTCCGGACGGGGTCAGCCCGACGAACAGCATTCTAGCCTGAACAGAGTTTGGGCTACTAGCACAAGCTCGGCCCAAGAGGCCACTTACAAGAAAAACGAACTACCGTGCAAAGTGATATCCTGAAGTACTGAAGACCTTTCGGGACCTACCGCTAGAGCAGTCCTCTCAGCGTGGATTCGATCAAAAATGAGTACCAAGACCGCACAATTGGCAAGCGAAGTCTCCCTGGAGCGAGAACAGATTTTTGACGCTTTTCGCCGTTGGGGCTATCTGGACGCCAGCCTCAACCCCTTTGGCGGACTGGTGGGCGGCGGTTATTCCGGCCTGCCGAGCGAAGGTGAAGGCGCAGACCAGGCCCGCCAGATTTACTGCGGTACCATCGGCGCAGAATTCATGCATCTGCCGCAGCAGGAGCGTCGCGAGTGGGTTCGCGACCGGATGGAAAATGCCAAGCCGGTGCCGGTCGATCGCCGTTGGCTGGCGGAACGGCTGCTCCAGGCCGATTTGTTTGAGCAAATTTTGCAGACACGCTATCTGGGAACCAAGCGTTATTCCGGCGAAGGAGCCACCGCTCAAATTCCGCTGCTGGACGTGATCCTGGAAACGGCGGCTGATCTGGGCGCAACCACCACGGTGATGGCCATGAGCCATCGTGGACGGCTCACCGTCATGAGCCTGGTCGTCGGTATTCCGCCGGACTCCGTTTTTGCCGGTTTTGAAGATGTTGATCCGCGCTCGGTGCTGGGCGGCGGCGATGTGAAATACCATCAGGGCGCCACCGGAGAGTTCCACACGCGCAATGGTAAAACCATTCGCACGCACCTGGTTTCGAACCCCAGCCACCTTGAGGCGGTTGATCCTGTCGCTTTGGGGCGCACTCTGGCGAAGCAAATCCACTCCGGCCCGGATGGCGCTAAACAGGTTTTGCCCGTGATCATGCACGGCGATGCGGCTTTTGCGGGACAGGGCATCTGGGCGGAGACGCTGAATTTTTCCGGACTGAAGGGATACTGCGTCAGTGGCGCGATCCACGTGATCGTGAATAACCTGATCGGTTTCACCACGAATCCACGCGAGCTGCATACTTCGCGCTTCTCTTCTGATCTGGCCAAACGCCAGCCAATTCCCATCTTCCATGTCAACGCCGAAGATCCGGAAGCGGTACTTCGCGTGGCGCGGATGGCAACGGAATATCGCTACAAGTTCCAGAGTGACGTGGTGATCGATCTGATCGGCTATCGCCGGCACGGCCATAGCGAGGTCGACGATCCCACGATCACGCAACCGCTGCTTTACAAGAAGATCAACGCGCATCGTCCTCTGTTTGAAATCTATGCGGAGAAAAACAAGATCGATACAACGGAGGTGGAGCAGAAATTCCGCACCAGGGTCGATGCAGCCTACGATCACGCGGCGCAGATGCAGAAATCTCCGGTACTGCGCAAGCTGCCTGCGTACTGGGATAAGTATTTTGGCGGTCGCTACAAGGCGGAGTATGAGGTGCCGACCGCTGTTGCTGAAGACAAGTTGCGCAGCATCACGCAAAAGCTGACGACATATCCCGAGGGTTTTGCCATCCATCCCAAGGTGAAGAAGCTGCTGGAGCAGCGCGAGAAGATGGGCACGGGCAAGCTGCCGCTGGATTACGGCATGGCTGAGGCGCTGGCCTTCGGTTCGCTTCTGGTTGAAGGAGTGCCGGTTCGGCTTTCCGGCCAGGACGCGCGCCGCGGAACCTTCAACCATCGCCACTCGGTTTTGATCGACACGGAGAATGAGAACGAATATGTGCCGCTAAGCAATCTGGCGCCGAAGCAGGGCTGGTTTGAGGCCTACAATTCGATTCTGTCGGAAGCTGCAGTGCTGGGCTTTGAGTATGGCTTCAGCCGTGATTACCCTGACGGCCTCACGCTGTGGGAAGCCCAGTTCGGCGACTTTGCCAACGGCGCGCAGGTCATTATCGACCAGTTTATTGTCGCCGGCGAAGACAAGTGGGGCTTGCTCTCCGGGTTGGTAATGCTGCTGCCTCACGGCTATGAAGGCCAGGGGCCGGAGCATTCCAGCGGTCGCATTGAACGCTATCTTCAGCTGGCTGCCAAAGACAACATTCAGGTGGCTCAACCTTCAACGGCGGGGCAGTATTTCCATCTTTTGCGGCGGCAGGCATTACGGCCGTGGCGTAAACCATTGATCGTGTTTACGCCGAAAGGCATGTTGCGCCACCCGGATGCAGCCAGCCCATTGAATGATCTGACCAGCGGAAAATTCCAGACCGTGATCCAGGATAGCGAGATCACAAGTGCTGAGCGGATCATCGTTTGTTCGGGCAAGATCGGGCATGAGTTACGCCGCGAACGGAAACGCCGCGGCGACACGAAGACCGCTATTATCTTTCTGGAACAGCTTTTCCCGCTGCCGGAAGCAGAGCTTGAAGCGGCGTTCGCGCAGCATACGAATGCGCGCGAGTTCCTCTGGGTACAGGAAGAGCCGGCCAATATGGGCGCTCTTAATTTCCTGGCGCCGCAGTTGGAACGACTTGCCAGAGGCGCGCCGTTCCGGTCGGTCAAGAGATCACCTTCTTCGAGCCCCTCTACCGGTTCGCACACGGCGCACGAGATGGAGCAGAAGACTTTGCTGGAACTGGCGTTCGCAGCATTTTAAGAGACACGGGAACCAGCATCGCCAGCGGGCCCACGATCATCCAAATGTTTTAGTCCCGTACTAATCCATGAAAGGGGTTGAGATGGCACAAACTGCAACCGCACATGAAGTCCCGGCGTTGCCATACGCGTATAACGCGCTGGAACCGCACATCGACGAGCAAACCATGCACCTGCACCATGACAAGCACCACGCGGCCTACGTCACAAAATTGAATGGTGCAATCGAAAAACATCCGGAATTGGGCAGCAAGAGCCCGGAAGATCTGCTCCGCAACCTGAACGCGCTGCCAGAAGACGTGCGTGGAGCCATCCGCAACAACGGCGGCGGCCACGTGAACCACACCATGTTCTGGCAGATTATGGGACCGAAGAAGGGCGGCAATCCCACCGGCGCGATCGCTGACGCCATCAACAAAACCTTCGGCAGCTTTGACGCCTTCAAAGAGAAATTTGAAGCCGCCGGAGCGAACCAGTTCGGCAGCGGCTGGGCCTGGCTGGTGAAGACAAAGTCCGGCGAATTTAAGGTCACTTCCACCCCCAACCAGGACAATCCAATCTCGAATGGCGAATTTCCGGTCCTTGGCAATGACGTTTGGGAGCACGCCTACTATCTGAAATATCAGAACCGCCGGCCGGATTACCTGAAGGCCTGGTGGAACGTGGTGAATTGGGACGAAGTCAACAAACGGCTGGCCCAGGCCGACAGCTTTTTCAAGTAATTTGCCTGATGAATGAAGGCCGTCCCTTGGGACGGCCTTTTTTTATGTTCCTGAAGTAACGTTTCCCCCATCCGTTGCACTACTTCGGTGTACGACGGTTTTAGCCCGGAATGTGCTATAAAATCCGGGCAATCCCCCCTAAAACCTAATTTTCCGATCGACAGATGAGGTGTGAATTGAGCAGATTCTTGAAAGGAACCTGTGTATGTGTGTTTGTTCTGTTTGCGTTTGGCGCGGCTTTCGCACAGAACGATTTCAGCGGATTTTATGTTGGCGCGAATGCTGGCGGCAACTTCGGCCGGCTCAGCGTGGATACGAGTCCCGCCTTCAGCCCGACCGGGTATTTCGCTTCCAGCAGCACGCCCGCGATTGCCGCCGCAAGCAACCAGACGATCAAGCCCAACGGCTTTGGCGGCAGCGGCGTGATCGGCTACAACCATCAGTGGGACAACTTTGTAATCGGTCTGGAAGCTGATTTTGGCTCCATGAACCTGAGTGGCAGCACCACAGTCACCCAAACCTATCCGTGCTGTGCACCTACCGCTTTTACCGTGACGCAGACAGCCAAAACCAGCTGGATGTTCAGCATGCGCCCGCGCATTGGCTGGGCGTTCAAGCGCTTTCTTGTGTATGAAACGGTTGGCGCAGCATTCACCAACGTAAAGTACACGGGACTGCTTACTGATACGTTTGCTACGGCGCATGAAACCGCCAGCATCGACGAAACCAGGCCCGGCTGGATCGTTGGTGGAGGTGGAGAGTATCGCTTTTCGCACCACCTCTCCTTCAAAGGCGAATACCTGTATGCGGACTTCGGTGCGGCAACTGTCCCAAGCGCAAATCTGACGGCTTTTACGCCTCCGATCTCCTTCCCCACAAACGTTTTTACTCACTCGGTTAATCCGAAGGCGCACATCGTGCGCGGCGGAGTCAACTTCCGCTTCTAAAAAGGCGGAACAGCGAGGGAACGGGGGGCTGCCGCGCGGGCAGCCTTTTTTATCGGCTCGAAACTCTCACACCTTGAGTGTTGACGTGCATATTGCTTTTGTCGTTATGAGGCGCTGGCCTGCCGCTCCGGCAGTGTGTCGGCGAATTGGAAAAACTGCTCAACCTTGGTGACCTGCAACGCGGTGCGCACTCGCGGCGTTACGCCCACCAGCATGAGCCGACGGCCATCTTTCTGGCGGTTGACGTAAGCTCCTACAAGCGCCCCGATCCCGGCAGAGTCGATGTAGGGAACACTGGTGAAATCCAGCACCAGCAAGGAGGATTGGTCTTCGCGAACCAGGGTCTGAAAGGCAAAAAAGGAGTTCAGCACGAGCGGCCCGGTTAGGCGCAGGATGCGTTGTCCGTTGGTGGAAGGGTGTACGTCTTCAATGGTTAACTTCTCATCGGTCATGGCGGTCAATATTAGCCGTGCGACCGCCGAACCATTATTAACAGAATGTTAAAAGTGTTACGGCGCCAAAGAATTTCCGTGAAAATTACACTTCAGGCAAAAAATCCGCGTCCGGAAACAATCTTAGCGCGCGGCGCCAGTCACCAGCCACGCTGCCCAACCGGTACAAAGCGCGATGACCGCTGAAAAGACGACCGGCGGCGGCAGGAAGTACATCCAACTCAGCGCTATGCTTGCCAGTTGAAGGGCAAAGAACACCCACGCCAGGGTTGCGATCGCGTGCGGATTGGTTTGCGCCATCCCGCCCAGATGCCACGCCAGATAAGCCGCGAAGAGCAGATAGACGGTGCAGAAGAGACCGAAGCCGCGGTAGAAATCGCCATATGTCAGTTTCCCGTTGCCAACCTGGAGGCGGACGGAGTTCATCGAGTCAAAAACGGCGGCGCCATCCGCATTGCTTGGCCTGAACTTCAAAAAACCAATTGTGTGGCCGGCGGCGAACAGGATCAGTAGGATCGCCGCAAAGCGATAGAGCAGCGTTGCTGACATCGTCATTCTCCTTGAAGCAGTGTTGATAGATTTTAGGGTCCCTATGGTAACTGAACCGTACGACGCGCATGCGCGGCTAAATCGACACGGCTCATGCGTTTTTTCATCGGCTCAGCCTCTGCGGAAGGGTTTCTGCGATTGTCGGCTTCACTCTGCGGCTGGTAAACTTAAGAGTTTGCCCTGCTCGATCAAAGTTATCTTTGCGTAGGTTCTCATATGGCACAAGCGACTGACATTGCAATCGTAAGCGGCGCCCGCACGCCGATGGGCCGCTATTGCGGCAAATTGCGCGATTTTACCGCTATGGAACTGGCTGCCGTGGCCGGCCACGAAGCGATCAAACGGTCTGGCGTTGATGCCAGCGAGTTTGACCACGCCGTTTTCGGCAACGCGCAGCAGACATCGGGCGATGCGCTCTATGGCGCCCGCCATGTAGGCCTGAAAGCCGGACTGCCGATCGAAACGCCGGCGCTGACGGTGAACCGGCTTTGCGGGTCGGGCATGCAGTCACTGGTGAACGCCGCGCAGATGATCCAGCTCGGCGAAGCCACCACGGTGCTGGCCGGCGGCATGGAATCGATGTCGCAGGCTCCCCACGTGATCCGCGGGCTGCGCTGGGGCCTCGGTCTGGGCGAAGGCAAGATGGAGGATTCGCTCATGGTGGCGCTGCTTGATACCTACTGCGGCCTCTACATGGCGAATACGGCCGAACTTTATGCCGAGCAGCAGGGCATCACGCGCCAGATGATGGACGAGTTCTCATTGCAGTCGCAACAGAAGGCCGGAGCAGCGCAAAAAGCCTGCCGGCTGGCGGAAGAGATCGTGCCTGTGGCGCTCAAGAACAAAAAGGGCGAACCGACGGGTGAGATGTTTGACAAGGACGACCATCTTCGGCCTGAAACCACGATGGAGGGTCTGGCCAAGCTGAAGCCGGCGTTTGGCAAGAACGGAACAGTCACCGCGGGCAACGCCAGCGGCATCGTCGATGGCGGAGCTGCCGTGGTGATGATGACTCTCGGTCAGGCGGAAAAGCGCGGGGTGAAACCGATGGGCCGAATCGTGAGCTGGGGCATAGCCGGGGTTGACCCAAAGATCATGGGCAGTGGGCCGGTGCCGGCTTCGCGTCTGGCATTGAAAAAGTCCGGCCTCAAGCTCGAAGACATCGACCTGATCGAAGTAAACGAGGCGTTTGCCGGGCAGTATCTGGCGGTCGAAAAGGAGCTGGGACTTGACCGCAGCAAGGTGAACGTCAACGGCGGCGCGATTGCGCTGGGTCATCCGCTGGGTGCCACCGGCACGCGGCTGGTGATTACGTTGCTCCATGAGCTGCGCCGGCGCAAGGCGAAGTATGGGCTGGCGACGGCATGCATCGGCGGCGGCCAGGGCATCGCTATGATTGTGGAGAATCTGCAGCGGTAGTACTTCCGAAGTCCCGAACCCGCGGTTTTGCGGGTGAGGGATCCCTATAGCTACCAACGCTGTATAGGCACAACGTTACCATCTGAAGGTTGGTTGCAGCGATAGAGATCTCTCGCTACGCTCGAGATTGCGGAGCAAGTTGAGTAGCAAAAGGAAAATATGACCATCAAAAAAGTTGGTGTTCTGGGTTGTGGCCTGATGGGCTCCGGCATCGCCCAGGTCAGCGCTGTGGCCGGCTATGACGTGACCGTGCTGGAGCAGGAGCAGAAATTCCTGGACAAGGGCTTTGCCGGAATCGAGAAATCGCTGACCAAGCTTGCGGAAAAGCCTGAGAAATCCGGGATCACGCCGGAGAAGGCCAAAGAATCGCGCGCGCGAATCAAGGGCACGACCAGCCCGAACGATTTGGCTGATTGCGACATCATCGTCGAAGCCATCATCGAAAACGTAGAAAAAAAGAAGGAGACGTTCGCGGCGCTCGAAGTTATCGTGAAGAAAGACGCGATCTTTGCGAGCAATACTTCTTCTATCTCAATTACCGAAGTTGCCGCAGCCACCAAACGCGCCGACAAATTTGTTGGTCTCCATTTCTTCAATCCTGTACCACTCATGAAGCTGGTGGAGGTTGTGCGCACGATTGCTACCAGCGACGCCGCATTCAATGCAGCGTATGAATTCGGCGAGAGCCTGGGCAAAGTTCCTGTCCGCACCAGTGATAAGACGGGATTCATCGTAAACCGGCTGCTGGTGCCATACCTGCTGGACGCGATACGAGCTTACGAAGAGGGTGTGGGCTCGATCCCCGATATCGACAACGCCATGAAGCTGGGTTGCGGGTATCCCATGGGGCCGTTCACGCTGCTGGATTTTGTGGGTCTGGACACCACGTTTTACATCGCCAATGTGATGTTTGACGAGTTTCGCGAACGGCGTTTCGCGTCGCCTGCTCTACTGCGACGGCTGGTGATGGCAGGATGGTATGGCAGAAAGAACGGGAAGGGCTTTTACGATTACGCGGACCCAAATAATCCGATACCAAACAAATTTTAGCCGCGGATAAACGCCGATGTGCGCTGATCAAGACTCGTTCTATCTGCGCCGAGCAGCGCAAATCTGCGGCAAGAGGTTTTATGCCGCTCGAAAATCTCAAACTCGAAAAGAAGAATGCGATTGCCTACGTCACCATTGACCGGCCCAAGGTCTTGAACGCGCTGAATATGGCCACGATGCAGGAGCTGTGGCAGGTGTTCAGCGACCTGAAAGACGACAAGCAGATTCGCGTCGTGATCTTAACGGGCAGCGGCCAGAAGGCCTTTGTCGCTGGCGCAGACATCAATGAGCTGGCAAAAAATAACCCGGTGGAGGCCAAGGCTTACACCCACAAAGGCCAGGCAACGCTTGATCTGATCGAGAACCTGGGCAAGCCGGTGATTGCCTGTGTGAACGGCTTTGCGCTGGGCGGCGGATGTGAGATCGCCATGGCTTGCACCATGCGCCTGGCGAGCGAAAATGCCAAGCTCGGGCAGCCTGAGGTTAAATTGGGCATCATTCCCGGCTATGGCGGCACGCAGCGCCTGCCGCGCCTGGTCGGCACTGGTCTGGCGATGCAGATCCTGTTGACGGGCGAGATGATTACCGCGCAGGAAGCCCATCGCATGGGGTTGGTGAATGAAGTTGTGCCGGCAGACCGGCTGATGGCGCGGGCCGAGGAAATCGCGCAGAAAATCATCGGCATGGCGCCGCTGGCGATCGAGTACTGCATGGAAGCAGTGAACCAGGGCATGAACATGACGCTGCCGGAGGGATTGTTCCTGGAAGCCACGCTGTTCGGTATCTGCTGCGCCACCGAAGACAAGAAAGAAGGCACGACGGCCTTTTTGGAAAAGCGCGCCGCCAACTTCCAGGGTAAATAGATGGATCCGCATTGGGACCCGAACAAGCTGGCCACCGTTGCCACCTTTTACAATATCCACGAAGCCGATATCTCTATGGGGCTGCTGGAATCCTGTGGCGTAGACTGTTTTCTGTGCGATGAGCAGATGCACCGTGTGCATCCGCTGGCCGCGGACGTGATTGGCGGAGTACGGCTGCAGGTAGCGGAACAGGATCTGGAAGTGGCGAAGGAGCTTTTGCGGGAATACTCTCCGCCGCCCGAGTCTTCTGGACCGATAGAGTGAGATTGTGATCAAAGGCATTACCACAATCCGGCATGCTGCCGGCGCCAGGGAATTCAAGGCGCTGAGCAAGCTGTTTGACGCGCTTGGTTTCGAGCGTGGCACTCCGTGGAAGACCGCGCGCGGCCAGGGAATGCCGTTCAAGGTTCCGCTGGGCCAGATTGAGATTGTGGAAGGGCTGGAGACGATCCACGCCGATATCTGGATTGAAGTGACGGACCTTGATTCGGTGCGCCAGGTTCTGACCCAGGAGAAGATCAGGATCAAAACCGACGTCCAGCACACAAACTGGAATTCGCGTTTTTTAGTGGCTGAACCGGGCAAGGGCGTAAAGATTCTCTTCTGGCAGAAGAACCGTCCCCACCAAGACGCGGCTGAAGGTGATCTTGATGCGCGAGGCAGACGCTTTGCCGTGGTGGTGAGCCGCTGGAATTCGTTCATCACGGAACGTCTCTTGCAGGGGGCGCTGGATGCGCTGCGCCGCAGCGGCTGCCGTGAAGAAGATATTGCGGTGTCTCGGGTGCCGGGAGCATTTGAGATTCCGTCGCAGGCGCGCACGCTGGCCGAGACCGGGAAGTATGATGCGATCATCACGCTGGGCTGCCTGATTCGAGGCGAGACAACGCATTACGAGCACATTTCGACTGAGGTCACGCGCGGCATTGGACAGTCGGCGCAGGAAACGGGTGTGCCGCACACCTATGGCGTGCTGACCTGTGAAAACCTGGAGCAGGCGCTGGATCGCGCAGGGCTGAAGGCCGGCAACAAGGGATTTGAGGCGGCGATTTCTGCCGTGGAGATGGTGAGCCTGCAACGCAAGACCGGCGGCCGCGCGAAGAAGAGAGCTGCGCGGGCGAAAAAGAACAGGAAGCGCTGATGGGCACACGGCGCAAATCACGCGAGCTTTGTCTGCAAATGCTTTTTCAGTGGGACATGGGGAAGCAACCGCCGGATCAGGTGCGCAAGACCTTCTGGGCGGAGCGCGGTGAAGTGGACGAAGAGACACGCGCTTTCGCCGACAACCTTTTTCGTGTCGCAGTCGAGCAGCAAGCCCGGATCGACGAGTTGATCCAGAAGCACGCGCAGCACTGGCGGATCGATCGCATGGCCGCCGTCGATCGCAACGTTCTGCGCGCCGGCGTGGCGGAGTTTCTGGGCCACCATGAGACGCCGCGTCCGGTGGTGATCAATGAGGCGCTGGAGATCGCGCGCAAGTTTTCTGCGCCGGAGTCGGTTCAATTCATTAATGGCGTGCTGGATTCGGTGGGAAAAGAGCTGACGAAGTAGATCGGAACGAGCACGAGAAACGATCGCGAGGAAAAGAACTCCGTTGAAGAAACTTGGTATTTTACTTTCCGGCCGCGGCTCGAATTTTGAAGCCATTGCTGATTCCATTGCGGTGGGCAAATTGCAGGCCGAGATTGCGATCGTGATTTCCAACCGCGCCGATGCTCCTGGGCTGGAATCGGCCAGGCGGCGTGGATTCAATGCAGTGCTGATTTCCTCCAAGGGCCGGGTTCGCGAGGAGCACGACGCCGAAGTGGTGAGCGCCCTGCAACAGGCTCAGGTCGATCTGGTTTGCCTGGCCGGATATATGCGTTTGCTCTCGGCTGATTTTGTACGCGCTTTTCCCAATCGCATCGTGAATATTCATCCTTCACTGTTGCCGGCGTTTCCCGGGATGGACGCGCAGAGGCAGGCGTTGGACTATGGTGTGAAACTAAGCGGCTGCACCGTGCATTTTGTCGACGAGCACCTGGACCACGGCCCGATTATTTTGCAGAAAACGGTGCCGGTGCTGGACGGGGACGATGTGCACACGCTCTCCGCCCGAATTCTCGAGCAGGAGCATATTGCCTATTCTGAAGCGATAGCTCTGGTGCTTTCAGGCGAGGTGGAAGTGCAGGAGCGGAAAGTTGTACAGAGACCGGCGCGTACGGAGGCCAGATAAATGCTGAGGGTCAAGCTGCTGAGTATGTCTGCCAAGGCGCCCACGGTCGCGCATCCCGGGGAAGACCTGGGCTACGACATATACGCCTCGGAAACGATAACGCTGGAGTCGCGAGGCCACGCCATTGTGCCGACCGGACTTGCTATTGAGTGCACATCCGGCGCCGGCGAGCGCATGGGAGCCCTGCTGCGCGATAAGTCATCCATGGCGGCCCGGCGGCTGATGCTGACCGGCGGCGTGATCGATGCCGGATATCGCGGTGAAATCAAGGTTCTGATGGAAAACCTGGGCGATCAGCCGGCTACGATCCGCGTGGGAGACAAGATTGCCAACCTTATTCCCTATCCCGTGCTGACGGGCGAGGTGCGTGTGGTCGATGAGCTGAACGAGTCCAGCCGTAAAGCAGGCGGGTTCGGGTCGAGCGGAAGGTGATTCTGTAATCCCGAGCGGAGCGAGGGATCGTTATAATTTGACAACTGAGTAATTTGGTAAATTAATAATTTAATGACCTGTGCGGTTCAGCACTAGCCAAGTGTGCTTTTCAATTTACCCAATTACCAAATTCGATTGCAGGGTTCCCTCGCTTCGCTCGGGATTTCACAAAAATGGCAAACTTTCCTCCTGTTGACGAACAACTGGCTTACATCAAGAAGGGCGCGGCGGAGATCATCCATGAGCGTGAACTGCGCGAACGCCTGGAGAATTCGTTCAAGACCGGCAAACCGCTACGCGTGAAGGCCGGCTTCGATCCCACGGCACCGGACCTGCACGTCGGGCATACCGTGCTGATCCGCAAGCTGAAACACTTCCAGGACCTGGGGCACACGGTGATCTTTTTGATCGGCGATTTCACCGGAATGATCGGCGATCCCTCCGGGCGTACGGCAACGCGGCCGCCGCTCACGCGCGAGGATGTCGACCGCAATGCGGAGACATACAAGGTGCAGGTGTTCAAGATCCTGGATTCCAGGAAAACGGTGGTGGACTTCAACTCGCGCTGGTTTTCCAAGATGACGGCGGAAGACTTCGTGCGTCTGGCTGCGAAATTCACAGTGTCGCAGATGCTGGAACGCGAGGAGTTTCACAAGCGTTTTCAGGAAGAGAAACCCATTGCCATGCATGAACTGCTGTACTCCATCTGCCAGGGGTATGACTCGGTTGCGCTGGAAGCGGACGTGGAGTTGGGCGGCACCGATCAGAAATTCAACCTGGGGATGGGGCGCGCGCTGCAAAGAGATTACGGGCAGCCGTCGCAGATTATCCTGATGACGCCGATCCTGGAAGGTACCGACGGCGTGATGAAGATGTCGAAGTCGTACGGGAACTACATCGGCATCAATGAGCCGTCGCACGAGATCTACGGCAAGGTAATGTCGATTTCCGACGACCTGATGTGGAGATACTACGAGCTGCTGACCGACGTGAAATCGGCTGAGATCGAGCAGATGAAGGCCGATGCGTCTGGAGGCCGGCAACATCCGATGGAGCTGAAGAAGGCGCTGGCGCGAAGAATTGTCCAGGACTTTCACGGAGAGCAGGCAGCGAAACAGGCGGATGAGAACTGGGCGAAACAGTTTCAGAAGGATGAGATACCGGAAGATGTGGAGACAACAAAAGTGCATTTTTCTCAGGTTTATGTAAAGGACACAGAGGCTCTTGCCGGGCCAACACTACCTTACTATCCGTTGTTTGATTCCGCTGAAGTAACGCCCGGAAGCTTTGTTCCATTGCTTCGGCTCGATAAGATCATTTCGGCTGTCAACCTAAGCAGTTCGAATTCCGAAGCCGCCCGAAAGCTCAAGGAACGTGCGGTTCGCATCGATGGCACTGTAGTAGTCGTGAACCAAATTGCCACACCAGTTCCAAGCAAAGAATTCGCGCTGAATGTCGGGAGGCATTGGCGAAAAGTACAGATAACAAAATGATTGTGGAGCGCAGGCGCCCTCGCCTGCGTTTTCCAAAGAGTTTTCAGCGCAACCGGGGGTGGCTGTGTTCCACAGGTCTCCGTGTGTATTTCTCTTGGTTATGAGCACGTTCTATCGAAGAAACCTTCCTCACATTGAGAGGGACGGCGCTTCGTATTTTGTTAGCTTCAGCACACGTAGAGATTTCGTCCTTCCGGAAAAAGCCAGAACTTTGGTCTTCAATCACTGTTTATTTGAGAATGGCCGGAAAGTTCGCATGCATGCATTTGTTGTAATGCCGACTCATGTTCACCTGCTGTTTACTCCACTGGAAAACAAAGAAGGCGAGCATTATTCTCTTGCCGAAGTCATGCAGGGTATCAAAGGGGCGTCCAGTCATAGCGTGAACAGATTGCTCGGCAAAAAGGGAACGCTCTGGGAGCCGGAATCCTTTGATCGTATTCCTCGCTCCGACCAGGATTTTGAATACAGAGTCCTCTACATTGTGCAAAATCCCATTGCTGCGGGAATTGCAAAGGGACCTGATGACTATCGTTGGGCATGGCGAGAATCAGCGCAGCCGGGGGCGGCTGCGGTCCACACTTCCAAATGATTGCAGCCGTAGTGCTCCACCCCGACCAGTCTGCCGAAATTGTGGAACAGTTCAGAACTGCCGGGATCGAGCTGCAAATCAAAAACAACCTTGAAGATGCCGCAAATTGTTCCGCGGCACTGATTTTCGGTGGCGACGGCACAATCCGTCGTTACCTTCGCCAGCTCTCTCGACGGCACATTCCCACCCTGGTTGTTCCGCTTGGCAGCGGCAATGACTTCGCCAAAGCGCTCGGGATCTCCAGCGTGATGCATGCTTTGCAGGCGTGGAAGCAGTTCTGCGCAGCAGGCAAGAACGTACACCAGATTGATCTCGGTGTAATCAAACCTCTCGCGCAAGGAAGTGAAGAGGAGCTATTTTTCTGTAACGCTGTCGCAATCGGAATGGATGCCGCTGCCAATGCGCGAGCCAATTGCATGCCGGCATGGATAAAAGGGCGCGGCGGGTATCTGCTCGCGGCTCTGCAATCGCTGGTGACTTTCAAAGCGGTGGAGCTGGATGTGACGGCGGAGGAAAGAAAAATCCGGGGCTCGTCGTTCTTTCTTGCTGTCGGCAACGCACGCCGTTATGGCGGAGGCATGATGATTACGCCTCAAGCTGCCATGGATGACGGCCTGCTGGATGTATGTCTGGTCAGCCGCATGAACAAGCTGAAGCTGCTCTGCTGGATGCCGGCGGTCTTTTTTGGCGGGCATCTGCGGCTGCAAGGGGTGGAATATTTTCAATCGCAGGCGGTGAGAGTTGAAGCGGGGCGAGAACTGGAGGTTTATGCGGACGGAGATTTCGCATGCAAGACGCCGGTAGAAATCCGCGTCCTGTCAAGGGCACTGCCAGTCATCGTCCCAGCCTCTATCTCTCTGTAACTAAAACGGTTCTTGACGTTTGCGCCCATTTCGGGTGGAATAAGGCCATGACCAAAGCCGATTTGATTGAAGAGGTTTCGCGTCTGGCGGAGCTGACCCGCAAGGATAGCGAGATCATCGTGGAAACGATTTTTGACAGCGTGGTTCGTTCATTGCGGTCGGGCGACAAGATTGAGATCCGCGGCTTTGGCAGCTTCCGCACGCGGCAGCGCAAGCCTCGCGTGGGTCGCAATCCCAAGACCGGCGCCCGCGTCGACGTGCCGGCCAAGAAGATTCCCTACTTCAAGCCCAGCAAAGAGCTCAAAGACGTAATCAACCACGGGCAAGGATCTGCGCCGGCGGCATCAGCTTCAGAAGGACATCAGGGCTAAACAGCCTTCGGGCTCGCGATGCGGTAAGCCAAGGACAGACACTCCTTCTTTTATTTGTGCCCGGGTGAGAGTACTTCAACGTTTCAAGCCGATTACTGCCATCATCCGTCCGGTTACGCCCTTCTCTGCACGATGGGAGAAGAACTTTTTCCGATCGCAGGAAGTGCAATGCGGAAGTGCAGAAATATTTTTCTCCGGCACTCCAAGCGACAGCAACTGGCGGCGATTGGCTTCGCGCAAATCGAGATGCAGTTTGATGCAAGCATCGCCGTGGCCGGGAGCGCGCTGGTTCATGAAGAGCAGGGGGTATTTCTCGCGCACCGGGTCGGATTCCTGCACCGTATGAAAAAGGTCTGCAGCGTAGGCAAATTGGGATTCGAACTTTTCTTTTAACTCTTCACCAACTTCATAACAGCAACTCTGGATGCCCGCGCCAATCGCGGCGTAGACGTTTTGTGGCCGTGTCCCGAACTCATAACGCATGATGCCAAGGCCTTTTTCCACCATGCGCTTTACCGTGGGCCGCCAGCCGCAGTGAAAGGCGCCCACCGCCCGGTTCTCGCCATCGACGAGCAACACCGGGAAGCAGTCGGCGACCAGGATGCCAAGAGCGATGCCGGGAACATTTGTGACCAAGCCATCACCGACGAGCGGCACAGGCTGCGGCGAGCGCACCACGTGAATCACATCGGAGTGGACCTGGCGAACCGTAACCAGTGGCCACGGCTTACCTCTGGTTGCCGCACCTGCGGCTGAAAGAAAGAGTCTGCGATTGCTTTCCACGAGTTCACGCCGGTCCTCTTTGGTGAAACCCAGGTTGAGGGATTGGCCACCGTAGGCTGTGCTTTCGCCGCCAGGACGGACGCTGAATGCATGCGCCAGCCAGGGAATCGGCACGAGCACAGGAGCACGAAGAAGCGACAAGCCGGCGTTCTTCCGTTGGGCAGGTTTTGGTGCAGCAGATTTCCCAGGCCGAATTTTTACGGAACGGGATTTTGCGGATCGATTCCTGGAAGATTGGACGCTGGAAGGCACAACTCTATTTTAAATGTAGTTCGCTGGCGTTGCCGCAATCGTGCGATGGGATTATTCTGCAAACAATGGGTCCAACGAAGGAGCATCTCCGGTTTCGCGTAGCGACTTACAACACACATAAATGCCGAGGAATGGATGGCAGGATACGTCCGACGCGGGTGGCGGAGGTGCTGCGCGAACTGGACGCAGATGTAATCGCGCTGCAGGAAGTGGTAAGCCTGAGCGGCGGGCGCAAGGAGCAGAACCAGGCGCAATACCTGGCGGACGCGGTGGGCTACCAGTTCCGCATCGGTGAGACGCGGAAGCTGCGCGGCGCGGCCTATGGCAATGTGGTGCTCAGTCGTTATCCGGTGAAGGAAGTACGAGTTTACGATCTAACAGCTTCGCGGCGGGAGCCGCGCGGCTGTATCCGCTGCGATATCGAGATTGCTCCGGGCAAGATCGTGCATATCTTCAACGTGCATCTGGGCACTGGCTATATTGAAAGACGAAAACAGGCAGGATTGCTGCTGAGCCGCGACGTGCTGCTATCGCCGCATCTGAAGCACGCCCGGCTGGTAATCGGCGATTTTAACGAATGGACGCAAGGGCTGGTTTCGCGCATGCTGCAACACACATTTGAAAGCGTGGATATCCAGCTGCATCTCAATCGCAAGCGGACCTATCCCGGAGTGCTGCCCATCATGCATCTGGATCACATGTACTTTGATCGCGAGTTGGCGCTGGAAGAGTTCATCCTGCATCGCAGTCGCATGGCGCTGGTGGCTTCCGACCATCTGCCGCTGGTGGCGGAGTTTTGTTTGGGGCGCTGACGCTTCGGGAATTCCCACAATCGCCCTCCATTTCGTCGATTTCCAACAATTTATCTACAATCTCCTTGTGGCCAGGTTGACCTTCGTGGTCGGAAAAGGCGGCGTTGGAAAGACGACGGTTTCGTGCGCGCTTGCGCTGCATTGGGCGGCACGCCATCCGCGACAGTCGACGCTGCTCATGTCTACTGACCCTGCGCACTCGTTGACCGACATGCTGGAGATGAAAAGGAAGCCGGGCCGGCAGCGGGTGAGCGGCGCCAAAGGAAGGCCGTCGCTGTGGCAGGTTGACAGCCGGCGGGAATTTGAAAAGTTCCTCTTTGAAAATCGCGAGGAGATCCTGAGCATTGTCGAGAGCGGTACTTTTTTCAGCCAGGAAGAAATTGCTCCGCTGCTCGATACCACTTTGCCCGGCATGGCCGAGGTGGCTGGATTGCTGGCGATCAGGCAACTGCTGGAAGACGGCAAAGACGACCATATCGTGGTGGATACGGCTCCCTTCGGACATACGCTGCGCTTGTTTGAATTGCCCGGGCATTTTCTGCGCTTCCTGGATTTTCTTGAGGTGGCTTCCAGCCGCGATGCTTTGCTGGCGCAACGCTTCGGTGGACGGGTGATGGCGCCGGCAAACGGCTTTGTTCAGCGCTGGCAGTCGACGGTCAGCAAGATGAAGGACGCCTTCAGCGCGGGCAACGCGGAGATTCTTCTGGTTACAACCCCGGAGACATTTTCCCTGAATGAAGCAGCGCGTTCGCTGAAATCGTTGCGCGAATCGATGCCGGAGATGCGCCTGGGAGCGATCGTATTGAACCGGGTCGTGACCAAGGCCGGCGAATGTGAGCAGTGCACACAGCGGGCACGACTCAGCAAGAAAGCGGAAGCATTTCTCAAGCGTCGATTTCCACAAGTGTCGATCCTTGCAGGGCCTGATCCTGGAAATCCGCTGCTGGGTCATGCACTGCTGGCGAAATTTGGCGAGACTGTCTTCTCCGGACGCAAAGCCAAACTTGAAGCCCAGGCGCCGAGGAAGACTGCACCCAAAGTGAGGTTCACAAAGCGGCCCTGGCCCGCTGCAGACACGCGCCTCGGATTTACCGTTGGCAAAGGCGGTGTGGGTAAGACGACAACTACCGCCGCACTGGCCTTCCGCACTCGCGCTTTGCACAAAGAGATTCAAGTGACCGTTTGTTCCACCGACCCGGCGCCGTCACTCGACGATATCTTTAGGAAAGAAATCGGCAATCATCCCGTTTCCGTTCTTGGCGATCCTGGGTTGGGGGCGATGGAGATGGATTCGCTGACCGAGTTCCGCCGCTGGGCCGGACGCATGCGGGAGAAGCTGAATGCCGCCACCAGCATGGAGTCAGGCGGGCTGCACGTTGATCTGACGTTTGAAAAGCAGACATTCGCGGCACTGATGGATGTGGTGCCGCCGGGCGTAGATGAGTTGTTCGCGATCTTTCGCATTCTTGATCTGTTGGAGGCTTCCGCCCCATCGCGCAAAGGCCGCTCGAGCCGGGGAACCATGGTGCTGATCGACATGGCGCCGACGGGGCATGCGCTGGAGTTGTTGCGCATGCCGGAACGCATGCTCAAGTGGTCGCGGCTGCTGTTGAAAAGCCTTGCGGCGCACCGTACACTTAGCGTCGCGCAGGACGTAGCGGTGGAACTGGCGGCGCTGGGCCAGCGAGTGCGCAGCCTGCTGGAGATCATGCGCGATCCAAAACAGAGCTGCGCCTGGGTAGTGATGCTGCCCGAACCCGTTCCCGACCGGCAGACGGAGCGATTACTGGAAGCTATGAAAGAACTGGGCATCGGGGTAAACGCGCTGTTTGTAAACCGCGTGCTGCAAGGTGAGAAGGGCCGTTGCAAGCGATGTTCGCGCGCGCGGGAGTGGCAGCTGTCAACACTGCAATCAGTCCCGCGAAAGTATGGGATGCATCGTACCTATGTGGTGCACGAGTTTCCCGGGGAGATTGCAGGCGCGGCGGCGCTCAAGAAACTTACCGGCAAGATATGGCAAATCGAAACCGCAAACTAGCGACAGAGAACGCGCTGTACCTGTATGGCGTCTCCCGCGGCATGGGGAAGACGCCGCCGGGAGCCAGCAGTCCCGGGATAGATGGCGTAAACCCTGTGAAACCGCTGGTCTGCGGGGATTTCCTCTGCTGGGTCTCTAATGTGGACCAGGCGAGCTTTACCGAGGCTTTGGAGCGCAATATGGAAAACCTTGAGTGGCTGGCGCTTCACAGTGTTCGTCACCAGCAGGTGGTGGGAGAAGTAGCAGCGCGTATGGCCATTGTTCCTGCCCGCTTCGGCACCGTTTTCTCAGGTGAAGCGGCGCTGCGGGCCAACGTGACGGAAAGGAGTAAGGGGCTGGCAAAGGTTTTCAATCGGGTCGCCGATTCCGATGAGTGGGGAGTAAAGGTCTTTGCTGAAAAGCAGGCCGGCAGGCCAACGCCGAGCACGGCGAGGTCGGGCAAAGAATATCTGCGGCAGAAAGCAGCGGAGGTCCGGCAGCGGCCGGAGCGAAGCGATCCTGAATTACAGAACTTTGTTGATGCGCTGGGGAAGGTGGCCAGCGAATCAGCGCCCAGCGGCAAGGTGAGTGGAGCACAGCCGAGTTTGCTATGGCAGGCGACATTTCTGGTTCCCCGCAGCCGGCAGAAGGAGTGGGACAAAGTTTTGAGCGGATTTGTGGAACGGTGGAGCGGCGTGCGCCGCATCGAACTAAATGGCCCGTGGCCGCCCTATTCATTTGTTGCCGATGCCGACTGATTTCGAACCAATCACGCTCAACGAAGCCGGAGAAGAAGAAGTTTCTCTGCTGGAAATACTGGACCATGTTCTGAATGCCGGAGTCGTCATCCATGGATCCCTGGTGATTTCGCTGGCGGGGGTGGACTTGGTCTATGTGGGGCTGAACGTGATTCTGACCTCAGTGGAGACGGCGCTGCGCAATCTGAACGCGGCGGAGGAGAAGCGGAGGCTGAAATGAGGCGCGTCCTGGCTTATTGCGCCTTTAGGAATAATGCGGAGCTTTCGCTGCCGGCGCAGGGCGTGACGGCCGCGGAAGTACGGACGATGGCTTTGGGCGAGCTACGGCTCTTGTGGTCAGAAGTGCCATGGCCCTTTGCTCCGGAGCGGTTGCAGAAGAACGCATTGGAATTTCATGAAGTGGTTTCGCACGTCTTCAGGCAGGCGGCGGTGGTTCCTTTCCGTCTCTTGTCTGTATTTGAAGACGAACGGGCGCTCGCTACATTTGCGGACGAACGCGCTGAGGCATTTCTGGCAGATCTCGAGCGGCTGAAAGAATACGTACAAATGGAATGCGTCGTGTATCCGGCGCCTGCGCGCGTACAGACAGACGACACCTCCGGCGCTGCTTATCTGCGAGGGAAGGCGGCAACGCTGCAGGCGCAGGAACAGCACGTGGCGGCCGTGAAAGAAGCCCTGGGCGGCTTGGCCCGCGAGACTCGCGTACGCGAAGGGAAGAACGGGGTTCGCATTTTCGTTTTGGTGGATCGCGGCACAGAGAAGGAATTTCGCTCGACTATCGAGCAGGTGGCGATACCGGAGGTCTTGTCACGCCGAGTGAGTGGCGCATGGCCGGCGGCTGAATTCTTAAGCGAACGGTTGCGGACGCCGCAAAGCGCCACCACGAAATAAAATGCGCGGGACGCAGGGCGAAAGGCAGCCCGAGCCGGCATTTGAATGCTGGCAGGCTTCCAAACAACGCAAAGGTGCGCTTTTGAACGAGATACGCAAAATTACTCCGCAAGAGATTGCTGCTGCTGTCGCTGAGGTTAACCGCGAGCTCAAAGCCGTGGGCGAGGGGTCCATTGAGCGCATTGACTGCTCGTCGGAGAACATCGAGCAAGGGCTGGCGCGTCTGGTGCTGAGCCTGGTGGAACTGCTGCGCCGCTTGTTGGAGCGCCAGGCTATCCGCAGAATGGAAGGGGGGAGCTTAGGGGAGGGGAAGATCGAAGAGATGGGGCAGGCATTGATGAAGCTGGAAGCGAAGGTCTACGAACTGGCTGCAGCCTTCGGGCTGAAGCCGGAGGACCTGAACCTGGAGCTGGGCCCCCTGGGAAACCTGCTGGATAAGTGAGGCTGCGCAAGCGGGGAGCGGTTTGAATGTCGTGATAAGAGATTTTTAGAAAGGCCAACCCGGAAGCAGGAGCTTGCATCATATGTAGCCGCGCCGGTCTCCCCCTTCCGGACCGTACGAAGCCGGTGCGCTACAGTACAAGACGTACAATGCGGTGATGTTGACAGTTGTACCGGGGGCTGGTTAGGATTGCGGGACATGGATCGCGCGGGTGTCTACCGTTCCTAGACGATCTCTTCTGTATTTTCCTGAGATATTATGCAAAGAGTTCCAACTGTTTCCGGAACAGCCAATCTTCTGGATATTCTCGACAGAGTGCTCGATAAAGGGCTCGTCATCGCCGGCGATATTCGGGTGTCATTGGCGAACGTCGAGTTGCTCACGATCCGAATTCGTCTGCTCGTGTGCAGCGTCGATAAAGCGGAGCAAATTGGTTTGAACTGGTGGAAATTCGATCCCAATTTAACGGCTTCGGCACCGGAACCTGTGGTTCGAAGAACCCAGTTACCGGGCGCGCCACCGGCGGCACGTATGCCGGTCCGAAGCAAGCAAGTCACCCGTCCTCGACGGGCGAAGCAAGGCTGATCTCAAGAAGGAGGCCAAGCAAATGGCCGTAGAACGTGTATCCGGCGGTTCAAGTCTGATTGATGTTCTGGATCGGGTACTTGACAAAGGAATCGTCATCGATGCATGGGTCAGAATCTCACTGGTCGGTATTGATCTGATCACGGTTGAAGCCCGCGTCGTAGTTGCGTCTATTGACACTTATCTCAAGTATGCTGACGCTGTAGGTCTTACCGGGCTGGTTTCCAGACCAACCCTGGGTGAAGGCGGCGTTGAGGGTGAAGAGGGAGAGCTGGTTGAAGTCAGGCCACGCACGCCCCGCCGGCGACGCTAAGGGTTTGTTTTGGAATCACGCATGGCTACAGCCGAAATCCGGTTACAGCCGGAGCGGGTAAACGGGCGGCGGGCGGCTCAGCCGCGCCGTCCGGCGGTGCTGCGCCTGTTGCAGGCAGAGCGTTCCGAGGAGATATTTCCTCTGCTGCTGGAGGAGATCATTGCTCTGGGCAATCCGCGCGCCCTGGTTGTCGACGTAAATTTTGATTCCGGAGAAGTAACCCCGGCGGCGGCGCTCAAGTGGCCGCGCCAGCAGATGGACCGTTTTTCCACCGCGCTTTGGATGTCAGACCATCCGTTGATAGGGGTAATGCATACGCTTCGACCCCAAGTGCTGGAAAAAACCGCCCTTCACAATCGTCCGCTATATATCCACCCTATTCTTTATTCCAACCGCAATCTTTGCTGGGAAGCAGACCGGATTCGCACCGGTAGTTGTCTGGCGGTGCAGAATTTTCACCGGCAAAAGAAAATCCGCCTGGAAGATCAGGTGTGCTCCACGTGCGAGATGCGCGCTTACGCTGCCGCCGTGGTGGTGGAATTGCCCAAAGGTTATACCGGACAGAACGTTGCCGAAGTCGGCGAACTGATCGACTTGGCCAACCGTTATCTCTCACGGCTTTTCAAGGTAGAGCACTATTACAATCGCATGCGCGATATGGAAATTACCATCGCGCAGATGGGCACGGTGATGCAGAGCATGGCGGATCCGGTGATTCTTACCGATACGCAGCACCGGGTCATCATGCAGAACAAAGCCGCGGAACGCTTTTTCAAAGTGCCTGACGAGATGACGGAAGGCCTGGTGCGCGCCGTGGAGTTCAACAATCTGCTGTTTTCGGCCGCGCTATCCTCCATGCTGGTCTCCGGCAGCGATTCTCATCGCGACCTTACGCTCGTGGACGCAATTGAAGGCGAAGAGATGTTGTTTGAAGCCGTCTCTGCTCCCACTTATGGGCCCGACGGCATCCAGTTGGGTACCGTGACGGTAATGCGTGACGTAACCGATCTCCGTCGCGCGGACCAGGAGCTGCGCCTCAACTATGAAAAGCTGAGCGATGCCGAGGAAGTGGTTCGCCAGGACCGCGATCGCCTGAACCTGATTATTGAAAACGTGGGCGATCCGATTGTGGTGTGTGACAGCCGGGCCAAGATCGTGCTGACGGATGCGCTGGCGCAGGAGCTTTTTGGCAGCAACAGTGAAGCGTCGCCTGACGCCGTCCAATTCAAGAACCAGACAATTTTCGGCGCGTATATTGACAGCTTTACCTATTCTTTTGCCGAGCGGGAGAACGCTCCCCTACGGATCTTTAATCCCAGTCTTAAAACCGAGATCGAGTACGACGCGCGTTCAGGAAAGATTTTTGATGAAAAAGGCCAGGTGGCTTACACCGTAACCGTACTCCGCGATCTTACGGCGCTGCGGCGCGTGGAACAGCTTAAGGTCGAACGGCGGATTCTTGAGATTGAGAAATTTGCCGCGACCGGGCGCCTTGCCGCCACGATTGCCCATGAGGTCAACAACCCCATGGAAGCCATCAAGAACGCGATTTATCTGCTGGCCGGCGCTGTGCCGGAAAATGCCATGCCGGTGTACAACATCCTGAAGTCTGAGACGGAGCGGGTGGCGCGCATTGTGCGGCAGATGCTGGGTCTGTATCGCAACACCGAGCAGGTTAAGCCGGTGAACGTAAATACCATCGTCGAAGATACATTGCTGCTATTGAACCGGCAACTCCAGCGCACCAATATAGAAGTGCAGACCGAGCTGGAGCCGCTGCCCGACGCCGTGATCGCCGCTGATCAGATTCGCCAGGTATTGTCTAACCTTGTCATCAATGCGAAGGATGCCATGCCGAACGGCGGGCGCTTGCGGATTCACACGCGGCACATTCCCGGTTCCGACGACCTGCACGGATGGGTGCGCATTTTGATTGCTGATACTGGCAGCGGAATTCCGCCAGAGATGATTCGTACGATCTTTGAGCCCTTTGTCACGACGAAGGGAGAGCGCGGCACCGGCCTGGGGCTGTGGATCGTGAAAGGGATCCTGCAGAACCACGCGGGCAAACTCTCAGTGAAAAGCAAGGTCGGAACGGGGACAGTTTTCAAGATCGATTTGCCAGTCGTAAAATTGTGAAAGCGGACGGCAAATACCGGGTGCTGGTGGTCGACGATGAGGCCGCCGTGCTGCTCACCTACCGGCTCATCCTGGAGCAGCAAGGGTATGACGTTGTGGCCTGCGGCACTTCAGTCGAGGCGATCGCGGCCATCAGGAAGCAGCCGTTCGACGTGGTCTTGTGCGATTACTCTCTGGAAGAGCAGCATACAGGGTTTGAAGTGATCTCCGCGGCGAGGGAGTGCGATCCGGAAATGCCGGCGGCGCTGCTGACCGGGTATGCTACCAAGGATACTGCGGACGAAGCTTCCAGCCAGGGCATCGGGATCATGTTCAAACCCATTGAGATTGACGAGTTTCTGGCAACAACCTCCAACATGTTGAGGAGAAAAAATGAGTCCTAGCAGAAAGGCGGGCAAGAAGGCCACTGCCGTACGCAAGACACTGACCAAAGTAGAGCCGGCGACGGCTACTCTGACGCCGGTGCCGCCTTCGCCAGCTCCAAAGGTAGAAATTGCCGCTCGCGCCCAGCAACAGGAAGGGCGCTACGTCTATGGCGTGATTGAATCAAGATCGCCGGTGACCTTCAGCCGCAGCAGCATCGGCGGAGTGAGTGAAGAAGTTTATACGGTGCATTACGGTGATATCGCCGCTGTCGTCAGCCGTACCCCGGTCTTCATTTTTGATCCTACGCGCGATAACGCCCTGGCCCATGAACACGTGATTGAATCGGTGATGAAGAACTACACCATCATCCCCATGAGCTTCGGCACGGTCTTCCGCACGGACGACGACATTCGCGAAGTGCTCAAGAGCATCTACGCATCCTTGAAGGACGTGCTCAAGCAGATGACGGGCAAGCTGGAGTTCGGCCTGAAAGTCACCTGGGACCGCGACCGCATCATTGAAGAGCTGCAGCGCGAGCATGAGGAGATCCACCGTTTCCACCAGGAGCTGACCCGCAAGCACCTGCAGTCAACCTACTTCGCCCGCATGCAGCTTGGCCGCATGATCGATAAGGCGCTGGCCGAACTGGCAGCCAACTACGTCAGAGAGATCTATGACGGCCTGCGCGCGGTCTGCGTGGCTTCGCGCGACAACAAGCCCATTGGCGACAAGATGATCATGAATGCCGCGTTTTTGATCCAGAAGGCGCGGGAAAACGATTTTGACGCCGCCGTGAATCGCGTGGCGCAGAAGTTCGGCGACCGACTGAACTTCAAATATACCGGCCCCTGGCCGCCTTATAACTTCGTGAACATCCGCCTGAAACTGGAACGCGGCGGGCAGGGATAAACAGACCGCTTCGCAATGGAAGAACGGCTCTGCCCGGAAGATGAATTATGGACACGGACAGCCTCATCGCTCAGGCTTATTCTGCTTTCAACCAGCGGAACATTGATGACGCACTGTCATTTATGAGTGAGAGCGTCAGCTGGCCCAAGGCATCGGAAGGTGGCCGTGTGGTCGGAAAGCAGGAGGTTCGTGCCTACTGGAGCCGTCAGTGGAAAGAGTTTGATCCCCATGTCGATCCAGTTGAAGTCTTCGAGCGTGCGGGCAGAACCCATGTAAGGGTCCATCAGGTCGTGCGAAGCCTTGGTGGCGACGTGCTTTCAGACCGTGAGGTTTGGCATATCTATACCATCGCGAATGGTGTGATCGAACGCATGGACCTCGGAGAAAGTGAAGCCAACTCGCAGGAAGCACCATCTTCTGCATTCTCGCGGCACCAGAGCTGAGCTCTAAAGCACTTGTGAGACCTGTACCGGCAGAGTGCTTCTATCGTTGCGCAATCGGCGAATTGCCTTGATAGCCTGGAAGCCGTGAATAATTATGGCAATACCGATGCCTATCAAAAAGCACACCATACCCCAGAGAAATGCCTGATTCACGGCGTATTCCACCTGAGCATAGTGCGCATCTTGTGCAGCGCGGCTAATCACAAGGTATGGATAGTGGTGCACCACAGCCTGGATAACGACAAAAGCGATGATGTCCGATACCAGGAGTAGTGCCGGCTTAAGCCATGTCCATTGCGGCCGGAAAATGTTAATGCACTGTTGCGCCATAACCACGATCGTGGGCAGCAAAATCGGAAGAAAATAGACGCGGAGGGCCGGATTCCAAGTGATTGCGTCTGAGTCCAGCCCGTGGCCCAGCACCTGGTAGCCAAATCTGGGTAACGAGAGCCACCAGACTACAAAGAAAATGCTGAAGATCAATCCAAAGATGGATTCCGTGCGCGATACAACTTTGCGCTTTGAAGGAGTCGGCAAGCGCGGCAGCTTGCGCGGGTCCCATTTGTCCAGGCGGAAGAGATTGGACTGCACGCGTTCCATGATGGCAAACATCAAAGTGACAATTCCGAAGATAAACATGAGGGTAGTAAAAGCCGATCCCCAGCCGCTGATCACCATCAGCGCGTGGGTCGGGCGATACGAGGCTGGGGCAAAGATGACCCAAGCAACCCGGGCCAGCCAGGTCACGAGCCAGGGTACGAGATAGCCGAGGATCACGATCATCAGGACAAATTTGTAGAGTGGAAACAGCTCCGAGCTAATCAGGGTTTGTTGTTTCTGGTAACGCGCGGCTATGCGCATAGGATTGCCGGCGTGCTGCAGAATGGCACAGAGCTCATCTTCCGTGATGGCACGCCCGAGCGAAGATTCCTTTTCTTCAATCTGCGAACGCAGATCGTCGCGCAGCTCCTCAATGATGTCGTTCTGGTGCGCTTTCGGCAACCAGAACCGGACAGCTTGCAAATAGCGATCTAGAAGTTCCATAAAGCCACTCTCCTAAAGAATACCGTTCGATTGCGTAACGATGACGGGAGGGCGCAGAGCGCGAAGCAGGCGCGTTGCCTCCACCAGGGCGTCAACAGCGAAGACGATCAGGGCGATCACGGGACCCAAAGCAATTCCATAGTTGGCGATTTGACCCACGGTGAACACATGGTCGCCGATTTGTACTGGGTGGGTCAGGCTTACGCCGCTGCCCGGGTTGGCCACAAAAAATTCTCCAGCCTGCAAGAAAAGGTAAAAGATAACGATGCCCGTAAAATCCGAGACCAATTTGAGCACTGACCGCAAGCGCGGATAATGAGGGTGAAAGAGGGAGATGTAAGCGGCAACCGTTCCCAAGGCCACCACCAGAAGCATGGGGATTTCGAAGTGCCACCACACCGGCGCCAGCCGGAAGGGGAGTGATTTCGCGATCGCAGGCGTTGAGGAGTGCAAAAAGATGGGCCAGCCCACGAGAAAGAAAATTCCAAGGACCAATTCGACCGCGGAGTTGGCGGCCGGCGAGACCGATTTCTTGACTTCTGGGAGCTCCAGCGGATCAAACGTGTCCGTCAAGGGGATCTTTCCGCCCCCGAAGTATTCGATCAGGCCAAAGGCGACGGTAAGCCCACCCACAGCAACGAGCAGCCAGAGCCAGAACGAACCCCACGCAGTGACCAAGCCCTGAAGAATGGACCTCCTGGTGAGTGCAATCACCAGAGCGGCCATCACGTGGAAGGCTGCCACAAACAATACCAGCGCCTGAAGCATGTACCAATACAAGGGAAAGAGAGCGGGGCCGATCAATTGCTGCAACGGTAGCCGGCGATACCGGGCGGCAGCGACCAGCGGATGGCCATGTTGCTTGAGGATTGCCACCTGCTCGGTTTGGGTGAGAGGCCGTCCGAACTCGGCGGCTTTGTCCTCTATCTGGGAGAGGATGTTATCGCCGAGCTCTTTTACGATATCGTCGCGCCGGCCGGGCAGCAGATAACCGCGGACGGCTTGTAAGTAGCGATTTAAGAGTTCCATGAATTGATACCTCGCGAGAATTCCGGCCGGGAAGCCTGATTCAACGCTGCTTTGAAATCGGCAATCTGCGCGCTACGCTGTTCGAGCGCGCGGCTGGCGATCCTGGAATCATGCAGCCTCATCAGCTTGAGAAAGAGGAAGATCACTGAGAGCAGCAGAGTCAGGGTGGCAGCCGGGATGAGAAAATCGCGCGAGCTCGGGGCGTGCCCACTGACGAAGCGAATCGTCAGCACGGCGAAGTTGGACAGGCCTAACAACAAGGCCAATGTGTTCAGGTACGCGCGAAACATGATCATGCCTCCTGCAAAATCCGTTCAAGTGATGCATTGATGGTCTGCCACTCCTCCAAAAGCTGCTTCAGAATGAGTTCGCCTTGTGGCGACAACCGATAAAAACGCTTGTTGCGTTTGTTCTCTTCCCGCCATTCGCTAACCAGCAAGCCCTGACTTTCCAAACGGCGCAGCAGCGGGTAAAGCGTGCCTTCATCGATGGCGAGCCCCTGATCCTCGAGCGCTTTGCGCAGCGTGTAGCCGTAATGCTCAAGTCTGAGCTGAGCGAGAACTGCCACAACCAGACAGCCTCGGCGAAGCTCCAACCGCAAGTTTTCAAAAAGCTCGGCATCGAGTTGAGTACTGTTGTTCATACAGTGTGTAACACATACTATGTTACACACAGTATAATGTCAAGCGGTTTTAGAAAACATGTAAGTCAAGTAGTTTCTTTTGGTTAACTATATCTCGGTGATGGACCTTCACCTCGCTGGAAGGGCCGCGAAAGCATTCAAATGAGCCATTGGAGGATTTACCGAGATGGGATCTTTCGCACCGTCAAACGATACGAACGGTCTCAGTCATGTATTTTCAAATTGGATTTTTCGAGAAACGGCCAGCGGTTGACAGCGGACTTTCATACTGCACAGTTGATTTAAATCCCAACGTTCGTGCCGAACAGGCGTCAAACGTAATGCTCGGCTGCGGCAAGCGGCGTCGTGCCTGTTTCGTGCTTAAAGTCGCAGTCAAATTCCGCAAGAAGCTATAGAAGAAGCATTCAACTATTGTGGCGACACCATAGACCCGCACACACGGACGAAGTTGATTCCCAGAGTAAGTAGAAAAGCTCGTTGTTCGAAAAATGGGGTTGACCTATAGTTATTTGTCCCAAAATAGAAGGCAAAATGCAAAATGGATTGGGCTGATATCGCAGCCTGGCCGTTTAAGGTCGTTTGATTGGACAAGCCATCCTTATTGTTTAGTGCAGCAGAAGCAGCGGCGGCTCCGGCTATAGATCCGGCCCGAGCGCCCGAACCGGCTTCCCAACCGGCAGCGCCCCAACCAGGGCGTAAGCACCGGATGGGCTGGGTGATGGCAGGCATCGTTACGGTCGCTCTAGTTATTGCCCTCCTCCTGCTGGGCCGGATCAACGCTGCGCGCCACAACGCCAACGCAAGCCAGACTTCGCGAACAGCCGTGGTGGAACAGAAAGATTTCGTTCATTCGCTGCGCGTGCACGGTATTGTTGAAGCGGTGGAGTCGCACGCGATCGCAGCCCCGCGGCTTTCCGGACAGGGCTTGAATACGCTGATCATCACCCGTCTGGTCAAGAACGGCAGCGCCGTCCACAAGGGTGATGTGCTGGTAGAGTTCGACCGCCAGGCCCAGCTCAAGAACGTTCTGGACAAAGAGGCTGAATATAAGGGCTTGATCGCGCAGATCGACAAGATGAAAGCCGATCAGGCGGCTGCCCGCGCTGCCGATGAAACCGAGCTCAAGAAAGCAGAAGACGCGCTGAAAACGGCAGAGCTGGAAGTAAAAAAGAATGAGATTGTCTCACGCATTGACGCCGAGAAGAACCTGGAAAGCCTGGAAGAAGCGAAAGCTACCTACCAGCAACTGACGCAAACCTTCGAGCTGAAACGCCAGGCTGCCCAGGCCGACCTGCGCATTCTGGAGATACAACGTGATCGCTCTTCGATGGCCATGAAGTGGTCACAATCGAACACGGAGAAGATGCTGGTGCACGCTTCCATGGACGGGGTAGCGGTGATCAACTCCATGTGGAAGGCGGGCACCATGTCTGACGTGCAGGAAGGCGACGAGGTGCGCGCCGGATTTCCATTTATGCAGGTAGTCAATCCCGGCCGTATGCAGGTGCGGGCGCGGGTGAACCAGGCCGATATTGAAGATTTGCGCGAAGGCCAAAGCGTGCATATTGGCCTGGATGCATACCCGGAGCTCAAGTTTTCCGGGAAGATTGAAAGCATTGCGGCTGTAGCCCAGACCAGCGCCTTTTCCGCCAAAGCGCGGACGCTGGTTGTCCTCTTCTCCATCAACGGGACCGATGCAAAGCTGATGCCAGACCTCTCAGCTGCGGTGGACATCGAACTGGATCGTCAGCCCAGCGTGCTGGTGGCTCCACGGGACGCGGTGAACGCCGAAAACGGAAAGCATTTTGTGCTGATAAAGGACGGTTCGAGTTATGACAAGCGCGAAGTGCAGGTAGGCGCGGCAAATGATGTGGAACAGGTGATCGTCTCGGGCGTGAAGAAAGGCGCAGTCCTGCTGCGGAATCCCAGCTGATGAAAGATCTGGCTCTAATTCGATTCTTGCTGCGCCACAAGGCCATCGCCACGATCGCCGCTGCCGGCTGCCTGATTGTCGTGATCGGGGCGGTCGCGGCGCGCCGGACAGGCGGTCCGCGCGTGCCAACCGCTGATGTTAAACGCGGGGAGTTCGTGGACTATGTACAGATCCGCGGCGAGATCAAAGCCCTGCGGTCGGTGCAATTAACGGCGCCGTCGATCGCCGGGGATCTGCAGATCGTAAAGCTTGTACGCACCGGAACCATGGTCAAAGCCGGCGATGTGGTGGTAAAGTTCGACACATCAACGCTCGAAACCACGCTGGCCCAAAAGAAGTCGGAGCTGAAGTCGGCCGAGGCCGACATCGAGCACAGCCGCGCAGAGAACCGGTTGCAGCAGGAGCAGCAAGCTACAGATGTGCTGCAGGGACGTTATGACGTGGATCGCGCCAAGCTCGATACCAGCCAGCAGGAGATTCTCTCCGAGATCGACGGCGCCAAGACGCGGCTGAAGCTCACCGACGCTGAGCAAAAATTCAAAGAGCTGCAACAGAAAGACACTTCCACGAAGGCGTCCGGCGATGCGGAGATCGCGTCCAAGAAGCTGAAGCGCGACAAAGCGTTGTTCGACGTCCGCGTAACGGAGAAGCAGATTGCGTCGCTTACTTTGCGCGCTCCTTCCGATGGCATGGTGACGATCATGCCGAATTTTCGCGCGCGCAACTGGATGAACGGCAGCTCAACGCCCGATTTCAAAGAGGGCGACCGTGCCTGGGGAGGCGCTGTGATCGCTGAGCTGCCCGACTTGAGCGTGGTGCGCGCCAGCGCCCGCGTGGACGAGGGTGATCGTGGCCGCTTGAACCCGGCACAGACCGCTACGGTGAGAATTGACGCCATCGCCGATAAAGAATTCCATGCCACTGTCGCTGAGATCAGCCCGCTGGCCAAGGTGGATTACTCGTCGTGGCCCTTTACCAAGAATTTTGATATCGCGATACAGATCCTGGATGCCGACCCGCGGATCAGGCCTGGCATGAGCGCCAGCGGCCGCATTGCGGTGGAGAAAATCGCCGACGGCATTCTTGTCCCGCCGGAAGCTGTATTTGAAAGGAACGGGGGGCCGGTGGCGTACGTGCTGCATGGATCGGAATTTGAAGAACGTCCGGTGCAGGTGGCACGGCGGGCCAAAGGGGAATTGTTGATCGGCAGTGGATTGCAGGTGGGCGACAAAGTGGCCCTGAAAGATCCCATGCAGGAAAAGCAACAAGGGCAGGCGCAATGAAACAGAGACTGACACGAACCGTCGCGGTGGTGGCTGCCGTACTGTTGCTGGGCCTGGGAATCGCATTTTCGCTGCAGCAACTACGCCCGGCAATCAAAACGATTCCAACCACACGCGTACAGAAGGGCACCCTGGAACTGGACGTCAATACTGTAGCGGAGCTGCATACGCCTCATTCCTCCATGGTTGTGGCGCCTTCGGTCAGCGGCACATTGCAGATCATCCATCTACTCAAGACCGGTACGGCGGTAAAGGCAGGAGAAGTGGTAGTCGAGTTCGATCCCAGCGAACAGGAATTCAACCTTGAGCAGAGCCGCTCACAACTAGCCGAGGCTGAACAGGAGATCACCAAGGCCAAAGCCGATGGCGAGGTCAAGGCCGCGGAAGACAAAGTGGCCCTGCTCAAAGCCAAATTTGACGTGCGCCGCGCCGAACTCGAGGTCAGCCGCAATGAGCTGGTAAGCGAGATTGACGGCCAGAAGAATCTGCTGAATCTGGATGAAGCGAAGCGACGTCTGGCCCAGTTGGAGCAGGATGTGAATTCACGGGCCGCTTCCAACACGGCATCGATCGCCTTGTTGGAAGAGAAGAAGAACACGGCGTTGCTGGGCATGCAGCAGGCACAGCACAACATTGACAACATGAAGTTGAAATCGCCGATTGATGGACTGGTCTCAATCAAAGAGAACATGGATGCCAGCGGCGGCATGATGTTTTACGGCATGCAACTGCCGGAGTATCGGGAAGGCGATCTGGTCTATCCCGGGCGATTCATGGCGGAAGTGATGGACGTGGCCCAGATGGAAGCCGTGGCCAAGGTTTTTGAGAACGACCGCCCCAACGTGAGCCTGGGGCAGATGGCGGAAATAAGAATGGACGCACAGCCGAATGAAGTCTTTTCCGCCAAGGTGAAAACGATTGCGGGCATGGCTTCGCGCCAGGACTTTGGCTCAGATACAGTGCGCCGCTTCGATGTGACTTTTGATCTGCTTAGCCACGCCGCTGAAATGCGGCCCGGAACATCAGCCCAGGTGCTGGTGAAGGGAACCCAGGTCAAAGATCAGCTTTATGTGCCCAGCCAATGCGTCTTCGATAAAGACGGGAAACTGGTGATTTACGTTAAGCATGGCGACAGATTTGATCCGGTGGAAGCCAAGATCAAGTTCCGCACAGAGAACCGCGTCGCGCTGGAGAACCTGGCCGAAGGAACGGAAGTTGCGTTGGTGAATCCGGAGAAATCCCTGAAAGAGCAGAAGGGCACATCTCTACCGCTGGCGGTGGGCCAATGAGAAGGCGCGAGCATTGGACATCGAGGGCAAGGGCGCTGCTGTCGCTGCGCGCCTGGACGCAATACTTCGTCGACCTGAACCTGGGCTTCGAAAACCTGATGATGCACAAACTGCGCACGCTCCTTACCATGCTGGGGATGATTTTTGGCGTGGCAGCGGTGATCGCTATGCTTTCCATTGGTGCGGGAGCGCGAGCCCAGGTGATGGCGCTGATTGAGCAGATGGGCGTGCGCAACGTGATCGTGGAAGCGCGCGAAGCCAGCGCCTGGGAGGACATGGAGAAGGTCCGAAAGGTCTCCATGGGGCTCACGCTGCGCGATTTTCGCGTGATTCAAACGAACGTAACCGGCGTGGTCCAGGGTACACCGCGCAAGCGGTTTACGCCGAGCAGGCTGATTCCCAAGCCACAGCACGATATGCCCGTGGTCTATGGCGTAGCGCCAAACTACGAGAACATTGGGAATCTAAAGGTGGCTGCCGGGCGGTTTTTTGACGATTCTGAGAATAATCGCGCCGCGTCGGTGGCCGTGCTGGGGCAGGGCGCGAAGCTTAGCCTGTTCGGCCAGACGGAAGCGGTAGGCCAGTACATCAAGATCAACGAGGCCTGGTTCCATGTCATCGGTGTGGTTGGGCCGCAGCTAAGCGCGCAGAACTCGAGTGATTCCAGCGTTCCCGCGCAAGACCTGAATAACCTCATCTATGTTCCGCTCTATGCCGCGATGTTTCGTCTGGAAGACAGCCGCAGCAACATGAAAGACGAGATTGACGGCATCTATCTGCAATTGCGCTCCGCGCTCGATACCCTGCCGACTGCCGACGTTGTACGCTCGCTGCTCAATATCTCCCATCGAGATGCCGGCGACTTCAGTGTGATTGCCCCCGCAGAACTGCTGGCCCAGCAGCAGCGGACGCAGCACATCTTTGACCTGGTGATGGTTGCGATTGCGTCAATCAGCCTGCTGGTCGGTGGAATTGGGATTATGAACATTCTCCTGGCATCAATACTGGAACGCACTCGCGAAATCGGCGTACGGCGCGCTTTGGGCGCGCGGCAGCGTGATGTGATCCGGCAGTTCCTGGTGGAGGCTGTCCTGATATCGCTCATCGGGGGATTGATCGGCATTGCCTTTGGCTTCGGCATGTCGCGCCTGATTGCATGGCTTGCCGGATGGTCCACCGTTACCACCTTCAGCTCCATTTTGCTGGCTTTTGCGTTTTCCGTTTCCGTCGGACTTGTTTTCGGCATTTACCCTGCGCGCCAGGCGGCCCGGCTGGATCCGGTAGAGGCCATTCGTTACGAATAATCAGGACGTCATCATGCATATTCGCAATGTTATTTTTGGATTGCTGCTCTGCTGTGCGCTGGACGCGTCGGCGCAAGTCGCCCCGGCGCAGTTCGCTCCAGCCAAAACGCCCACAGGCAACCTGCTCCATCGGCCACTCGCTCCTGCACAGCTGCAGGGGCCAAGCCGTGTGGACGAATTCATTGTCGACGGCAAGCTCCGCCTCAGCCTTGAAGACGCGATCCTGCTCACGCTGCTGAACAATAGTGACGTCAACGTGAATCGCGCGCAGTTCGATCTCTCACAGTTTGCGGTGCAGCGCGCCCACTCGCCCTTCGATCCTCTGTTTGTCGCCGGCTTTGCCCCTACCCGCTCCGTCTCTCCCAGCGACTCATCACTCAACGGCGCATCCACGCTGAGTACGCTGAACCAGACTTCCAGCGCCGGCTATTCGCAGCAATTTATTACCGGCACCAATCTCAGCGTGAGTCTATCCAGTACGCGCTTCACTACCAACAGCAGCTTTGCCACGGTGAACCCCTCATTTACCTCCGGGCTCACGTTCTCGCTTTCGCAGCCGCTGCTGCGGCATTTCGGGATCTTCGCCAATCGAGCGCCCATCATCGTTGCCCAGCGCGGTGTGCGGCAGTCGCGCGCGAACTTTGAAGCGCAGTTGAATGACGCATTGCAGACCGTCATTAATCAGTATTGGGACGTGGTTCAGGCGCGCAAAACGCTTGAGGTGCTGAAAAAATCGCTCGAGCTGGCCGAAGCCAGCTACCAGCGTGATAAACGAGCTCTGGAACTCGGCGCGTTGCCGCCGCTCGATATCTATCGTTCCGAATCCCAGGTTGCACAGCGCAAGGTACCGGTTATCCAGGCCGAGTTCAGCCTCAAGCAGGTGGAAAACACGTTGCGCCAAACCATCGGCGCGGATCTTGACGCCCGTGCCGGCGCCCTTGATCTGGAACTGACTGACACGGCCGAAACCGGCGGCAAGCTGGAGATTGTCGATCTCCAGGAATCTCTCGCCGGTGCGCTCAAGAACCGTCCGGAGATCGATGCGCAAAACCAGCAGCTCGCGATCGACGACACCAATGCCAAACTCGCCGTTAACAACCTTCGTCCCGATCTCAACCTCGCCGCGAGCTATACCAGCAACGGTCTGGGAGGCATTGTCTTTGACAATTCCGGCAACCTGGTTTCCAACGGCGGTTTTGGTGACTCGCTCTCACAGCTCGGCGGCTTCAGCTTCCCGACCTATGGCGTGACTCTGCAGATGCGTTTCCCTGTACGTAACAGCTCGGCGGCGGCCGATCTCGGCACCGCGCTGGTCTCCAAACGGCGCAGCCTGTACCAGATGCGCGGTCTCCAGCAGACCATCAGCACACAGGTAAAAAACGCGGTGCACGATCTTGAGCAGGCTGAGCTGGTCATCACCGCGGCCCAGGATTCGCGCGAATTGGCTGCCAAAAACCTGGCTGCTGAAGAGCGCAAATATCAGCTCGGCGCGGAGACGATCTTTTTTGTGCTCGACGCGCAAAATCAGCTTTCCCAAGCCGAACAGAGCCTGGTGCAGGCACAAATCTCTTACCAGAAAGCCCTTGCAGAGGTGGATCACGCCACCGGCAGCCTGCTGGCAAAGCATAAATTGATTCCGGCCTCGGCCACGCCCTAGCTGTGCCCCGTGGTTAAACCGTTGTTCTTGGTTAAGCTCTGTACCCTGTCATGCGGAGCGACTCCGCGGGACCGAGCTTGTCGAAGGGGACTAAGGAAGAGCCGAAAGCATCCCGAGAATGCTTGTTCTGCGATGGACACGTCGGGGTATTCTCCCCATACTTTGATAGTGCCCTCCTCACCCTCCGGCAGCGGGAACAACACCCTCTTCTTCCTCCCAATCCACTCACAGGCTCTCCACCACCTTTCTCAACTCAATCACTTCGATTGTCTCTGGGCATTCCGGCCAGTTATGGATCCAGCACACAATCGCGTCACATCTCTTCTCGTCGTGGCCATGCGCGACAAAGTTCTTGCTTGCGTATTCAAATTCAATCCGTATTCGTTGCCATTTTCCCGGTGCGACTTCCTGCATCGCTTTGCAGTCGGGAAACTCCGTCTGTATCCGATGCACCTGTAGCCCCGGCTTCCGCGCCACCACCACGCCGAAAAGAAACATCACCCCAGATTCATTCACTGGCTCATAAGCCATCTCCGGCAAATCCAGCGGCGCTCCATACACCGGGCGGTCGCTCCGCAGCTTCGTCTTCCTCGGGCCTGCCTTCTCCGCTTTCGCCTGCATCGCGTCCAGTTCGCTGTCGCTTCCGTTCGTTGTCACAAGACCCGCGCTCCGGTCTGCGTTTTTCACCATCTCCAACACATCGCGCCATTCCTCTGTGATTCCTATCGCCTCGGCAAATCGTCGGAAGCAAAACCCGACCCTCGTCCACAGCTTGAACCGCCGCAGGTAAGGTGTCGAACTCATTGCCTTGCCCGCCGGCAGGTCCGCGACACGGGGCAGTCTGCCCAGCTTGCGCGCCAGCCGCGCCCACTCCATCAGCAGCTCGGTGGTGGGCAGGCTATAGCCCACGCCTCTTGGTTCCAGTCCCGCAGCCCTCATGGCTTCGCCGAAAGTGCCAAACGCCTTGCGCACTTCAAATCCTTGAATGCCTGTCATGCGCCGTAGTTCGCGCACCTTGGGAATCCGCTTGAGCCTGCGAAAGCACAATTGCAACGCTTCAATGATCTGTTGCTTCGTCACGGCCGATTTCTTCATGCTTGCCTCAAATAAAAAAACCACCCGGAGGTGGTTTTGCCTTATGGAATATCTAAAATCAGCTTGTGGAGCGCAGGCGCCCTCGCCTGCGCGTATTTGTTTTTCCGATTACGCGCGATTCCACCCGCTTACGCTCGACGACAAGCCACAGGTAGGTTTGGTTGTTGAATTATGTTTCCCGATCCCGCGCGATGTCGGGGCCTCCGACAAGCCCGCTTTTGGCTTGTTGGGGTGAGATGTCGGCGATCCCGTGCGATTCCTGGCGATGGCATACGCACACTTCAACTCTGGGAGATTTGGTCAGGCAGGCGAACAAGGACGATGTTTGTTCGCGGACCTTGACGAGGTTGCTGGCCTTTTGGAGACTTCTGTGGACCGCGGGCACCTTGCCTGCGCACGGTTTGTTGCTCCCCGATGCCGCTCTCGGTAAGACAATTTACATGATAGCGAACATATAGCGAATTTGTCAAGCGAAAAATCCGCAATCACGCTTGGGGCCCTCTGACCCTCCTGGCGACATACCCGCTCCGTTTTCGATAGGAAAACAAAACAAAAAAAGAGCCGGCATTGCTGCCGGCCCTTTGGTTGAGGTTCTGAAAAAGTTAGAAACTGAAGCGAGCTCCAAACTCGGCGATGAACGCACGAGGCAGCGTGCTGCTCGTGGGGTTGATGAATCCGACCGGGTTGCGGAACGTCGGGTCCTGGATCACGTTGCCGAAATCGTTACCGTAGTTGGCATGGTTGAACAGGTTGAACGCCTGGAACACCAACTGGAGATTGCGAGATTCACCCAGATGAATGTTCTTGGCCAACCGGGCATCCATGTCATAGTACGGATCGCCGCGCAGTGAGTTGTACGGCGCGATGTGGCAGTTGCCCGAGTAGTAGCACTTGGCTTCCGCCAGGCCCAGGCTCGGATTTCCGGTGGACGTATCTACCACCGGCGTCAGAGTCGTCGCCGAGAGTGGATCTTTGCTCCCGTTGAGAACGATCAGTGCGCCGCCATCGCTGCCGCCACCCAGGTTCAACATGTTGTTCGATGAGATCGGGTTGTAGGGCCGTGACGATCCAATCTGCAGGATGGGAGAGAATTCCATCCCGAAGGGCATATGAACCGTGCCGGCTACCGTGACGTGATGCCGCTCATCGTTGAAGTCAGGACCGAATTCAAACGGTGAGAGCGGGTGCTGCGGATCACGCGGATAGTAACGGAACGAGCCGCCGTCTTCGTTGTAGCCGACAGCGCGCGCCAGAGTGTAGTTGAAGGTCAGGTCTACGCGATGGAAATTACGCTGACGGAAGCTCAGGTTCATGCCATCGTAACGTGAACGACCGCCGGAAGTTTCATCGCGCACGCTGCCCAGAGTGGTAACTCCGGCCGACGCGAACCCGGCATCAAACGGACGGAAGAAACCACCCGCCGCGCCGGTTCTCTTCAGGGTCGTGATGTTGTTCGGGTCTACAGGAATATTGGCATCCAGGTTGATGGTCTTGTTTTCGTGCAGGCTGAGCACGTGAACGTACTCGGCTTCGACGACCGACTTGCTGTTGATGGCCCAGGTGTAGCCGCCGTTGAATTCCTCGGTTACCGGGGTCCGATAGTTGGGATCCATGATGCGGCCAGTCGCGCCCGACGCCAGCTGTGCTGAAGCCGCCGGAATGGTCGGCAAGCTGTTCACTCCCAGTGCCCACTGGTTCAGGTTTACACCCGCGCCCGGGACCGGGTCGCTATTGGCAAGCGCGAATGCGGTCTGGAAGATGGTCGGGTTCGCCTGCTGCTCCATGAACAACGGAATGTTCTGGAAGGTGTTGTCATAGTACATGCCGAAGCCGGCGCGCAGAACATGGTTGCCATGTCCGGTCAGGTCGTAAGCGAATCCGATGCGCGGGCTGAAGCCCTTGTTGTAGTCAGTCGCCTTCTTTGCCACCAGCGCTGCTGCCAGCGGGTTGAAGGGCGCTGATGCCTGCAGTTCCTGGAAGGTACGGCTGTTGGCGATATCCGAGCCGCCGACAAAGTCGAAGTCCTTGTCGTAGCGCAGGCCCATGTTCAGGCTCAAGCGGTTGCTGACTTTCCAGTCATCCTGGAAGTACAGGCCAAGCTGATTCGCGTTCTTGATGATGAAGGTGGGATCGCCGACGGCAATGCTCATGCCGGAAACCAGTCCGGGGTTCGAGAATCCACCCGGCGTGGCCAGGATCTGGCTGGGCAATTTGTTGTAATCGATCTCCAGCGTGGGGTTGAACTCGAAGAATCCGCCCATGAACGGCGTATAGATGAAATCAAGACCGGTTCTGAAAGTGTGTTTACCGTAGATCTTGGTAACGTCGTCTTTGAACTGATACTTACGCTGAATCGATTGCTGCGGCACGTTGGTGTTGGTCCCGAACTGGATGCCGCCCGGGAAGGTGAACAACGGCGTACGCCCGGTGCTGTCAATCAGGTTGTTCCAGTACTGGAAGCCAAAGGTGAACTGATTGATGAGCGTGGGAGTGAATCCCGAGTTCACGGTCAGATTGGCGATTTGCAGGTGGTTGACGGTGAAGTTTCCTTCCGTCAGATCAAAGAAACCGTTGCTCTGATCATTCAGGCTGTTGTTGGCCTGCGTGGAAACGGAGAAATAAACCGAGTGCTTGGGGTTGATGGTGTAGTCGAGACGGCCGTTGAGACGGTTCTCAAAGAACGGCGTGGGAATCGTCTGCGCCGGCTGTGCGCCCAGGGCGGTCACCAGTGACAATTCCTGGAAAGCCGTCGGTGATTCAGCAATCGAGGTGTGCTCGCGCTGGCGTTCCAGAGCGAAGAACGCGAACAGCTTGTCCTTCTTGATCGGCCCGCCGATCGATCCGCCAAACCACTGCCGTGAATACGGAGCGTTGATGGAAGAAGTCGTGCCGTCGCCATTGGCCAGCTTCTGATCGGCATTGAGCGCCTGGGCACGGAAGAAGCCGAACGCCGAACCGTGGAAGGCGTTGGAACCTGACTTGGTGATGACGTTGATTGCGGCGCCGGCAGAGCGTCCATTCACGGCTGAGAAGCGCTGCGTAGAAACGGAGAATTCCTGCACGGCCTCAGCGGGAAGCTGCATTACAGGTCCGCCGACCGTGTTGTCTTTGTTGTCAACGCCGTTCACGGTCACGTTGACGTTGCGGCCGCCATGGCCGTTCACTGACAGAATGGCGTAACGGTTCTTGGTGGGATCGTAGGAATCTGCTGCCTTCACGCCGGGGGCCAGGTAAGCAAGATCGGCGATATCACGGCCGATCAACGGCAGGCCAGTGATTTGTTCCGGAGTGATATTTGCGCTGACGTCGGTTTTGGTCTGATCCACCAGCGGGGTGGTCGTGGTTACTTCCACGGTCTCGCTTACTCCACCCGGTGACAGGGTGAAGTTCTGGGTGGCGGTTCTGCCAACCAGAATTTCCAGATCTTTTGCTTCTGCGCTAGAGAACCCTGGAGCGGTTACTTTAATCGAGTAAATTCCGGCAGAAAGTGCTTCAAAACGATATTCACCGGCATCATTTGTCTTGGTGGTGCGAGTCGCGCCGGTTTCTTTACTAGTAAGGGTAACTTCGGCTTTATTTCCGATGACGGCCTGCGTTTTGTCCGTAATGGTTCCCTGCAGGCTGGCATTGGCGGTAACTTGGCCAAAGAGGTTGACTGTGCTAAGCAGGACCAAACTGCTCATCACGGCGATGAATAACCATCGTCTGCTATTCATTCTTCTCTCTCCTTTGGATTTGGGGATTCGTTGACCGGCACTCGTCTCTCAGGAGTGCCCTAACTTTTTTATTCGCGCGTAACTTTGCTTAACTTTACGGGGAGCAATGTTGCTGCCAAACCCGGTCCTTAGAACGAGTTAGGTAGAATCCAGCTGCCGTTCATCCCCGCGGATTTCCTGCTGAAAATTGTATTTCCAGAGTAGCTCCCTTCATTTCAAGTAGATACCGAATTGCAAGGTTGAGCGCGGTTTTATGCGACTGGGACGGGTTGATCCAAAGACCCTAATCCAGTATTCGACAACCCGTCCCAAAGCAGAACGTGAACTGCCCCAAACATACGATTTTTGGTATTCCAGTCTATGATTTAACGTTTATTTTTTAGGCAAAAGCCATGTTTTCCACAGGTAACGAGCGGGGTAATCTTCACCGACCATTTCATTTCCATAAGAACCGTCTAATTCGGTTTTGTATTATTCTGTTAAACATGGCCACAAGCATTTCCGCTGTGCGGCATCAGTTTCAAACTGACGATGTCTCTTTGCAGGCGATCGCGGAAAAGGTTTTTGCTCGTGAGCGTCTCAGCCTTGACGATGCAATGGCGCTTTATCGCTCGGCAGACATTCTTGCTATCGGCTGGCTTGCCAATCATGTGCGCGAGCGCTTGCACGGTAACGTGGCGTATTTCAACGTTAACCGCCACATCAATCCCACCAATGTTTGCGTGGCTGCCTGTCGTCTTTGCGCATTTGGCCGCAAGAAAGATGCGCCCGGGGCTTACACCATGGCGTTGGAAGAGGCTTTTGCCACCGCAGCTTCCGGTTATTCAGAGGCAATCACGGAATTTCACATTGTGGGCGGTCTGCATCCTGATCTGCCGTTTCAGTATTACCTTGACCTGATTTCAGGATTGAAAGAGCGTTTCCCGCAGGTTCACCTCAAAGCGCTCACCATGGTGGAGATTGCATTCCTGGCTAAGCGGGCAAAACTCTCCATTGAAGAGACGCTGCGCCGGCTCAAGAGCGCAGGATTGGATTCGCTGCCCGGCGGCGGCGCGGAGATTTTCAATGAGCGCGTGCGCCGCGTAATCTGCGATCACAAGATCGATGGTGAACAATGGCTGGATACGGCGCGCACTGCGCACAAGATCGGACTGAAATCGAACGCCACCATGCTCTACGGCCACATTGAGAACGATGAGGACCGCGCGGATCACCTGCTTCGCCTGCGCACGCTGCAGGACGAGACTCACGGTTTCCAGACGTTTATCCCGCTGGCCTTTCACCCCGCCAACACGCCGCTGCAGCATCTGTTTGTGACCACAGGAATGCTGGATATCAAACAAATCGCGATCAGCCGGCTGGTGCTGGATAATTTTCCGCATATCAAGGCGTATTGGCAGATGCTCTCGCCGAAGATCGCGCAAATCTCTTTGCGTTTTGGCGCTGACGATATTGACGGCACCGTGATTGAAGAAAAAATCTATCACGATGCTGGCGCTACCACGCCGCAAGGCCTGGTGCGCAACGAACTTGAGCGCCTGATCCGCGAAGCCGGCCGCGAACCGGTGGAGCGCGATACCATGTACCGCCCCGTGATCAGAACAGAAACGTCGTTTACGATCTCTGTGTAAGTTCCAGCCGCAAGTGCGCGTCAATCGCACAAAGCAAAAGAACGCTACCGAGAATTCATGCGTCGTGGTCCGTGTCAATTGCCTTCACGCACGGCCGGTCCTGCCGGAACAGGCTGTTTCATCGTGACGAGGTTCCTGCGATCCCTCCTACTTTGGCCGCGATAGGCTGCCGGCCGGAGAAGAAGGGCTTGAATTCTGGACCGACGGCATGCTGTTCATCATGGGCGCTTGTCTGGCGGACCCGGGCGAGCTGCTGCCGGTTCCACCCGATACCCGGCCCTGATTTGAATTCGAAATCTGTGGCTGCTGTGCTCCTGGCTGCGGGTGTGCCGAAGAGTCTGTCCGGGGAATCTGCTTTATGCCGTTAGAAGCTTTTACCGACGGATTTTGTCCGGACTTGGAAGAGTTTGTTGCCGAGGTCTGCTTGCTGTCAGCGGCAGACTGCTTGTTGTTTACCAGTCCGCAGCCCTTGATCTGCGCAGGATTGATTGTTGGTTGCTGGCAGCCCGTTTGTGCCAGCGTATTGTACTGCTGCTCCATGATTCCTGCCCGGTTCGCCATCAGTTCCGCGGCCTCTTCACAAGCTTTTTGGTCGGCTGGTTTCGCCTGCTTACATTCCTCCAATTGCTGCTGTTTCTGCTTTTGCAGGGCGGCTATCCGGACGCGTATGTCGCTGAGCTGCTGAATGTAATCTGCGCAGGCCGCCCGCTGGCTCTCATACGCTTGTGCTGCAGCTTCGCACCGGTCGCTGGTGGCATTGGTCCCGCTGGCGGGGTTGGATTGGGAGAAGCCTGCCAGTGGAAGACCCAAAATCAAACTCAAACAAAACCCACGTTTACCCATGGTATTCACCTCCACTGGTGTGGAATTGAAGCATGAACACACGCAGCTCTGCTGTTTTTTATTTGCGAAGTTTTATTGCGAAAGAACTAGCTCTATGAAGATTCTTTACTCAGGCACCCGGTTCTCGAGGTTCGAGATTTCAGAACTCTATTCCCCAAATACCCGCCTAAAGATCTTGCCCACATTTCGCAACTGCCGCTCGATGGAGAACGCCTGCTCAATCTGCTTTGCCGGCACGCGGGAGGTAATCTCCGGATCGTTCATCACCAGCTCGCGAAAGTTCAGGTCTTCTTTCCAGGAGCGCATGGCGTGCTTCTGCACCAGACGATACGCATCTTCCCGCGACATGCCGTTCTCGGCCAGATCCAGCAGCAACTGGCCGCTGAAGACCAGGCCGCCGGTTGATTCCAGGTTTTTGAGCATGCGATTGGGATAGACCATCAGCGTATCGATCAGGTGGATGGTCTTCGACAGCAGGTAATCCACAATGATGGTTGAGTCGGGCAAGATTACCCGTTCCACGGATGAATGCGAGATGTCGCGCTCATGCCATAGAGCCACATTTTCAAACGCGGCCTGGGCATTCGAGCGCACCACGCGCGCCAGTCCGCTGATCTGTTCGCAAGTAATGGGATTCCGTTTGTGTGGCATGGCGGAAGAGCCCTTTTGCTTCTCGCTGAAGTACTCTTCGGCTTCGCGCACCTCGGTCCGCTGCAGGTGCCGGATCTCCGTGGCGATCTTATCCAGCGTGGAGGCGATTGTCGCCAGCGTGGCCACGTAGTAAGCATGGCGATCGCGTTGGATCACCTGGGTGGAAATAGGCGCGGCAACCAGGCCGAGCCGGGCGCAGATCTTTTCTTCGAATTCAGGCTCCAGGTGCGCGAACGTGCCCACCGCGCCGGAGAGCTTGCCTACGCGCATCTCCTCCGCGGAGCGATTGAAACGTTCGATATTGCGCACGGTTTCCGCATACCAGTTGGCCAGCTTCAGCCCGAATGTCGTGGGCTCGGCGTGGATGCCGTGGGTGCGTCCTATGGTAGGCGTGTGTTCAAACTCATGCGCGCGCCGGGCCAGGACCGTTTTCAGCTGCTCCAGATCGCCGGCAATGATGCGTGATGCCTCTTTGATCTGGAGGGCTTGCGCGGTATCGACGACGTCATTCGAGGTGAGCCCGTAGTGCAGCCAGCGCGCCTCCGGACCAACCTTCTCCGCCACAGCAGTGGTGAAGGCGATCACGTCATGCTTCACCTCGGCTTCGACTTCCTGGATGCGCCACAGATCGAAATCGCCGCGCTCAGCAATGGCGCGAGCGGCGTTCTCCGGCACAATGCCCGCATCAGCCAGCGTGAGGCTGGCGGCGGTTTCCACCTTCAGCCAGCAGCGAAACTTATTTTCGTCACTCCAGATTCGGCCCATCTCCGGGCGGGTATAGCGTGGTATCAAGCAGGCTCCTTGCGCGGTGGCAGCAAACACTCGATCATAAACGTGCGGCCCTTCTTGCGCCAACGTCCACACCCGGTTTTCGCGCGGCAGGGTCGAATCGCGGGTCCAAAGGCGTGCTGTGGCTTTCTGCGCGAGGGGCTCGGGTGAACTTGAGCGAAGCAGCAGAGTTACGGAAGTGCTAGCCCGTTGCGGCCGGCCTTGCCACAGAGGGATTCGTCCAGATTCGAAGGCAAAGCTCGACGCAAACCTCAGATTTCATTTGAATAACAGTAAATTAGTGTTCCCTAGAACAGGTATTTACAATCAAACATTAGCAAATGTAAATGGGCCTTCCGTCGGGTTAGGTGCCGAGGAAGGCCCGGGCTCGAATCTAGCAGAATGTTGTAATTATGTCGCGGAGCGATATAAAATGTCAAAGGAAAAGAGTTTGCGACCATTAACCGATCCAGAATACTTGGCGCTGGCGGAGTTCCGCTACCAATTGCGGCGATTCCTCCGCCACATGGAAGAAGCCGCCCGGGGTCTGGACGCTAACCCTCAGCAGTATCAACTGCTCCTGGCCATTCGAGGGTTGCCGCGGGATGTTACCCCCACCATCAGCCGGCTGGCCGAAAGGATGCAACTCAACCATAACAGCATGGTCGAGCTCGTGGACCGTTGCGAAGAGAACCGCTTGGTGCGCCGTGCGCGATCAGGCAGCGATCGCCGGCAGGTGACGCTTTCCCTCACTGCGGAAGGGGAAGGACTGCTTCGCAGGCTGGGCGCGGCAGCGCGACTGGAATTGCAGGAAACGGGGCCGTCCCTGGTGGGAAGCATCTTCCGCCTGACCGGGGAAAGCATTCCAGGAAAGAAGGCCGGCACGTTAACGAGACCACGAACGGGAGGCAGCAGAAAAGCGGGCCCATGAAAGAATCGACCCAGCCAGTACGCCCCATTTTTTCGAATCAGCTCACATCTCCAGCAGGAACGCTCAGAGACTTCACTACAACATGGCGCGTGTTGCCCATTTCAGGGTTGGCGCTGGTGATTGGAGTGTTGTCGGCTTATGTTGCGGTTGTCCTGCTCAAGCTGATCAGTTTTTTCACCAACCTCTTTTTCTTCCAGCGCTGGAGTTCACAGCCGGCGCTCCCGGGTGACGCTCATCTGGGCCTATGGGTGATTCTTGTGCCCGTAGTCGGCGGGCTCATCGTGGGACTGATGGCCCGGTTTGGCTCGGATAAGATTCGCGGCCACGGCATTCCGGAGGCGATTGAGGCCATTCTCCTGCGGGGCGCCAAAGTCGAGCCCCGGCTGGCAGTGTTAAAACCGGTCTCTACCGCGATCTCCATTGGTTCAGGCGGTCCGTTCGGCGCGGAAGGCCCGATCATCATGACCGGCGGGGCCTTCGGTTCGCTGATCGCGCAATTCTTTCATCTCACGTCAGCCGAGAGGAAAACGCTCCTGGTAGCCGGCGCCGCAGCGGGAATGTCGGCTACGTTTGCCGCTCCGTTCGCTTCCATCATGCTGGCGATAGAGCTGCTGTTGTTCGAGTGGAAGCCACGCAGCTTTATTCCGGTAGCCCTGGCCAGCATTACCGCAGCTGCTGCTCGCGTGCATTTGCTGGGAGCCGGCCCGCTCTTTCCCGTGCCAACCCATGACGTGGTGTGGGCGCCTGCCGTTCTCTTCGGCTGCCTGCTCGCGGGATTTCTGAGCGGCTGCCTTTCCGCGATACTCACGCAATTGGTCTATGCCTTTGAAGACGCTTTTTCCCATCTCAAACGGATCCACTGGATGTGGTGGCCGGCGATCGGCGGCTTGGGTATCGGCATTGGCGGTTATTTCTATCCTCGCGCTCTCGGCGTGGGTTATGACGTAATCCATGAGCTTCTGCAGGGTGACGCTACCGTTAAGATGATTCTGGGCGTTCTGATCGTCAAAGTTCTGATCTGGAGCTTCTCCCTGGGATCCGGAACGTCCGGCGGCGTGCTGGCTCCGCTGCTGATGATGGGCGGAGCGCTGGGTGCTGTGGACGCGCTCTTTCTTCCCCACCAGGGCGCAGGATTCTGGCCGCTCATCAGCATGGGCGCCATGCTGGCCGGAACCATGCGCTCGCCTCTCACCGGTGTGATCTTCGCGTTTGAGCTCACCGGCGACTATCACTCGATTCTGCCGTTGCTGATTGCCTGCGTGACCGCGCATTCCTTTACCGTGCTGACCATGGCGCGCTCGATCCTCACGGAAAAGATCAGCCGCCGTGGCCATCATCTTTCCCGTGAATACGTGGTTGATCCGCTGGAAGCTCTGGCGGTCGGTGACGTGATGCGGACCAACGTCACGGCTTTTCCCGCTGAGACCACCATCGCCGAGTTGCAGACCGTGCTGGAACGCAACACGGATTCACGCGGGCAGCGCGTCTACCCGGTGCTCGATGGCAACCGGCAATTACTGGGCGTAATGACTCGCCATGATCTGCTGAAGGTCGTGCAGGAACTGCGCAACGGCGAGGCGCTGAACGTGCGCCTGTCCGACATGGTTGCCCAGGAGGCTCCTGTAGTGGCCTATCCTGACGAGCCTCTGCGGCTGATTGTGAATCGCATGGCCGCCACCGGCCTTACGCGCTTCCCCGTTGTGCAACCGGATGGCGGAAGGGAATTGCTGGGCCTGATCGCCTTGCCTGACCTGCTCAAGGCTCGCGAACTCTCCGTGCAGGAAGAACACCACCGCGAGCGCGTCTTGCGGCTGCGTGTGCCTCCATCACTGCGCTGGCGCCATTTTGGCGCGACCGATGCCGCTGTTGATGGTTCCGGACCTGAACCGGCAAGCGTACAGGAGAGCCGCAAAGAGGAATCCTAGGCCTGGTTTGCCCCGGTTCGGTAACTACGCCGGGGCTTACCGATTGCGGGCTTTATGACGCGGTAGCGACTTAAGGCTCAAGAGATACCGAAGAGCTCTGCCATTTCCTGGTACTTAAAGCCGGCGCCGGGCGTATAGGGCTGGATCCATTGATCGTTGATCACGAACTGGGGAATCGCGCGCTTGCCGGTTCGGCGGATCACTTCTTCAGCTGCGCCCGGCGTCTGTTCAATATCGATTTCCTCAAACGCGATATTGTTCTGTTTGAGCCAGCGTTTAGCGACATGGCAGTCGCCACACCATGGAGAGGTATAAACGATCAATTTTTTCATATTTACGTGAGTGAATATTAGATGATCCAGTGTGATGTAAGTTGCAGGAATTCTTGCGCCAAAACTCACTTGGCGATTCTCATTTTCTTCGGCTCTCGCCTGCCGCCTCTTCATTTTTTTTGAGGCCAACTTCCGAAAAGCTGCATCCTTAGCATGAGCACTGCCGATCGGAGAGGTGCTTTTTAGCGTTGTCAAGGAGAAGAGATATGTCGGAAACCGTGCAGGAATACACGAGCCGCTTAGTGAGCTATGCCGATAGTAAAGATCCGCTGCGGCTGCAGCGGGCCGCGCCCAAAAGGCTGGCACAACTGATCAAAGGCAAGACCAGGAAACAGCTGACGCGCAAGCCGTCGCCGGAAAAGTGGTCGATTGCCGAGATCGTGGCCCATCTGGCCGACGCTGAAGTCGCGATCGCCTGGCGACTGCGGCAGATCCTCAGCAATAATGCCATCTCTATCCAGGCTTATGACCAGGACGCGTGGGCGAACACGTTCAACTATGCGCGCCGGGATCCAAGGCAGTCACTGGCATACTTCACCTCTCTGCGCGCAGCCAACCTGACGTTGCTCAAAGCCGTCCCGCGCAAGCTCTGGGACAACTATGGGGTTCACCAGGAGCGCGGCAATGAGACCGTAAGCCGTGTTGTGCGAATGGTCGCAGGGCATGACATCAACCATCTGCAGCAAATCGAAGCGATCTTGAAAGGGAAGCGGTAAAAACAAAGCCGCCGGCAATCGGCCGGCGGCCCTGATTGTCACCGTTACTTACTTCTTATCCCCAGGTGCTTCCTTCGGCTGGATGGAGAGCAGCTCAACGTCGAATAACAGCGTTGCGTTCGGGCCAATGTCGGGGCCGGCGCCGCGTGCTCCATAGGCCAGATCGGGCGGGATAACGAGCTGCCACTTGGAGCCCACAGGCATCAACTGCAGGGCCTCTGTCCAGCCTTTGATCACACCGCTCACAGGGAAGGTGGCTGACGGGTTGCTGTCAAACTCCTTGCCATTGATCAACGTGCCGCGGTAGCTGCAAACGACCGTATCGGCTGCGGTGGGCTTGGGGCCCGTCCCCTGTTTCAGGATCTTGTATTGCAGCCCGCTGGGAAGCGCGACTACGCCTTCCTTGCTCTTGTTGGCAGCGAGAAAGGCATCGCCTTCCTTCTTGTTGGTTTCTGTTTCCTCTTTGATCTTGGCTTCCTGCTTCGCACGCATTTCCGTCTGGAACTGCATGAGCACGCCGCGCGCCTCGTCCTCCGTCATCTTCGTTTTGCCCGCCAATCCGTCCTTCAGACCTTCGGCCAAAACGTCAGAGTTCAGGTCCAGCGGCTGGCGATGCAGCGTAGAAGCAATGTTCATGCCGATGGCGTAGCTCACCTTGTCCTTTTCGTTGGTGAATGCCGAGGCCGCCCCGGGCTTGGGCGCCGGAGCATCCGGCGTCTTTGCTGGAGCGGGCGTGGCCTGTGCTTTGGCTGGCGCCGCCTGGCTCTTGGTCGTGGACTGTTGTGCCACGGCGCTGCTCAGCAGCACTGCCCCGGCCATCAGTATGGTTTGCAGGAGGAAGAAGGGTTTTTTCATGTGTCTATTGTCACATTGGCGTAAAAACAGCGCAATAACCTACGGCAACAGCCCCCTGGGGACAGGCATCAACTCATCCATGCCACGTCTTCGCCGACAAACAACAGCTCTGTTCTGGCTAGTCGCTGGCTTTGGCGCGTTCCTGTTGGTGGTGGCCGGATGCCAAATTTCACCGCGCAGGGTTGTTGTCAGCGGCCCCTCGCCTACGCCGACTCCCACGGGAACGCCGACTCCCGGAACTACGCCCGGCCCGACTCCCTTTCCAACTCCAACGCCTGTTCCAACTCCGACGCCGATAGGTATGGCTACGCAAGTGCCCCAGAGAGACGCATCCACCCAGTTTCTCGTCACCGTTTCACCAGATTCACGATTAATGAACAGCTTCAGGCTTAATGAGGATGGCTCGTTGACACCGGTTGTGGGTTCTCCTTTTGTGACGCGGTCGTCATTGCATCTTCTGACATCGCTGCACAACCACCTGGTAGCCGCTGGTGAAGATACGCTGACCGCCTTCGTCGTGGATAGCGAGACGGGAGCACCCCGGCAAACAGATGGGATGAAAACCGGAACAATTTCTCAGTTAAACGTTGATGCTCCCGGCGACACGATAGTGGCAACAACCCAGGCTGGTCCTGTGGCTTTCAGGGTATCCGGAGGCAAGTTGAAGGTTGTTCCTGGAGCGATCGCGGCGTCAGAACTCGCAGCCATCAAGACGCAGCCTTCTGCTGTTCTGGATGCAAGCGGAAGGTTCATGTTCGTGGTCGATACAGGCAAGGGGGAGCTTGCCGCATTCCGCATTGAGAATGGAAGGCCGATTCCCCTGCCCAGCTCGACGTACCCGGTTCCGAGAGGTACAGCCGCACTTGCTCTGGTAAGACCGCAACAGTAAATACCGACATCCGGCTTTTACGTGAAATTTCGTAGTCGCAAGATACAGATTCGCGGCACAACAAAACCCGCCGGCGATACCAGCGGGTTTTTCTAGGTACTAGTCACTAATTGCTAATTACTGTACAGCAACACGCCGTCACTCTTCTCTGCGCCGTCGCCAACCTGGCGATAGAAAAGCTGGTCGCCTTCAAGGTAGACCTCAATGAACGCAGGCCGCGTCGTAATCGTTCCCTGGATCAATGCCTCAGACAGCGGGTCTTCGATATACCGCTGCAAGGCTCTGCGCAACGGACGCGCACCATAGCTGCGGTCGCCCAGCGTCTTGTCCAGGATCCACTTCTTGGCTTCCTCGTTCACGGTGATGGTGATGTGGCGCTGGGCCAGGTTTCCATTGAGCTGCTGCACCAGCAGTTCCAGGATCTGGATCAGGTCGTTGTCGACCAGGGCGTTGAAGATGATCACTTCATCCAGACGGTTCAAAAATTCCGGATTGAAAGTCTTCTTCACTTCCTGCCGCACCATTTCTTCGACCTTGTCGCTGACGGCTTCTTCCTTGTCAATCTGGAAGCCGAGACCTTTACGCTTCATCAGGTGACGGGCGCCGATGTTCGAAGTCATCACGATGATTACGTTTTTGAAATCAACGGTGTTGCCCAGACCATCCGTTAGCTGACCATCTTCCAGCACCTGAAGCAGGATGTTGAACACATCCGGGTGCGCTTTCTCGATCTCGTCGAGCAGCACCACCGAATACGGTGACCGCTTCACCCGCTCGGTGAGCTGTCCGCCCTCTTCATAGCCGACGTATCCCGGAGGCGAGCCGATCAGCTTGCTGACCGAGTGCTTCTCCATGAACTCGGACATATCGAAGCGGATCAGTGATTTCTCACTGCCGAACAGGAACTGCGCCAGGGTGCGCGCGACTTCCGTCTTGCCGACGCCGGTCGGTCCCAGGAACAGGAACGAGCCGATGGGCCGGTTAGGTGATTTCAATCCGGCGCGTGAGCGGCGGATCGAGCGGGCGAGGGCGCTGATCGCCTTCTCCTGCGAGATCACCCGCTTGTGCAGCTCTTCTTCCACGCGCAGCAACTTCTGCGTCTCTTCTTCCTTGATGGAAGTCACGGGCACGCCGGTCCAGCGGCTGACCACTTCCTCAATGTCTTCGCGGGCGACCACGCCGGCGGACGACTCATCCAGGTGATATTTCTCGCGCAGGGCGCGCAGGTTCTCGCGCTCCTTGCGCTCTTCCTCGGAGTAGAACCGCGCTTTTTCGAACTCGTGGTTCGCAATCGCGTTTTCCATCCGGTGAACAATAAACTTGATGCGCTTCTGGACTTCGGTAATCTCGTCCGGCAGCGACGTCTGGCGCAGCTTTACGCGCGCGCCGGCTTCGTCGAGGAGATCGATGGCCTTATCCGGCAGGAAGCGATCCGGAATATAGCGGTTTGAGTGATAGACGGCGTACTGGATCGCCTCGTCCACGTAGCTTACGGCGTGAAACTTCTCGTAACGCTCTTTGATTCCGTAGATGATCTTCACTGCCTGCTCTTCGCTCGGAGGCGGAACTTTTACGGCCTGAAAGCGGCGCTCCAGCGAGCGGTCCTTCTCGATCGACTTGCGATATTCGCCCGGCGTGGTTGCGCCGATGCACTGGATTTCTCCACGAGAAAGAGCCGGCTTCAGGATGTTGGCGGCGTCGAGCGAGCCTTCGGCCGAGCCGGCGCCAACCAGCGTGTGCAGCTCATCGATGAAGATGATGCAGTTCTGGTTCTCCATCAGCTCTTTCATGATGGTCTTCAGGCGCTCTTCAAACTGTCCGCGGTATTTGGTTCCGGCCACGATCAGCGAAAGATCGAGTCCGAGAATGCGCTTGTCCGCCAGGAACGACGGCACGTCGCCATCCGCGATGCGCTGGGCCAGGCCTTCCACGATCGCTGTCTTGCCTACGCCCGGCTCGCCGATCAACACCGGATTGTTCTTGGTGCGGCGGCACAGAATCTGAATCACGCGCTCGACTTCGCCTTCGCGGCCGACCAGCGGATCAAGCTGGCTGTCCATTGCGGCTTGGGTGAGGTCGCGCGAGAATTCCGCCAAAAGAGAGGATTCACGGTTCGAGCCGCGCTGAGGCTGGGCTTTTTCCTGCGTGCTGCGCGCCAGCTCTTCACGAATCGCGCTCAGGCGGAGTCCGCGCTCGTGCAGAATCTCGGCGGCAAAGCACTTTTCTTCGCGCAGTAATCCCAACAAGAGATGTTCGGTGCCGATGTGCTTATGGCTGAGGCGTTCTGCCTCTTCTGCGGCATAGGCCAATACCCGCTTGCATTCATTGCTTAAGGGCAGGTCGACTGAAGTGGAAACTTTCTCCCGGATGGTGGTGTGTCCTTCGATCTGCTTGCGGATGGACTCGACCGACGCATGATTGCGCAGAAAGCGGTTGGTCAACGCTTTGTCTTCGCGCAGCAAGCCCAGCAGAAGGTGCTCCGTCTCTATATATGGAGAACCGAACTGGCTGGCCTCGTATCTTGCAAAGAAGATGACGCGCCGTGCTTTCTCTGTATACCGCTCGAACATAAGCCCCTCACCAGATGCCTCCAGTCACCTCTGCCGGAAACATCTCTCTCTCTTCCCGGTACAAACCTGCGACCTCTCCGGGAAGAAGCCTTCCTATCCAGCCAGCGCCTCCGTCACAGAGGCCCGAATGCTGCGCTGGATAAACCTACCATCTGCCGAACCGTGGCAGACTTAAAACCTAAACCTCGCTCACCGATCGCTAGTTCAGCGAAGCGGGAGTCACCTCCTCAGCCAGGCCATGATGCAATCGCAGCACGCGATCACAACGTCGCGCAAACTCAAGGTTGTGGGTAACGATGAGGGAAGTGAGCCGGTACTCTCGATGCAGTCTCTGTACCAAGTCAAACACCATTTCTGCGGTCCTGTTGTCCAGATCGCCGGTTGGTTCATCGGCCATCAGAACCTCAGGGCCTGTCACCAGCGCTCTGGCCAGAGCCACCCGCTGCTGCTCGCCTCCGGATAGTTCGCCTGCGCGATGATGGCTGCGATTTTCCAACCCAACTTCACGCAACCACCCGGCCGCTTTCTCCATCGCCGACCGGTACGTGGCCCCGCGCATCAAGAGCGGCATCGCCACGTTTTCCTGCGCTGAGAACTCCGGTAAAAGATAGTGAAACTGCCAGACAAAACCTATCGCACGATTGCGAAAATCAGCGGCGGCATCGTCGGTTAGCTTCGCTACTGGAATCTGCGCGCAGTATACGTCACCCGCAGAAGCACGATCAAGAGCGCCTAAAATGTGCAAAAGACTGCTCTTTCCCGCTCCGGATTCGCCCACGATAGCAAGCATTTCCCCCTTCCTTACCTGGAAGGTCAAGTTTTCAAAGAGCACTAGATCCGTCTGGCCCGACTTGTAAACCTTCGTAAGTCCGTTCACGCGAAGGATTTCGGGCTGCAGGTCTCGTTGATCTATTGGATGCATTTGCCCGCCTCAACGGTGCGGACATCCACTACCACCTGCATTTTCATTGCCTTTCATGCAACCGATCCATATCCAAATGGAACCCGTCCAACCACCGTTAATCTCTAAAATTTCTCCAGAGAATTGTCTGAAGTTTCGATTAAAGTTCTTAATCTTTCGTTACAGACTTTCTTGCCTTGCAACAATCTTCCATCCATTAAATGGCCAGCGCAATGGGGTTTTTCACTCATAGCGTAACGCCTCTGCGGGCAATACGCGTGCCGCTGACCAGGAGGGATACAGAGTGGCAACAAACGAAATAAACAGCGCGACTATGGCCACCAGTACACCGTCTATCGCTCGGGGGGCGAAGGGAAGGTAATCAATGGAATAAACCTCCGAATTGAGGGCAATAAAGTGGTACTTAGCCCCCGCAATGGCGATGCCATAGCCCAGAATGAGCCCGGCCAAAGTTCCTATGATTCCGATCAAAACTCCCTGGAACATGAAGATTTTTCGCACCTGTCCACGCCGGGCCCCCATGGAGATCAAAACCGCAATGTCCTTTGTTTTCTCCATTACCATCATGATCAAAGAGATCAGAATATTGAGCGCTGCGACAAAAACGATCAATCCAATGGTCAAAAATGTCACAATCCGCTCCAGCCGCAGCGCGCGAAACAGAGCCTGGTTCTCTTCCATCCAGTTCTTGGCAATAAATCCGGGACCGGCAGCGGCTTGCAGTTCACTTCCAACCTGCTCTGCTTTGTACAGATCGTCAATTTTGAACTCCACAACGGATATCACGTCGCTGGTCAAGCTAAACAGCCTCTGCGCGTCAGAGAGCCGGATGAAGCCCCAGGCGCTGTCATAGTTATAGAATCCCGACCGGAAGATGCCCACAAGTTTGAAGCTTTGATATTTGGGCAGCAAACCATAAGGGGTCACCTCGCCTTGCGGGCTGGTGATTTTGACAACCGATCCCACAGTAGCTCCGATCGTCTCAGCCAGGTCTTTGCCCAGCACGATCGGCGGCAGCGCCTCGCCGTTTTTACACTCCTGATCTTCCTCAGCGCAGGGCGCAAGAGCCGAAGCAGAGCCAAATTTTACAGATTTCAGTAGTTCGCTCACCTGATTTTCATATTCAGGTACTACGCCTTTTAATAGGGCTCCACTGCCCCGGGCTCCCTGCGAAGCCAGAACCTCCCCATAGAGCACTGGGGCGGCTGCCACCACGTGCGGCTGCTTCTTCAGGCGATCGATTAAGGCGGGCCAGTCCGTAATACCGTCATCGGCGGCCCGCATCAGGTTGATGTGTGATTGCGACCCAAGCAGCTGATCCTGCAGATCTTTTTGGAATCCGGCATTGATGGAAAGCGCGATGATCAGCGAAGCCACTCCCGCCGTCACGCCAATGATTGAGATCACCGTGATCACGCCGATCACCGCCTGCCGGCGCTTGGCCCGCAGGTATCGCGCAGCGACAAAGAGTTCAAACCTCAACGATCACTCCTCTCGAAGGTTGACTGTTTCATACGGTCCTCTCTTTATTTCGCCACAAAAAATAACTGGGGAAGAGAGGTACTGCGCGCTGGTACTCACGATAGTCGGTGCCGAACCTGGCTGCGAGTTCCCGCTCTTCGAGCATGATCATGAGCGGAAAAGAGATGAGGAGGCTGGCGCCGAACAGAACGTACACCACAATCAGGCCGCTCCCGATCGCCCAGCCGGCAAGGTTAAAGAGATGCGCCACGTAGATCGGATGACGCATGCGCGCATGCATTCCCGTAGTTACCAGCTCCTGAGTGTGTTCGCGAGGCCGCACTTCAGCTTCGCCGGACAATTTGTGCGCACCGAACTCAGAACGGATCGCGGCATACGTCCGGCAACCGACGAGAAGCAGCGCAATCGCGGGCGCCCAGGCCCATGGTGATGAATAAAGCCGCGCGGAGTGCCACGGCCATGTGATCCAGCCGAGCAGAGAGATGATGACGGCCCAAATCGGAAGCAGGAGACGATAGGGGGAGCGATGTTTCCTTTGCCATGCGCCGGCAAAAGGATGGATCGCGAACCAGAAAAAGGGAATGCTCGAGTAAAGCACACTCGCCATCCAGGGGATGAGCAGCAGCTTTGCCTCCATGCGTTGATTGTATCAGGGTGGGACGAGCCCTATTGAATTGCCAAAATGCCAAAATTGACAAAACATCCAAATCGAAAACCGATAAAAGACGACAAACGAGAACGGTTTTCTTGATCCTCTTGAATCCGCACTGATCCGCGGCAGTCCGCCCAATTTGGATTGTTTGGCCATTTCGGCGATTCTGCCAATCTACTCTGGCAGCGAGTACTCAAAATCGTAAGAATGCTTTCCGCCGGCCGCGATATTGATGGTCATCTTGCCGGCGATACCCGCAAGCTGTCCGGTGCCGGAGTCAGGTGCAACGAGGATCGTTAGCGTCGGCGTGCCGCGATCCATGATGCCGGTGTGGTGCAGAAGAAAAGTTCCACTGCGGCCTTTGAGCGTTCCGGTCACCCGCTCCAGAGCAACGTACACGCCCGATCCCTGGGCGTCCGGTGCTGTCGCCAGCATCACGACTTTGCTGGTTCCCTCCATGTCGCCGTGCCACTGTTTATCGCCCGTCATTCTCGCGATCTTGGCGGCGTCTTCTGTCGGATTGTCGGGCTTCTGCGGAGTCATCTTGACGTCAAATGGCCCGGTGGCGTGATTCATCGTTGTTCCTTTCTGTGCCGTACCTGTTCCCTGCGATTGCGCATGGGCATAGATGAGCAAGGCAAAACAGAGAGCCATACCTAACCCCGCAACCACGCCTGTTCCGATGCCAAACCGCTTCTCCATATTCGCGCTCCTCATGAATCCCGCAGAATAACACGGAGCGACGTAGCTGTTTATTCTCCCGCGACAGGCGGCATCCCCATCCCGTCAGTCATGCACCCCGATACACCTTTACAAACTCACATAGCTCTATATCTCTACAAAGCCGCTATCCCGAACCGAGCAGGGCGAAAATGCGGGATAGCTACTACTTGCTTGATGCGAAGGAGGGATCGGCTCCGCTGTTCTTAAGGATGATCGGATTTTGCTCGGTTCGGGATGGCGTCTTCGTTGTTGGATTGGTGGCGTCGTGCAGGGGATGAGCCGTTCTACAGATACAATGAGCAGTTACCCGCTCACCTAATGCCAGATTCATCACGAAAACCCAGAAGTAGAAGCAAACGTACAGGTCAGCCGACCATCCGCTGTGTGATCTTTGACCTGGACGATACCCTCTATGACTGCCTGCGCCAGCGCGTGCCGGCGGCCCATCGGCATGCAGCCCAAGCGATGGTGGACGCCGGACTGGAAGGGAAAGTCGAAGCGGTCTTTCGCGCACGCATGCGAGCCTTCCGCCAGGACCCGATGCTGCGTTACATCGATCCCGAAGTCTCACGGAAGTTCCGTGCAGCGAGCCCTGATGCCATTGCAGCCGCGGCGCGTGAAGCTTATTTCACCTGTCCCGTCAGCAAGCTCAAGTTGTTTCGCGGATCGCTGCCATTGCTGCGCTTTCTGGCCCGCAAGGGCGTGAAGAACTTCATTGTCAGTTTCGGCGAACCGGCCATCCAGCGGCAAAAAATCAGAGCGCTTGGGCTCGATCGCGAACCTTCGGTGGAAAAGATTTATTACGCAGACCGCGACAATATCCTCACCAAGGAAGCTGCGTTTCAAAAGATCCAGAACCAACTTGGACTGAAACCGGAGCAGATTCTCATTGTCGGCGACCGGCCTGCGCGCGAGATCCGGGCAGGCAACGATCTGGGCATGTACACCGCTCGCGTTCACCATGGCGAATTCAAGTCGCAGATGCCTGCAGGATCGGAGGAAGAGCCGGATCACATCATCGGAAATATCTCTGAGGTTCGGAAGTTGCCGTTTACGTGGGGCGACAGGCCGAAGCAGAAAGAAAATCGGAGCCGCAATACACGGCCCCGATGACCTTTTGACAACTACGGAGTTCAGCGCGCTATGACAACCACGGCGGCAAGCGTATTTGTCTGGGGATACGATTGCAGTTTTTTCATAGCCCCGCTACCCGGATCGAAAGTAAAGACTGTGAGTTGGTTCGCGGTGCTCGGCAGGTTTGTCCCAGTGGCAGATTGCGTCACGATGACAAAGTGTCCACTTGGATCCATGGCAATCCCGGTGGCGCCATTGCCCGCAGCTTCCGATGTGCCGATCTGGCTCATGCTCCCGTTGGCAGGAGCGATGGTAAATACGTGTACCACCCCTGCAATGTCCACTACCAGAAGGAATTTATTCGTGGGGTCGACGACCATGTCTTGTCCCGTGCCAGTGAACAGCTGAGCGCCGGGTGTTGCTGTTCCGCCGGCGCCTATCGTGAACTCACTCAAGCTGGAATCGTCAACATTTAAGGCGTAGGAGAAGCTCCCAGCCGAATGCTGGATCGCGACTCGCTCCTCAGCATCGGTGCCCAGGATCTGTGCTTTGCCTAAAACGCCGTCTGCGCCCCGGGCATAGGTGGTGAAATCGCCGACGCCATGAAAGCCCGTGCCACCCTGAATGAGCACATCGTCGTTTAACGCCAGCGCAAACGGTACGTCGCAGAGATCGCACGCGCTGGTGAAGGTATAAGGTGAGCCCGGTAAAGCTGTAAGTGCGCCACTTGCCGAAATAGCAAAGCCGTAAATTCCCGTGCTGTTGCTGGCGGGAATATTACCGGTCACGTAGACGTTGCGGGAGTCGGCAGTGATTGCACCGGCTCCGTTCGCCGGTCCGGATCCTGCAGGCGAGAGAGCTCCGGTCGCGGGGTCCACTTGAAAAGTCGAGAGGGCGCTTCCGGACGATGCCGCCAGAAAGCCTCCCGCAGCAGCCAGGTTGCCGCTCACGGGAAACGGGGAGCCCGACAGGGGAACCAGCGTCCCATCGGGATTCATACGGTAGCCAACCGTGTTAGAGGCAGACGTGCTGACGTAGACGAACGTGCCGTGGGCAGCCGGAGTCGGAGAAGGACTCGGGTTTGGCGACGGCGATGGATTCGGCGTTGGACTTGGAGTCGGCCTTGGCGTGTTTGCGCTTACACCTCCGCAGCCGGCAAGGAATGCGATCATTACCAGGCCCAGAACAAGCACACCCCAGGTAGAGAAGGATCTGTTCATCAAATTGTCTCCGACCAGGGGAAAAAGGTAGGTTGCTGCTGGTTAGGAGAGCAGGAAAGGCAAGCAGGTTGGCTGGCCTAGGTGTGTTTCGGCCGGCCGGTCGCGGCTTAAAGAGAAAAGCCGCGAAGCAGAATACGGTAGGCTGCTCGCGGCCGCTGGTCTTATCGCGTGACGACCTTGGCCGTCCCCATATTGTCGGCGCGATCATAAACCCGCACTACCACTACGTGTTCAGGCGCAAGAACTGGAACTGCCGCCGACGCCGGAGGGGCTGCGGCAGGCTGCTTGCCGTGTTTGCGCTTCTGTTCCGCCGGTTCTTCCGGCGCCGCTGCGGCGGGAGCATTGCTGAGAAGCACGCTGAAGTCGTAATTTTCAGCCTTCGAATCAGAGAGCGCGCCTACCGGCTCTACGTATTGCCAGTCGCCGGCGTCAATCGAGTATTCGGCCCGCTTGATCGGGGAACTGTCGTCCGCCGCGTGGAAGGTCACATGTAACTCCTGCCCTTCCACTCTCGCGGCCAGGTTCTCAATGCGGGGCGCTGTGTTATCGATCTCAAACCGCTGGCTAACCCTTTCATCGGTGAGTACATCTTCCGGGCTGTGTGAGGGAGCGTCACTGGCGATGACCTTGAGGGTATAGCCGCCATCAGGCAGCAGCGCGGCTTCAAACGAATAGAACTTATCCGTAATACCGGACTTCAACAGCCGCCACTCGCGTTCATTGTCCCCGCGATAGAAGACCGAATACACCAGGTCGTCATCGTTGTCATCATGCGCGGCCCAGCGCACGGCGACGTACCCACGGTCCCTGGTAGCGGACGCCGGACCCTCCACGCGCGACCCGGGAAGCTGCTGCGGCGGCGGACCAAAATTGATCACGACGTTTTCCGGTCCCTGAACACGCACAGTCGGTTGAAAACGCGCCCCAACCTGCACCACCATGTCGTCGATCACGGGAGCCACGTTCTTCGAAAGGTAGTTGATCGCAACTTCGTCAATCTGCGTAGACGGATTAGCGGGTTTCAGCACAGCGCGCCACTGAATGAAGCGGGCCGCCGGCACCTCTGTGCGAGCGTCTTTGGCCAGATCGATACGCGACCAGGCGCTCCAGTTGCGATCCGGGTTATCGACGTTGCCGCTGCGGGCAAACAACTCAAAATTGCCGCGTCCGCGAACTTCGGCGCGCCCCCAGCGGGAGAAAATACGAGCGTCCTGCACGTCACTCTCAAACGTGCCCTCGGACTCGGTGGTGTTGCTCATGAGAAAGATCTTGCCCAGGTTGCTGCTGGAGCAATACATGCCGCCGTTCGGAGCTTTGCTGAACGCGCTTACCTGGCTGGCGCTGGCCTTCAGCAGATCGATGTAGTCTCCGTTCTTCTCGATAGCGTAGATGCGGCCTTTGTTCCCGGTTCCAGCGATCAATCGTCCGTTGGCATCAAAGGCCAGGGCGTAGACGATGTCCTCATGCGAAGACCATATCTTTTTCGGCGAGCCATCGGGCGCAATCATGTAGACGTCTGAGCCGGCCAGATTCACGTTACCGAAAGGAACACCCGCAGCAGGCGCGGGTTGTGCCGGAGCGAGCGGCTGAGGCAGCGGCGTGATGGTTGGAGGAGCAGAGCGTTTTTCACCGGTTCCCGCGGCATAAATATTGCCGGCGGAATCCACGGCCAGCGCGGTAATTTCCTTTTTGGCCGCGCTGTAGAGAACGAATCCCTCTCCGGACGGGGTGATGCGGTAGATCAGTCCGCTGCCGTCAGAGCCCGCAATGAGGTTCCCGCGCGGATCAAAGGCCAGCACGCGAATGTGCGCCTCATCGGACTTGAAGAAGACTGCGCCTTGTCCGGACTTATCCACGCGATAAATCTCGCCGTTGTCGCCAGTGGCGATGTAGAGGCGTCCTTGTGCGTCAAAAGCCAGGTCCCAGATGTATTTGGTTTTGGGATCGAAGAATGTATCGGTTGTAAATTCCGGCGCTGCATTGCTCGTGCCCGCCTTGCGCGTGATGCGATAAACCTTGCCGTCAGGCGATGTGGCCGCGTACAGAGCTCCATCCTGCCCCAGGGCGATGGATTGGACCTGCAACTCTTTGGGCTCAAAAATCACCTGAGCTTTGCCGTCAGGCGTAATTCGGTAGACGCGGGCAGGTGCCCCGGTGGCGGCATAGACGGTGCCGTCTTTGTCCGAAGTTATGCTCCAGATAAAAGTGGAAGGGCTGGTGTAGATGGCTTTGAAGGCCGGAGCGAGTTCGATCTGGCCCGTGCTGCGGATGGCCACACCGCGAGCCGTACCACGTTCAAAATCGTCATAACCGGTTTCTTTCCATTGGCGCGTGCCTTCAGCAAAGGCCGCAGTCGCGAAAGCAAATACAAAGAAGACGAATAGCGTTTGTTTCATCACATTTAAGGGTAACAGCAGGAGGTCTACCAGCGCAGGGGCTAAAGCCCGGTAATATTCGGGCAACGGCACGAGTAAATTCGTGCCCTGATACCTACAGAGGCTAAAGCTGAACCAAGATTGCTAGAACCAACGTTGCTAGAACGAAGATTTACTAAGAACCAGGATTGCCTAAAGTCTTTGCGTCCTTCGCGACCTTTGCGGTTAATCCGAAACTCATTTAATGCTTACGCTGATGATCTGCGCGCCGCTCACCACGTAGCCTACGGGCGTTGAAGACTCATTCACCGCCGACTCATTGAACACCACCATTTCCTGCGTAGCGCGCATGCCTTCCATCACGTTCATCACCGAGAGAGGCACGGCCGGCATCACTTTGTCTTCCACCGTGGCTTGCGGATTGGCTTCCAGCAGTGAGACATAGAGATGATCGTTCAGGTGTTCTTTGTTGAGCAGTTCGATAGTCGAATTCAAATCGAGCCGCCGGCTCATGGCGGGATTAGCGTGGCGTGAGCGATCCAGCGTCTCGGCGTCACTCACCAGGATGCGCAACGTGCCCTTGGGAACCGAAGTGGGAACTCGCACAGGAATGCGGCGAACAATACGCTCTCCACGATACGGACGCAGCACGGCTTCAATCGTGATCTCATCGCCGGGGCGAGCCTCCGTTACATCCGTGCGCGCGCTCTCCAGCACGGCGGAATGGCGTTCGCGTTCAAGATCGAACTCCAGGTTTACGCCGCTCACCGTGGGAGCTTCAAACGGATTGTCATAGATGCGGCCGAAGTGATCGCCCAGAGCCATGGCCACAGCATACGCCGTTGGCGTGGCATCGACCGGAGAGAACATGTTGGTCAGGCGCACATCAGAGAAGCCGTTGACGTGAATCCGGCCGTTCATGCGATAGGTGGTCTCTTCGCCGTACTGGTTCATGCCCATCAAGGCGTTGTAAACCGTCGCCATCATCATCAGCGGCGTCAACTTGGCGTTGTTGAGAACTTCGTAGTGATATTCGCGCGGGCCGCTGGGTCCGTGAATGCTGAGCGTAACCGGAATCATCTGCGGCTCGCGGCCAAAGCGGCCCAGAATGCCGGTATGGCGGTCCTGTACGAACGCGCCTACGGGTTCGGTAGTGTTGATGATTTTGAAAGCATTCAGCGGCGAAGCCAGCGTGGCGACAACGTTCGCCTTGGTCATCGGCATATCCACCATGCCGTACTGGGTGAGCGGATGGCCGCAGGCCAGCAGGTGGTCTTTGTCTTCGTATGTCACCGTGCAGGTGGCGGCAACGTCCATGTCGCCGCGAACCATGATGGCGCTCACGGCCGAGCCGGGAACGATTGGTTCCGGCTGCTTTTCATTGCTGGCAGAGCCCACGCCCATCACCGGCGTAATCCCAGCCTTGGCAAAGTCCGGCGCAAATTGTTTGATGGCCGCTTCACTGAATCCGTTGAAAACGAATGGAGCGTCAATCGGCTGGAGATACTGCGCGTAGCCTTGATTGGGAAGCGCGTCCTGCTCTCCCGGTGTGCTGGTCTTGGTAGCGACGAGAGGCTTGGCCGAAGTCGCTGTGCCGGCGGCGGGCACGCTCTGGTCAAACTCGTTGATTTCGAGCATCTGCTCGATCGGAGTCACCCCGGCGATCGGCTCTTTGGAGAATTGCCCGATGCGGTACGCGATTGCGCCCAGCAGTTTGCCGTCGATATAAACCGGGCTGCCGCTCATGCCGGCGACCACGCCGGTGAACTCAGCTTTCTCCCCCTGCAGACGTACCAGGATTACATCACTCTTGGGGCCGTTCAGGTTCCGCAACACGCCCAGGACCTCAACGCCCATGGGCTCAGGCTTGGTGCCCTGAAACACTGTGTAGCCAATGCCCTTCATTCCCGGACGCACATCATCCACTTTCATGATCTGGGTCGGGCCAGGTTCCGGAGGGGCGGCTAGGCTGGTGGTGGAAGTCGGAGTTCCCACAAGGTCAGGCGAGACAATTGCCTGCTGGGAAGTCTGGGCAGAGGCAAAGCCCAGAAAGACGAAGATAGCGTTCAACAAAAGGACGGTTTTTCTCATACTGCTGACCAAGTCCTGCGACTACAATGGCACGAACCGCTTCCACTTGGCGGCGCGAAAAAGCCACTGAAAAGCTGAGTTCGTGCATCTATACTAATGTAGAAATCCATAAAAAGGCAGCCAGAAATGCTCTTAATACATCCAGCTTTCCTGAAAAAATTATCTAGGGTAAACGCCTGCTGCCGTTTTCCCCTGGCGATAGTTCTCGTGGGCATTCTATGGTCGGGTGGACTGGCCGGGCATGCCCAGAGCCAGCAACCGCAAGCCACCCCCACCCCTTCACCCAGTAGCAACGCGCCCGCTGATGCCGGCGGTCCTGAGGGAGACATTGGACCGATTGCCGTCCCAAAGAAAAAAGAAACGCCTCCTCCGAAAGAAGAAGCGCCGAAGCCTCCCAAGCAACCTGAAGGCGGCAATTTCTCCATGCACGTCTCCTCCCAGTTGGTCACGCTGGATGTAGGCGTGCTTACCAAAGATGGTATGTTCATCCCCGGCCTGAAGAAGGAAAACTTCCGTGTGCTGGAAGACAACGTGCCACAGACCATCACCAACTTCAATCAGATCCAGGCGCCGATCACGGCGGTCATGCTGGTGGAGTTTTCCAATAACCAATACTTTTACGGCTTCCAGATTGATTCGATTGTTGCGTCGTACGTCTTTGCGCAGACTCTCAAGAAGGAAGACTGGATTGCGTTGGTTTCCTACGATATTCGGACACGCATGCTGGAAGACTTTACCCAGGACAAGCGCGCCATTCTCGGCTCCATCCAAAGCCTGCAGCCGGGCATGGCCATGAGCCAGGAAACGAATGTGTTTGACGCGCTGATTGATACTCTCGACCGCCTGGAAGGCGTAGAAGGCAGGAAATACATCATCCTGATTACCAGCGGGCGTGACAGCTTCAGCAAACACACGCTGGACCAGACGCTCAAGAGAGTCCAGGCGTCGAAAGACGTTTCCATCTACGTGGTCAGCACCGGCCAGGCTCTGCGCAACTATGCTGAGACGCATGGCTACATGCGGTATCTGTGTGGGATCGAAGAATTTGCCTGCAACATGACCTTCCTGCAGGCCGATAACCAGATGGGAGCCATCGCCAAAATGACCGGAGGCAGATTGTACAAGCCGCTGTTCCAGGCCAGTTTCCGCGATGCCTTTGCCGATATCGCGCAAACCATCCGGAACCAGTACAGCCTGGCGTACCAACCCACCAACCCCGCTCAGGATGGCTCCTTCCGCAAGATCAAGGTGGAACTGGTGGATGCAACCGGCCATCCGCTGAAGATGAGAGATGAAAAGGGCAAGGACGTGAAATACCAGATCATCGCGCGCGATGGTTACAAAGCCAAGCAGCAAGTGGAGTGAGTTTTTTACATCCCGAAGCGAAGCGCGGGATCTCTATAGCCTTTTAAGCTTTTAATGCTTACGACGCATGGCTCCAGAATTTAACTGGGCCGTGCGTTTTTCTCTTGTGTGAAAGCTAACGATTGCATGGTCGCCGTAGGGTTCCCTCGCTTCGCTCGGGATAGGATCAATGGAAGTAGTGCTGCAGCAACGCCAGTAATCCCACGCCGATAAAAACCACCAGCGCCGTTCGAATCCCCGGTTCTTTGTTTACTTCCGGGATCAGGTCTGAAGCCGCGACGTAGAGCGTGACTCCGGCTGAGAGCGGCAGGGCCGAGGCGATCGATCGGGTGAAAACGGTAATCGTGAGCACGCCAATCACGGTTGCCAACCCCAACACCGCAGAAGCCAGCCATGCGACTTTCTTGCTGCTGCCTCCCGCCAGCATTACTGACGACGCGGTAAATCCCTCCGGAACCTTGTGCAGGATCACGGCCAGGAAGATGATCCAACCCAGCCAGCCGGAAATCAGAAAGCCGGAGGCAATGGCGATGCCGTCAAAGAACGTATGGATGACCAACCCAAACAGCACGGAATAACTTTTGTGGCCGGAGAATTCTTCGGGGTGCGTCTCTTCGCCGAAGTGAAAGTGGCCGGTGAGAGTGTGCTCAAAGAAATGGACGATGAAATATCCCACCAGGAGCAGGAGCGGCGCCCTGGGACCGGCCAGTGCAATGCTCTCCGGCAGCATCTCCAGGAACGCGGTGCCCAGCATGAAGCCCGCGCCCAGCGCGACAAAATAACGCAGGTAGCGGCGCTCCCAGTCTTTCTGAACAATGACGGCGCCGCCCAGGCCGTTGGCCAGGGCAGCGGTTATTCCGAGAACAATACTTGTGGTGATGGGCCCCATCGATGCAATCAATCAGAATAGCAGAGCTCAAAGCCTTACAACACCGGCAGTGTCGGAGGTGGGTGGAAACTATCCGCTATGCCGGATGTGTAAGACGTCCCCATCCTGCACGGTGTAGTCTTTGCCTTCAAGACGCAACTGGCCTTTTGCGCGCGCGTTGGCTTCTGAGCCCGCTTCCAGCAGCGTATCCCAGTGAATGGTCTCGGCGCGGATAAAATGTTTTTCCAGGTCGGAGTGAATCGCTCCGGCGGCATTTTGCGCGCGCGAATTTCTAGGCACGGTCCAGGCGCGGCACTCATCTTCGCCGATGGTAAAGAAGGAAATCACGCCCAGCAGTTCGTAAGTTTTGCGGATCAGCCGTGTGAGACCACTTTCTTTGAGTCCATAGCTCGAAAGAAACTCCAGGGCTTCTTCATCGCTCATGTCGGCCAGTTCGGCTTCCACCTTTCCGCAGATGGCAGTGGCGCCGGCATTCTTGCGCGCCGCGATCTCGTGCAAACCGAATTTGTCGACTGCCTTTTCCAGATCGGCGCCGAGCGTCTGTGATTCATTGACGTTCAGCACGTAGAGAATCGGCTTCTGGCTCAGGAACATGAAGCCACGGATGCGTTTTTCGTCCTCGGCGGAGATCTCCATCTCACGCAGCGGCAGCTCTTTTTCCAGATGAGCCTTGGCGCGCAGGATCAGGTCATTTTCCCGCTCGAGTTCCGCGTTCCTCATCTTCTTGAGGTCTTTTTCCAGGCGTTCCAGGCGCTTTTCCACCTGTCCCAGATCACTCACGATCAGGTCAAAATCCACGCTCTTGGCGTCGCGCAGGGGATTGATATCGCCCACGTGCGGTATGGAGGGATCGTCAAAGGCGCGCAGAACGTGGGCCAGGGCGTCGACCGTCCGCAGGTTGGTGAGAAACGCAGTTTCCTTGAGCGCTTCCTGCCCGATGGCCGCCACGTCAGCATATTCCACGCTGGCGTGCGTCAGCTTTTTGGGGTTGTATTGGACAGCCAGGCGATCGAGTCGATCGTCAGGCACCTTGGCGATGCCGAGATGAGCTTCACGCGGGTTCGCATACGACCGCGAAGAGGTGTCGACCTTGGTGAGTATTTTGAACAGCGATGTCTTGCCCACTTGCGGTAGGCCGATGATTCCTGATTTCATTATTTTTGTCGCTACGCTCCAAACCGCTCGACAGCTTCGTGCCGGCGACGTTGATTCAGCAATCTTCGCGGCGGGCTCGGCGCGTGGTCGGCCTCGCCCTTGGTTTATGTCGCTTGGCTCCAAACCGCTCTACCGCAACGATTGGAAAGATTTCGTCAATGCACCTGTTGCAGCCGGCTCGGCGCGTGGTCGGCCTCGCCCTTGGGTCCAGCAACTAGTAATTCGCAGTTAGTAATTAGCCTGAGTGTTGACGTCCCTGATTGATTGTATCAAGCAGAGCGATTGCAGGTGTGAGAGCTCAGGCTAATTGCCAATTGCTAATTGCTTCCGAAGCGCCGTGCGGTCAAAGCCACAACACCGAGGCCGAGAAGCAGCACGCCACCCTCCAGACGCGTGGACCATTCATGGAGCCGGTCAAACTCCAGGCGGCGAGAATCATTCCATGAGAGATTCTCCACCGTCTGCATTTCTGTGCGCAACTCTCGCATGCGTGGCGTGATGCTGAAATGCGAAATCGCGGTCAGCGCGAGCATCACCACGATGAAGATGTGGCTGGCGGCGAAGGGCCTGATTTGCGCATGTTTGAGCTTGTTGTAAACCAGCGAGCAAATCAGAAAGATCACGCCGGAGATCAATCCAATCCAATGCAACTTGGCCAGCGATATGCTTACCGCGTCGCCGGCCATGCGTGTAGTCGGCAAAACGACGAACAGCGTAGGCGCTTCAACAAAAGCAAACAAAATAATCCCGCCGATCCAGACGATCAGCGCCAGCAGCATGAGAAATCGCAAGAAGGAGATCACGCGCCAAGTATAATTCCCGAGAAGGTATCCGGCACGGTAACACAATGTTTACGATTCGGTGTCTTGGCGTTGCCCTCTCTCTCCTGGTTGCCAGTTTGCCTCAATCCACTGAGGACACCCCACCAACCCTCAGCAAAGATCCGCTGACGGCAGAGCAGATCGCGATCTATCGAACATTTCTGGAAAACTATGTAGGTGCCCCACCGCCTTTGCACCTGGCAAACAGAACAGAAGCGCTTCCGATCGACGAAGCGGATGATTCCACCGAGGATGATTCTGACGCTCGATGCCTGAAAGATTTTAAAAAGCTTAAACTGGTCAACGAAAAAGAGGCAGGCACCGTCGTGCACACGCTTGACCCTTCCTTGGCGACTAAAGACCACATCATTCTGGTTGATCCTGACGCCCAGGGAATTCAGGTCAAGGCCAATGATCCAAGTAAGACCATGAGGGAAGGAAAAACCTCAGAAGACGCAGTGAACCAGGCTTTTGCCACCGGGCTGTTAACGATGTCTGAGATTGTCTTCGACCAGCGCCATCGCGTGGCCATCATGAGTTTCTCTTTTTGGTGTGGAAGAACGTGCGGGCACGGCGCGGTCCTCCTTTTTAAGAAGACAGGCAAACGATGGAAAATCTCCAAACGTCCGTGCGTGGAATGGATCTCCTGATCGGGGCTTAGACGGGAACCGGAACCGACTGAATGATGTCGCGCAGGATGGTCTCTCCCTGATCGGATTTCTTCAAGGTTGAAGAATAGCGCGCGTTGACCACCAGTCGATGAGAGAAGACCGGCACCACCAGAGATTTGAAATCGGAGGGCGTAGCGTAGCTGCGGCCTTCCAGGTACGCCATGGCCTGTGCGGCGCGGTAGAGCATCAGCGACCCGCGTGGTGAAACACCGAGTGAGAGCGTCTCAATCTCGCGCGTCTTCTTGACGATCTGCAGAGCGTAGTCGATCAGCGAATCATCCACCTTGATCTGCGTAACCTCGTCCTGCATGGCGATAATGTCAGCCCCCATGGCCACCGGCTTGACCGTGTCCAGACGGGCCGCGCCGGCTTCCGACCGCAGGATCTCGCGCTCATTGCTGGCCTGCGGATATCCCATGTGTACCCGCAACAAAAAGCGGTCCAGCTGCGATTCCGGCAGCGGATAGGTTCCGTGGTGCTCAACCGGATTCTGTGTGGCGATCACAAGAAAAGGCTGGGGCAAGGGATGCGAATGGCCGTCCATGGTGACCTGGCCTTCGCTCATTGCTTCCAGCAGCGCGGACTGCGTTTTCGGCGTGGTGCGATTGATCTCATCGGCCAGCAATACGTTCGTGAAAATAGGTCCGGCTTTGAATTCAAACTGGCCTTCGGCGGCGGAATAAACGGAGATGCCCAGCACATCAGAGGGAAGCATGTCACTGGTGAACTGCAGGCGCTGGAAGGTGCAATCCAGGGCACGGGCCAGCGCGTGGGCCAGCGTGGTTTTACCCACACCGGGAACGCCTTCAATCAACAGGTGACCGCGTGCCAGCACGGATACCAAAGCCAGGCGCAGAACCTCATCGTTGCCGCGGATAATGGTGCGGAGAGCCTGCTCAATTGCTGCAGCGCGGGTTGTGTTACCGGCAAATGCTGCTGATTGCGTCTGGGTAGGGGTCATCGACTTGATTTCTTATTGTATTCCTGCGGCGTAAATGCTGTTGGCCGTGCTCTTTACTACTATGCGTTGATTAGAACAATTGCTCAAGCGACAAAAGGGCTGGTACCTATGCCCAAAGTAACATCTGAGCCTGTCTCTACAAGATCGCTTGAGACGCAAGAAGTTGCAAGGGACTTACAAAGGCTTACCACGGATGAACACAGATTGGACGGATAAGATTAGCCCGAAATGCCAGGTTCGCCGCACTCGAAATAACCGTTGGTCATGAAGGTCAGAGTTTTTGCCCGGCTCTTTTTGAATCCGTATTATCCGTGCTTATCCGTGGTGAGGTTTTTCACTCCGGTTTATTGATATTCCTGCGGCTGTCCGGTCAGCCTCTCAATCCGCTTGTAGATTGGCGGATGGGTGGAAAACAAATTCGCCAGGCTGGCGCCGATCGCCGGCGCGACGATAAAAAGGTGCGCCGTGGACGGCGTGGCGACCATGGGCATCCGCTTGGAATACGCGTCCAGCTTCTGCAGGGCTCTGGCCAGCGCGTAAGGATTGTGCGTGATATGGGCGCCGGTAGCGTCCGCTTCATATTCGCGGGTGCGGGAAACCCAAAGCTGAATCAACATTGCGGCAAGCGGCGCAAGCAGGATCATCAAAATGCCGCCGCTGCGGTCGCGATCGCGGCCATCGCCACCCAGTCCGAACCAGAAACCCATGCGTGCCAGAATAGAAATGGCGCCGGCCAGGGTAGCGGCAATCGAACTGGTAAGGATGTCGCGGTTACGCACGTGGCCTAGTTCGTGCGCCAGCACGCCTTCAAGTTCTTCATCATCGAGCAACTGCAGAATTCCCTGGGTCACGGCTACCGAGGCATGCCGCGGATTCCGGCCGGTAGCGAAGGCATTCGGCGAATCCGTGGGGATTACGAACAGCTTGGGCATGGGCAAGCCGGCTTTTTGCGTGAGGCGTTCCACCACTGAGTAAATGCGGGGCAGTTGCTCGCGCGTAACCGGCTGTGCGCGGTACATGGCAAGGGCGATCTTGTCGGAAAAGAAATAGGAGACGAAGTTGGTGACAGCGGCAAAAGCAAAGCCGATGATCATTCCATTCTGTCCACCAAAATAATCTCCCACTCCGATAGCCAGCAGGGTCAGCAGGGTCAGTAGAAAGAATGTTTTCACGTTGTTCATAGCTAACTAGATGCTAAATCGACTCGGAGGATTCTGGAAACCGGTATAAGCCCGGGGCACAATGAGTGGCACACTCCCGCGACTCTGATTGTAAAGATTCATTAACCCCCAAGCGATCCGTGCTCATCTAAGTAATTGAAAACAAACATTCAATGTAGTTTTCTAAGCCGAGTCTTAGAAATTCTAATCTGACTCTAATGAATTGCTAATTCTTACTTGAGAGTGTTGCACAGGCCATTATCGTAAGCGATAGGCTCTGCCAGGACAGAACCACCTCTACGATACTTCCGGGCTTCCCTCCGCAAAGCGCGCCTTCCCGCGGAGACGCAGTTGATACGTCTCGATCTGCAAGTCTGCAACACATTTAAGGAGCGCAGCTATGAGTCATAGAGAAGATGGCTTTTTCCTGTCTGAAAAAGCCTCAAAGGCACGAATCCGCGAAGCCGAGAATGCGCGGAAGAACCGTGCAGAAATCCTCAAGGCCTTCTCCCAGGGTAAAGTTTCCCGCCGCGAGTTGGTTAAGTGGGGATTGATTACAGCCGGTGGTGCACTTGCCCCAATCCACGGCTTGAACCCCTTCGTTACGAGCGCGTATGCATCCGGCGGCAGCGGTAGCAGCGGCGGCGGCGGCAACCTGGGTGGCGGCGGAATCCCCACCGGTGCACCGCCCAGCCCGCTCTTCGGCGTGCAGCCATTTTCGACGCCGATGCCCCGCTTTGATCTGATCCCCCGCGGTAACAACCCGCTCGGTGGCGATCTGACGCCGGTACCGCAAGCTCAGGCCAACCAGACCCAGCAACCGCTGGATCCAGCATTGGTCGGCGGACAGACCGGCCTGACTGGCCCCATCGAAGGCCGTCCCCCGGGACCAATCTGGGCGCACCAGAGATTCACTCAGTTCGCACCCCAGGTTTCGGTTGAGATGTCGCAGGCCCAGGCACAGACCAACACGGTCTATAACCCCGGCGTCGCTTCGAACCTCAACTCCGGCATCGACCCGACGCAGCCTCTTCCTCTGAAGTTCCATCCTGGCTTCCCGACGCAGGATCCGAACTCGGTGTGGACGTTCAATGGAACGATTCCGCCGAAGTTGGTCATGGCGCGT
>DATFSU010000070.1:0-2121 GCA_035262465.1 Candidatus Angelobacter sp. | reverse complement strand
ACGGTTTTTGGCGACATCGCCAAAGCGCGTTCGCAACTGCTCTCCGCCGGCACGCCCGCGGACAAGATTGCCGCCAACCAACAGCTCGATGGCGCGCTGGGAAGGTTGCTGGCAATTGTAGAGAACTATCCGCAGCTGAAGTCGAATGAAAACTTTCTGCGCCTGCAGGACGAACTGGCCGGGACGGAGAACCGAATCGCGGTGGAACGCAAGCGCTATAACGATGCCCTGCAGGATTACAACACCTTTATCGGACTGTTCCCGAACAGCTTATGGGCAGGCATGGCCGGGTTCAAACGCAACGACGCGTATTTTGCCGCTACAGAAGGATCCAGGACTCCGCCGAAGGTTGATTTCCGCGGCGTGAAGCCCGGAGCAACAGCGACGCCGGCGCCGGCTCGGTAGAGCCAGTTATTTTTGACTCCAGAAAAGGTGGGTGGGCGGCTTTTGGGGAAAAGTGGGAGGAAAACTGGGGAAAGCCCCCGTCTGTGCGGCCATTTCTCATATTGAGACAAGGCTGCCAAAAAATTCAGCTAACCTTGCTGCGCTTCAACATGTCTTTAAGGACATCAGACTTTCATTTCCGATTGCGGGTAGGCGGGAATGAGCACCATCCTTCAAGATCTGAAGTACGGCCTGCGTGTGATGGGCAAGAGCCGCGGGTTCACAGCGGTAGCGGTCATTACCTTGGCGCTCGGCATCGGAGCGGCGACCGCGATCTTCAGCGTCATCGACAACGTCCTGCTGAATCCCTTCCCTTACGTCGACGCGCAGCGGATCGTCATGATCAACATCCACAACGATGCCGACAGCCGTCCCGGTGGACGCTCCGGGTTTCGCGACGCCGAGTTCCTCGACTTGCAGGAACAGAACCACGTCTTCGATGAGGTCATTGGCGGCACGGGAAGCGACATCCTCTACTTCAATGGACAAGGCACCGAGCAGTTCGATGGCGGACTGGTTACACCCAACCTGTTTCAGGTGCTCGGAGTTCCGGCGCTGCTGGGCCGCACGCTGTTGCCGGATGACGCTAGGCCTGGTGCTCCTCCTGTCTTCCTCATGGCATACAAGCTGTGGGCTTCTCGCTTCAATTCCGATCCAAACATTGTTGGCCGCACGTTTGTCCTGAACAACGTTCCTATGACGTTGATCGGGGTCATGCCGCCGCGCGTCACCAAACTGGGCGCCGATGTTTGGATTCCCATTGTTCCCGACCGCAGCGCAGGCGAGAAGGATGGGCACTTTTATATGTTCCAGGCGCATCTGAAGCCGGGCGTCACCCTCCGTCAGGCGCAGGCTGACGTAAACGTGATCGCGCGTCGCCTGGCTCAGATTTATCCGAAGAACTATCCCCAGAAGTTCAGCGTGCAGATCAACACCTGGGTGGATAACCTGGTTGGACACTTCCGCACGACGCTCTACACGTTGGCCGCGGCCGTGGGCTTGCTGCTGCTGATTGCGTGCAGCAATGTTGCTAACATGCTTCTGGCCCATGGATCCGCGCGCGAGAAGGAAATGGCGATTCGCGCGTCGATGGGCGCCAGCCAATGGCGGCTGGTTCGGCAGCTTCTGATGGAGAGTTTCATATTGGCACTCGGCGGCGCGGTCGCCGGATGCCTCTTGGCCTACGCCGGTATCAAGCTCCTGGTCAGATTCATTCCCCAGGACACCATTCCCCATGAGGCCGTAATTGGGCTGAATCTCCCGGTGCTGGCATTCTGCATGGCTCTTTCGATCTTGACAGCGGTTCTGGCTGGACTCGCTCCGGCACTGCAGACCACCAGGCTCGATATCGTCGAGCGGCTCAAGGATTCGGCCGGCACGCTGAGCGTCGGATTCCGGCGCGGCAGGCTGCGCAGTGTGCTCGTGGTAGCAGAGGTGGCGCTGTCATTAGTTCTGCTGGCTGGCGCAGGGTTGCTGATGCGCAGCTTTGTCGCCCTGCAGGAAGTCGATTTGGGGCTGAGGCCCGACCATCTCCTCGTGGCTCGACTTCCTCTCCCGCGTGGGCAATACACTACGGTCGCAGCGAAGCAGCAGTTCTTCCGTTCTCTCCTGGAGCGCGTTTCAGCCTTGCCTGGAGTCGTCTCCGCGACCGAGACCAGCACTCTGCCGCCGTACGGG
>DATFSU010000069.1:0-3998 GCA_035262465.1 Candidatus Angelobacter sp. | reverse complement strand
TACTGCAGTTATGCCTGCTGGTATCTGTGGCGGAGTTTGGAGTTTCCTGTCGCCGGAAACGGCCGGCTCACCGCGGAGGCGCGGAGACGCGGAGGGATGCGAAGTCGTCGTCTGAAATCTCGCCCCTGAGCGAAGCTCAGGGTCGGAATTTTAGAAAGAACTCTGCTCGGGATTTCAAACCCAGGGCAGAATTGCTGGAGGCGTTTCACCGATGTATAATCTCTGAAGTCTTGAGAGCATCACGCAGCATCGTGCTCGCTGGGCTCGTTCTTGCAGCTCTGAAGCTTTTTCCCCTTCCCCAGAGCTGGTTGTTGACACGTAGCTTCCTCGTTGTTCTCACCGACTGTGCCCTGGCGGCGCTGGCTGCGTTCGCGGCATGGCAAGCGGCGCGGCGATCGCGCTCGTATCCACGAATCGTTTGGAGTTGTATCGCCTTCGCGGCCTTGCTATGGGCGATCAACTTTGCCGCAGGATTTATCTCTCTGATATTCGGCAGTTCGATGAGCGCGTTAAGCGCGCGCTGGCCGGCGCTGCTTCTCCTTACATTTCCTTTTACGTTTTCGGCTACTCTGCCGTTACTGATCAACGAAGACCGCGAGAAATTTAGAGTTGGCTTGCTGCAGGCAATGGACATTGCCCAATTTGCCGTCATCATTTTCTCAGCGTATCTGGTCTTCTTCTACATTCCAGCCTTGCAGATTCATTCCGACGTGCAACGCACCCGCTATCTGATCGGCATGCATCTGATGCGTGACAGCTTTCTGGTACTGGGGTATCTCTATCGAGGGTGGCAATCGCGATTCTCCGACCTACGGCGTTTGTACTTCCTACTGGCGGGATTCTTTGTCGTTTATGCCCTGCCGGTTGTGTTCTTGCCTATGCGGGTGGCGCGATACGAGGATGACCGCCTGTTGAGCCTGATTACAAGTGCGTCGCCCCTCTTCCTGATGATCATCGCTGTGAGTTGGCAACAGCAGAGTCGCGTGATCCGAGCTAAGAAGCCGGACAAGGGAATGAGGTGGGTGCGTTTCCCAACGATGATGATGCCCTTGGCGGTCGTAGCCCTGGTCTCACAGGTCCCGGTCCAACACATGCGAGCGGCTTGGATCATGGTTACCATCTCCTTTGCCTGTTATGCCGGACGCTTGTTCGTGATGCAACGCAACCAGGCGGCCGTCTTGGCACGGCTCGCTGCCGCCGAGGAGAAATTCTCCAAGGCTTTCAACTCGAGCCCGGTTCCGATGACCATCACCCGCCTAGCCGACGGCAAGTTTATCGAAATCAACGATCGCGCGCTCGAAACCATGAAAAAGACCCGGGAGGAGACGATCGGCCGGACTTCGGTAGGACTGGGAATTCTAGCCAGCGAAGAAAGAGCCAAGATGCTGGACGCCTTGAACAAGCATGGATCGGTCCGGGACATGAAGATCAACTTCCAATCCCCCGGCGAGCCGCTTGAAACCCTGCTTTCCGGCGTAGTCGTCGAGGTCGAAGGAGAACGCCTGCTTATCTCATCGGTCCTGGACCTGACGGAGCTGACCAACGTCGTGCGCCAACTGCAGGAGTCCCAGAGAATGGAAGTGGTTGGACGCTTGGCCGGGGGCGTGGCGCACGACTTCAACAATCTGCTGACGGTGATCAGCGGCAACGCTTTTCTTGCACAGCAACGGCCACTGGATGCCGGGTTGGCCGAGGAGATCGGCCAGATCAAAGAAGCATCGCAAAGAGCCGCCGCCCTGACCGGACAGCTTTTGGCGTTCAGCCGGCGACAGGTTCTCCGGCCACGCAACATCAATCTGAACGAAGTTGTCGTCGCGATAGGGAACCTGTTGCGGAGAACAATTGGGGAAAACATCGCGTTTCAGACGGACCTCGGCTCCGATTCAGGAGCGGTCCACGTTGATCCCGTACAGATGGAACAGGTGATCATGAACCTTGCCCTCAATGCCCGCGACGCGATGCCCCATGGCGGGACGTTATTCTTTGAAACCCAAAACCTGGATCTTACGTTGCCCTTTTCTAGGAACGGCATGGAAATCCCCTCGGGCCGCTACGTCATGCTCGCCATCACGGATACCGGCACGGGCATATTGCCCGAGCACCTGGACCGCATCTTCGAACCTTTTTTCACGACCAAGGAAACGGGCAAAGGAACAGGATTGGGATTGTCAACTGTCTACGGTATCGTCCGGCAGAGCGGAGGCTATGTTTGGGCCGAGAGCCATGCCGGCGCCGGCACCACCTTCAAGGTTTGCCTGCCTCGAGTGGATTCGACTGCGGATGCGAGCGCCGTCCCCGAAAAGCCCGAGAACCTGCAGGGGACGGAGACGGTACTAGTCGTGGATGATGATCGCGGCGTCTGCGAACTAACGGCGAGGATCCTCGGACAATTTGGTTACCGGGTTTTAACCGCAAACTCCGGCCAGGAGGCCCTGCAACAAGCCGACGCATTCGGCGCAGACATCGACCTGGTGGTTACAGACGTGGTCATGCCGAAGATGAGTGGCTGGGAACTGGGGCGACGGCTCAAGATCAACCGCCCCGGACTGAAAATGATTTACATGTCCGGCCATGCCGACGTATCTGCAAATGGCGAGAAACCTGTGGGTGTCGCACTAACTCTCTGCAAGCCGTTTACGCCTCACGATCTGGCGTTCCGTGTAAGAGAGGTCCTGAACTCAGTCGGCACGAAGGGCGGACGGGATCGCGCTGGGAACCGCGTGGCGTAGGCCGGGGCGGGGAGATCGGGTGATCGCACATGATCGGGTGATCGGGTGCAAGCTTAGCAGCCATCTCTTTTTCGTGCCCGCCCCGCAGAGTCGGCTGTCCCGGAGAAACAACAAACCGGTCGACGGATTTCCCGCATCAGGGGTCTGGAAGCGCCAAGCCATAGCCGCGCGGCAGTTAGAATTGATCTTTTCCACATCTCCGTGCACTCCGTGTCTCCGTGGTGAGGTTTGGTAGAATCTGGACCAGATGTCCACTGACCGCAAAATCCGCGTCCTGGTCGCCAAGCCCGGCCTTGACGGCCATGATCGCGGCGCCAAGGTGATTGCCCGCGCTCTGCGCGATGCCGGCATGGAGGTTATCTACACCGGCCTGCGCCAGACTCCGGAAATGATCGTCACCTCCGCGCTCCAGGAAGATGTGGACGTCATTGGCCTCTCGATCCTTTCCGGGGCCCACAATGCCATTGTTCCGCGTGTGAACGAGCTGCTGCACCAGAACAAGATGGATGACGTGCTGCTCCTGGTCGGTGGGATCATCCCCGAGCAGGACTTCGATCAGATGAAGAAGGCCGGCGTGTCGGGAATCTTCAATCCGGGAACGCCGATGGACGAGATAGTCGAGTTCATCCGCAAGAACGTCAAACCGCGCGGCGTAGTGGCGTAGCCCTGTTAGCCCCTTCACCGGTTAAGAAAAACCACACCGCGGATTTGCGCAGGATGTTCGCGGATCACGCTCGCTGAAAAGTTTATTGACAGATCGTTGTTTCTTCGGGCCTGGGCCCAGGCGGGGCAATTTTTCCGCTAACCCGCTGCTCTGGATCCAGTCTAACCAGCCATCGAGAGGTGCTTCATGAAGAAGCTGATTGCAATGCTGCTGGTGGTTCCGCTGGTCGCGTGGATTGCCCTGGCCTCAGATCACAAGAGGACGAGCGCATCAGGCATCACCATGAACGATGATGAACTCAGCGACAACTGCGCTGATCATCTACATATGTACAACGATGACTTCCGCTCCTATGTGCGCGACGAGGAAACGCGCACTCTTCCCAATCAGCCGCTGACGATAACCGCCGAACACAACGGCGGAATTGAGGTCAGCACCTGGGACCAGCCGGAATTCTCCATCAGGCTGTGCAAACAGGTCGCGACCAATGACGAGGCCGAAGGCCGGAGACTGCTCAGCCAAACCAAGCTGGCGGTCAACGGTGGGACCGTCTCTATCAGCGCTCCCAGTTCCGATAACTATCATTCTTTAGGCACGCTGCTGCT
>DATFSU010000068.1:0-240467 GCA_035262465.1 Candidatus Angelobacter sp. | reverse complement strand
TGGGCAGATTGTTGGGAGCGGCTGCGGCATGTGATTCACTGCGATCGTCTTCAAGAATGGAGTTGCAGACGGCAACGCATTCATCGCAAATGTAAGCCCGGGGATAATCGCTGGGCGACGAGATCAGTTTGGCAACGGCGTCCTGCGACTTATGGCAAAACGAGCATCGAAGTGTTTCTTCTGGCGTCCTGGGCTTCACACGCAAACTCCTTTATCGGACAGGCCTTTATTCTCTCTCTGGCCAGTGGCCCGTCGCGACATAACTTTCGTACCCCTACTTATGTTTATAGATAATATCGTCGATGATTCCGTACTCTTTAGACTGTTGTGCATTCATTATAAAGTCTCGCTCAACGTCTTTTTCCACTTTTTCCAGCTTCTGGCCGGAGTGCTTGGCAATCAGCTGGCTGGTGATCTCGCGCATACGCAGAATCTCTCTAGCATGTATATCAATATCCGTGGCTTGGCCGCTAAGGCCAGACATCAAGGGTTGATGAATAAGAATCCTAGAAGTTGGTAGGGCAAAACGCTTACCTGCGGCACCGGCACAAAGTAACAATGCCGCCATGCTCGCGGCTTGACCGCAACAAATGGTCATCACGTCAGGACGCACGAATTGCATGGTGTCATAAATCGCCATGCCCGCCGTGATCGACCCCCCAGGCGAGTTGATGTAAAGCTGGATGTCCTTCTCCGGATCTTCCGCCTCCAGAAACAGCAGCTGTGCGATTACCAGATTGGCAATCGTGTCATCGATCGGCGTGCCGATAAAAATAATGTTGTCGCGCAGCAACCGTGAATAGATGTCGTATGCTCTTTCGCCTCGGCTCGTTTGTTCCACTACCATCGGTACCAGTGCCATAGTTCGCTTTCCTTCCGTCCTGAAATTCTCTGCCGGGCGTTAGTTCGATTTCCCGTACAAAAAGTTTAACGCTTTTTCCGTGCGCATGCGTTCACGCAGCCGATCCGTCCCGCCATCCTGTGCCAGACGGCGTTTTACTTCGTCTGCGGGTTGTTGCATCTGCTGCGCCATTCCTGCGATCTCCTGATCCAGCTCTTCATCGCTGACCTGAATATTTTCCTTGATCGCTACCTTTGCCAGCAACACGTTCGATTTCACTTCCTTCACCGCGGCTTCGCGTTGTCCCCCGCGCAGACGCGCAAAGTCCATGCGCTTCATATCTTCGGTCTTCATGCCCTGGGCCGCCAGTGCGCGTAGCCCGCGTTCCAGCCGCAGATCGATCTGATGCTCCACCAGCGCCCGTGGCACCGCAAAGTCATGCCGGGCCACTAGTTCATCCAGCAGTTTGCCCTTAACTTCGTGCTCCATCTGGTGGTTGCGCTCCAGCTCCATGTTTTCCCGGATACGCTGTTTCAAATCGTCCAGGGTCTTGAATTCCTGGCTCAATTCCTGCGCAAACCCGTCGTTCAGCTCGGGCAGCGATTTCTTCTTGATCGCGTTGACTTTCACTTTGTAACTGAAACTCTGGCCGGCCAGCCGCTTGTCATAAAAATCTTCCGGATAATTCACATCAAAGCTGCGCTCTTCACCCGCTTTGGCGCCGTTCAGGTGCTCGCTAAATTCCGGGATCGTATTGGCCCCGCCGATCTCCACCAGCACTTCATCCATGTGGACAGGCTGTGGCTTCGTGGCATCTGCGCCCTCCGCCTGAACGCCTTCGTCCGATCCTGCGTCTTCCTTCGGCTCACCGCTCTCAGCGTCATCCACACCCTTCGGCTTCGCCTCGAACGACACCTGCACAAACTCGCCGTTTTGCGCCCCGCGATCATCATTCACCGGATCAAAACTCGCCTGCCGCTCCTGCAATTGTTTGATCTCGGCGTCCACTTCTTCGTCGGAAACTTTAATTGCCGTTTTTTCAACTTTGATGTCGTTGTAGTCGCTCAGTTCAAATTCCGGCAGCACCTCGAAAGCAGCTTTGAATTTCATCGGCTCTCCCGGTGTGAACTCCAGGCCGTAGATCGCCGGTTGCGACACCGGCCTGTACCCGGCCTTCACCACGGCTTCACGAAAATACTGCGGCACCAGCGACTCCACCAGGTCACTCGTAATCTCGTTGGTGAAGCGCTGCCGCACCACGCTTGCCGGCACCTTGCCCTTGCGAAATCCCGGTATGCGCGCCTGCTTCGCGTACTCTTGGACAATCGCGTCCTGCTGCTTCGTCACCACCTCGGCCGGGATCTCGACTGCCACTTCGCGCTTGCACGCCTCTTCCATGGGCGGCACCGAAGCCGGCACATGGCTGTGCCCGGCGTGATCGTGCCCTGCATGTTCGTGGGAGTGACCCTGCTCGGCCTGATCTTCGCTTGCATGCTGTTCGGCCGCCGAGCCCGTCATCATCTGGCTTTCGGGGCTGTCATCGGCCTGGCCGCTATCTGCCGCAGCGAAGCCCTGGCCGCGCTTCTGCTTCTCTCGAGCCTTGCTTTCCGCTTTGTCCAATTGATTTCCTTGTCTATTGCCGGAGGACGGCAACATTCGGGCACCCTCTCGGAACGCCCTAAACCTCCAGTTTAAGAGAGGTTAGAAAAAGGGTCAAACAGGTGAGGGGGGTAGTGGTACAGTTTGAAATCTTATAAGTTCGTCATCCCGAATCCCCGTCAACGAGCAAGCGTTTTCGGGGCCCTATTCACGCCCGGTTTGGCGTGAATGGGTAGAGCGCGCGAGTCCGGGGTCCCCCAGCACGCGCGTTTTTCGCGTGATGGGGTGGGAGTAGGCCGGAGGGACCTTGCGCTTTTTCCCGATGAAACAATCAGGGCACGACTTGAGCGTTTAGCCGGGCGTCAGCATTAGCGCACGGAAGGCTGCGAAGCGAAGTGCGCAAATATTTAAGTGTGCTGACGCTGATGTTCCAATTGGACTTGAACTAAGTCGCCCAGGCGTCGGCGGGTTTTCTCGTAATCAGGAAAGCTAAGGTCAGCACGGAGCAGTTGATTCAGACTAAGTATTTCCGTCTGATACATTTCGCACTCTCCGCAAATTTTCATGTCATCTAGATCATCAGTATTTTCCACAATCCATTCATCTTCAAACATCGCTCGTTCTCCATCTCAAGCAACTGCTAAGCAATCGCACCTTCCATCAGTTACTGCGTGCCCCGCGAAATTCGCGGTAATCGCGGCCGACGAATTCAAGCCGGATTGGGCACATCTCCTTGAGCCGTGAATAAGTGCGCTCGGAAATCCGCTCCCGCAAGGTTTCCTGTTTCATCACGCGCCTGGCGTCCGTCATGGTTTCCACGGGAGATCTCGCTGGTGCGATTTCCCACGGAAGATTTGAGGTGATGATGGTGGTCAATCCCGCATTGTAACGTTCATTGATGACGTGGTAGAGCATGCTGAGCGCCCATTCGCTTGATCTCTCGGCTCCAAGATCGTCAAGGACCAGCACCTCAACCTCAGTCACATCGCGCAGGATCGAATACTCGGTCAGCACGACTCCCGTGTCCTCGTCGGCGATCATCTGCCGGTTGTATGTGCCTTGAATCTGCTTCAGCAAAGCGCTGTACCCGCGAAAGAGGCAGCGCGCACCCTTCCGCTGGACCAGCTCTTTCAGGATCGCAATGGCCAGATGCGTCTTCCCCGTGCCGCAACTGCCCCACAACAACATGCCTTCTCTTTCGAGAGGATATTGCTCCACAAACCGTCTCGCGGTCATCAACGCCCGCTTGAGCGAGTCGGTCGCGCTGCGAAAGCCGATATCAAAGTCGTCCAGCGTGCAGTGTTCGAATTGTCTGGGAATCTCCGCCTGCGCAAGCAGACGCTGGGTCCGTGCCGCGATGTGGCAATCACAGCGGGTGACGCGGCTGGCCTGTCCCGCAATCGCAATGCTCTTCCATCCTGTGCCGTTACATAGAGGACAGGCCGCGCCAGGTTGTGAATGTCGTGAAGTCGCCATGGGTAACAATATCGTTCAGCCGGCGCACGATTGACATGCGCCGGGAACATCAAATTCGCTAATACTCGTCCGAACCGGCATCATTCGCCAGGTTCTCAAATCTTGTCGATCTCTTGATAAACGCCATCTTGACCACGCCAGTCGGGCCGTTGCGCTGCTTGGCGATGATCAGTTCCGCCTTGCCGTCAAGGTCCGGATCGTCAGGCTTATAAACTTCTTCGCGGAAAATAAAGGCCACCACGTCCGCGTCCTGCTCGATTGCGCCCGATTCGCGCAGGTCCGCCAGCTGCGGGCGATTGTTGCCGGTTCGGCTTTCCGGAGCGCGGCTGAGCTGTGACAGCGCGATCACCGGACAACGCATCTCTTTCGCCAGGCCCTTCAGTCCGCGTGAGATGGCTGAAACCTCCTGTGTCCGGTTTTCATACCGGCGCGTCCCCGCTGCCGTGCCTGACACCAGCTGCAGGTAATCGACAATAACCAGATCCAGCCGGCCCTGCGCCTGCTGCAAGCGCCGGCACTTCGCGCGCATTTCCGAGATGGAAATACCGGGGGTATCGTCGATGAAAATCGGCGCTTCCACCAGCGCCGCCAGGGCCGTTACCAGCTTGTTGTAGTCATCGCGGCCCAGAAATCCCGTGCGCAGCTTGTGCGAGTCCACCATCGCCTGCGAGCACAAGAGACGCAGCAGCAGCGACTCGCGCGACATTTCCAGGGAAAACACGCCCACAACCTTGTTGTCCCGCACCGCCGCGTTCTCGGCAATGTTGATTGCGAAGGCCGTTTTGCCCATCGAAGGCCGGGCCGCCACGATCACCAGGTCGGATTTCTGCAACCCGCTGGTCATGCTGTCAAAATCCGCGAAGTGGGTTTCCAGGCCGGTAATGCGCTGGCCCTGCTCGTAAAGCTTGTCAATCGATCCGAACGACTGCTTCACGATCTCAGGGATGTTCATGAAGCCGCGGCCAATGCGCTGCTCTGCGACCTTGAATATCTCCGACTCCGCCGCGTCGACGATCTCCTCGGCCGGCGCTTCCTGCTCGTAGGCTTTTTGGATTGCGCTGGTCGCGGCGTGAATCAGCCCGCGCAGCAACGCCTTGTCTTTGACGATCTTGACGTACTGCTCAATGTTCTTGACTCGCGGCAGGCCATCGGTCAGCGAGGTCACGTAGGCTACGCCGCCTACTGACTCAATCTCTTTGTGCTGGCCCAGCTGTTCGGTGAGGGTAACAAAATCAATCGCGCGGCCGGTTTCAGCCAGCTCCATCATGCGCAGGTAAATGCGTCGATGCGAGTCGAGAGAAAAATCCTCGGCGCGAAGGTACTCCGCTGCCTGCGGATAGGAGGAGTTGTCCAGGAGGATGGCGCCCAGGATCGCCCGCTCGGCTTCTGCGCTGGCCGGTAATCCGCGATCCAGAATGTGGTCGGTGGTCGCCATTCAACAAGGTCCTGTGGTTTATGCCGAGCCCCGTCAAAAACCCAGCGTTAGCAGGCGAAACACAGGAGAAAGTCGCCTCATCTTAGCACAATAAAACCCGGCTTGTACCAGCCATACAAGCCGGGCTGCGGGGTGAATATTCGGATGGCCGCGCGTTGCCTTGCGGCCGCCATACAGTTCAGCGAGCTTCTCTTACGCTCACGCGCCTTGGGCGCACATGAGATTGAGCCGCTAAGCCGACGCAGATTAAGCTCCAGCACATCCCTTGAGTGCGCTGTCGATTCCTCAAAATCAAACTTCACTGCAAGGCTCGAACATTCACTCGTTGATTGCTTTTTAATATCTCTAAAAGGTGAAAAGTCCATCAAGAGAGGATCTTCGATTTCGGCGGATTTCGGTGACTATCCTGTGGAGATCAGTCTTTGCCTGTGGATGGCGGTGGAAAAGTCCGCCTTAATTTCGTACTTATGCCTTGTTACCGCGATCGACATGCACCGGCGGTACCATTTTGAAACGCGAAAGTGCAGTAAAAATGCGGCAAAACTCGTCCGCCGCCGCAGCTCAATCCTTGGTAGTGGGTCAGTTTGAAAAACTCACCCATTGCCAGTATCAGCGTCTAGCGATTCGTTGCGAATCGCGGGCCTTTAGGCAGACGTTCATCGCGCAGCGATGAATTTCGGTTAGCAAGCCGACCCACTACTCAGTCCTTGGATTTCTTGTTCTTATTCGGCGGCGCCTGATTTGAGTCGTCCGGCTGGCCAAGCATTTTGAATTCAACCTGGCGCGACCGTGAAACCGTGCTCTTATTGTCGCCGGTGGAATACTCCTTCAATGTGCCGCGCAGCAGGTAATAGCCGTCCTCGGCTTTAGTTTTCACCGGTCCGCGCTCGTACTTCCCTTTGAATTCAAACCAGACTCCGTGCAGTGGCTTGGTGGTAAACGAAACGTCATGATCCTTGATTGAGGCTTTATCGAAGAACTGGTCCAGGAAAACCCCGCGGTCGCTGTCGGAATCTCCCAGGCGAGAGATGTAGCCGGTAACGCGGTTTTCATCCAGGTTAATCTGGATGAACTCGCCCTCTTTCAGAAAGCTGTACATCCCGGAGATATCGTCCGCTGGGCTGCTCGCTGCCTGCGGGCTATCTTGCTCACCTGCTTTGCTTTGTCCGCGAACGGCGAAACCGCTCTGGGCCTGGGACAGGGCGCCGAAGGTGACCAAAGTCAGGAGTCCGATGATTTTTGGCCATGAAAGCCTTAACTTTTCCATGTTTGAATAACGCTATAATCGTGCTACTGGCCCGGAAGATCAAGTGAAATGCAGTCGACAATAAGGCCGGCCGCCGAACCAATGGCTCCGTATCGCGGCTTGCAGTTCACGATTGAGCCGGAGCCGTGGTTGCGTGTGTTTACTCGCAATGTCGGCGATCTATTCCGCCCCGCCCCGCCGCCAGTCTGGGTAACCGCCAAACCAGCCGAATATTGGCCTGACGCGCTGGTAAATCGTCCCGTGGCCTGGCGGGCCACCCGACAGTCATTCCTTGGCCACACGCTCGTAATTCTCTCGGTTTATGCTTTGAATCTGGCCTGGCTGAACCAACCGCAGATTGTGCCGGAAGTCACTTTGCGAGCGCCGCTGCACTATCAGCTCTCAGAGTATTTGCCCGAAGTTGCTCCGCACAACGCCAGACCTCAGCCGCCCCGGCGTCTCCATGGGCAAAAGGCCGACCCTGAACATGCGGTTCAGGAAATCGTGGTCGTGAACGAAAACCACATCAGCACCCGGCAAACCATCGTGCAGCCGAGCCCGCGTTTTCTGAAACAAGATGTTCCGCTGCCGAACCTGATTGTCTCCACGCCGCTTCCAGGCGCGCCGCTGGCCATGAATCACCCCATGCAGGTTTTGCCGGTAAATGTGCCGGAGATCGCTCCACCAGCTCAACCGCTGGCGCAGAGCCGCCTGCAACCTCTGGTTTTCCCGCCCGCACAGCCCATGGTGGCGCCGCCATCAGCTCCAGCCGCCGGTCGCCATGCCGTTCAAGCCATTCCGCTGGAAGGCCCAGTGGTCGTTGCTCCGGCGCCGGAAACTGCTTCGCGGAATCCCCGCAGTCTCGAACTTCCGGCGCAAGCGCCGCCTGATGTAGCCGCGCCGGCTGCAAACATCGCGGACAACCGCGCCGAGTCTGTCCCGTTGATCCCCTTGTCTGCTCCACCGGTCGCGCCTCCGGCGTCAGACGCGGCTGCAGCAAGAAATCTGGGCAGTGTTGGATTGCCTTCGCCGCAGCGCACCGCTGCTCCACCGCCCCAGCCCATCAGTTCAGGTGGCAGCTCGCGCGAAAAAGAAGTTGGGCAACTGCTTGTTTTGAACGCGCAACCCGTCGCGCCCACCACTCCGATTACAGTTCCAGAAGGCAATCGGCCCGGAGAATTCGCCGCCAGTCCTGAAGGACATGCCGGCGCAACCGCGCGTCCTGAAATCAAAGCCGGCAACAGCTCGCCCGCGGCAAACGCTCCTGCCAGCGGCGCGGGCCCAAGCGATATCTACGTCTCCGCTCCGCCGGCCAAGATCACCGCCGGCAATGGCGTGGTTGCCGCCGCCCGGCCCCTGACACCGGACAAAGCTGATCTGCCGCGTGACCGCATTGACACCCAGGTTTTCGGCACGCGCAAACACTATTCCATGAGACTGAGCATGCCAAATCTCTCCTCTTCCGTGGGAAGTTGGACCGTGCGCTTTGCCGAGTTGAATCCTTCGGGCCAGCCGGGAGCCGATCTCAGCGCGCCCGAGGCCATCACCAAGGTTGATCCCGCTTATCCGCAGGACCTGATGCAGGATCATGTGGAAGGAACTGTGGTTCTGCGAGCCATTATCCGCAGCGACGGCAGCGTGGCTGAAGTGCGCGTGCTTGAGGGCGTGGAGCAGCGTTTAGACGAAAATGCCCGCAAAGCCCTGGAGCAGTGGCGTTTCCGTCCGGGCACAAAAAACGGCGTCCCCATCGATATTGAAGCTGTCGTCCGTGTGCCCTTCAAGGTGCGGCGCAGCCCTTTCTGAGCTAGCGGACCGCCGCCAGGTTCATCACGCTTTCAATTGCTTTGTAAATTTTGGGATGAGTGCAGACCTCGTAGTAGTAGCTGTCTGTGATCTGCTTCAGTGAGAAGTCGCGCGCATCCACGTGCGCAACGCGGCCTTCGCGTATCACGATCTGGTGAAACGATCCCTGGCTCAGGGGCACCATGCCGGCATAGACGCGCACTGCGGTCTTGTTCCAGATCATGGGAACCTGCACATCAAAAGCCTGCAGTGAGATCTCGCTGCACAACTTCTGGAACGCAGCCGCATTGATGTGAATACCGCCGATGTTGTAACGCCACAGGAATTCGTCAGGATTGCCGCCCGTATCCTCGTCATCCACTGTCTTGAACGAGAAGACGTTAAACAGCAGCTCGCGATCTTCCAGCAGGCGCCGCATGCCCTTGCTGCACGACGAAAGGCGATCGCTTTCATTCAGCGCCTTGGAAATCATGATTTTCTTGTTGCCGTCCATCAGGTACATGGGCGCGGAATCCTGGTAGGAGATTCCGATCCCCAGTTCCAGGCTAGGCAGGCCGGCCTCAAGAGAAAGCTCGTTGTACGCCGTCACCACCTGGATGATCTCTTTGGCCAGCACGCACGTCTGCGCGACGCCCAGCGCAGGTTCGCCATCGTTCTCAAACAGCGCCAGGATCAGCGCGTCGCCTTCGATGAATACTTTCTTGGCCTCATACTTGGGCAGAAGCTTGTTGATGGGGTCGTAAAAGTTCAGGCTGAAATATGAAGCCGGATTTAATCCTTTCTCCAGCAAGGTACGGGTGAGCGTGGTGGACTCGCGGATGTCCGCTTTAAGCACCACGTGATGAACAACCTTTTCTTCCGTCGGCTTCTGTTCCTCGGTGAGGAGAAACTCATACAGCGTGTTGTTGACCGCGGAGAGTTCGCGGAAGCGGTCCGTGGCCAGGACGTTCACGTTCTCCATGGCTCCCACCACGGTTTCCATTCGCCGCAAATCGCGATGATAGCGGGTCAGGTCGGCAAAGAAACGGCCGGCCAGCTTGCCGCGCTCAGCCGGCCGGCAGCCCTCAACCTTTTTCACCGCCGCATGCAGATTCGAAGGCGAGAGTTTGCCGTGCTCTTCGAGCAGAGTCTCCACTCGTTTCCGCTCATCACGCGAGATCAGCGCGTTCTTGAGCTGCTGCGGATTGATCGGCGGCGAGTATTGTGCCAGCAGCGGCACCACTTCATAGGACGCAATCACGCTGGCCATCACGTTTTCCCGCTCCAGCAATTCCACCCAGGCATTCAGGATCGCCTTCTGCGCCTTGCTGGAATCGTCCGGCGTTCCGCCCGCCATCAGCTCATGCGCGTTCTCCGGGACATTGAGCATTCCATCCACCAGCGGATCGTCCATGTCCGGCACCACTTCCAACGATTTCAGGAACTGCGCGGCAATCTCGCGCATGGTCTGGAAACGGTCGCGGTCGCGATCGTAGGTCCCCAGCATGACGTAGTGTTCCGCGTTGAGCAGGTTGTCCTGGCCGTCTTCCAGAAACACCAGCCGGTTCAAAAACAGTTCATAACTGGCTGCAGCGGTATCGCCAAAAAGCGACCGGCGGGTCCGGCCCAAAGATTCTTTCTCCGCCTCGCGCAGTATGACGAACAAATCCTGTCCGGCACGGCGCAATATCGTCTTTTTGTTGATCTGAAAAGCCGCCAGCCGTTCGCGTGTCTCCAGCGGACGGTTGGTGCCGGAGTGGCGAGGTCCTTCATAGAGTTTCAGCCGGGCGCGGCAGCGATCCAGCACCTGAGCGAATTGATGAAGCAGTTCGGTACGCTGGAATTTGAGTGTCGCTAGACGGAAGAGCAGGTCAAGCGAAACGTTGCTCTCAATCTTGGCGCGATTCAGTGACGTAAGGTGCAGTTCCGTGAGCTGACGCTTGAATTCGGCGGTCTCTGACTGGCGCGGAGCCTGCTGCGGCCGTCCCGGCGTTCGCACCGTGGGCCGCTCGTCTGCCACCAGATCCTCCACGCTTCCATGCCTGGCAATCAGCTTGAAGATGTGCTGGCGCGCCGTTTCGACAAATTTTGGGCTTAGAAAAACATCGTGGCGGACATTGTCAATGCCTGTTACCAGGCCTTCCAGCGCGAGCGAAGGCCATTCGCTCGTCAGCACCAACTGACGGGCGTGCTCGGGCAAGCTACCGCGCTGCAGGAATGAAAACGACATTTACGGCCGGCTGTCAGGTGGGGGAGGCTAGATTGTATCCCAGCTTCAAGGCATCACTTAGGTTACTATCGGAACCACCGGCGCCACTTGCCGCTTGTCTCAGGAGAAACTCGTTTCGCTATTGGCCTGCCTTGCGGGCTTTCTCAAATTCATCGCCCGGCTGCCAGGCTACCAGACCGGCCTGATTGGCGGTTTCCCAGCCCAAAACCAGGCCAAATTGGGCCAATCTGGCGTCTGAGGTAAAGTCCATATCCGGCTTGTATTCATCTGAAGGCTGGTGATAGCGGTGGGCGACGTAGTCCCGCTGCTTTTCCTCTCCCCAGGCCAGATCGTGGCCTTTGAACAGGGCCCCTTCGTTCACGCTAAAAGCAGGCACGCCAACGCGGGCCAGGCTGAAATGATCAGACCGGTAGTAGTGGCCGGCCTCGGGGTGATTATCCGGCTGAATCGCCAGCCCAAACTCTTTGGCGACCCTCTCGACTGACGGGTATGCGCTGGTTCTCTCGGCGCCCGACACCACCAGTTGCTGCGGTTCCCCCAGAGGCTGGATGTCGTCATAGTTCAGATCCAGGGAAAGGTTGTTCGCCGAAACCGGCGGGTGCTGCCCCAGGTACTTTGATCCCAGCAAACCCTGCTCTTCCGCCGTAACCGCGGCAAAGATTACCGAACGTTTCGGTTTCTCTTCGGCTGCGGCAAACACCCGGGCCAGCTCCAGAAGGATGCCGCAACCGGTAGCGTTATCGTCAGCACCGTTGTAAATATTGTCTCCCGGCTCGTCCGGATGGATGCCAAGATGGTCATAGTGCGCGGTGTACAGGATTGCCTGCTGCTCCAGCTTGGGATCGGCTCCCTTTACCTTAGCCACCACGTTTCTCGACGTGAACGGCCGAACTTGGCTCACAATCGTCTCTTTCACGCGCACCGGCATCTCCACCGGCTTGAAGCTGCGCGAGTCGGCGTCCGCAAGCATCTTGTCCAGATTCATTCCGGCAGCCTGAGCCAGCTTGCGCGCAACGTCCAGCTGGATCCAGCCTGCCGACTTCAGCTTGGGGTCCTTATCGTCCTGCAGCAGTGACGTTTCTCCGCCCCAGGAGTTGCGCACGACCTCCCAGCCGTAGCTGGCCATCTCCGTCTTGTGGATCAACACCACGCCCACAGCGCCACGACGCGCCGCCTCCTCGTACTTGTAGGTCCAGCGGCCGTAGTAGGTCAGAGCCGGTCCCTTGAAAAAACTTGGATTGTCCGATGGCGGCTCATTCACCAGCATCAGCAGGACCTTGCCCCTCACATCAATGCCCTTGTAGTCGTCCCAGTTATATTCAGGCGCTTTGATGCCGTAGCCCACATAGACCAGAGGCGCATCGATCTCCGACTTCGTCGCGTGGGTCTGATCGTTGGCTACATAGTCGTCGGCAAATTTGAGCGCAATCTCTCCGCCCGATTTCGGAACGAAGGCAAACTGCGTCTGTTTGGGATCAGTGGTGACGCCGAAGAAACGGATTTGCTGAAAATACGTGCCTGCATCGCCGGCGGGAAGAAGCCCATAGCTCTTGAATTGCGCCGCAATCCAGTCAGCGGCCTTGTCGCCGCCCTTCTGCCCCGTGCCGCGTCCTTCGAGCGCGTCATCGGAAAGATATTTCACCGTGGCGCGAATCTTCTCTGCGTCAATGGCGTTCATCGCCTTCTTTCCCGCGGCCGGCAGAGTTGATTGAGCGTGTACAGATACCAGTGAAGCCAGAATGATAGTTAAAGCGATACAAAAGCGTTTCATTGTTCCTCTTGGGCTTTCGTCCGATGCGTATTTCTGATTCGCGGAGAGTACACGAACGAAGCAGAGGCTTTTCATTGAATTCCTCTGCGCGCTCTGCGTCCTCTGCGGTAAAAGATCTCTTTTTGGCTGATTGCTGAATGCTGATTGCTTTTTGATCCGCCCCGCGGATCAATTCTTTGACTCTCAACCCGGTTTGTACTCGGGAACCTTCTCGCCGGGATAAAAAACCTGGGCCGCCGCCGAATCGCTCGCCGCCGCCAGCCGCCGGTTCAGTTGTTCCACATCGGCCTTGGACCAGCTCACCGACGTAAACTCGATCTCACCCTCCGGGGAAACCAGAAACACGGTCGGCACATTGGTCAATCCATAGGCATTCGAAACCGGATACTTGCTCGCAGGATCAAGCAGTACCGGGAAGGTGACGCCGAACTCCCGGTTAAATGCTTTTGTATCCGCGGCGTTATCCTGCGATACGCCTACAAACGTGAACTTGCCCCGCTTCTCGTAGGCTTTGAATATCCGCTCCAGGTAAGGCAACGCAAGCTGGCACACCGGGCAGCTCACTTTGAAAAACACTGCTGCCACCGGACCTTTCTTGCGCTCCTCTTTGAGCGAAAACTTACCGCCATCAAGATACTGCAGTTCGATCTCCGGCGCCTGAACACCGGCTTCAAGTGTGCGCATCGGACCCCCTTCAACCTAATCCACTATTGTAGATAAACTATCCGGATTTGGGGAAAACCGGTATTGGTACCGTTTGGACTTCCACGGGCACTCTCGTTCTCATACGACGTCATCTCGAAGGGCGTAAAAGAGCCCGCGTTCTCATCAGCGGGCGCTCGCTAAACGGCCGTCGGGATGACGAACTTTGGGAGAGGTTGGATTTGATCGTCACCACATCAAACTGTACCAACGCCGGGAAAACCGGCTTTACCGCCCGGAGGTCGTGCCGGTCGTTGGGTTCACGCAGGGTCCGTTATGGTTGTCAGCAAGCTCTTTTGCCGGCCGGCTGCGCTCATCGTGATTGCCGAAAAAGCAATTCTGCGACTTCTGCGACGAGCCCTCAAAAGAGACCTTGAGCCCCGCAGCGATCTGGTTGGACTGATACATATTGCTCCGGTTAGCGCCTGCCGCAGGTGTTCCGGAATAGCTTCTGATGGCCACCGATTTCGCCGCAGAACCATTTTCGGCCAGTATGGTGTTCCCCATTACCACCGAGCCGCTTACATTGCCGCGAAACAGGATCGCCACCACTCCCGATTTATCGAGTTGCACGATGTTGTTCACGATTCTGAAGTTCGTAAACGCCTGCTCGCCGCCCACCACGATACCGAAGCTTTTCGGATGAACGATATGGTTTGACTCGATGCGAACGCCGTTGTTGTCCCAGCTGTCGATGTTGAATCCGTATCCCGTATCGATTGCGGTATTGTCATGGAAATAGACTTCGCCCAGCTTCCATCCGCTATACCCGATGGGAAAACCCTGCACCTGGGTGTGCCTCACCTCGCCCAGCGCGTTGGCGATCACAATGCCGCAGCCGGTCTGGCCGTAGGACTGCTTCATGGTGACGTTCTCAACCAGGTTGCCGCTGCTTTGCGACGGCGAAGCATTGTGCATGGAGACAATCCATAGATGGAACGCCTCCCACTTGATATTGATCCCGCCGATCTCGCCTGCGGTATTGGTCACGCTCACATCGTGGATCTTGTGCCCGCCACGGTCAGATCGCAGATGAATCGCTTCCAGCGTAAGCGCAGTGATTCCGTTCTGCCGCGCCCGCGACTTCAGTTCGGGATAGTTCGCGTCAATCGCCAGATCAGAGATCTCAATGTTAGCTACATCGTCTGAGTTCGTGCCGAACACCAGCCCCGTACCGGTGTTCAGAGGGAACTGCAGCGGGTTCTTTCCTTCCGTAATCGGCAGGTAATCGCTGAGCTTCAGCATCGTCCTGTCCTGGCCTGTCCCGTGAACCTTCCAGCCGTTGCCGATGGTAAAGCCGGCCGGATTCGTGTGTGGGACACCAACGATGTAATCGTAGTTACCCAGCGTGTAGAAACTGCCCGGCCCCAGGCAGACGATCAGATTTTCTGTTCGAGCGACAGATTTGCCAGGATTGCCGGAATCGCCGCAACCCTCGGAATAGCAGCGCAGGATAGTGTCAAAGACAGTAGCAGTGCTGCCGTCGCGGGCATCAGCCAGCGACGCGCCTGAACCATCCACCCCGTTGCGCAGAGCGATGAATACGCGTGTCGCCCCCTTCGGCAAAGATGCAACTGGCGCCGAGCAATCAACGGAAGGGAACGTCGCGCCACCCTGCTGCATCGAACCGAGCAGCGCCGCGCCTCCGCCGCGGTATCCTACACAACAGCTGGTCATGAGGACCATTAGTAGAGATGCAACGCTTACTTTAAGCATGCGCAATCCTTTCCAGGACTTTGCGCGCCAAACCAGTCAGCGCCAGCCGTTTAGCGGCAGACAAGGACACCCATCGTCCATGCAGGCCATCGTCGCCGGTGGCATGAACAAAAACTGTGTAGTCGGTGGTTGTGATTGAGTGTCGCAGTCGAAGCACAGCCCGTGCGCTTCCATTCCCGCGAAGTACCAGGGTTGGCAGCTCCCACATTCCCGGCATCAGCGAGCTATCATCTGGACGCTGCCGCAGCAGCACCCTGCCATCCCGGATGCAAAGCGCGTATTTCAACACTGCTTTCTTGCGTGCGGCTCGCTCACGTTTAACCTCTGCGCCGCGAGAAGCACAAAGCTCGATCACAGGGCATGTCTCGCACAGCGGCTTCCCGGGCAGACAGACCGTCGCTCCAAGCTCCATCAGGCCCTGATTGAAATCGCCGGGACAGCTTCGATCCAACAACGCCTCCGCGGTCCGCCAGTACTCGCCGTCATTCAAAGCGCGCCCGGTAAAACGCGTGAGCACGCGCTTCACATTGCCGTCGACGACAGGTACAGGCTGGCCAAAGGCAATGCTGGCAACTGCGTTGGCCGTATAGTCGCCTATGCCCGGCAGTTCACGCAGGGTCTCCGGCGTTTGCGGAAAAGCGGCGGCCTTGGCGATCTCCCTGGCTGCGGCGTGAAGATTGCGGGCGCGACGGTAATATCCCAGGCCACTCCAGGCAGCCAAAACCGTTGCCTCCTTGGCACGAGCCAGCTTCTCGACCGTCGGAAACTGAGCGATAAATTTCTTGTAGCGGTCTTCCACCACCGCCACGCGGGTCTGCTGCAGCATGATTTCCGAGACCAGAATCCGATAGGGATCGCTTTCGCCTCGCCACGGCAGTTTACGTTGATGCTTGCCATACCAGCGAAGCAGCTGGCGGCGGAATCCCGCGACATTGACCGCGCCCATCGTTGTGTTTCGTTGCCTCATGCTCGCAAGAATTGTAGCTTACTTCCATACTCCACCAATCCCGGCCATGCATGCCCACGCACGCTGCAGTCAAATGAAAAAGCCAGCCGGTCAGGGCTGGCTTTTTGATACTCATCTTTGCGAAATCAATGGGTTGCCGGTGCGCTCTTTTCCGCGTTCGCCAGATCTGTCTGGGCCTGATCAATCTTCTGCTGATAGAACGCAACGTTCTTCTTGTCGTTTTCGATTGCGTCCTGGTACGTCTGGCGCCTGAAGTCGGAGCTCTCGTTGGCCAACAGCTCTTCGTAGTGCTTCGCTGACTTCTTCCACGTGTCGCGGTCCTGCTGATAGGAATCGATTTGCTTTTTAAGCTCCGCAACTTTGGCGCTGCCGCTGCCTGTCTCGTGAGCATTTTTTGTATCGTCTTTCTTCTCATTCGCGGCAGCGGACGCGCTGGTTGACTCACTGCCGGCCGATTGCTTTGCCGGAGCCACAGCATTGTCGGCTGTAGTGGCGCTCGAGCTCGGCAGGTCGGCATCAGTAAACGTCTTCACGGCTTTGTGCGGCCCCTTGTTTTGTTTGGCCACCTCGCCCAGTGACGGCTGCTCGCTTTGGGCCAAACCCAATCCAGCGCCCAGCAGCAGGATCCCAACTATCGTCAATGAATTCTTCATCGTTTCCTTAATAAATGACCTCATAGCGTTAATACATCACCTCGTGTGTTGCCAGCAATTTCGGCGGACCAGTGTTGGGAAACAGCTTCAATGCGCATGAATCGTAATGGAAATTGAAGCTGCCGCCGACGTTGTCGATGAGAGCGGTATCCTGCGCGTTCACGTCCTGCCCGGCCAGAATCGCACCATACACGTTAATGTTCTGGCTTCCGCCGCCGGTGAAAGTGATCTGCCCTTTCACCAGGATCAGTCCATAAAATGACAGGCCTCCGTGCACTTCCAGGTCGCCATCGATGATTAAAATGCCTGACCCGCTGGCGTTGCCGCTCAGGTGAACGCTGCCCGGCACATAAACCGTTGCCGGACCACCAGTGGCGGGGAAGGTTGGACTATCTGGAAGGCCCGTGGGGTAGTCGCCAAAGACCTGACCGGCTTGCGTTCCACAGTCTGGGGTCGAGCCAGTACAACTGAAATTCCACGGGGCGCCGGCGGCACTTTGCGTACCCGGCGCATTTTTGTAGTTGTCAATCATTCCGGGAACGTTATATGGCCACGGCGCCTGGCCCTCGGTCGCGCCCTGGTAAGTGACATTGCCATTGGCGTCATAGGTTGTCAGCCCCGTTCCGATGGCTGAAAGCAGGGTGGTAGCATTGCCGGATTGCGAAATACCGTTCGCGCTGTAGACCGCCATATGGTTGCCGTCGCAGGTCATGCCCGGGCGGCTCGTGTTGGCACTGGTGCAGTTGCAATTGTCATAGCCATTCACTTGCAGTTTGCCCTGCAGGTTGATCGGCGCCTGCGCCGCGATTGCACCCGGTGGAGTAATCGGGGGCGACAAAGCCACTTCCATCTGCACGATCCTTCTGGAACCCGGATTTTGTCCCACTTTCGGGGTCACGGCCAAAGAAGTAATTTCCCACACCGGCATCATGGTTTGAGGAGACTGGCTGGTGCATGTGCCGGCTGCAATCGCCCACTCCTTGGTTCCGTCCCAGCACACCTGGAGTCCGTTGCCGAGAGCAGGAGTCACCTTCTGTGCAAGCGGTCCCATGAGGTTCTGTTTGTTGGCGACGCGCACCCACTTGAACGCCAATGCATCGCTTCCATTAATGCCGGGTGAGGTTGGCAACGTCACCGCGGTGAAAGCAGTGGAAGTCGGCAGTAACTGCGACGGGGACTGGCCATTGAGTCCGCCGCATGGCCCGCCGGTACCGGCGGCAAGTGTCAGACCACTGTACGCTTCCCAGCAGAGTTGATCGTCCAGATATGGATTCGCCGCAAGCGTTGCCCCTGAAGCAGTGGTGGGATCAATAGCTTCGCCTCCGGTGGGATTCTTGACGTAGATCATTCCGGTGCCGGCCGCGGCAAGAGGCATGGTGAGTCCCATGGCCTGGGCATTCAGGCTTCCAGCGCTGGCCAGTTGCAGGCGCACATTTTCCGCTCCCGCGCGCGCTGCAAAGTACGCCTTCTGGGAATCACGATAGTTGTTGTTGACGCTATTTTCTGTATCAGCCATGAACATCAGTCCCATGCCGATGGCTGCCAGCAGCATCAGACAAAGTAGTGCCACAATCATCGCTATGCCACGTTGATTCCTGAGATGAGTCTTTGTCTTCCGGTTCATGCTGTACTCCTTTAGTTGTTCACCAGTCGAGCCATCCCGGTCATGGTTACCTGGATGTCTTTGTGAGCATCCGCATCCTTGGTGGTGCCTTGCGTCGTCACGGTGATACGTATGCTCTTGATGGTGTTAAGACCGTTGCTGTTCACCATGGGAGTGCTGCTGGAAACCTGGTTGCCGCTGCTGTCATACGCGGCAAAAACCGGTTGCCCGGTGATGGGAACAACATTCTCGACCTGCGTGTAGTTTGTTCCTGGAGTCTGGGCTGACGGGGCAAAGCCCGCGAGTTTCGGCGTGGCGCTTCGCCGCAGACAGGGACAAGGGCTTGGTCCGTTAACGTAGCTGTAAACCACGACACTGACTACGCCGCTTCCATCCACGTCGCCTTCCATATGTATCTCCGAGTCTGAGACGTACCAGACCCCGGCAGCGGTGAAATTGCTGGTAAGGTCATACTGGTTGCCGTAGACCGCCACCGACGGGAAACCGGCCTGGTGCAGGTCGCGTGTGAACTGGTCAATAAACTCCCGCTCTTGCTGGGTGATATCCAGCTTCTGGTCCTCCACCTGATAGCGCACCTGGGCGCGTTCAATCTGCGAGAAGAGCGCTCCCACGATGATGGTCAGAAGCAGAACCACAACCAGAAGTTCCAGCAATGAGAATCCGGATTGTCTGTGCAGCTTGCGATGTGTGTTGGTTGTCAAGGCTCACATCCCCACGATGGTGCGCAAAGTGACCGGCCTGATAAACCCGATTCCTTTGCTGTTGGCAACAAACGGCTGGCGCGCGGCGACCACAACCAGTTTGCCGCTGTTATTCGGGCCCACCAGGGTCACGTGCCAGCGCACGTCATAGACTGTCTGCGTGTTACTGACTGAACCGCAGACCGTGTAGTTCATCTGATAGCCGGGTACTGCCCCCTGGCTGAAATCGATATCGCCGTTGTTCTGCAGTGGCGCCCCGGCGCCGGGCGATACGCTGCCGCCAGTATTGATTTGCAGGCTGTTGCCCAGGCAGTCCGTGACTGTCAGGGTTGGATTCGTATTTACCGGTGTGCCTGCGATCTCTTCCAGCACGGCCTGCGCGGCATTCGTCGCCGTTGTATCCACACGGTTGGTGTTATCGCGGGTCACGCCCATAATGATCATGAGCATTCCGCCCAGAACGCCTACGGTCAGAACGAACATGGCCAACATAAGCTCGATCAGCGAAAACCCGCTGCTTTTATCCGCTCTGCTTTTCCGATTTCTCTTCATCGCTCATCCCCTATTGCCAGACTGCTTTCCCGCCGCTCATGGAAGCCAGACGCCAGCTTTTGACTCTTCCTGACGGCGTAACCGTAACTGCCTCCCAGGCGCCCCGGCTGTCTTGAATGAACCATTCGAATCCAACCGTCGTGCTTGGACAGACCGCCGGATTCGTGTTCGGAACGCAAGGCAGGCCACGGGCATTGAACGCGACGCTGGCCGGAACCTGGGCTGTTCCGCCGAGATAAGCATCCAATTGGCTGGAATCGGGCGGAGTGCTCTGGAACGAAAACCCCCCAGGCAAATAGACATCGGGATTTCCGCTGGTGTATGCCGCCGTCGGGTCGTCGGTAACGAATACCATCCCGGTGGCGTCGTATTTTGCGTATGCTGGCTGGTTGGTCTTCACCGCCTGCATGCGCGCCTGTTGCAGCAGGCCCGCTATCGAGTGCCCGGCTGCATTCAATTTGTAGTTGGCATTTGCCTGGGTAATGTTTGGAACCGCAATCGCCGCAATAATCGCCAGCACCGCACAGACGATCACTAATTCCAACAAGCTGAAGCCGCTCTCTTTGCCCATCGTGCTGCTCTCCTTTGGTGGTTCCTCAACTTTCACGGAACTCGCATATAGCGTGCAAAGTCGTGCAAGTAAGTACCGCCCGCCGGAATCGGTCTAAGGAGGGAGGGTCGAACGGTGCTGATTCTAGTGGCCGCCCGACCGTCAGCACATGTCTCAGAGGTACTATCCCCTTTCGTGCAAAGTTTCGAGGCCGGAAAAATAAGAATCAGATAAGGAAAACCTCATCGTGAAGCGATTCGTATTCGTTCCGCTGCCCCGGCGAGGGGAGGGAGTTGAGCTAAGCTGGTTTATCTTTCGAGGTTTAGCCGCTCTTCGGAGTGGCGATGAGAATCTTCAAAGAAGAAAAAGCCGTGGCTGTGATTTTATATCGTATTACGATTTAATCGACATTACCAGCGCGGAAGGCCGGCATTCGCAGGGATTACCATGGTTTGGATTTGCGCCTATGGATTGATTGGCGCGCCTATTGATTCCGGATTGGAGTCAGTGAGGTCGCAGTCATGAACCAGGTCACCTTAATCGGCTGCCACACTGAAACCACGCGTAATGGAATACCGCCTTCCCGCTGAAGAATATACGTGATCTTCATGTCCGTGCCTTCAGGTTGCACGTTGATTTCGCCCATGGAAAACTGCGCAGCCGGAAGGCTTTTCCAGTAAGCCAGCCAGCCTTCACGATCAAACACCTGCCCTTCGGCATTTACGCCAATAAACGTCGGCGAAAGGTGCCGCCCGTAGTTTTGCCAGTCTTTCTTCTGGATTGCCGCCCACATCAACCGCTCATGTTGCTCTGCTCCTGTGGCATTGGGCCACACAGCGTGCGTGGGCGGACCGGCACATCCGGTCAACAAAAGTGCGGTGATCACGGCGATTACAAGGCGCATGGGAAGAGTTTAACCACAGAGGGCACCGAGAACACAGAGAAATTCATCCGGCAACGATTGCAGTGATTCTTGACCAGATTCACGCCCAAAAAGTTAAGGGCCACATCGGAAATCCGCTGTGGCCCTGTGTGTTCTCTGTGGTGGAAGTTCTTAGTCGCCGAAAACTTCTTCCTTCTTCTCTTCCGTTTCTTTCGGAGCAGCCGGAGAGATCGAACCCAAAGGAACGAACCCACCCTGCGGCTTGGGCTCTTTGAGGATGTGCTCGCGATAAAGCGATTCCATACGCGCGTTGTCGGCGCTCTTCTTGAGCTTCTCGTCGCGGGCGCGCAGCTTCTCTTCGCGGGCCGTTTTCGCGATGCCCAGGTCATCCAGAGTATGGTTGCGCTCGGCGTGCACGTGATCATCATTCAACTTGAGCTTGTGCGCGCTCTCGTTGAGACCTACGGCCTTGCCGCCGGCAAAGATTTCATGGCGGCCGTGCTCCTCATACCATTTGGTGAGCGTCGCCGTCATGTGCATTTTCTCAATGATGTTGCGCCAGCCCACGCCGGTGTTGTAGGCGCAGAAGCTGATTTCGCCTTCCTGCGTAGCGTAGGGAATGATGCACTGTTCGGTGCGGCGGAAATCGTAATTGTAGAGGTCCTGGAACCACATGCCGGCGATAAACAGGAAGTTCCAGCGATCAGTGCGGCGTTTCTTGATGTCTTCAACCGTGCGATCTCCGGAAACGCTGCCGTATTTCGTGTCGGCCTTCTTGGTTGCGCCAAACGTCTTGTCGAACTTCCTGAGCAGATCAATCAGCTTGAAGTGCTTCGGCGCCTGGAAAGGATCGTAGTTCTTGGCCAGCGCCAGCGCCATGCCGAAAACCGAGAGGAACTTGCCGCGGCCGGCATCGTTCACCTTGGCCACATCTTTGGCGATGTTGTCGCCGTTCAGGAACGCCGTGACCGGAACCGCTTCCTTGGTTTCCTTGTCGATCATCACCGCCATGCCCACACCGCAGTTCGGGTGGCAGCCGCAGCTCAGTTGTCCCCAATCAGCGCTGGGACCATGAATCAGGTCAGCCCAATCGGAGAAGGTGGACATGAAGGAAATCGGGAACCAGTCGCGCTTGGGTTCGCCCAGGCCGGTCTGGTTTTTCACGTCGTGCGCCAGATGGCTGAGCGTATAGCGCTGCGCCTGGCGGCGCTCATCGGTGATTTCTTCATCGCGGCCGGTAAACGAAACCGGCTGGAAGCTCAGGAAGCTGATGGTCTTGGGATTATCCAGCGCAAACTGGATGATGCGTCCTACCTGCTCGTTGTTAATGCCGTTCACGATCGTGGTGACGGGAACGATATCAACGCCATTTTCATGCAGGTTGTGGATGGCGCGCAGCTTCACATCAAACAGGTTGCCGACCTGCCGGTGCGAGTTTGCTGCATTGCCGATGCCGTCAAACTGCAGGTAAGCGTAGCGCAGACCGGCCTCGGCGGCCTGGCGGCAGAACTCGGGTGACTTGGCGAATTCAATTCCGTTCGTGGCGGCCTGCACAGAGTTGTAGCCAACCTGGCGGGCATAACGCACAGCATCCAGGAAGTACGGCGAGAGCGTGGGCTCGCCGCCGGAGAACTGGACCGACATCTGACGACGCGGCTTGATGGAGATCGCGTTGTCCAGCATGGTCTTGATTTCTTCCCACGTCAGTTCATGAACGAAGCCGACCTGGTTCGCATCCATAAAGCAGGGATCGCACATCATGTTGCAGCGGTTGGTCAGATCGATGGTCAGGACCGAGCCGCGGCCATGCTTCACCGTGCTGGTGCCGTGGTGATGAAGTTTTTCATCGTTGTGCGCGCGGATGTCGCGGCCAGGGAATACATCTTCCAGGTGCTTGAAAAACTCAACGTCGACAGCCATTACATCTTCAAAATGACCATGAATGGGGCAATCTTTGACCATCAGGATCTTGCCGTCGCGCTCAATGATGGTGGCTTTGATCTCGCCGACTTTTTCGTTCAGCAGAACTTCATGCGGCAATTTGCCGTCAACAATCTGTTGCCGGATCTCCGGCACGCACTTGGGGCACAGCGAGTCAGTCGAACGCGGCCACCCGAGCGGAGGCTTGGTCTTCTCCCAGGATTTCAGCATCGGCTTGTCTGACCATTTTGGCGTGAACGCCGGCTTGGGCTTGATGCTGTTCACTTTCTCAAAAACCGCCCAGGCGCCTTTCGCGGCGAAGGTCAAAGCTTTCTCTGCGTACTTTACCGGCTTGTGCATTTGGTTGTGTCTCTCCTTGCGCCCCTCGGGCGCCCTCTTCCAAGCTATGACACAGAAATAAAACGGGATATCGGTTCGAAATTAATATTAACCGCAGGGGCTCTTTGTGATTAAGAAGGATTCCCTGAATGGGTGTAAATAATGGTTCAGCGGTGGTCTGCCGCATTAAACGGGACCACTAAAAAGCCGCTAAGCCATTGGATTTAAACGTACAAACAACCTCTGGCAAAACGACCGGCCATTGTACTTCCGCGCGCTATCAACCCCGGATTGCAAGCCTCCGCGTAAACTGGTTTTGTGACGGACTTCTTCTACAACGCCGTGGGGTGGCTGTGGACCGCTCTTTGGCTTTTCTGGCTGCTCAGCGCCCTCGCCGTGAAACGCACGGTGCAGAAACAATCGCAGGGTTCCAGCCTCGCACAGGGTCTGCCTGTGGTTGCCGCCTTCTTCCTGCTCTTTGCCCGCAACGTGGGGCCATATTGGCTTCGCCGCCGGTTTTTCCCGGAGTCGAGTGCGAGCGTGCTGTGGGTTGGCCTGGCTCTTACTGCCGCGGGCATTGGCTTCGCCGTCTGGGCACGCCTGTGGATCGGCAAGAACTGGAGCAGCAGGGTAACCATCAAAGATCAGCACGAGCTTATTCAAAGCGGTCCTTACCGCATCGTCCGCCATCCGATCTACTCCGGATTGCTGCTGGCCTTTCTGGGTACGGCCATCGTCCATGGCGAGGTGCGCGGGCTCATAGGTTTTCCTCTGGCAGTCCTGGGCTGGGGCTTCAAGCTGCGCATGGAAGAGTCATTCATGCTCCAGCAGTTCGGCAACGCCTACCTGGATTACAAGCAACGAGTTAAGGCGCTTGTGCCTTTCGTGGTCTAACCCCACCGTCGCGATGGCAAGCCGCGATGGCGCAGGTGCTAAAATCATTTTTTCTTGAGGAGAGGATTCCATGGAAGCCGTGCGGACCGGCTTGCGGCAGATCATGCAGGAGTTGTTGCGCGTCCGCCCAGCGGACGAAGCCGTCCTGCTGGCTTGGCCGATGGTCTGCGGCAGGGATGTAGCCGCGCGCACCCAGGCCTCAAGCTTCAGCGAGGGAACTTTGTTCGTGGCCGTGTCCGATGCCACATGGCGCAGCCAGCTCCAATCCTTCACATCCAGATACATCAGTGGATATGGAGAGTTGTTGGGGCCATTGGTGCATGACATTCGGTTTGAGATTAAGCCATCAGCAATCAGCCACCAGGCTCAACCTTAGCTCACAAGCCGCGAGGCCCGTGCCGCCGAGCGGCTTGATTGAGGGCGGGATTTGCTCTCTAGGTTAAGGAGAATCCCGAAGCGGGTTTGGAACGAAGTGACAAGTTCTTAGCACACAAGCCGCGAGGCCCGTTGCCGCCGAGCGGCTTGATTGAGGGCGGATTTGCTCTCTAGGTTAAGAAGAATTTCGAAGCGGTTTGGAACGAAGTGACAAGAATAAACGACAAAGATGTTGCCTACGTAGCAGACCTGGCGAATCTGGAGCTTACGGACAAGGAACGTGGGCGGATGATCAAGGATCTCAACTCGATTCTTGACTACATTGATCGCCTGAACGAGCTGGATACGACCAATGTTCCTCCGATGGCCCAAATCTCCGGCAGCGTTGACAACACAGGCGTCCACGATGCGGTCGCCAATCGCCTGCGTGAAGATGTGCTGGTGCCATGTCTGCCGCATGCCGAGGCTATGAAGAACGCACCTGCAACCGATGGCGAGTTCTTCAAAGTACCAAAGGTGATTGAAAAATAGATCCACCACGGAGGCGCTGAGACACTGAGAAGAAGAAAGGAATCTGATGCTGAATCTTCACAAAGATGTAAGCTTGATTCGGAGACTGTTTTGATTCCTTGTTTCTCCGTGGCTCCGTGTCTCCGTGGTAAGTTTTAGAGAATGGATCTCAACTCGCTCACGATCGAATCCACGCGCACTGCCATCGCGGAAAAACGCCTCACTCCGTCCAGCCTGGTCGAAGACTTCTATCGCAAGATCAAGGCCGACGATTGTGAAATCCATTCCTTCCTCACTCTTTGCGAAGAACGCGCACTTGCCCAGGCAGGGCGCCTCGAGAAGCTGGTGAACGCCGGCGCGCCGCTTCCGCCCCTGGCAGGCGTGCCGGTCGGTATCAAAGATGTGATGGTCACATGCGGCGTACGCACCACCGCAGGCTCAAAGATCCTGGAAAGCTTCATTCCGCCCTACGACTGCACGGCCGTGGCGCGCCTCGAAGCTGCCGGCGCCATCGTGTTGGGCAAGCTGAATTGTGATGAGTTCGCCATGGGCTCCTCCAACGAAAACTCCGCCTATGGTCCGGTACGCAACCCGCACGACAAATCGCGCGTCCCTGGCGGCTCCAGCGGCGGTTCGGCTGCTGCCGTTGCTGCCGGAATGGCGGTGGCCACTCTCGGCTCGGACACAGGTGGTTCCATCCGCCAGCCCGCGTCGTTCTGCGGCGTCGTCGGACTCATGCCGACCTACGGCCGCGTCTCGCGATACGGGCTGATCGCCTTTGCTTCTTCGCTCGACCACATCGGGCCGCTAACCAAAACCGTAAAAGATGCTGCGATCATTTTGCACGTAATCGCCGGCCGCGATCCGCTTGACTCAACATCCGCTGACGTCCCCGTCCCCGACTACGAAGCTGAGCTGAGCAGGCCGGTGACCGGCCTCAAGATAGGCGTGCCGCAGGAATATTTCGGCGAAGGGCTCGATGCTGAAGTTCGCGCGGCAGTTGAAGGTGGAATCGAGAAACTGCGTGCGGCCGGCTGTACCATTCTTCCCATCTCTCTGCCGCATACTGCCTATGCCATACCAACCTATTATGTGATCGCCACGGCAGAGGCCTCAGCCAACCTGGCGCGGTTTGACGGCGTTCGTTACGGCTATCGCGCCAAGAACCCCCGCACGCTTGCCGAGATGTACCGCCGCAGCCGCGACGAAGCCTTCGGCCCCGAGGTAAAGCGCCGCATCATGCTCGGGACCTATGCCCTCAGCTCGGGCTACTATGACGCCTACTATCTGAAAGCGCAGCGCGTCCGCACCCTGCTCACGCGCGATTTCCAGGCGGCATTCACGAAAGTTGACGCCATCGTCACTCCTACCGCGCCGACCCCTGCTTTCAAATTGGGCGAAAAGGCCGACGATCCCCTGGCCATGTACCTGGCAGACATCTATACGGTCACTGCCGATCTCGCCGGTGTCCCGGGTATCAGCGTCCCTTGTGCCTTGAGCAGCTCAGGCCTGCCCATAGGGTTGCAGGTTCTGGGCAGGCACTTTGACGAGAGCACCGTGCTGAGAGTGGCCGGCGCCGTGGAGCCACGCTGATCGGATCATCGGGAGATCGGGAGATCAGTCCATCGGAGAAACAAACGGCAGCAATCGTATTTCCTTCTTAATTCCCAGCAGACAAGGTCTCGGGTCTAGTTCAGATCACCCGATCACCCGATCTCCCGATGACCCGATCAGCCATCAACTTTCCCTAACCACACTGTCAAATTCCGGTCTAAGTTAATCGAATGGAAGTTACAGATGCAGCCGTAGTGGCGCAGGTTTTGGCGGGCGATAAGGACGCCTTTCGTGTCCTGGTCGATCGCCATTCGCGCAGCATCTTTCGCGTGGTGTATCGCATGACCGGCAACCAGCAGGATACCGAAGAGATCGTCCAGGAGACGTTGCTTCGCGCCTACAGGAGCCTGGAACGGTTTGAGCTTCGCGCCAATTTCAGCACCTGGCTCTACCGTATCGCCGTGAATCGCACGCTTGACTTCCTGAATGCGAGAAAGACACAGATGCAAAAAGACACATACCAGATCGCTGACAACCCGGACGCCGAAGAGAAGCAGGTGCAACTGCCTGCAGCGGATCCCGGTCCTGACCGTCTGCTGTTGAGCGCGGAGATGAAACGCAAGATTGCCGGCGCCCTGGGCCTGCTGACACCGTCAGAGCGCGTGGCCTTCACCATGCGGCACATGGAAGGCCGGTCGATCGAAGAGATCAGCCAGACGTTGAACCTGAAAACCAGCGCGGCCAAAAACAGCGTGTTCCGCGCTGTGCAAAAACTCCGGCAGCAACTTGAGCCGTATGCAGGCCAGAGTTCCCCATCGCCTTCGCCGCGTTGGGGCGGGAGTGCGGTGAAATGAACCATTTGAGCGAAGAACAAATCGTTTTGCATTACTACGGCGACGCCGACGCACCCGGTGAAATCGAGCAGCACCTCTCCGCCTGCGCCGAATGCCGGGCCGAATATGAGCGAGTCCAATCCACGCTGCGGCAGATCGAGCCGCTCGAAGTCCCCGAGCCTATCGCAAACCTTGAGGAGAAGACCTGGCTGAACATTCGCGATCGGCTGCCTCAGAAAAGCGGGTTTCTCCGGCGGCTGCTGGGGAAAAGGGCATTGAACCAGGCCCCCGCCACGCCCCAAGGTCCGGCGTGGGCTGGGAAATGGGCGATCGCAGGATTGATGGCCGTGCTGATCGTCGGAGCATTTCTCGCCGGACGATTCTGGCCGCGTCCCGCAGCGCCTCCGATCGCGCAGCAATCGGGCGAGGTCAATCCCCAGCGCATCGTGCTGGTTGCAGTGGGCGACCACCTGGAAAAATCGCAGATGCTGCTGGTGGAGATCATGCACAACGAAGATACCGGCCAGATTGATTTTTCCACCGAACAACAACTGGCTCGCGATCTTCTGGATGACAACCATCTCTATCGCGTGAGCGCGCAACAGGTGGGCGATCCGCAGATCGCGCGCGTTCTTGACCAGCTTGGACGCGTGCTGGCCGAGATCGCCAACGGGCCGGCGGAGGTTTCCTCCGGCGACCTGCAACAGGTTCGGCACACCATTCAGTCTGAGGGCCTTCTGTTCAAGGTCCGGGTCATTCAATCGGAAGTGAATTCAAAACTGCGGCCGGCGCAGGTATCCGGCGGCAACGCTAACCAGAGGCTATAACCAATGAATCGCAGATTAATCTTGTTTGTACTGTTCGTGACTGGCGCCGCTTTTTCGGCGCGCCCAACATCCGCTGCGGTGCAGGAAGTGCCGTCGGCTTCTCTGCTGGATCAACAAACCGCAGAGAAAGCCAACGCGCGCGAAGATGAGGTCTATTCCAACGCCAAAGACCAACTCGACGACGGCGGGTACGACGACGCCATCAAGGGATTTGACGAAGTCATCAGGATGCATGGCCGCAAGGCTGACGGCGCGCTCTACTGGAAGGCCTATGCCCTGAATAAAAGCGGCAACAAAGCCCAGGCGCTCACCACCATCGGCGAACTGCGCAAAAACTATCCCAGAAGCACGTGGCTGCGCGATGCCGGCGCCCTGGAGCAGGAGATGCGCGGCAATGCCGTGGATCCGCAGAACATTCCCGACGAAGAGCTGAAGCTGCTGGCCATCCAGAGCCTGATGAATTCTGACCCGGAGAGGGCTGTTCCGCTGCTGGAAAAGATCGTGATGGGGAACTATCCGCCCAAGTTGAAAGACAAAGCGCTGTTCGTGCTTTCCCAGAGCAATTCCGACAAAGCGCAGCAGATTCTGATGGGCGTAGCCAAAGCCAATAACCAGCCGGATCTGCAAAAGCGGGCCATTCGCTACCTGGGCATGAACAGCAGCGGCCGGAATCGCGCCGTGTTGAAGGAAATCTACAACTCCTCGACCGATATTGGCGTGAAGAAGACTGTGTTTCAGGCATGGCTCATGTGCGGCTGCAAGGAAGACGTGGCATCGCTGGCGCACACGGAAAAGAACCCTGAGCTGCGCAGAGAGGCGATCCGGTATCTGGGCATGATGGGCGGCCGCGAAGAGCTGCTTGACTTCTACAGGAATTCACCTGATGTCGAGACCCGCGAAGCCGCGGTCGGAGCCATGCTGCTCTGCGGTTGCGCGCATGAACTGGCGCAGATAGTCGAGACCGAGAAGGATCCCGCGGTTCTCGACAAAGCCATCAATACACTCGGCCTTGTGGGCGGAGAGGAAAGCCTGGCCGCACTGACCAAGCTCTACAGCTCGCAGGCCAGCGTACAGGCGAAGAAGAAGGTCATCAATGCCCTCTTCCTGCACGGCGCCGGAAAAGAGATGGTCGCACTGGCCCGCAAAGAGACCAACCCGGAGCTGAAACGCGAACTGGTCCAGAAGATGTCGCTGATGGACTCTCCGGAAGTTTCCGACTACATGATGGAGATCCTGAATAAATAGAGGGGGCTGTCGTGAATCCAGAAGCAATGAAAAGATCGATCACAGTCATCGCAACGTTGCTGTTTGTTGCCGCGGCCGCGGCCGCGCAGAAACCCAGGGTCTCCGATGCGAAGCTACAGGAGCTCAATGCCACCGCCGGTTTGAAAGCGACGGTAGACGGTCTGCTGCAGAAACAGACCGGCGCGTTCTGGATCGGCTACAGGATTCCAACCGCAGCTAAAGAACGAACGATGTGCTGCTTCGACTCGATCGACCAGTTCCGCAACAATGACAAGTGCTGCATGGGCTGCCGTATGGAGTCAGACAAGGGCGGATCATTTAACGGGACGGTATCCAATTGCTCGCAGCCTGAGCCCCTGCCCTATGCTTTTGTATTTCTGCGCGCGTCCGGCGGACAGCTGGAAAAGGTGCGCGTATTCAGCCCGGATTGTGCGCTTGAATTTGCCAACCTCCCGCTCTACTGGCTGGAGGACGTGAAGCCCGAACAGAGCATTGATCTGCTTACAACGCTGGCTGTAGCTACCGACAGCGAGGGTTCTTACGGAAAGAAAGGACCGGGTCGCCAGGCAGTAATGGCGATCGCCATGCATGACTCGCCGGCGGCTGATGGATCGCTGGAAAAACTGATCCAACCCGGCCAGCGTCTTTCCTTGCGTGAAAACGTCGCCTTCTGGCTGGGCGAGGAGCGCGGGAAAAAGGGAGTGGACCTTCTGCGCAAGTACGTGAAGGAAGATCCTGATGACAGCATGCGTGCGAAGGGCACGTTTGCGTTCTCACAGAGCAAGGAACCTGATGCTTTGAAAGATCTCATCGACATGGCGCGCCACGATCAGAGCCCGCATGTCCGCGGTCAGGCCATCTTCTGGCTGGCGCAGATCGGCAGCAAGAGGGAGGCCGAACAGATCACCGAAGCCATCGAGAACGATCCCGACACGCAGGTAAAAAAGAGAGCCGTCTTCGCGCTGAGCCAGATGCACGATGCCGATGCCGTGCCTCGGCTCATCAACCTGGCCAAGACCAACAAGAACCCTGTGGTGCGCAAGCAAGCCATCTTCTGGCTGGGGCAGTCGAATGATCCGCGGGCGCTCGATTTCCTGGAAGAGCTGCTCACCAAGTAGTTCTTTCACCACAGAGGGCACAGAGAGTCACAGAGGAAGACCGCCAGGGTAGCTCAATTCCCTCAGTGATCCTCTGTGTGACTCGGTGGTTTGTTTTTCGCTTAGTGCGGCAGAAACGTGCGCGTCAGATAGTCGGTCAGGCTCATGGTGATCATGATCATCAGCCAGAAAACTCCAGCGGAGATCGTGAGCTTGGTGAGCTTGCTGCTGTAATAGATGTGCATGAAGAAGAGGATCACCAGTGTGGCTTTGATTACCGCGATGGTAAGCGCAACCACCGGATTCCAGATTCCCAGGTCAACGAAGGCAATGGCCCACGTCGCGCACGTGCCAATCACCAGCGCGAGAAAAATCACTAAGTAGAGCCCGGGCGTTGGATGCGAATGTGTATGGTCAGACATGTTCGATTCTCAAATCCTCAGATCCCGCCTTTGTGCCGGCTGATCAGGTAGAGCAGCGGGAACAGGAATATCCAGACAATATCGACAAAGTGCCAGTACAGGCCGCCGAGTTCCATCGGCGTAAAGTACTGGCCGCTAAATTCGCCGCGACTGGCTCGCAGCAACAGCCATGAAAGCAGCCCCAGCCCGATAATCATGTGGAAAGCGTGCAGCCCGGTCATGGCAAAGTAGAAGGAGAAGAAGATCTCAGTCTGCTGCGCTGTCTGCGTCGCTGCGCCGAGCGGTATTTCTTCGTGGTTGTTCTCGCCACGTTCCACGATTTCCTGGGCAATGTTGCCCAGGCTCTTGTTGGTAGCGCTGCAGCCGCCCCAGGTATTGAATCCCTTGCCGATGATATGCCCGGGAATATGGCACTCGTCCCACTTGTCGTAGTATTCCTTGGCCTTGATGCCCAGAAACACCGAACCCAGGATCATGGTGCCGATCAGAAACCAGATTTGCGACTTCTTGCGGCCGGTCTGGGCTGCCCACACCGCCATCGCCATGGTAAAGCTGCTGCCGATGAGCACCAGTGTATTGGCAAAGCCCCAGCTCACGCTGATGCTGGTGCTGCCGGCCACGAACGCCGGGTAGTACTTGATGCGGTAGATCAGGTAGGCGGTAAAAAGGCCGCCGAACATCATGATTTCCGTAAGCAGGAAGACCCACATGCCGAAGGTGGAGGCGTCCTGCTGCTGCTCCATCGAGTCAAACTGGTGCGCCAGCGCCGGATGATGTTCGCTGGTGGTTGTCTGGCTAGTGGACAACGGGTACCTCCCCTTCTTCTCCGTAGGCGTAAGGATCCTTGGTCACAACCGGTATTTGGTGGAAGTTGTGCGTAGGCGGCGGCGAAGTGGTTTCCCACTCTAACCCCGTCGCTTTCCATGGATTGTCGCCTGCGATCTCGCCGTATTTCAACGACCAGACAAAATAGAACAGCGGGAGAAGGAATCCCACTGACAAAATTGAAGCACCCGCCGTCGAGAGCACATTCAGCACCTGGAACTCAGGCGGATAGAGCGCATAACGCCGCGGCATACCCATGTAGCCGAGAATGAACTGCGGGAAAAATGTCAGGTTGAAGCCGATAAACGTAATGATTGCTGCCAGTTTGGCCGGCGCTTCCGGGTACATTCGGCCCGTCATCTTGGGCCACCAGAAATGCAGTCCTCCCAGATAGGCTGTCACCATGCCTCCCACCATCACGTAGTGAAAGTGCGCGATTACAAAATAGGTGTCGTGGATATGGATATCGAGCCCGAGCGCAGCAAGAAAGAGTCCGGTCAATCCGCCGATGGTAAAGAGCCCGATGAACGCCATGGCATAAAGCATCGGCGTGGTCATCTCGATGGAGCCCTTGTACATGGTTGCGGTCCAGTTAAACACCTTCACCGCGGAAGGGATGGCTACGGCGTAGCTTAACAGGGAGAAGACCAGCGCTGAGTAGACCGAAATCCCGGCGACAAACATGTGGTGCGCCCATACCACAAATCCGAACACTGCAATCGCGATACTGGAGAAAGCGACAAAGGTGTATCCAAAAATGCGTTTGCGCGAAAAACAGGGGACGATCTCGCTGATCACGCCCATGCCGGGCAGGATCATGATATAGACCGCCGGGTGGGAGTAGAACCAGAACATGTGCTGGAACAGCACGGGATCACCGCCCAGCTTGGGATCAAAAATGCCGATGTGGAAGCCGCGTTCCAGAGCCAGCAGGATCAGCGTGATCGCGATTACCGGCGTGCCCAGGATCATGATGAGGCTGGCGGCGTAATTCGACCAGACAAACAACGGCAGCCTGCCCCAGGTCATGCCCGGCGCGCGCATGCGGTGAACCGTAACGATAAAGTTCAGTCCGGTGAAGATGGAGGAAAAACCCGCAATGATAATGCCGACCGCCATCATAATGACGTGGGTCTTGGAATATCCGGAGCTGAACGGCGCGTAGAAAGTCCACCCGGTATCCACTCCGCCGCTGATCATCGCGATCAGCGAACAGATGCCGCCCGCCATATACAGATACCAGCTCAGCAGGTTGATCTTGGGGAAGGCCAGGTCCTTGGTGCCCACCATGATGGGTACCAGGAAGTTACCGATTGTCGCGGGCACAGACGGGAGCAGGAAGAAAAACACCATGTTCACGCCATGCATCGTGAACAGCTTGTTGTAGGTATCGGCTGAAAACAGCTCGCCGTTCGGCGTTAGCAGGTGCATGCGGATCAGCGCTGCGAAACTGCCGCCCAGAAGGAAGAAAAAGGAGATCGAGAACAGGTACAGGATCGCGATCCGCTTGTGGTCCTTGGTCAGCAGCCACGAACGGATTCCGTAGTTGTCGTTCAAATAGTGCTTTGCCGGCATTACCGGCGCCGGAGCTGTAATCGCGGTACTCATGGTTTCTTCCCTGATGGGTTTGCAGGCCTCGTTCCCTGCGGGGTTTGCTGCGGTTGCTGCTGGTTCTGCTGCTTGTTCTGCTCCTGAATGTTTGGCACCTCGTTGTCACGGATATCCGTGGGCGTCGAGCGGTTATTCAACGGGTTCGATGCCTGCGGCGACAGGTGCTTGATGTATTCAGTAATCGCCATGATCTCGTCTTCGCTCACCACGCCGCGGAACGTCGGCATGATGGACTGGAATCCGGATACCACCTTCGCGTTCGGCTCGAGGATCGATTCGCGAATGTAATTGTCGTCTGCCAGCACTACCCGGTTATCCACCAGCCGAACCGGACGGCCGTAAAGTCCTTCAAGATTCGGGCCGCGTGCGCCGGAATCAGGACGATGGCAAGTCGTGCAGCCATATTGCTGGAATGCTTTTTCACCCAGCGACGCCAGCGATCCTTCCGCTTTGCCGCTGGCCAGCCACGTCGCGTAGTCTTCCGGGTTCATCACGATCACCTCGCCGATCATGCCGGAATGCTTGGTGCCGCAGTATTGCGAGCAGAACAGGTGATAGGTTCCCGGAACAGTGGCCGTGAACCAGGCAAAGACGTAGCGGTTCGGCAGCACGTCCTGCTTCACGCGGAACGCCGGCACAAAGAAGCTGTGGACCACGTCCTGCGAGATCAGAGTGACCTTCACCGGCCGCCCCGTGGGCACGTGCAGGGTATTGATTTCGCGCTGGCCGCCGGGATGCTGGAACTTCCACATCCATTGCTTGCCCACGCCGTAGATCTCCAGCGCGTTAGCCGGCGGGCGCTGCATGTGGTAATAGATCGCCGCGCCCCACACAAAAATCACCATGGAGATGCCCAGCGGGATCACGGTCCAGACGATTTCCAGCAGCGTGGACCCGTGAATCTGCTGCGCTTCATGGCCGGGTCTTCTTCTGTACTTGATGGCAAAGAAGAGGATCAGCGCGGCAATGAGCAGCGAGAAAAAGGTCGTGATCAGCACCAGGAACAGGTAGAGCGCGTCCACGTGCCACGCCATGCTCGAGGCCTGATCCGGGAAAATGGGAAAGTTCAAGTTCATCTAGTGAGCAGTCCTGGTTAAGCGGCCCTCGCGGGCAGCAAGCGAATCGCGACGAAACATGATCAGCATAAAACCGCCGAGCACCAGCACAGTAGCCAGAGCGCTCAGGCGCAAAACATTGAAGATTACCGCTCCGTATTTTCCCTGCCGGGGATCGTAGTGATAGCAGTAGAGCAGCACCTCGTCCGCCAGGTTCCCGATCTTCCCCTTGGAAGCCTCGATCAATCCCAGCTGGATGTCACGCGGAGGATATTCAATTCCGTAGTAATACTGAGCCACGCGGCCCTGCGGCGTAAGCAGCATAATGCCGCTGGCGTGGGCATACTGTTTGACCTCCGGGTCCCAGGCGTAGCGGAAACCCACGGCCTGAGCCAGCGCGTCGATCTGATCCTTCTTTCCGGTCAGGAAGTGCCAGCCCTGCTCCGCCTCCGGGCGGCGATAGCGCTGGAGGTAAGCCTTCTTTTTGGCCGCGGCGTCCTGCGCCGTGTCCCGCGGGTCGATGCTCACGGTAATCACATTGAACTCACGGCCGATATTGAAGCGGCGGATTCCCATCATCGCACCGGTGAAGCCGTTCAGCACCTGCGTGCACAACATCGGGCACTGGTAATAGACCATCATCAAAATGACTGGCTTGGAACCGAAATACTGCTGCAGTTGCACCGCCTGGCCATTTTCATCCACGAAGGCCAGGTCGAGCGGGACTTGCGAGTTCAAGCGCTGATCGAGTCCCACCTGGTCCAGGATGGAAGGTTTCTGGTTGGGAGTTGCATCTCCCGGCTGCAGCTTGGGTGCTGCCTGCGACCATGACACGCTCGCGGCAGACACGCCCAGCAGGGCGAGCGCCACGACCCTCCGAATTGTGCTTCTACTGCTCACTTCTTCGTGCCTCCGGGGTTGCTGCGCGCAGGCTGGCCGGCTGCGCTTGCTGGAGCGCCGGTCGGATATTGCGCGCTGGGCGCGCCCACGTTCGACGGCAGGAACGGTCCGCTCACCTGCGGCAATCCCTGTTTCGCCAGAATGTCCATGGCGCGATGAATCGGAATATGGATATTCCCGTCTCGATCTTTGCCGGTGCTGGCCAGCCAATCATCTTCCGAGCCGCGAAAGATTCCCATATCGTGCTCGTCGTCATACTGAAGACGCGGGGCTCTAAAGGTGCGGCTGAGATGATCATCCATCTTGCCGCGTCCGTACCAGTCCGGCGCCGGCTTGATCTCGCCTTCATGTGTTGGCACCACTTTGCCCAACCCCTCTTTCGGCGTCTCGCGCTCCTGCACCAACTGCTGCTCCATGGGGGTGAGCTTGGCCGCGTGCGTTCTTTCCCAGTTTTCCAGCAGCCAGATCATGCCGATCATCAGGGCAAACGCCAGCACGCCGCCAGAAGCCAGAAAGACTCCGAACAACACGATCCCGCGAATACTGAGATCGCTCTCCTCGTGCCCTTCCTTGAGATGCCCGCCGGATTGAGTTTCAAATTTATCCATGTTTTGCTTCCAGCATTTCTACAAAGCCGGGATCGTTCACCGGCAGGAGCGACCGCTTGCTCAGCCGCAGGAAAAAGAAGAACAACCAGAAACCGCCCATCGCGATCACAGTCGTGACATACAGAGCGCCATCGACCCAGCCGAAGCCGCTGAGTCCGGTCTGGGCGCTGGATCCGAACGGCACCGGTGCTCCGGGATAAAAATTGGGAGCGATCTGCCAGAACAGGTCCACCAGCCGCATGAACAGCAGCAGGAACGCAACAGCAACGATCCGCGGAGCATTCCGCTTGAGGTTGCGCGACAGCAGCAGGGCAAAAGGAAACACGAAGTGCACGAAAATCAACAGCGTTCCGAAGTATTGCCAGCCATGATTCAGGCGCATCAGGTACCAGCGAATCTCGGAAAGCATGTTGCCGTTCCAGATGATCAGCCACTGCGAGAACGACAGGTAGGCCCACAGGATCACAAACGCGAACATCAGCTTGCCGAAGTCGTGCAGGTAATCGATCTTGAACATGCGTGAGAGCGGCTCAATCTGCGCCAGCCGCGTGAGCAGCCAGATGGTAAAGCAGAACGCCGTAAGCACCTGCCCCACCATGAACAGCATGCCAAAGACGGTGGACCACCACTGCGGATAGAGCGACATGACCAGGTCAATCACGAAAAACGTGAGGCTCATGCCGTAAAACACGATGCCGAAACCGCTCAGGTTCTGGATTCCCACGAACTGTGCCGGCGCAGTCTCACCCGCTTCTTCCTTCTTCGACCACTGATACAGCCGCCAGGCCAGGAATCCCCAGACGGCAAAGAAGAGCACGCCGCGGACCGTGAAGAATGTGGGGTTCAGGTAGTATTTCACCTTGTCCACGCCAAGCTCTTCGGGCTTCATCGTGGTCCACACAAACAGCTTGTTGCTCCACATTCCATAGAGGAGTGGCAGCCAGCACAGGAACATCAGCCACAGATTGCTCGCGGCTGCTTCCCAGATCCTGCGTCCGATCCGGCCCCAGTTTCCGCCGCTGGTGTACTGCAGCATGAGCAGGACAAGCGATCCCATGCTCAGCCCAAACCAGAACATGAATGCGAACAGCCATGCCTGCAGGAACAACTTGCCGCCGCCTTTGAAGGCCAGGGCCAGGGTCACGACGCCAAATACCGCGCCTACCACCAGCATGCGCGTACGCATGCGGTCGATCATCGCCGGCGGGGCGAACTCCTGAGGCGTAATTCGAGTCACGAGGTGGCTCATCGTTTGTTCCCTTTAGGAACGGTGTCAGGCACCGGCTGTTGCGGTATGGTGGCCGCGGGCGTTACGAAAGATGTGTCCGGAATTCTGATTTGCTCTTCTCCAGGCTGGTTCAATTTGTTTCGATCTTCCTGCGCCACGTCGGCTTCCGTCGCCTTCTGGCTCAATTGCAGCGCGCGGATATAGGCTGCGATGGCCCAGCGATCCGCCGGCTTCACCTGCGCCGCATAGTCAGGCATGCCGCCGAAGCCGTTGCTGATCACGTCGTAAAAATATCCCAGTGGGGCGTTGCGCAGGCGCTGCACGTGGAATGACGGTGGCCGTTTGTAGCCGCGCTGCACGATCATTCCGTTGCCGTCGCCTACACGCGCGTGACACGGCGTGCAATAAATATTGAAGCGCTGCTGGCCGCGTTCGAGCACCGCCTTCAGGTCCATATTCCCCAACTGCGGCAATTCGTTGCCGTAGACGTAGCCGTGCTTCCCGGTCAGATAGTAGCTGTTGGGATCGAGCTGTTCCCGATCCATGATCTGGCTCTCGCTGCACAGCTCCGGTCCGCTGGCCGGGCAGTCCGGCGTGACGCCATCCTCGGTGCGCGATACGGTTCCGGGCACGGGATAGCGGGCGGAGCGGCGGTCCGAGTAGAACTCGCTGGAGCGCAGCGGGATGAACTTCGGCTGGTTGTGCATATCCTGACGGCAACCGGAAATCACGGCGAATGCAGCCCCTGCCAGCAGCAGCTGCGCGATACGGAGTTGTGCCCGGCGATTAATAAGGCACCTCCGTGATTTCGTCAGGATTGAAACTTTCCAGCAGCTTCCGCGTGTCAGAGACGCTGAACCGTGGGTCCTGCGATTCAATGCACAGGAAGAACCGGTCACGGCTGGCGCGAACAAAGTTCGGCGAGTTGAACACCGGGTGATACGGTTGAGGCAGGCCATTCAAGGCCAGCATGCCAAACACCGCAGCCAGTGAAGCGCCGAGCACGGCGCATTCAAACGTCACCGGGATGAACGCCGGCCACGAATGAAACGGCTTGCCGCCTACGTTGATGGGGTAGTTGATCACTGAAACCCAGTACTCCAGCGCGTATCCGCCGATCATGCCCAGCATCGCGCCGACCAACACAATCAAAGATACGCGGTTGTGGTGTGCGCCAATCGCTTCCGCAGCTTCTTCCAGCGGGTACGGCGTATACGTATCCATCTTGCGGTAGCCTGCGTCATACGCGCCTTTGGCGGCATGCACCAGTTCGGTCGGCGTTTCAAACTCCGCCATCAGTCCGTAAATGGGGGCAGCAGTCATTCCTATTCCTTCACCTTCGCCTGCGGCAGCAATGACCGCATTTCAAAGATAGAGATCGGCGGCATCACGCGGATGAATATAAAGAAGAGCAGGGTAAAGAATCCCCAGGTGCCGACAAATATCATCATGTCCCACTTTGTGTACCAGTACATGCCCCACGAAGTGGGAATATAGTCGCGCTGCAGGCTCATTACCACGATCACGAAGCGCTCCAGCCACATGCCGGTATTGACCACCACGGAAACCACGAACAGCCTCCAGGGCGTGGATCGGATGCTGTTGAACCAGAGCGACTGCGGTATCAGGATGTTGCACAGGATCAGCATGTAGTAATAGTGGGAATAAGGTCCGTGCAACCGATTGTTCACCATGGCCAGCTCATACCTGTCATTGCTGTACCATCCGATGAACATTTCCATGGCGTACGAATACGCCACAATCTGACCTGTCGCCAGCATCAGCTTGCCGCAGTTCTGCAGGTGCCGCAGGGTGATGAAATCCTGCATGCCGTAGAGATAGCGGAACGGGATCGCCAGCATCAACACCATGGCAAATCCTGAATAGATAGCGCCGGCCACGAAGTATGGCGGGAAGAACGTAGTGTGCCAGCCCGGAACCACGGAGACAGCGAAGTCGAGCGACACAACGCTATGCACGGAGAGCACCAGCGGCGTCGCCAGGCCGGCCAGCAGCATGTAAGCCGTCTCATAACGGTTCCAGTGCCGCGCCGAGCCGCGCCAGCCCATCGCCAGCATGCCATAGATGCGTCGAACCACCAGCGTCTTGGCGGAATCGCGCAGGTTGGCAAAGTCAGGGATCAGCCCGATGCCCCAGAACAGGAACGACACTGTGAAGTAGGTCGAGACCGCGAAGACGTCCCAAATGAGCGGGCTGCGGAATTGCGGCCATACCCCCATGGTCAGTGGGATCGGAAACAGCCAGTAAGCCGCCAGCCACGGACGCCCGGTATGCAAGAGTGGGAATAATCCGGCCTGCATGACGGCAAAGATCGTCATGGCTTCGGCGAAACGGTTGATGGAAGTGCGCCACCCCTGTTTGAACAAAAGCAGAATCGCCGAGATCAGCGTGCCGGCGTGGCCGATACCGATCCACCACACAAAATTGACGATGGCGAAGCCCCATCCAACGGGGATGTTGATGCCCCAGATGCCCACGCCCTTGAACAGCAAATACCCGACCGCGGTGTTAAACATCCCGAAGATCGCCAGGCAAAGTGCAACAACCAGTATCCAGAAGACCGGCGTGTGCTTGGTAAGCACAATGCCGGCAATCCGGTCAGTGACCGTACCGAAGGTCTGGCCTGGGCCGATGATCGGCGGCCTGACGCCTTTCGGGGGTCGAACGTCAATTTGTCCGAGCGTCGCCATGCTTTATGCCTTCTCCGCCTTTTCCGAGCCAGACTCAAGTTTGGGGTTGGGATTCCGCACCGCAGCCAGATACGTAGTGCGCGGCCGCGTATTCAATTCCGCCAGCAGCTGATACTCGCGCGGCGAATTCTTCCGCTTTGAGACCGCACTGTCCTTATTGTTGATATCGCCGAAGATGATCGCTTCAGTTGGACAGACCTGCTGGCAGGCCGTCTTGATCTCGCCGTCCCGGATCTGCCGCTCTTCCTTCTCTGAGGCGATGCGCGCCTGCGTAATGCGCTGGATGCAGTAGGTGCACTTTTCCATCACGCCGCGGCTGCGAACTGTGACGTCAGGGTTGCGGCCCAGCTTGAGGCTTGGCGTCTCGTAATCGGCAAACAGGAAGAAGTTGAACCGCCGCACCTTGTAAGGGCAGTTGTTCGAGCAATAGCGCGTGCCCACGCAGCGGTTATAGACCATGTCATTCAGGCCTTCCGTGCTGTGAATGGTTGCGCCTACCGGGCAAACCGGCTCGCAGGGTGCATTTTCACACTGCATGCACGGCACCGGCTGGAAGTAGACGTTGGGATTGGCCGGGCTGCCTTCGTAGTACGCGTCAATGCGGATCCACTGCATTTCGCGGCCGCGCTGCACCTGCTCCTTGCCGACCACGGAGATATTGTTCTCCGCCTGGCAGGCTACCGCGCACGCCTGGCAGCCGACGCATGAGTTCAGGTCAATGGACATGCCCCAGGCATAATTCTGATAAAACCCTTTGTCGCGGAAGTCAGGATAGAGAGATTCAGGCTTGCCGGGACGATCGTTGGGCGCTTCACCGCGAACCCTGTCGGCGAAATTCTCGCCGTCGAGCTTGTTCTGAATGAAGTCTTCCAGGGTCGCCACCCGCACCGGCTCTCGAGCGTCCATGCTGAAGTGGCCCTGGGTGATGGCCAGGTCCCAATACTTGTCTTTGCTGACGGTGATCGTCGCGCCCGATCCGATGTATTGCGCCTCGCTGGGCCGTACTTTGTACGCATCATAGCCGGTGCCCGAACCGACACGGCCGGCCTTCCTCTGGCCATAGCCAAGAAAAAGCGTGATCGCGTTGTCCGGATGACCCGGTTGCGGCCAGTACGGAACTTCTACTTTTCTGCCCTGAAATTCAACTTCGAGAATCCGCTGCGCGTCAGATTGGTGATCGTTGTCGTCTGATACCTGGTTCAGCTTCCAGACAGCTGCCATCGCGGGACTGACCATCGCCACGTTGTCCCAGGTATTGCGGCTGAGCGGCTTGGGCGTCTCCTGCAGCCATGCGTTATTGATGAAACTTCCGTCATAGATGGTCGGATCAGGACGGAAAGCCACTTCAATCGCATTAGGATTTGCCACCGCCGGCGCCGGCAGCGATGCCAACTTCGCGCTCACCTGCCGCGCGGGCGCTGCGCTATCGGCGACAAAACCATCGTGCACCGTGCGCCGCCACCAGGCCTCAAAGTCGGCGGTCGGATGCTGCGTTTTCCAATACGTCTGCACCAGATCGTGCGACGAAACTCCGGTCTGCGGTGTTCCCGATTCATCCGGCGTAAAGATCGCCAGGAACTCATGCACGTTCCTGCCTTCATACAGCGGCATGATCATCGGCTGAATCACGCTGGCTGTTCCGTCATAGGCATGGCCATCGCTCCAGCCTTCCAGGTAGTGGTTCTCCGGCACATGCCAGTGCATCAAATCAGTGGTCTCGTTCTTATAAATCGAGAGTTGGACGCGGAGCGCTACCTTGCCGAGCGCGTTTTCAAACCCCAGGTCCACCGGAGCGTTGAAGACCGGATTGCCGCCCAGAATAACCAGCGTGCGCACCTTGCCCGCATTCATATCGTCGACCAGCTCGCGGATCGATTGCCCATGCTCCACCGGATCGACTTCCACCGGATCGATATAAGCGACGGTCTGGCCGACATTGCCCAGCGCGGCATTCATAGCGTGAGCCAGCGCGTGCACCGCGGGCGACTGGAATTCGCCCGGAACCACCACGCACTTGCCTTTGTGGTCCATCAAATCAGCTGCGACTGCATCAACCCACTTCTGCTGATCTTCATTCAGGCGTCCGCCCTGAGCGGCAACACCGACCTTGGCAGCCAGGGCGCGCGCAACACTGTCAACTTCTGACGGACGCAGCACCAGCCGATGATCCGCCTTGGCGCCGGTTGTGCTCGGCGAGCTCTCGGCCACGTAGAGGCGGTTCATGGTGCGATCTTTGTCGAGCTTGCGTCCGCGCATGAAGTCGCGCGCGCAGCGCACAAACCCTGGGAACCATGAGCCGGAGAGGAAGTCCGCATCCAGCGAGACGACCACCGCAGCCGCTTCAAGCTTGTAAACCGCGTCATAGTAAGCGCCGAAGGCCAGCTTCGATCCTGCGCGAGCGTTATCGCGGTTGACCGGATCCCAGCGATGCCACTTCGACTGCGGAAAAGCGCGCTGCACGGCCTTCATTTGCCAGCCGAACGTCGGCGAACTCATCGCCCCGGTCAGGAATCGCAGCCCTGTGCCCTGTGTCGCCTTCAGCGCGGCAACCTCACTCTGCAACGCCAAGGCACACTCACCCCAGGGACGTCCTTCTCCCAGGTGGGTTACATAATTGGAACGGTCGGGATCATAGAGATCCAGGATTGACGCCTGGGCAAACAGATCGGTTGCGCCCAGGCTGGCGGTGTGCTGCGGATTGCCTTCAACCTTGGTCGGTCGGAATTCGTGCGTCTCCACCACCAGCGGGAGAACGTGGCCATGGAACGGCATGGCGGTGGCGTAAAAGATCGGCTTGCCGGGAATGAGCTGCTCCGGCTGGCGAACATAAGGAAGTATCTGCTCCAGAGGCTGGCGCGTGCAGCCCGCGAGCCCCGCCAGGGCCATTGAAGCGCCCGCAAGCTTCAGGAAATTGCGCCGCGAAACCGGATCAACCCATTCGGTCGCGTGACGCGGAAATTCGCGCTCCAACAATTCACCGAACGCCGGCTGGTCCGCCAGCTCTTCCAGCGTACGCCAGAACTTCGGACCTTTAGCCTCTGACAGACGCTTGCGTACAGTCTCCAGCTCCAGACTGGCCGGCTTGACCTCGCCGGGAGAGATCAAGTTTGAATTTGAGTCGTTGATGTTAGACATTCGTTTCCATATTGTTTCCACCTTAGCGGTGGCAGGTGGAGCAACTGGTTATGTCCTGCGTCGTGCGCAGGTGATACTTTTGCCGCAGGTCCTTACCCAGCTCGAACTGGCTGGTATATGACTTCTTCTGGCCGTTGAACGTGATTTCCACCGGGTGCCCGCTGCTGGGCTGCTGATACTTCATGTTGAACACTTCTTCTTTGGGCCGCAGGAACTTCTCTGGCTCGCGATGGCAATCCAGACACCACTCCATCTGCAGCGTGTTCTCCGCGTACATCAGCGGCATTTCATCCACTTGTCCGTGACAGCTATAACACCCAACGCCTTTGGCCACGTGAATGCTGTGATTGAAATATACGAAATCCGGTAGATCATGGACGCGCGTCCACTGGATCGATTGGCCGCTATTGAAGCTGAAACGTATGGGCTCCAGCATGGCTGCGTTCGTCCAAATCTGCGCATGGCAGTTCATGCATGTCTTGGTTGGAGGAATGCCGGCAAAGCTCGAATCCTCAACCGAGGTGTGGCAATAGCGGCAATCCAGCCCCAGACCTGATGCATGATGCTGATGGCTGAAAGGAATAGGCTGCTCCGGTGCCTCATGCTGGCGGGTGACGTAGGGCGAACGCTGCAACTCCATGAGCGCTGCGCCTACGGCAGAGAGCAGAAGTACTACGCCAAGAATGCTGGCACGGGCCAGGGTATTTGCACTGCGGTGAAAGATCTGTGCCATTGATTGAAAACTGTTTCCTGTGAAAACCGTCGCGCTTGCCCTGCTTGGGGACGCGATCCGGCAGTACCCCCAGGACTCACCAGCGAAATGAATCACTGATGAAAACGGATGATTATAAACAAGTGTGAGGGATTCAGCCACTCTCCGAAGAAAAAATCTGTAAAAAATTTCTTCGCGCGAAAAATTTCCCCGCATCGCACGGCTTGTTCTTCACGAATTCAGCAGGCTGGAGCGGCGCAACCATCATTTTCACCGCGCGAGCTTCTGCCGTTCTTGCATCGAATCGATTTCAGCTTCCCGCCGCGCTCATCTCTCTTCGCGCCGTGTTCATCTCTTCGGAATCCTGCACAATAGCAAATCTGAATGCATGCACCCAACAGGTGATCGCCTCAAACTGAGCAGCATTGTCTATTAGGAATGTGGGAGCGGCTAAATTTGTGTCTCTCTTCAGGCACCATTTGGCGCGGCCAACGCCATCTCAGCATGCGAGGGGAAGTTGTGCTTTCGTGTGGCCCATGGAACGTTTTGTCTGCATCCACGCCCATTTCTATCAGCCGCCGCGCGAAAATCCATGGCTCGAAGCGGTGGAGCGCCAGGAGTCCGCGTACCCTTACCACGACTGGAATGAACGCATCACCGCCGAATGTTACGCCCCCAACGGCGCCTCCCGCATCCTCGATGACGCCGGCCGAATCCGGCAGATCGTCAACAACTACGCGCGCATCAGCCTCAACTTCGGCCCCACATTGCTCTCCTGGATGCAGGAAAAATCGCGTGACGCCTACGATCGCATTCTGAAATCCGACCAGGAGAGCCAAAAGCGCTTTTCCGGACACGGCTCGGCCATCGCCCAGGGCTATAACCATATGATCCTGCCTCTGGCCCATGAACGCGACAAACAAACCCAGGTCGCGTGGGGCATCCGCGACTTTGAAAACCGCTTCGGGCGCATGCCGGAAGGCCTGTGGCTGCCGGAAACCGCGGTAGACCTCGAGACTCTGGAGGTTCTGGCGGCGCACGGAATAAAGTTCACGGTGCTGGCGCCGCGTCAGGCCGCGCGCGTGCGTAAAATCGGCGGCCGAAGCTGGAAAGATGTGCATGGCGGCCGCGTCGATCCCACGCGGGCTTATCTGGCCAAATTGCCCTCCGGGGCGAAAATCAACCTCTTCTTTTATGATGGGCCCATTTCGCAGGCTGTGGCGTTCGAACGCCTGCTTGACAGCGGGGAGCAGTTTGCAGCCCGGCTTGAGACCGGCTTTTCCGACAAGCGCGACTGGGCGCAATTAATGCACATTGCCACCGACGGCGAGACCTACGGCCACCATCACCGGCACGGCGATATGGCCCTGGCCTATGCCCTGGACCGAATCGATGCCCGAATCGACGCTCGTACCGACTCAGACCAGCCGATCCGCCTGACCAACTATGGAGAGTTCCTGGAGAAGTTTCCGCCCACACACGAGGTGCAGATCATCGAAGACAGCTCCTGGAGTTGCTCTCACGGCGTGGAGCGCTGGCGCAGCGATTGCGGCTGCAACTCTGGCCGGCAGGGCTGGAACCAGGCCTGGCGCGGCCCTCTCCGCGCTGCCCTGGATTTTCTTCGTGATCGCGTAGCCGGGCTCTTTGAACAACAAGCCGGTCCTTTGCTGCACGACCCCTGGGCTGCTCGCAATGCCTATATCGACGTGATTCTCAATCGGTCTCCGGAATCCCTCTGGGTGTTTTTTGAGAAGCACTCGCGCCGGCAGCTTGGTCCGGAAGAAACGGTTCTCGCGCTCAAGCTGCTGGAGATGCAGCGCCACGCCATGCTGATGTACACAAGCTGCGGCTGGTTTTTTGACGAGCTGAGCGGCATCGAAACCGTCCAGGTGATGCAGTACGCTGCCCGCGTTGTCCAACTGGCGCAGGAAACCTCCGGGCAGGACCTGGAACCTGACTTCCTCAAACTCCTCGCCGAAGCCAAAAGCAATCTGCCGGAGCTGGGCGACGGCGCTGCCATCTACAACACCTGGATCAAGCCGGCCATGGTCGATCTGTGCAAGGTCGGCGCGCATTTTGCCATCAGCTCGGCTTTCAACGGCGATCACGTGGTTCCGCAGTTCTGCTACGGCATCAAGCCTCTCGATTATCGCCAGGCCGAGTCCGGAGCAGCGCGGCTGACCCTGGGCCGCGCCACGGTAACCTCGCACATCACCCGCGAATCGCGCGAGCTGACCTTCGCCGTGGTTTACCTCGGCGAGCAGGTATTGCATGCCGGCGTTCACGATTCCCAGAGAAACGATGAATACCTTGAGCTGGCAGCAACCACCATGGCGGCGTTCTCCACCGGAAACTTTGCTGAGGTTTTGCGCCTGCTCGATGAGCATTTTGGCAGCATGCTCTATTCCCTGCGGTCCCTGTTCAGGGACGAACAGAAACGCATCCTGGACATCATCCTCTCCCGCACGCTGCGCGATGCGGAAAACAGCTATTACGCAATCTATGAAAAACACGGCTCGCTGCTGCGGTTCATCCATGAGATGGGTCAGCCTGTGCCTGAAGTCCTGCGTCTCACCTCGGAATTCGTTTTGAACAGCGACCTCAAGCGCACCTTTCAGACCGACCCGGTGGATTTCGTCCGCGTCGCCATGCTCATGGAGATGGTAAAGCGCGAGGGAGTGCAGCTGGACTATGCGGGAATCGGATTTGCGGCCAGCAACTGTCTCACCAGAGTTCTTGCTCGCTTGCGGGAGAAACCCCAGGACCATGAAATACTGGAGCGCGCCAACGTCCTGACCAGCCTCTTCGCCACGATGTCTCTCCCTGTGGACTACTGGAACGCGCAGAACATCTACTATTCGATCCTCAATACAGCATTCCCGAAGATTGCTGCAAGCCCGGATTCGCGGGGCTGGCAGGAGCGCTTTCTCGCCCTGGGAGAAAAACTGCAGATCAGCGTCCCCGCACCTGCGCCTGAGCTCCAGATGGCGGGCTGAAGCCGCGCTTCGGCGGAAAGTGCCGGCTTACTTGCTCGCGTCGGCATACACCGGCTGCGTCTTCTCTTCCGGTTTGGACATCCGAGCTTCACGGATCGCCATCTGTAACACTTCCGCGATATGCAACGCCTTACGCCCCGCAAGGCCTTCAATCTGCTGGAAGCAACTGAAACCATCGGCGATGATGAGTGTATCCGGGGCAGCGTCGCGCACGGCCGGCAACAGAACGCGCTCGCCGATCTTGACGGAGAGGTCGTACTTACCTTCTTCAAAACCGAATGAGCCGGCCATTCCGCAACAGCCTGAATCGAGCACCTGAAAATCCAAACCGACGCGTTTCAGCAGCTCATGTTCAGAATCAAACTTGAGCACTGACTTGTGATGGCAGTGGCCATGAACCAATGCTTTCCGCTTGAGCTGCGGTGGCCGATACGCCGCCTGGTTGACCAGAAACTCGCTCAGCAGGAATGTCTGCGCCTTCAGCTTCTGCGCGATTTCATCTGTGCCGAGCAGGTTTGTCATTTCATCGCGGAAGACCGAAACGCAGCTCGGTTCCAGCCCGATGATCGGCGTGCCGGTACCTATCTGCCCTCGCAGCGCCATCAGCACCTGCTTTAACCTGGCGCGCGCCGCATCCAGCATGCCGAAGTCGTACAGCGGGCGTCCGCAGCAAAGCGCTGTTTCAGGAATCATGACGTGATAGCCCGCATGCTCCAGCACCTCCACCGCTGCCTGAGCGATCTTGGGATGGAAATGGTTGCTGAAAGTGTCCGGCCACAGCATGACCCGCGGTTGGGTCTGATTACGCGGGCTGCGCTCGCGGAACCAGGCGGTAAATGTCTGTTGCGCAAATGGCGGCAGAGAGCGCCTTTGTGAGATTCCACCCGCGAGTTTCAGCAGTTGAGAAAATCCCGGCACCCCGGTGAAGAAATTCGCCAGCCTGGGTGCGCGCTCGGCCAGCCGGGCCCAGCGATGGATCAATCCCATGCTGTAGGCCGCACGCGGCCGCACGCGGCCTTCATAATGATGGGCCAGAAATTCAGCTTTGTACGTGGCCATGTCGACGCTTACAGGGCATTCGGTCTTGCATGCCTTGCAGGCCAGGCAGAGATCCAGCGCATCTTTCACGTACTCGCTCTTCCAGCCGCCATGAAGCGGATCGCCCTGCAGCATCTCGAAAAGTAATCGCGCGCGTCCGCGTGTGGAATGTTTTTCCTCGCGCGTAGCCATGTAGCTGGGACACATCGTGCCGCCTTCCTCCTTGCGGCACTTGCTTACGCCGACGCAGCGAATCGTCGTTTCGGGAAAATGGCCGTGCGCTTCCGGGAAGGAAAAATACGTCTTCACCGCAGGTGGTTTGTAGGTTGCGCCGAGACGAAGGTTCTGGTCGAGTGGGTTGGCATCAATCTTTTTCCCGGGATTCATCTTCCAGTCCGGGTCCCAGATGCGCTTGAACTCGCGGAAAGCCTCGATCAGCTCCGGGCCGTACATCCTGCCCAGGAGCTCACCGCGCGCCTGGCCGTCGCCGTGTTCGCCCGAGAGCGATCCGCCGAGTTGAACAACGAAATCTGCAGCCTCTTCCACGAACGCGCGAAAGTTTTTGATTCCCTGTTCGGTGACCAGGTCAAAGTTGATGCGCATGTGCACGCAGGCCTGGCCAAAATGACCATAGAGAGCGCAGTGGTAGCCGTACTTCGCCAGCAGCCGATGCAGACCGCGCAGATATTCACCCAGCTTCTCCGGCGCGACCGCTGCATCCTCCCAGCCTTCCCATGCCTCCGGCTCGCCCGGTACCTGCGATGTCGCGCCCAGCCCGGACTCGCGCGCCTTCCACACCATGAGCGTTTCCTGCTCGTCGATGAACAGCTTCATTTTCGGCGGTTCAGGCTGGCGGCTCAGCCGCTCCATCAGGGCGCGCGCTTTGGCGTTGGACTCTTCTTTGGTCTCGCCGCCGAACTCGCACAGCAACCATCCCTTGCCCTCGGGCAGCATGGCAATGCTCCTGGGATGGAGGCCCTTCTTCGTCATGTTCTCGATGAGCACGTGATCCATGCCTTCCAGTCCGATGGGCGCGGCCTGGCAGACTTCCGGGACGCTATCGGCGGCGGCATAGACGTCCTTGTAGCCGAGCACCAGCGTGGTGCGCTTCTTCGGCCACCCCACCAGCTTCACCTTTGCCGCCAGAATCACGACGCAGGTGCCTTCGGCGCCGACGAGAGCGCGCGCGACGTTGAACCCATGCTCGGGCAGCAGCTCATCCAGGCTGTAACCGGAGACACGCCGCGGAATCCGCGGATAGCGAGCCCGAACCAGCTCAGCGTATCGATCGCGCAGCGCGCGCAGGCGCGAGTAGATTTCTCCGCGACGGCCGCCTTCGCGAATCATTTCTACCAGCTCATCGTCGGAAGTCTGGCCCACGCGCATGCGATCGCCGTCATAGGTAAGAATGTCCAGTTCCAGAACGTTGTCTACCGTGCGGCCGGCCATCATCGAATGCACGCCGCAGGAGTTATTTCCGATCATGCCGCCCAGGTTGCAATACTCGTGCGTCGAAGGATCAGGTCCGAAGGTGAGGCCATACTGGTTGGCGCGATTACGCAGATTGTCTAACACGACGCCCGGCTGCACCCAGGCATACTTTTCCTGCGGATGGATCTCGAGAATCTGGTTGAGGTATTTGGAAAAATCGACAATCACCGCAACATTGCAGGATTGCCCGCAGAGGCTGGTTCCTCCACCGCGTGGCAATAACGGAGCACCGTGTTTTCGCGCCAGCCGAACGGTCTGGATCACATCTTCGATGGTCCTGGGGACCACCACGCCAATCGGCACCTGGCGATAGTTGGAGCCATCCACAGCGTAGAGAGCGCGCGTGCCTTCGTCAAAATGGATTTCCCCGGCGACGGTGGCGCGCAGCTCAGCCGCCAGAACTTCGGTTCGGTACCGGGCCCCATTGCCGCTCCAGCTCGTTGGCGCGCCGTTCTGCATCGAACTCCCTCGTCAATCTATGAAAGCGATAGCAAGATGAATTCTATTCCTTCATGAGTATGGCAGAGCAGCCCATATAATGAACGAATCCATGCATATCGAAACTTCCACGCAAGCTCCATCGAGCTCGCTTGTTTCCAATTCCCCCGCACGCCGCAACCAGGTTTTCATTGCCCTGGTCGTGCTATGGGCCGTCGTGTACCTCAGCACCATTTTTCATCCGCCCCTGATGGATGACGCCGACACCGTGCACGCCGAAGCCGCCCGGGAGATGTATGAGCACAGTGACTGGGTCACCTTGCGAATTAACGGCGATAGCAATAGTCCCGGCTTGCGCTACCTGGAAAAAGCTCCGCTCATGTACTGGCTCGTCGCCGCCAGCTACAAGACCTTCGGCGTGCATGACTGGTCAACCCGATTGCCGATCGCGCTGGGCATGCTGGCCTTGTTGCTGATGGTGTATCGCATTGGACGCAGGTTTTATGGCGATGAAGGCGGCCTGTACGCCGCGTTGGCGCTCGGCACCGGCTTTGGGCCGTTTATTTACACGCGGTTCCTTATCCCGGAAATGCTGGTCGCTCTCTGGCTGGCGATTGGTTTTGATTTCTTCCTGACGTCGCTGGAACAAAGCGAGCGCGGAGAGAAACCCTCATACCTTGTCTGCTGGGGATTGGCGGCCACCATGGCGCTCAACGTCCTGACCAAAGGATTGATCGGCCTGGTCTTTCCCATCGGGACAATTCTCCTCTTTCTTCTGCTCACGGGAAACCTGCGCCATCTGCTGAAGCTGCGCCTGATCTCAAGCTTCCTGGTTTTTCTGCTGATCGCCGCGCCGTGGCATTTGCTGGCTGGTTTCCGCAATCCGGCGCAAGGCGATGCCAAGGGCTTCTTCTGGTTTTACTTCGTGAACGAACATTTTCTGCGCTACCTGAAGAAGCGCTACCCCGCGGATTATGACACCGTGCCGCTCTGGCTCTTTTGGGGGCTGATGCTCGTCTGGCTGATGCCCTGGACGGCCTTCATCTATCAGGCGCTGCGCCAGGTCCCGGGCAAGCTGTCAGCTCTGCGAGACAGCCTGAGCACGCAGCAGCGCGCCACACTCATCTTTTTCTTGTGGCCGACATTAATCCTGCTCTTTTTCAGCTTCTCCAGCCGGCAGGAGTATTACGTGCTGCCCGGCCTGCCTGGCCTGGCGCTGCTGTTCGGCGGATGGCTGGCCAGGGAAAGCGCTTCCCCGCAAGATAGTGCCGACCGTCGCAGTGGCCGCGTGTCATCCATCGTGCTCGTGCTGGTGGGTGTGGCGGCGTGTATCGCCTGTTCCATGCTGGCGTGGGAAGCGAAAACGCCGCCGCCGAATTACGATATCGCCGAACTGCTGAAGCAAAACCCGCAGGACTATGCTCTCTCTTTCGGCCACTTTCTCGATCTTACGCCGCAAGCCATGGGCGCTTTTAAAACCCCGTTGCTGGTGACGGGCATTGCTTTCGCACTGGGCACCATCCTGAATCTCCTGCTGCGACGCGCCAACCGCGTTTTTGCCGCCAACATGGTGCTGGCCGGAATGACCGTGGCCTTGCTGCTTGCAGCGCAACAGGGACTCACGATCTTCTCGCCTGTGCTTTCGTCGAAGGTGCTGGCGCTGGCGATTGAATCGAGCTGGAAGCCAGGCGCTGTGATTGAAGACAACGGCGACTATGAAGCCGCCTCCAGCGTGAACTTTTATACCCGTCGCCAGATCCGCATGCTCAATGGACAATGCAACAATATCTGGTACGGATCAAAATTCCCCGACGCGCCCGCGATCTTCGACACCGACGCCTCTTTCGCCCGGCTATGGAACAGCCCACAAGCCGTTTTTCTTTTGACCGATGCCAAGGCCCAGCCTTCTGACGAGGTGAGCGAGCGGTGCCCGCAGAAAGACCGCCTTCCCAGCTACATCAAGAAAGAGAATGTCTGCGTGCTGGCAAGGTGGGGAGGAAAGTTAGTGCTTACGAATGAGCCGAAACTTTGTCCTGGTCAGCCTTTGCGGCAGCGGTAAGGCGCTCCGCTGGATGCGGATGCGCGGGACGTATCTTCCCGTTCTCCAGGATGAACACTTCGCCGCGCCAGTGAACCGTATGATCCGCGAAGCTGGCAAACCAGACCCAGAACGCCACCAGGTCGCGCAACGGCAGAAGCCAGAGATGTTTCCAGATGGCGCGGTCGTGCACAATGCCGACACCTACTTGGATCGCAACCGCGGTGCGCAGAGCCACAGCAGCAGCCAGCGTGGCCCATGACCACCAGCTGAGCGGAGCAAACAGCACGGAGAAGATCGCCCAGGGCAGGCCAAAAGTGAGCAGCAGACCGATATAGCCCATGCGGCGCGAATCCCGCGTGCTGCGCGCCCAGCGCATCTGGTGCTCAAAGAATCCGCGGAAGCTGTAAGCAGGCAGATGGGTTTCCACCACAACATCCGCCAGCACGACTTTGTAGCCCGCTCCAGCGATGCGATAGCCAAGCTCAAAATCGTCAGCCAGGTAGTCCACCAGGGGCTGCAGCCCGCCGATAGCATCCAGAGCCGGCTGGCTCATGGCCAGCGTGGAGCCCAGTGCGAAGTGGATTCCGCCTTCAATCTGCCGCGCTGCCAGCACTCCGGCAATGAAGTCGGTGCTGATGCCGATAGATTCAAGTTTTGAACCTGCAGTGTCGGCAGCGATGCCGCGATAAGGGCAGGTCACCATGCCGACTTCAGGCTGCGCAAACGGTCCCATCACGCGGCGAAGATAATCGGGTGTAACCAGGATGTCGCTGTCATTGATCAGGATGTGATCGTAACGGGCAAAACCCAGCATCTGGACCAGATTGCTGATCTTACGATTGTTACCCAGGACTTCCCGACAGACCTGAAGGCGGATCTTGCACCGGGGAAACTCACGCATCAACTGCTCCACCGCTTCCACCGCCGGATCGTCAGCTTCACTCACACCGAAGATGATTTCGTACTCCGGATAATCCTGCACGCAGTGGCTGCGAAAGCTCTCATACATCTGCGGATCAATACCCCGCAAAGGCTTGAGAATGGTGACCGGCGGCGTGGCCGCGGGCTGCGGATTGCGGCTATCCCGCTGGAAGCGACGGGCGCTCCATAGACACAGCAGATAGAATCCCATGCCGCAAATGGCAAGCCCAGCCGCCAATAATCCTGGTAGAACGTTAAGCATGAACGCCTGAATATCTTTGTATTTTACTCTTGCTCATCTTTCTCTTTGTGCAGCTTTGGTTTCTGGTTTGGATGCGCGCCGTCAACCTCGCGAAAGATATTTTTGCAATCATTCGGTCTCCTGGAAATGTACCGGTTACGGAGTGAGGGCGGCGTTCACCTGTTTCCAATCCAGCTTGCGCAGAAGTTCGTGTATGCGGTCCTCCGCGCCATAAATCCGTATCTCCACGTTCTCAATATAAGGACTGTTCGGAGGATGAACGAACGTATTGCGATAGACGCCGTTCGTCTCGTCCCACTTTCCGGCGCGGCCATTGCTGAACAAAAGGACGTAAGCCACGCCGTGGCCAAACGGATTGTTCCGGTCCTGATGGACAAACGTTGCTCCCGGCACTTTGGGATCGTGTTTAAGATCGGGCCCGCTCATCATGGGAACCACAAACAGGTTGAAATGCGCTTCCACCTGCAGGTGTTTCAGGTCTTCCATCTGAGCCCTCTGCAGGTCCCTTTGTGAGGCGTCTTTCACCAGCGTGAGCTTCTGCTGGCGGGGTGCAATGAGCGCCTGAAAGCGCTTTGACCCAGGACGCACTTCATAGGTGCGCCGCAGTAGCTGGTCGATGTCCAAAGGACGGTCATCCATAACGTTGACCATCGGATGCTCAATCTTTTGATCGATATGTTCGTTCCAATCCGGGCCGCCTACCTGATCTAAGACCTTATTCACCACCGTGGCGTACTTCGTGATGGCTGTTTCTTCTGCGGCTGTAGGCTGGCGTTTGGAAAAGAAGCCGAACATCACCACTGGAGCCAGGACACACAACAGCGCAATCCTGCCAATTTGACGCCTCATTAAATCTCCTCAAAAGGAAAGCCGGCCCTACCCGGCTTACACCGTAAAAACAGGAATGAATGGGAGCAGTTTGAATTTATCTTGAGCCAATGTCAATCTGAATCCATCTTATAATATGGATGGTTGATGTCGGGCCGGATGGTCGCTGTCTGGCCGTGAACGCCGGGTTTCCCGGGCTGCACGGCCCAGAGAGAGGAAAGTCCGAACTCCACAGAGCAGTGTGCCGGATAACGTCCGGGAGGGTGGGTTTAAGCCCATTCGACGGAAAGTGCCACAGAAAACATACCGCCTCTGGCCGGGTGAGCGAACGGTGAGAGCCGTTCTGCTCGAACCGGACGCGAGGGCGAAGCAGGCGCAAGCCGTTGCGAAGCCCTCAAGTTGAAGCCATGGGTAAGGGTGAAAAGGTGCGGTAAGAGCGCACCGCCCTTGCAGTAATGCAGGGGGCAGGGCAAACCCCACACGGAGCAAGACCAAATAGGGAAGGAATGGAGCAGCAATGCTTCTGCGTGCCTGCTCGGCGCGCCAAACTTTCGGGTAGGTCGCTTGAGCCGTTCAGCAATGAACGGCCTAGAGGAATGACCGTCAGCGGCGGCAACGCCGTACAGAATTCGGCTTACAGGTCCGATATCACTTGCGGCCCTCAGGTTGTGAAAGCAATCTGAGGGCTTTCAGTTTTCTCACCCCCGCTGGGTCCCTCGACTGCGCTCGGGATTTCGGCTGCAGGCTCCCGCTTCGCTTACGCCTGCAAAGCGCCTCAACTTACAGGTCCGATATCACTTGCGGCCCTCAGGTTGTGAAAGCAATCTGAGGGCTTTCAGTTTTGTGCATTCTTCTTACGCTGTCGAGCGTATTCCTGCTTGGAGGTCGCAAATGAACTTTGCACAAAAAGGCTTTGGCCGGTGGGTTTTGTTGACCGCATTCCTGGGGACCGTTGCCTTGATGGCCGTGTCTCTGCCCCTGGCAGGGCAAAACAGCAAAACCGATTCCCACGGGGATCACAGCGCCGGCTTCCTATTGAGTGATAACGCCACACCGGACAACGTAGGCCTTCCTGCGTATCCGGGGGCTAAGCGCGCAACAGACTCATCCGACGACAGTTCCGCATTGCAGATGGGTCTGTGGGGACCTTCCGCGGGCTTCAAACTGATCCTGGTCAAACTTGACTCCAAGGATTCCCCGGAAAAGGTAGCTGCCTTCTATCGCAAGGCGCTAGCCAAATATGGTGAGGTTCTTGATTGCGGAAAGATGGCGCAAGAGAAGGTTTCCGCCCAGGCGGATGCAGCTTCCTGCGAGTCCGATCAGCCTGCTGACGGTGGCTTTACGCTCAAAGCCGGTACCCGGAAGAAACAGCGCATCGTGGGTATAGAGCCACGGGATGGCAAGACCAGAATCGCTCTGGTTTACCTCGAAGACCGAAACCCGGATAGCAAGAAAGATTAACGCCGGCAGGTTGCGGTGCGCCAGCGTCGGGAGCTAATCTCCGCGCATGACCAGCCCTTTTGCGCCCACAGCCCAGATGATCGCTGGCTGGTCGCGGGTAATGGAAGTATCGGTTAACCGTCACGTGTGACCTGCGATCAGTTGTGTACCAGCGTGAATACTTTATTCCCCTGATCGCGCCAGCTCCACCGCCCTTACCAGCGCTTGCGTCTTGTTCAGGCACTCCTGATACTCGTTCTCCGGAACCGAGTCGGCCACGATACCGGCGCCTGCCTGTACATAGGCCTTCTTCCCTTTCACCAGCATGGTGCGTATGGCAATGCAGGAATCAAGATTGCCGGCGAAGTCGGCATACAGAACAGACCCGCCATAAATACCACGGCGCACCGGTTCGACCTCTTCAATGATCTCCATGGCGCGCACCTTGGGCGCTCCCGTGAGCGTACCCGCGGGGAAGCATGCGGCGAAAGCGTCCACCGGGCTCAGGTCCCGGCGCAAAGTTCCTTCCACGGCTGAGACCAGGTGCATCACGTGTGAGTATCGTTCCACAAACATCAGGTCGCGGACTTTGACTGAGCCGAAGTCGCTCACACGGCCAACATCATTGCGGCCCAGATCCACCAGCATCACGTGCTCAGCGCGCTCTTTTTCATCGCGCATCAATTCCTGCTCCAGGCGCAAATCCTCTGCTTCATCCCTACCGCGCTTGCGCGTGCCGGCAATGGGCCGGTATTCGAGCTTCCGTCCGGTTACGCGCACAAGCATTTCCGGCGATGAACCGAGAATCGTCAGGTCATCCATGCGGAGAAAATACATGTACGGTGAGGGATTCACCCGTCGCAGGGCGCGGTACGCGTTGATGGGAGAAACTCCGGGCTCCAGCTCCAATCGCAGCGAAGGCACAGCCTGGAACACATCGCCCGCCATGATGTATTCCTTGATCTTCTCCACGGTGCTTAAAAAGTGTTTCTTGCTGACTGAAGCGCTCACCCTCAGCTTGCCTCTCAGTGCCTTGGACGTTTGCAGATACTTCCGGGGTAGAGGCACCGACAACTGTCTTTCGATTCTCGCAATGTCGCGCACGGCCTTGTCGTAAGCTTTGCGCGGTGACTGCCGGCGCACGTCTGCTGTCGCGATGATAAAGATTTCGTGGCGCACATGATCAAACGCCAGCAGGCGGTCAAAGAACATCAGGGTGCAATCCGGAGCGTTCAGGTCGTCTTTGGCCAGGACAGGCAGGTTCTCAAGCTGGCGAACGGCATCATGGGAGAAGAACCCGACCGCGCCCGCGGTGAAGGGCGGCAATCCGGGAACGTGAGCGGGCGTATGTTCACGCAGCAAACCGTCCAGCACCTGAAAGGCACTGCCTTCCATATGCCGCTTCTTGCCCTCACGCTCCAGAGAGATCTGCCGGCCCCGGGCTCGCAAGACCATATAAGGGCGCGCACCCAGAAACGTGTATCGGCCGATCTTCTCTCCGCCCTCGACCGATTCAAGCAGAAACGCGCGCGGTTCATTGGCGGCAACGCTCAGAAAGGCCGTCACCGGGGTGCGTAGATCGGCCGCGACCGTTTTGGCTACAGGAACCAGCGTTGCCTGGCTTGCCAACCGCGAAAATTCCTTGTAATCAGGGAATTGCATGGGGTCTTTATCTTAATTGATTCTTAGCTTTCGGGGCCGCCGGAGGAACGAACGTACACGTACCAGATATTCACCAAAACTACACATTCGATTAGGGGGTTCGACTGGAAGGTCTGGTTTTAAGTGCCAAAATTGCACTATACTCTCTGCAAGTACAAGAGGAACCAGCACTTCCCACAAGCTTGTTTATAACCCCCTTGATCTTGCGGGAAACAGACTCACACGGCGTCGCGCGCGTGGCGTGGATGCCATAGGTGAATGCGAATGCTTGTCAGATTCTGGGGCGTCCGCGGCTCGACGCCGACCCCTCAGTCAGAAAATCTGCGTTATGGCGGCAATACCTCGTGCGTCGAGGTGCGCGTCAACGGGAGTCTCTTCGTCTTTGATTGCGGAACAGGCTTTCGCAATCTGGGCAAGCAGCTGGCTGAGCAAAATAACGGCAATCCGATCTGCGCGCATATCTTTCTTTCCCATTTTCACTGGGATCATATTCAGGGAATTCCGTTTTTCACCCCGCTCTACGAAAGCAAAGACAGTTCTTTCATCTTCCACTCATCCAGCCGGACGCGGGGATTGCAGCGGGCCATTGAAGAGCAGATGTCAGCGCCCTATTTCCCGGTGAACATGAATGAGATGGCGGCGCACCGGCAGTTTTTTAATATCGATGAAGGCCGCATTGAATTTGACCACGCGTCTGTGCAATCGATGTGGCTCAACCATCCCCAGGGCTGCCTCGGCTTCCGGCTTGAGACCCGGGATCAAGTCCTGGTCTACGCCACCGACAACGAACCCGGCGATCCGGTGTTTGACAAAAACCTGCGCAAGCTCGCCGAGGGCGCTGATGTCCTGATCTATGACGCGCAATATCTGCCGGAGGAATATGCGGCACGGAAGCAGGGTTGGGGACACAGCCACTGGCGTGAAGCCGTGAACGTGGTCATGGAGAGCGGCGCCAAGGAGCTGATTCTCTTCCATCACGATCCTGACCACTCTGACGCCTGCATTGACTCCGTGGTCACCCAGGCCCGCGAATACTATCCCAAAGTGCGCGCTGCGTCCGAAGGAATGGAGATTCTGCTCTAGATAGCGATCAGCTTGGATTTCGAGCTACTTCTGGGGCGCTGCGCTGGCGATATCCACTGCCACCTTCCATTTGCCGGCTGTGTCTCTCTTCCAGACGGTGGCGTAACTGCCGGAGAATGGCTGGTTGCCCTGGCTGCCGGAGAAGGATCCGCGCGTGTAGCCGAGATCGCCGCTCTTGGAGACCTCGGCGGACTCAACCGACCACGTGAGTTTGAACGTAGGATCGGCGAACGCCTGGGTCCAATCCGCCTTAATCGTATCTTTGCCGTGCATCCACTTGCCGGATAGATCACACATGGAAGCGTCATCTGCAAGAAAGCTCATGAACTGGTCCAGGTTCTTCGCCTGCGTCGCCTGGTTCCAGCCTTGGTCGGCCTTCTTGAGTTCGGCGGTCTTGTCCTGCGCGCCAGCGTGAGACGCGGCGAGAAGAATTGCGAGCCCCAAAAGCAATCTGATTGCAAAGAGTTTCCGCATGGTAGCCTCCATCGGGGGAATTAGAACACATCTCGAAATGATGCCACCTTACCGCCCATCTGATGCCGGCAGCTTTTGTATACTGGCCTGGGAAACCTTCCCCCCCAAGGTGCCACGATGACCCAGCCTCTCCAGCCCGATCATGGAACTTTCCTCCTGCATGCGGTTTTTCTCCCGGCAGTCGAACGCGAACAACCTGTCACCAGAAAGGTGATTGAAGCCATCCCGGCAGATAAGGGCGACTATCGTCCTGATCCGTTTTCGAAAACTGCTCTCGAACTGGCGTGGCACATTGCAGCTTCAGAGAAACGCTTTCTCAATGGGATTGCTGATGGAGAATTTAACTTTTCTCCTATTCCGCGGCCGGAAACAGTGCGAAACTCGGCGGACATCGCCCGCTGGTATGGCGAGATGTTTCAGGAAGTGCATGACCGCCTGAAATCGATGTCCGGAGCACAACTTGCGAAGATGATGGATTTCCGCGGCATGTTCCAACTGCCGGCAGTCGCGTTCTTCCAAACTTATCTGCACCACTCGGTCCACCATCGCGGGCAGCTCTCAACTTATCTCCGGCCCATGGGCGGGAAAGTTCCTTCGATCTACGGCGAGAGTTACGACTCCGCTGAAGCCCGCAAAGCGGCTGAGGCGAAGACGGCATAAGAAGCAATTAGCAAATGGCAACTGGCCATTGGCCAGGCAAGAGATGGACGAGAGCAGGTTGGTTGGCGACAACCAATCTCTGATTCCCTTTGCGTTCTTTGCGTCCTTTGCGGTGAAATAGCTCTGATGCACGAGCGATTTCGTTTCCATGATCTGCGCGAACTCTTCGCCAAGGCCAATGAAGAAAAATCCGGCGATCAGCTTGCCGGGCTGGCTGCGCGATCGGAGCAGGAACGCGTTGCCGCCAAGCACGCGCTGGCCGACGTCACACTGCAGGAGATCGTCGAGAAGCCGCCTATCCCTCCGGAAGATGACGACGTCAGCCGGCTGATCCTGGAAACCCACGACCGGAGCGAGTTCAAAACCATCAGCAGCATGACTGCGGGCGAGTTCCGCGAGTACATCCTGCGCGATGAGACGAGTGAGCCCGACCTGAAGCGATTGCGCTGGGCGATCACGCCGGAGATCGCCGCGGCCGTGGCCAAGCTGATGAGCAACAAAGACCTGGTGCTGGCCGCCGCCAAAGTGCGCGTGGTCACGCATTGCCGTAACACCATGGGCGAGCATGGCGTCCTGGGCGTCCGGCTGCAGCCTAACCATCCGGCGGATGACGTGGCCGGAATTCTGCTGGCCGCACTGGATGGCCTGCTCTATGGCTGCGGCGATGCAGTGATCGGCGTGAACCCGGCGACGGACTCGGTGGAAACCGTGAGCGCCATTTTGCATGCGCTGCAGCGGCTGATTGATGCCTACAACATTCCTACCCAGGCGTGCTGCCTCGCGCATATCTCCACGCAACTCGCTGCGTTGGACCGCGGCGCGCCGGTGGACCTGCTGTTTCAATCTGTGGCGGGAACGCAAAAAGCAAATGAAAGCTTCGGCATCACGTTGAGCATGTTGCGCGAAGGACGCGAGCGGGTGCTAGAACACCATAAGGAACGGATCTCACCACGGAGGCACGGAGACACGGAGAAAGGCGAAGCTGGACTGCCGTCTGCAACCGACTGGCAGCAAGGAAATGATCCAGCCGCATCGTCCAGCAAGGCTCATGAGAAGCTCGCGTTCAACAACAGAGAAGTTCAGTACGGTAAAGAAAACGAATCGGAAAATCCCCCGTGTCTCCGTGCCTCCGTGGTGAGCGGGCTCCCTGTCCCAAATGTGATGTATTTTGAGACCGGCCAGGGCAGCGCGCTCTCTGCAGACGCGCATCACGGCGTCGACCAACTTACACTGGAGGCCCGTGCCTACGGCGTGGCGCGGGTGTTCGAACCGTTCCTGGTGAACAGTGTGGTTGGATTCATCGGCCCGGAATATCTCTATGACGAGCGTCAGATCATCCGGGCCGGCCTGGAAGACCATTTTATGGGCAAACTGCTGGGTCTCCCCATGGGTTGCGACGTCTGCTATACCAACCACGCGGCGGCTGATCAGAACTCGGCTGACAACCTGCTCATGCTGCTGACTGCGGCCGGCTGCAATTACTTTATGGGCGTGCCCTGCGCCGACGATGTGATGCTCAACTACCAATCCACCAGCTTTCACGATGCGCTAGCCATGCGGCGCCTGTTCAACCTGCGCCCGGCGCCGGAATTCCTGTCGTGGCTGCAACAAATGGGAATATTTAGAGCCAACGAGCCGGCTGCAATCGGCGCGGGAGCACGCAAAGAGCTTGCCGCCGGACTGCAAGCGCTGATCGGCGCCAAGGGTTGAGATTTCAAATTTCAATTCGTTGAATTTACAATTCTTGTGCCATGAACTTGATCAATCACCAATTTCGCCTTGCCGCCCGGCCCTCGGGCTTGCCTAAACGCAGTGACTGGAATTACACGGAAGAGCCGGTGCGTGATCCCGGCCCCGGGCAATTCGTCGTCAAGAATCAATACATTTCGCTCGACCCGGCAATGCGCGGCTGGATGAATGAAGGCCGCTCCTATATTGAACCGGTGAAGATCGGCGACGTGATGCGCGCGGGCGCCGTAGGCCGCGTGGTGGCTTCCCAGAATCCCAACTTCAAAACCGGCGAGCACGTCTTCGGCGTACTGGGCATGCAGGAATACGCGACCACAGACGGAACCGGCATCAACAAGATCGATCCTAACCTGGCGCCGCTGCCGGTGTATCTGGGTGCACTGGGAATCACCGGCCTGACCGCGTATTTCGGATTGCTCGAGATCGGCAAGCCCGTGGCGGGTGACACCGTAGTAGTTTCCGGCGCCGCCGGCGCAACCGGCATGGTCGTGGGACAAATTGCGAAGATCAAAGGCTGCCGCGCCGTCGGTATCGCGGGCGGACCGGACAAATGCGACTACGCCGTGCGCGAACTCGGCTTTGACGCCTGCATCGACTACAAGTCAGAGAATGTGATGGAGTCGCTGCGGCGGCACTGCCCGAAGGGAATCAACATTTATTTTGACAACGTCGGCGGCGAGATCCTGGATGCCGCGCTGGCTCTGCTGGCGCGCCAGGCGCGCGTGGTGCTCTGCGGCGCGATCTCACAATACAACAGCACTTCCAGTATCAAGGGCCCGGCCAACTATCTCTCTCTGCTGGTGAATAGCGCGCGAATGGAAGGATTCATCGTATTTAACTATGCTGCGCGCTACGGCGAAGGCATTCGCGAGCTGGCCACCTGGCGCGCCCAGGGAAAACTTAAGACGAGAGAAGACATCGTCGAAGGCTTGCAGACGTTTCCGGAAACGCTGCTGAAACTCTTCAGCGGAGAGAATTTCGGCAAGCTGATGATCAAGTGCGCCGACTAGGGCTGACGACGTAAGAAATGAGGGCGAGCCCGACCACGCGGCGAGCCCGGTGCTCACGGCGGGAGGCCCCAAGCTCATACAACTTGTTACAGCGGTTTGGAGCGAACGACAGAAACCAAAGGCTAGGCCTGGCCGCCATCGAGCACCATGCGAATCTGCTTCGCGTACTCGGCGCTTTCCTTGTCGCCGGTCACCAGCTCGATCTGCTTCGGACTGCTCACCCCGATCTTCAGCTGCACGGCGCGGGCAATCTGCTCCTGATCAAAGATCGCGCCCTGGCTCACTTCTGGTGTGGTCCCGAAGTGGCGGAGCAGAGCAACACCCACGGCATCAATAGCAACGCGGTCCGTTCCCGCGAGAATTACGTTGGACTGCACCATCTTGCCCTGATCAGGACCGCCGTTTGTAAACGCCTGAATACCGTCGAGTACAACCAGCTCAGGCTTGTAGGCGGTATTGATCTCGGCGATCATACGGCGCTGGTCGGGAGAAGAATGCAGCTCACGCATGAAGTTATAGGAATTGCCGGGCACGTACTTGGCCGCAAAACCCACCGAGTTTTTGAGCGACAGGGTAAAATGTCCGCCATAACGGTGCGTTTTGAGGCAACATGTGGTTACCACTCCGCCGGCGTTGCGCACCGGACGCGGCAACGCAAACCCCTGCTCCCAATGCATATCTGATTGCTTGATCAGCTCCCAATCGTCTGCGCCGAGTTCGTCGAACACTATGACCTTGGCATCCAGCTCTTTGCCCATCTGAAATGCGCTCTTTTGGGTCATAACCTCGCGCGTGTTGCCCATGCCGCTGCGGTCGCCCACCGTGAGCGGGCCGGCGCCCATGGCTTTAAGCTGGCGCAGCAGCGTGACCAGCGTGTCTTCATGGGTTGAGCCGGGCGTGGGATCGGAGCTGTTGAAATTCGGCTTGATGAAGAGGTCTTTGCCGCGGAATTTCTCCAGACCAAGGAGGTCAATCGCTCGCTTGACTCCGGTGGCGCGGTCGGTGGTCTTGACGAAGGCCACGTGTGCAACCGAAGGCGCGGAATTGAGCACGGATGCTTTCAGTATTCCCGGGGCCAGCAGCGCTGCTCCCACGGTGGTCGAGGCGTCTCTCAGGAATTCCCTGCGGTTCATGGCGGACCCTCCTTGCTCAACCTCTTTTGCTTTGACACCTAATTGGACACCCATCGACGCCCGCAAGGCAAGGGACGAAATTGCGCCGGTTGTGGGTCAGTTTGAAGAAACTGACCCACTGCCGGTATCAGCGTCGAGCGATTCGCTTACGAATCGCGGGCCCCAGAAGGTCAAAGACATTGGCATTGAGCATCTGTGCTTTCAGCCGTTCCGGCTCTCGCCTCCGGTCAGGCTCATGCCCAGGTTTCGAACCGCGCCCACGCCGGTAAAAACATGGCTCTGCTCGCGCCAGTCAACCAGGTTCTGATACGAGACGGAAAGTATCGGAAAACGCGGCGTCTGCTCGTTAAGCAGCACCAGCCGCCCGGGATCGCGGTACGGCAGCGGCCGCAGCAGGACGGCGTCAATCACGGTAAAGATCGCCGTGTTGGCGCCAATACCCAAGGCCAGTGTTAATACGGCGGTCACGGTGAAGCCCGGCGTCTTGCCCAGCCGGCGAAGGGCGTAGCGGAAATCCTGAAAGAGAGAGCGCATTGCGGGTTGATTGTATCCTGAGAGCTGAAATATTAGACGACCAGGACGAGTATCGTTAGAGGCTTCGAGTGCCTGAAGAACAGTCATGAGTCAAGACGAATTCAGCGACGGACAATGGCCGGCGATCATCGAGAGGATTCGCGCACGCACCCCGGCGCGAGTGTTGGTTGATCGCGCGGGCGCCGGCTATCGGACCGCAACGCAGCTCGAGCTGCGAGAAGCTCACGCCGCCGCGCGCGACGCCGTCCGAACCGAGTTTGACCTGGAGCGCGATCTGGGACCGGAATTTGTCCAGAGGTGGAAGCTGTTTGCGGTCTCGACCATGGCAGCGACCAAAGATGAATACCTGCTTCGGCCAGATCTGGGTAGACAGTTGAATGAAGCAGGACGCAGCGCGGCGCTGCAGCGCTGCCCGAAACAAATCGATCTGCAGATCGTCATCGGCGACGGGCTCTCGGTCACGGCGGTGCGAGCGCAGGTCCCAAAGTTGCTCCCGCTGATCGTGGAAACGGCGCAGGCCAGAGGCTGGACTCTGGGACAGACGTTTGCTGTTCGATACTGCCGGGTAGGGGTAATGAACGCGGTGGGAGAGTTGCTGCGTCCGAAAGTTGTGGTGTTGCTGATCGGCGAGCGCCCCGGCCTGGCGACGGCGGAGAGCCTTTCCGCTTACATGGCCTTTCGGCCGGACGCGGGCCACAACGATTCGCAGCGCAACCTCATTTCAAATATCCACGCGCGAGGTGTTTCTGCTGATGCGGCAGCAAGCAGGATTGTAGATTTGACCGCTCAGATGATGTTGCATCAGGGCAGCGGCGTACAGCTGAAAGAACAATTGCCTCCGGCGAAGTGGCTGGAGAAATAGAATCCAGCACGGAAACACGGGCCTCTAATAACGCGAATCATTGTGAATTGGAGTTCGCATGTCAAGCGAAGAGCCAGTGCTGTTTGAAGTTCGTGACAACGTGGGCCATGTCACGCTGAACCGGCCTCACGCCGGCAACTCTCTGGACCTGGGGATGGCCAAGGAACTGATGGCCGTGGCGCTGGAGTGCGAGCGCGACAGAAGCGTGCGTGCCGTGCTCCTGCGCGGAGCCGGCAACAACTTCTCGATGGGCGGCGACGTGAAGTTGTTTCATGTGCAGGCCGATCTCCAGAGCTATCTGCGTGAGATCACCTCGTACCTCCACCTGGCGGTCTCACGGTTTGCGCGGCTGGACGCTCCGGTGATCGCTGCCGTGCAAGGTGCGGCGGCCGGGGGAGGATTGAGCCTCGCCATCTCCTGCGATCTGGTGGTGGCAGCCGATTCCGCCACCTTCCTGATGGCTTATACCAAAATCGGCATGGCGCCTGACGGCGGTTCAACTTATTTCCTGCCGCGATTGGCCGGAATCAAACGCGCGATGGAGCTTACTCTAACCAATCGCCGCCTTTCCGCGCGCGAAGCCTGCGAATGGGGCCTGGTCACAGAGGTCGTTGCCGCTGAAAAATTAGCCGCCCGTGCAGAGGAGTTGGCCCAAACCCTGGCCCAGGGACCGACCGGCGCATTTGGCGCAGCCAAACGTCTGCTCCACAACGGATGGAACGAGTCGCTGGAAACGCAGATGGAATGGGAGAGCCGCGCGATCGCAGAAGCCGGTGGAACCGCCGACGGAAAAGAAGGGATCAGGGCTTTTCTGGAAAAGAGGAAAGCGAAGTTTCAAGGCTGACTCACCACGGAGGCACGGAGACGCAGAGGAAACGGGAATGCGCCGCTGATTTGCGCGGATGAACGCTGATTTTCGAATCAGATTTATTACTTCGATCCGTAGTCATCAGCGTAAGTCTGCGGCCCATTGCTTCTCTCCGTGCTTCTGTGTCTCCGTGAAGATTATTGGACTTTCCCGCCCGGCATGGCTTCCAGCTTCGCTTTGACCATCTTATAAAACGACCACAGGTTGTCGGCTTCGCCTGCGGTAAGACGGCGATGCACTTTCATCGATGGAAACAGTTTCGTGCCGGCGACATTCAAGGTGAGCGTGGCAAACTGTTTTCCCGGATACGTCTCAATCGTCCAGTCGCCACCGAAGCGCCGGCGCACCACCTCGCCCAAATAGCTGCCCCAGAGCTTGCACATCTCGGTGAGCTCGTCGCCGGGAGCGCCATTGGGCGGCAGGTCCAGGGCAAGCTGGCCCACGATGGTCTCCAGTTCCATCAGTGAATTCTCGCTGTAGTCCAGCGTGGCTTTGAACTCCCGCGCGATAACAACTGCCTGGTTGGCGTAGGCGCCAACCATCGCGTTGACGGAATCGTGGGCATCCATCCAAAAACCTTACCACGGATGAACACGGATGCAACGGATCGAGACATTGCCAGAATTGCCAAGATTGCCAAAAATCGCCGAAATTGAAAGGCGGCAAGATGTGGGGTTGAGCCAAGGCCTGCAACCGAAGGTATTGACGGCTGGATTTGTGCGGCGATGTTTGCCTGATTTTCGCGTGAAGATCATTGACTTCAACACCAGGTTATGCTATGTTAAATCGTTTATTTTCATTGGTTTAATAGCATATACAAGATGCGTCTGGAGGTCAGGCAAGGAACACCCAGCCTGGCGTTTGGAGGCGGGAATGACAGGGTATCGCCGGGGATAGATCGTGTAAGTGCTTATTTTTCGGGGATGGACGGGATGGGGTGGGCACGCGAAGCGTGCCGATCGCCGACATCGCGCGTCATCACCGAGATCGGGCAAACAAGGAATTTAGGTGCATTTCGTAAGAGGATAGAATTTAGTTTTGGCTACCAATCCCAAACCCGCACAGAAGGGCCGCGTCTTTCTCATGGACTCGATGTCCTTCATTTTCCGCGCCTATCACGCCATGTCGCGGCAACGTCCCATGTCCACCAAGAAGGGCGTGCCTACCGCAGCCACCTACGTTTTTGTGAACATGCTGCGCAAGCTGCGAGCGGACTTCAACCCGGAATACCTGGCGGCTGTGTTTGACGTAGCCGGCCCAACCTTTCGCGACGAGCAGGCCAGGACAGTAACCTCAGTCCGCAAATTCGATATCAAGACCCAGACATTCAAGGAAGTTGAGTATCAGGGTTATAAGGCTCAGCGCAAGGAAATGCCTCCCGACCTGGTGCAGCAAGTGCCGTACATACGGCGCGCGCTGGAGGCTTACCGCATTCCGATCCTGGAACAGAAGGGTTTTGAAGCGGACGATGTAATTGGCACGCTGGCGCGTAAAGCAGCGACGCAGTCGTACGAGGTTTTCGTCGTCTCCAGTGACAAGGACATGCTGCAGCTGGTGAACGACAAAGTTTGTGTGCTCAACCCGCCGAAAGACAATTTGATTTGCGATGCGGCCAAAGTCGAGGAGATTCTCGGCGTGCGTCCGGAGCAAGTGATCGACGTGATGGCCCTGCGCGGCGATTCCATCGACAACATTCCTGGCGCTCCCGGCATTGGCGATAAAGGGTCGGTCGAGATCATCAAGCGTTTCGGCAACCTGGACAGTGCGCTGGACCATGCCGCCGAGGTCGAGCGCAAGACCTATCGCGAATCACTCCTCAACAACAAAGACACTATTCTGTGGAGCAAGCAGCTGGTTACCATCGACCAGAATGTTGAGATCGAGCTGGACCTGGACAAGATGGTGGCCGGCCAGCCGGACGCAGACGCTCTGCGCAGCCTCTTCAGCGAGCTGGAATTCACGACGCTGCTCAAAGAACTGGTGCCTGAGGTCGAGATCAAGGAAACGGATTACCGCGAGCTCAGGAACGTAGCCGAAGTTAAAGAGCTGGGCAAAGCCAAAGCGCCGCTGGCCATCGCTTTCGAGTTTACGGCGATCGCCAAACCGGAAGAAGAAGCCGAGGACGAAGAGGCTGCTCCGGAAACCGGCGGGTTGCTCTTCGATGCCCAGCAGCCAGCGGAGCCGGGTGGAGCGCCGCTCAAGATGGCGATCTCGACTGAGCCCGGCAAGGCTTTCAGCGCGGTGCTTGACGGCGATGAAATCTCAATCGAGCTGAAGCGTCTGCTCAGCGATCCCAGGATTCCCAAGACAATCCACGATTACAAGTACGCTCTGCGTCAACTGGCGCCGCACGGGGTTGAACTGGCCGGCGTCGGCGACGAGCCGATGCTCTACTCCTACATCATCAACCCGACCTACGCCAAGCACTCGCTGGCGGAGATTGCGGTGCGCAGTTTCAACCTGAAGCTCTCCGCTTCCATGGCTGAGGCGGCGGACGTGACTGGCCGAATTACGCCAACCCTGCGCAAAGAAGTAGAGAGCGCCGGACAGTTGCCGCTCTATGAAGAAATCGATCTGCCACTGGTTCCAGTGCTCGCGCGCATGGAGCACGCTGGGGTGAAGATTGATCACGGGATGCTGGGTACGCTCTCCATCGACCTGGAACGGCAATGCAACGACAAGGCGCGCGAGATTCACGAGAAGGCAGGAACGAAGTTCAACATCAATTCACCCAAGCAGTTGGGTGACGTGCTCTTCAATCAGCTCAATTTGCCCAAACCGGTTAAATATGGCAAAGGGAAAACGATTTCGACCGCCGTGGATGTGCTGGAAGAGCTCTCCGAATCACACGAAGTGCCGAAGCTGGTGCTGGATTACCGGCAGCTCTCCAAGCTCAAGAGCACTTACGTGGATGCGCTCCCGGTGCTGATCGACCCCGGAACGCAGCGGGTGCATACCACCTTCAACCAGACCGGCACAACGACAGGACGGCTTTCTTCCACCAATCCAAACCTGCAGAACATTCCTATCCGCACGGAGCTGGGGCGCGAGATTCGCGCGGCGTTCATCGCTGAAGCCGGCCACGTGTTGCTCTCGGCGGACTATTCGCAGATCGAGCTGCGGCTGCTGGCTCATTTCTCTGAAGATCCGCTGCTGGTTGAGGCCTTCCGCCGCGGCGATGACATTCACGCTCTCACCGCGTCGCAGGTCTTTGGCGTTCCGCCACTGATGATTGACGCCGAGCACCGCCGCCGCGCCAAGGCGGTGAACTTCGGCATTGTCTACGGGCTCTCGCCTTTCGGGCTGTCACAGCAGCTGGGAATCGAACAGCGGGAAGCGAAGAGGTTTATCGACGCGTATTTTGAGAAGTATGTTGGCGTAAGGAAATTCATTGACCGCGTGCTGGAAGAGACGCGGCGTGAGCAGAGCGTGAAGACACTCTTCGGCCGCTCGCGTCCCATCCCCGACATCAACAGCAAGAATGCCAACATGCGCGGCTTTGCCGAGCGGACGGCGGTCAACACGCCGCTGCAAGGCACGGCGGCCGACCTGATCAAGCTGGCAATGATCCGCCTTGACGAAGAAGTGCGGAAGCGCAGGCTGAAATCTCGCATGCTGTTGCAGGTGCACGATGAGCTGCTGTTTGAGGTGCCGGAGCCGGAGATCGAAACCATGCGCGAGTTGGTGCAGGAGAAGATGGAAAAGGTCCACACGCTGCTGGTGCCGCTGGTGGTCGAGATCGGCGTGGGACCGAACTGGCGCGATGTGGAATGACTTTCTTACCGGCCTCGCCTCGCAGCCTCGTGCAGCTCTTTGTTATTAAGATAGCGCCGCATTCTCAGGAACCTCAGATAGGGTCGAGCGAACATCCGGTAGGCAAACCGCAACAGGACATAGAGGATAAGCGGCAGGGCAATGATGAACAAGAGATATGGCAGCGCACCCATGACGTAACCCACGCCGCGATCCCAGCTTGTGTCCCGCAAAAAGAGCATGAGGGCCACAACGAGCAGGCCGGCTATGCCGAGCGCTGGCAGTTTACGCAATCGCATACGATTAGTGTCCTGCAGGCGTGCCCGTTCCCAGGACACTTTCAATCGCTGCGGCGATGCTATCGGCTAAACGGTGCACTGTTTCTTTCGACTCCGCTTCCACCATCACGCGGGCCAGTGTCTCCGTTCCGGAATAGCGCACATTCACGCGGCCATTGCCATTGAGCTCGCGCTCCGCATTCTGAATTGCGGCGACTACCTGGGGAATCTGGTCCAGCGGACGCTTCTCCCGCACGCGAACATTCTTGATGGTCTGGGGAAAGACCTTGAGACCGGAGACTATTTGCGCGAGCGGCCGGCAGCCGGCGGCAACAATCCCCAGAACGCGCATGGCGGTGAGCAGACCGTCACCCGTGGTGGCTTCGCGTGAGAGAATGATGTGCCCCGACTGTTCACCTCCCAGAATGGCGCCGGACTTGATCATCTCTTCCAGCACGTACTTGTCGCCGACAGGAGCGCGCAGGAGCTTGATTCCTGCTTCACGCAGCGCGATCTCAAGTCCCATGTTCGACATGGTGGTGGCGACGACCGTGTTATTGGCCAACTCACCGCGTCGCTTGAGTTCCTGCGCCAGCAGGAGCATGACGGCATCGCCATCTACAACTTTTCCATTGCTGTCAGTGAAAAGCGCGCGGTCCGCATCGCCGTCAAAACAGATGCCCATATCGGCTTTGCGCGCAGCAACCTCGCGGCCTACAACGTCAGGATGGAGGGCGCCGCAATTCTCATTGATGTTGCGCCCGGTCGGACTGGAATGCGTAAATTCCGCCTTCGCGCCCGACCGGCTGAACAATTCCTGAGCCACGGTACTGGCGGCGCCGTTCGCGCAGTCCACCACGATACGCAAACGTTCAGCACCCTGGATGCTGCGGGCCATCCAATTTACATAAGCCGCGCGCAGGCGGGCATCGCCGGGAAGCGATGCGGTCATTGGTGCGTTCTGATTCGCCGGCGTGTTCGCGCTGAGAACGGAAAAAATCTCTTCTTCGATTTCAAGTTCCACCGCGTCAGGCAGCTTATATCCATCGCCGCCGAAAACCTTGATGCCGTTATCGCGCCAGGGATTGTGCGAAGCGGAGATGACCACCCCGGCAGAAAATCCCTGTGTATGCGCCAGGTAAGCGACCGCGGGCGTAGGGACCACTCCGGCGCTCGCAGTCTCCACGCCGTCCTCGCGCAGCCCTGAAGCCAGAGCGTCGGCGATCCACGCGCTCGATTCGCGGGTGTCCTGCCCGAGGATAACGCGTTTGGGACCATCAGGCAGGTGGTGGCCGAGCGCGCGCCCCACGGCGTGCACGGTTTTTTGATCCAGCGGATACTCACCTGCCACGCCACGAATTCCGTCGGTACCGAAAAGTTTGCGCATTGTAGTCGTTAGTATTCAGCAACTGTTGATGGCTTGCAAATTACCATCGGAATACCGCCCTGTTGAATGGTATCTACTCGGATTTTGTATCCTTGATTTCCGCCGTGAAGCTGCCTCGAGCTACGCGCGCGGAAATTTGCTGCCCGGACACAAGCTGCCTGGAGTCCTTTACGAGCGCACCGCTGGCATCAAACACCAGGGCATAACCGCGATCCAGAATCTTGACTGGTGACAGAGCATTGAGCTGGGCCGTGAGACGCTCCAGTTGTGAGCGATGGCCGGCGAGGCGTGCGCGGAACGCCCGCACCGCAGCTTCGGTTCCGGCATCCAGCTGGCCGCGCGTGATGGCCAGGGAGCGCCGGAAATCAAAATGGCGCACGCGGGCAGCGGCAACGTCGAGCCGGCGATGGTAGTCGTGCAGCAACGTGCGATAGTTGGCGGCCAGGCGGTGGGCAAGATCGTCCAGGCGCTGCGCGCGCTGCAGCATGAGATCGCGAATGCGGGCAAACGCGCCGTGCTGGGACAGCTCCTGTAGCTGGTTGCGCGCCATGAGCAGACGGTAGCGAGTAGCGCGGTCCAGACGCTGGTGCAGATGCGTGAGATGCTCGGCCAGGCGGTGCTTGGATTCAATCACCAGTTCGGCCGCAGCGGAAGGCGTGGGCGCGCGCAGGTCGGCGACAAAGTCGGCGATGCTGAAATCGGTTTCATGGCCGACCGCAGAGATCACCGGCAGCGCAGAAGCAGCAATCGTCCGCGCAAGACCCTCGTCGTTGAAGGCAGCCAGGTCTTCAATGGAGCCGCCGCCACGGGCGACGATGATCACATCCACATTCTTGGCGCGATTGAAATACCGGATGCCGGTGGCGACTTCAGACGGAGCAGTCTCGCCCTGGACTTGCGCCGGATAAATCAGGATGCCGACGTTCTCATGCCGGCGGGCAAGGATGTTGAGCATGTCGTGCAAGGCGGCGCCACGCGGCGAAGTGACGATGCCGATGCGCCGCGGCAACGGTGGTATGGGCTTGCGTCGCGATGGATCGAACAGGCCTTCCTGGGCGAGCCTGGCTTTGAGCTGCTCAAAGGCCAGCTGCAACGCGCCGGCACCGACAGGCTCAAGAAATTCCGCAGAGAGTTGCAGCTCGCCACGCGCGTCATAGATGGTGATGCGTCCGCGGGCGATGATCTGCATCCCGCTTTCGGGACGAAAGCGCAAAAGCCGCGCCTGGCTGCGAAACATCACGATGCGCAGCTGGGCATCGCCATCTTTGAGGGTGAAATAGAGATGACCGGATTCGGAAGGACGGAAGTTCGAGATCTCGCCTTCCACCCAGACGTCGGTATAGCCGCGCTCGACCGTGGTGCGGACGGCGCTCACCAGATCGGCGACGCGCCAGATGCGGCGGCCGGGGGCCTGCTCAAAGGTGAAACCGAGTTGGCCCCCAGAAGACATGAATGGAGTTTAGCAGAGCGCGCAGTTAGCGTTGCCCACGGCCGATAAGCCAGAAAATCAGCGAAAGAACGACGGAGATCAAAAGACAGGTGACGATGGGAAAGTAGAAGACGGTGTGTTTGCCGCGCACCGTGATGTCGCCCGGTAGGCGCCCAAGAGGCAGGTTGAAGCGTCCGGCAAGCAGCAGCACCGCGCCGATAAGAACGATGACACCACCAAGAAGCAACAGAATTTTTCCCAGTTCGGTCATCAGGTTTCACATCGACGCGATGCTGCCAAGAAAGGTTATGCGGCTTTTTGGGCTGCGCGATCGGTCAGCGCCGCAAGCACGTCTGCTTTTTCAATGGACGGAGGATGCGCTAGCAGGTCTCCGGCTTTGGCCATGAGCGCGGCGGCAATTCTACCGTTGAGGTGCGCTTGGCGGCCCGCTTCGTCGGGAAAAGCGTCAAAGATGGCAAAAGTGGATGGGCCAAGGCGGATCGCGAACCATGAGACGGTGGCGGGTTCCTGTATTGCCAGAGGCAGGCCGCTCTTCAGAAAGTCGGCAACCTCCTGCTCTTTGCCGGACTTGGCTTCCAGGCGGACAAAAAGTGCTGTCTTAACCATGTAATCGCTCCTTTCAAATTCATCGTTCAGCCGGATCAGAGCCGCAAGAACCGGCAGGACATCCTTTCAATGTTACGCCGAGCGGAAGCGGGTTGGCGAGTGATGATTGCTGGAACGTGCGACCGCACAAGAACCTCAGCGGCGGAAGCCGGGATTTTCTTGCCAATGAACCGCAGGCATACATCCACCCCACAGCGCGCAACACCGGCGCGCGGTGGGGACCCCGGAAATGCCTGCTCCACCCCGCGCTGGGCCCCACTGACTCGTCAGTAAAGCTGAGGGCCGGAAGCGCTGCTCCGGCCCCTGAGTTGAAAGCTTACTTCCAGTATTGATCGCGCAACTGGGTTTGCTTGTTGACCAGCGGAATCTCCTGGCCATCAATGAAGACGTGTTTCACATCGGTCTTCACATCCAGCGGGTCGCCGTTGGCAACCACCACGTTGCCCATCTTGCCCACATCGAGCGAGCCCAGGTCTTTATCCACGCCCCACATCTGCGCGGGGTTGATGGTCAAAGCCTTAAGCGCTTCTTCCGGCGGCAAGCCGAATGCGACGGCGTACCCGGCGGCGTAAGGCAGATTGCGCGAGTTATGCGCATCATAGGAGGCAAACGCAATCTTCACGCCGCGCTTGGCCAGCTCCGCCGGCATCTTGAAGACAGCGTCGTAGCGCTCATCTTCTTTTGGCTGCTCGTAAATCGGGCCAACGATCACGGGAAAGCCGGTCGCGGCGATCTTATCCACCAGCGACGCCGAATGTGTTACGTGATTGAGAATCACCTTGAGATGAAATTCATTGGCCAGGTCAAGGGCGGTAAGCAGATCGTTGGGCTGCTCCGCCGAGAGCACGACCGGCTTCTTGCCATGCAGGTACGGCAGAAGCGCCTCAAGTTTCAGATCGCGCTTGGGCGGCGCTCCGCCTTTTTCTTTCTCGTCGGAGCTGGATTTCTTCTTTTCGTAGGCGGCCAGTTTCTGATCGTAGTCCAGCGCGTCAATGAATGCCTGGCGCAACTGCGTGGCCATGCCCATGCGCGTGAACGGGAATTTGGCGGATTCAAAGCTCTGGTTCCGGCGCTGCTGCCCGGTGAAGTTCAGCGGCATGGCGATGTCGCGAACGGTCAGCATCTCCGCGGCCGAAGGGCCGGCCAACTGTATAAACGAATCCTGGCCGGGAAGCGTGTCTCCGCTGGCAGGCGCGACAATGGCGTTGGTGATGCCGTTGATGCGCGTCACCGGAATCACCGCCGTCTCCGCATGAAACGCGTCATAGACGTGCATGTGCGGCATGATCTCGTCGCTGGGCTCGAGTTCGTCATTGGTCATGCGATCTGCGGAGACCTCGGTCAGGCCGAGATGAGTCTCCGAGTCAATCAGACCCGGATAGACCGTCATGCCGCTGACGTCGATGACCCTGGCGCCTGCTGGAATTGCCGTGCCAGGACCCCCGACGGCGGTGATGCGGCCATTCTGCATTACCACTACACCGTTTTCGATCACGCCGTGGGTAATGGTGAGAAGCTTGCCGCCCTTGAGAGCGATGGTCTGGTTCGTTGCCGCGTTGGTGGTTGGCGTGGAAGCTGCCGCGGAAGCCGATTTAGGTTTCTTGCTCTGCGCGCCAGCAGTGGCGACGAGGGCCAGGAGCAGCAGGAGCAGAATGAGGAATTTGTTCGACATCTTACTGGACCTCCTTGTAATGGGTAAGGCCGTATCCGGGAAGCGAGCGATCAAAATAAACGTCGCCGTCAATCAGAACTTTATCCACCAATGCGGTCGAGGAGAGCGGATAGCTGTTCCAGATCGAGATGTCCGCGTCTTTGCCCACATCGATCGAGCCCACGCGTTCGTCCACCCCGATGATCCATGCAGGATTCAGCGTGATGGCTTTCAGCGCCTCGTCTTCCGTCAGACCGTAGTGAATGGCCTTGCCGGCTTCCTGGTTCAGGCGGCGGGTCACGTCTTCAGAATCACTCTTGAGCGCCACGCGCACGCCCTTGTGCGCGGAGATGGCGGCGTTCCAGGGAATGCCGTCCCAGGCTTCATACTTAAAGCCCCACCAGTCAGGCCAGGTGGCGATGGCGACGCCATTGGCAGCGATCTTGTCCGCAACCTTGTAGGCCTCCAGCGCGTGATGGAAGGCGCGAATCTTGTAGCCGAACTCTTTGGCGATAGCCATTTCGGTCAGGAACTCATCGGCACGATAGCAGTGGATCTGCACCAGCAGCTTGCCGCGCAACACATCAGCCAGGGCTTCGAGCCTCAGGTCTTTCTTGGGCGGAGTGGCGTCTTTGTCGCCCTTCTTGACTTTCGCGTCGTAGTCGTCCCACTGGCGCATATACTCGCGAGCCTCCGTAAAGGCCGCGCGCATCACTTCAAAGTTGCCCATGCGCGTGGAAGGAAGCTGGTTCCTCTGTCCGTAAACGCGCTTGGGGTTCTCACCGCTGGCAAACTTGATGGACTGCGGCGCACCGGGAAAAAGCATCTCATCGCGGCCGAGACCATATTTATGTTTGATGACGATAGCCTGTCCGCCGATCATGTTGGCGGAGCCGTGCAGGAGCAGTGAGGTCGTCACGCCTCCGGCCAGAGCGCGATAGATCATCTTGTCGTTGTAATCGAAGGCATCTTTCATCATCATGTGCGGCGTGACCGGGTTGGTGGCTTCGTTCACGTCGTCATCCAGCGCGATGTGAGAATGCGAATCGATCAGACCCGGCATCACGAACTTTCCAGTGGCGTCGATCACGGTGGCGTTGGCAGGCGCCTGCACGCTCTGTCCCACCGCGGCGATCTTGCCGTTGTGGATGTAGATGCTGCCGTTTTCGATTTTGCCGTGGGTCACGGTAAGGATGGTGCCGCCTTTGATTACGACATCATTGTGAAATGCCGGCGCGGACTGTGGTTCGCCGGTTTGCTGGGCCAACGCCAAAGCGCTCAGCAAACACACAAACAACAGCATCGCCCAGCTCAAATAAGAGCGACGCGACATAGTGGGGACTCCTGGTGAGGGATGAAAGAACCCGCGATTTTATGAGAGCACCCGGCAATTGGCAATCACAATTGCAAAGCGTATTTCGCTCCCGGAAAATGGCGCGAAGGAATACGTTGTTAGCGTCCTGACAAATTCAGGATTTCAAAGGGCGGAGTGCTTCCCTCTTCAAAGACCAGCGGCGCATCTTCGAATTCAGCGGCCTGGAACTTGCGCAACCCGATGCCGGCCAAGAGCAGGAATAGGCTTAAACCCCAGAGAAGAAGCGGCGTTTGCACTAATAACGCATGCTCCAGCCTGGGCAGGAGGAAGGCAAAAGCCCAAAAGCCGAGCAGATAGAGGAGGATCATGACTGTGGCGCTTTGCTTCCACACCGGAAAGGTGCAGGCGAAGGGAACCTTACGGAAGCGGCGGAGCAGAAGCTGGGCCAGCAGGCTGCAAGAAGCCAGCAGGACGGCCACGTGTCCGGCGCCCACGAACCATCCCCAGGCGTGCACTGAAAGTGGCAGGCACAGCAGCAACACCCAGGGCACGACAAAGGTAAGAATCACTTTACGCGCCAGGCTCGCCGATTCCTGGTTCCCCCGGTCAAGAATCGATCGGTGCACCCAGTTGGCGCCGAGCTCCGCGGGAATATCAAAGACGAATCGCAGCCCGGAGATCACAAAGTAAGCGAGGACAAACGGTACTGATAAGAATTCCTCTGGCGGGAGGTTGGCCAGCCCGCGGCTGTCGTAGAACGCCGAAGCCAGCATCTGCAAGGCCAGCACCAGGCCCAGGCCTGAGAACGCGCCGAAGAGCAACGAGTGCCGCTCGCTGCGCAGCAGCGTCTTGACCGTAAAACGATAAATCGCGCGCTCGAAGGGCGAATGCAGAATTAATTGATCCATCCACGCCATGGGCAGCAGTGTTCTCGGGGCATGACTGCGCAGCGTGGTGTCGAGGGTCTCCGGGATGCGTATGAAATAGCGGTAATAGCTGGCGATGTAAACCGCAGGCGCAAGCACGCTTACGCAAATCATGGCTTCCCAGCCCAGCCTGCCGAGCTGCGCCAGGGCAGGGTCCGCCTTGCCCAGCACCGAGCGCAACAGACCCAGAAACCAAACCGGCGGCAGCCATCGCAGCACGGAATGTGGGTCGGTGGAAAGCGTTCGCAGAAATTGCGGAACCACAAAGGTGCTGCACAACAACGCCAGCAGCAGCATGATGATAAAGATTCGCAGGTAGATGGAGATGCGGCGGAAGAGTGCGTCCGGCAGCAGGACCATCAGCGTCCCGATCAGAGCAAAGAGAGCCAGAAAGATGAAAAAGCTTGAGAGCATCACTCCCAGAAAATGCGCTCTTCCGAATTGCACGAAGAAGATGAACTTCGGCTGCTCCATCATGACTTCCATGGGAAACAGGAAGGAAGAGGCCGCGTTCACGTCAATCGCAAAAGCCAGCGCGATGAGAACGATCGCGGTAATATTCGCGAGAAAGATTCGCCGTGTCGCAATAGGCAGAGGCGCCAGATTCATATAGTCGCGCCGGTCGGGGAAGATGCTGTCCCACTTGAGCACCGTCACCATCCCTGTAATCACCATGGAGAAGGTAAGAAAAAAATACTGGTCGGGAAGCGACGCAGCGTAGGGATCGAAGGCGTGGTTGCCGCGTAAAAACCTGAGTAGCGAAGAATACTTATCGAGCAGGAGAATGGAGATGAACGCGCCCGGCGCCGCCAGCATGGCCAGGATCGCGCTGACGCTCAGCCCCAGGCCGCCTTCGCCGGAATCGCCCGTGCCGGAAAAAAGGCGCATGCCAAAGTGCGAAACCAGCCGCAAGAACGGCCGCCCCAGAAGCCGTTCTCTGTGCTCGCGCGCGGCCTGGCGAACCGAGGCAATCATGGCGCGCCCATGACCTCGACAATGTCATGCGCGATCTGCTCCGCATCCTGCTCCTGGACCAGGTGCGAGAAAGAATCTTCGAGCGTCGCCAGCCCGGTCATGTTGCGCACTTCGCTGACCGAACCATGCGCTACCAGCTTGCCGTGATTCAGGATCAGCAGGTGAGAGCACAGCTTTTCCACCACCTCCAGCACATGCGAGCAATAAAAGATGATCTTGCCCTGCTGGCCCAGCGATTTCACCAGCTTGCGAAAGATCATCGCGGAGGTAACGTCCAGACCGGAGAGCGGCTCGTCAAAGACCAGCACCTCGGGATCGTGTATGAGGGCGGCAATCAGCAGAATGCGCTGCCGCATTCCCTTGGAGTAGGAAGCGATCGTGGCGTGGCGGTAAGGAAAGAGCAAAAACAGCTCCAGCAGAGCGTTGGCGCGCTTGCGAAGCAGCTTCTGGTCCATGCCGCGCAAAATGCCGACAAACTCCAGATATTCCCAGCCGGTCAAATAAGGGTAGAGCAAAGCTTCTTCAGGCACATAGCCCAGCAGCTTCTTGTAGGTGAGCAGGTCGTGTTTGATATTGGCGCCGTGGAAGAGCACTTCGCCGCGCGTCGGCTCCATCAGGCCCGTGATCATCTTGACCGTGGTGCTCTTGCCGGAGCCGTTAGGCCCCAGGTAGCCGAGAATCTCTCCCGGACGGACGGCAAAACTTACGTCCCTTACCGCGGGAATGCTGGCGTAACACTTGGTAAGATCCCGGGCTTCAAGCATCAGTCGCCTCGCTGGAGCCAATCTTTTGTAAGACACCGCTCGCGCTCGCCCGGTTCCCGCAACTCAAGAAAATTATTCCTGCTCCGCCGCTCGGGAAACGGGGTAGAATCGCCTTAAGAGGCATTCACAGAAGAATGCTACATATAAAGAATACTACATAGGGTAAACAGAGTTCAACCACATGGAATCCGCGGTAAAAATCTCTCACACTTCGGCCCTGATCCTGCAGACCATCAACGCGGGTTATGTTTACGGGTTTGACATCATGGATGTCACAGGGCTTCCCAGCGGCACCATTTATCCCGCGCTGCGCCGCCTGGAGCAAGATTCGTTCGTGCGCGGTGACTGGGAAGACAAGCGGAGCGCCATCCGCCAGGATCGTCCGCCGCGGCGCTATTACAAGCTGACGCGACAGGGCAAGGAAGTGCTTGCTGGAGCGGTGGAGCGCTATCCGCTGCTGGCCAGGTTGGCGCCACAGGAAAAAACGGCGCGCCGGTAAGGGAGATGTTGTGCAAGCCCATCCTCAAATTCGCGGCCTGATGTGGCAATGCAATGTGTTGTTGCGGATTGCCAGTTTGCTGGTTCCCAAGCCCGCACGTGCTGACTGGTACCAGGAGTGGTACGGCGAGATCTGGCACTGGCTGCATTTCCTCGCGGAATCCGGCCGCCTCACCCGCCAGGCGGCGCTGGAGTTGTTGCGACACTGCTGGGGCGCATTTCCTGACGCAGCGTGGCATCGCTTCGATCAAAAGAAAACCATCCGCGCTTTTGAAGAAGTGCCGCGCAGCGCACGTTTCTGCCTGGGAGCCATCGGGGGAACGTTCCTTTTTCTGATTTTGGTTACCGGCTTTGCACCGACGATTCGTTCAGGCTTCAGCCCGCTGCCTTTCCCCCAGCCGAGCCGCCTGGCGTATCTTTCTTTCCAAAGCGGCTTCTCCCAGTACGATGAAGAATATTTGTTCCGCAATACCGCTGAGTGGGCGCAGCAAAGCAAGACCGCGGATTCTGTAGCTGCTTATTCCTGGCGGCCGGTGGTGATTCGCGTTCCTGAGGGACTGGTGCGCGACATCAGCGCGCGCGTCTCACCCAACCTCTTTGAATTGCTGGGCAACAAACCGACACTGGGCCGGATGTTCATCCCGGGCGACGAAACCGGCTGCCTGAACTGTGTTGTGATCGCGCACCGGCTGTGGAGTACGGAGTTCAAATCGGACCGCAACATTGTGGGCAAGACCATCGTTGTCAATGATCGCGACATGACCGTGATTGGAGTGCTGCCGGAGAATTTCGTCTTTCTCTTTCCCGAAGTGGCTGTCTGGCAGCTTCCTCACTGGAGCGTCACCAGCACGAACCTCGGTGACCGGACCGGCGCCGTGCTGCGTATGAAACCGCATGTTGCCCTGGCAGAAGCGGGTAAAGAATTTCAGGATTTCGCGGAGAAAGGCGGATATGCGCGTCCCCAAATGGAGTCGTTCGAATCGCGCGCGCATCAGGGCGCCAAGCTCTACCTGTTTTTCACCGTGCTTTCCCTGTTTGGCGGGATCGCGCTGGGCAGCAGCCGTCTAGGCGGCGCAAAGACGCGCAAGCTGAAGCTCAGCTTCCATTACACCTGGCGCTGGTGGGGATTTTTTGCCGCCAAAACGTTGCTCTTGCTGGCCATGTGCTTCGTCGGCGCGCTGGAGATTACCGGCCGCGTCTCCATTATTCTGACTGGCTCGGTGCACCCGCTGGTCGGGCCGTTCTCCACCTGGCTTTTCCTGGTTACGGCGATGATCGCGCTCTCATGGTCCCTGCATGATCAATCGCGGCGGTGCCGCTTCTGCCTCAACCGCCTGGGAAACGAGGCTTCTGTCGGCATGGCCAGCTATTTGTTCCTCGGATGGTGGGGCACGGAACTGGTCTGCTCGGACGGTCACGGCCTGCTGCATGTGCCGGAGATGAAGTCCAGCTGGCAGGAGTTCGATCAGTGGGTTTCACTCGACGAATCATGGAAGCCGCTCTTCGAAACCGAAGAGGCCGTTCACACTCCCTGACAACTCCGCGGATCCGCTCGCCTGATTAGAAACCGCCGCCGTTTCCCGGACCGTCATCGTCGTCACTGGTCATGCCGGCGAAGGGATCGTCATCGCCATTGGCGGTTGCTCCAGGCCTCTTTTGTGCGGAAGCCTGGTCGCCGGTCTTGTTGATTCCCTGCTCTTTCTGCTGCTGCTCGCGCATCTGTTTGAGCTGCTCTTTTTGTTCCTGCGTCAGGACGCCAAACATCTCCTGGTGCGCGTGTTTACGCAGGGCCTGAATTCTTTCTTTCTTCTGCTCTTCAGTCAGCGAGCTGTCGCGGCGGATCGCCATCCCCTGGCGGAACATAGTCTGGCTGATCTGCTGGAACTGCTCTTTTTGCGCGTCGGTGAGATTGAGTTTTTGGGCCAGCATGGCCATGTGCTGGCGTTGGCGTTGCATAGCCCCGGCTCGCCGTCCGGGCTGCTGGTTGCCCGCGCCCTGATTGTCGCTCTGGGTTTGTCCGGACGAGCTGTTGCTTTGGTCCTGCTGCTGCGCCATGGCGGCGCAGGAAAGCAAGGCAAGTAAAATCAACGTCCGGTGAAGAAATCGTGTCATGGTCTCCCCCTCACGGCTGATAGTAACCCGGCTTCCGAAGTGAAGTTCCTGCTCCTGTTCCAAAGGTAACTTTTGTCTTTGTTTCGGGTCTGCTACTTTAGTAAGGAGCGGAGTTGCGCCATGAAGAAGTTTCTTTTGATCGTTACACTGGGCCTGTCAGGTCTGTTTCTCTTCTCTCAGGAGCCCGACCACGGGCAACAGGCGTCCGGTGGCCAGAATGATTTGAATGTCGCCACGGAAGCCATGAGCCGCGGCCACCATCATGAAGACCATGAGCACATGGGCGCGCACATGCGTATGACGGAGCTGCGCAAGCCGCAGCCCGGCGATGCAGCCAAGGCAGCGCAGGTGGTCGAAGAGGTGCGGCCGGCGCTGGAGAAGTATCGCGACTACAAGGTTGCGCTGGCGGAGGGCTACCATATTTTTGCGCCCAACGTTCCGCAGAAGATGTATCACTTCACCAACTACGAATACGCTCTCGGCGAGGCGTTCCGTTTCGACGCCACCAAGCCCACGTCACTGCTTTATGAAAAGCACGGCGACACCTACAAGTTGATCGGCGCCATGTACACCGCTCCCGTGGGCTTTAGCGAAGAGACGCTGAACGAGCGCATTCCGCTCAGCGTCGCCCAGTGGCACGAGCATGTGAATATGTGCCGACCGCCCCAGGGACACGGAATCCTGATGCTGGGAAAGAACCCCCGCTTCGGATTGAACGGCTCCATCTCAACACGGCAGCAATGTGAAGCCGCAGGCGGAACTTTTCTGCCTCATGTCTTTGGCTGGATGGTGCATGTGTATCCGTGGGAGAAAACGCCCGATGAGATCTGGTCGGTGGAACGGCAACTCGATAAACCCGCCGCAGCGCAGCACCACGATCATGGAGATATGGCGGGAATGGATCAGAAGCGCTAAGGAAATTTGGTAAATGGGTAATTTGGTAATTTGGTAAATGAGAACCTCGCAGAAAGCATTACCCGGTAGAACGCGATTCCCGGGGTTTTGCTTTTCAATTACCCAATTACTAAATTACTCAATTACCAAATTCTGACATCAATTTCCCGGCTTGACTCGCCCCGCGTCGCTGGGTGCCGCAGGGCCGCTACCTTAAATGTTCCCGGTTCGATCAACGCAGGCTCCAGCTTGTAGCTTTCGTTACCAGTCATAGTGAGCCTCGCTTTCACTCCAAAGTACTCAGGAAACACAGCGTTCCCCTGCGCACCGCAGCAGACATAGAGAGACAGCAGATCGCAGAACTGCAAAACGTCGGTGAGCAATTCCAGCTCTTCCGTACTGCGCTCCTGTTTGGCGGATAGCTGTTTTTGACGTGCAGCTTCATGGTGAAGAAAGGCGCTGACCCGGTCACGATCGTGCGGCGGCACATGGGAGGCGTTCTGTTCGGCGATGCGGACGAAATGCCGGCTCACGATGTATCCACCCGCGGGTCCGGTTGATGCAGCGACTTCGATGGATTTGTCCCAGGCCGCCAAAAACTCCGCCGTCGAGCACTGAATGAACGACTTGGGACAGCCCTGCCGGACAGAGCGGCTCTGCATGATGGCCTGCGCATCGGGAATTCCCCAGCCGGCGTCATGCAACGCGATGGCGCGCACAGTGGTCGGATCCATCTTGGGGACATTCGCGGGGAGATTGGGGCAGGTCATTTGTGCCGCGAAATCACCGGCCAGCACGGCATGTGAGGGTTGCGTGATCATCCAGCAGGCGTCGTACGGCTCGCGCTGGATGCGTTCCACCACACTCCACGCTGAAAGGAATTCCGCGCTGGCGGCAGACAGCAGTTCCAGCGGGCGCAAAATCATCAGCTTGGGCGCCGTTTGGCCATGCGCCGGGGCACTGCCATCGCCTTGGCCGGACCGCTGCTGGAAGGCGGCTTGCGGATGCCGTCCAACAGCTCTTTCAGAGCGACTGCGTTGTTGCGCTCGACATTCCGTGAAGAATAGATCAGGGTCACGAGTTCATGCTGGCTCAACAAACCATAGAGAAGCTGCAGATCTGCGGAAGCTTCAGGCGTGTTGAGCTCTTTGAAGTAGCGTTTCTTGAAGACTTCCCAGTTATTGCTGCCGTGGTACCACTTGCGCAGCTCGTCAGAAGGGGCAAGGTTGCGCAGCCAGTGATCGATGCGCGCAGCTGCTTTGCTCACCCCGCGCGGCCACAAGCGGTCCACCAGGACTCGCTCGCCGTCAGCAAGTGAGGGTTTGTCATAAGCGCGTTTGATTTCAACCGGCATGCAGGCAGCTGCAATACGAGATTCCAGGGGTTTTCAAAACGCTGTGCTCCAGACATAATAGTCATTTGAGGCGAACAGCGTCCATTCTTCTGATGATATTTTTGACCGCCATTTTGTCCGGCTGCGGCAGAGATCCGGCACAGATGACTGACGCTGAACTAGGGCTGAACCAGCAGCAATCCCGTGGCCGCCGCGTCTTTAATATTTATTGCGAGACCTGCCATCCCGCCTACGCTTCCAAAGGCAATAAAGGACCGGGACTCAAGAATCTCTTCCGCAAGGAGTATCTACCCAGCGGTCTCACCGTGACGGACGAACACGCGGAGCAGAGCATCCTGCGCGGACGGAACATGATGCCTCGCTTCGGCGACCAGCTCGACCAGCAGGAGCTCCAGGACCTGATGGCCTACCTGCATACGCTATAACAGGTTGGTTCTCATCTGTTTGAGGCGTTCCTTCTCGGCGCGCTCCCGCTGTGCTTCGTCCAGCAATTCTTCGTATTCGACGCCCTGAAATGCCCACAAACGAACATTGTGCCAGGCCACAAGTCCAGCCGCCGCAAAAGCAAAGGGACCGATGATCAGAAATACCCACAAAGGCGGGACCAGAAAGAAAGAAGCGAGGATCCCAATGATGGAGAAGGTGTAAATCAAGGCCAGCGCTGCAGCGAGGACTAAGTGAAACGGCGTGACCGGGGCCTTCTCCGAGTGGCGCAGCGGGTTCACGGGACCACGATCTACTTCCCACAGCGACCGCGCCGCGTCCACCGACACCAGCAGGAACAGAATGAACGCTACAACGGAACTCAGGCCACGCAGGATCATGGAACCCGTCAGGCGGGCCAAATAAGCAACCGCGATCGCCGTAGGCGGCGCCCACGGCCGCCAGGGACTGATGAGATAGGTAATCCTGGCAAGCAGGGAACGCCCGCTCGCCCACCGTTCGCTGCTGCGGCTCTCAGGCATTGATCCTCTTCGCCGACCTCCAGACCGTCAAATGATACTTCCAGATGTCGTGGCTGCCAGCATTACCAGAGTGCCGATGAATCGCCTTCGTAACCCGGGGCATCGTACAATAGAGATTCACCCGGACTACCAATCGTCGATTTATGGCCAGCCCTGCAGAACTCGTTCAGATCGATCTTGCGCCACGGCGTCCGCAGCCTAAGCCTGCGTGGCTTAAGGCGCGAGCTCCCATGGGCGACAACTACCATGAGCTCAAGAAATTGGCGCGCACGCTGGACCTGCATACAGTTTGCGAGTCAGCGCAGTGTCCCAACATTGGCGAGTGCTGGAACCACAAAACTGCGACTTTCATGCTGCTGGGCAATCTGTGCACTCGACGCTGCGGTTTTTGCGCCGTGCCCAAAGGCAAACCGGAGCCCCTGGATTGGGACGAGCCTCGCCGGGTAGCGGAAGCCGTGGCTACGCTAGGACTGAAGCATGCCGTGGTAACCAGCGTGAATCGCGACGACGACAATATGGGCGGGGCAAAGATTTTTGCCGAGACGATTCGCGAAATCCGCCTCCAGGCGCCCGGCTGCCAGGTTGAAGTCCTGATCCCTGATTTCCAGGGCCGCGAAGATTGCCTCCAGGTTGTGATCGAGGCCAGGCCTGAAGTGCTGAACCACAACACTGAGACCGTACCCCGGCTCTATCGTGCGGTGCGCTCCGGCGCTCGCTACCAACGTACGCTGGACCTGCTTAGCAACGTGAAACGCTTTGCTTCAGAGATGGTTTCCAAGACCGGGGTAATGGTCGGCATCGGCGAAACCATGGACGAACTGCTCGAGGTCTTTCGCGATCTGGCCGCGCGCAAGGTGGACATTCTCACCGTCGGACAATACCTGCGGCCGTCTAAAGACCATCTGCCCATGACGCGCTACTACACTCCCGAGGAATTTTCCTTTCTGAAGATCGAGGCGTTGAAGATGGGCTTCCGCCACGTCGAGTCTGGTCCGCTGGTGCGCTCCTCGTATCACGCGCATGAACAGGCCGAAAGTACGGGGTTGATCAGCGTCGGTTCTTCCAGCAAGCAATCGCTCACGTGAGATCTGCGGTAGAGACGTAGCATGCTACGTCTCTACGTTTGCATCTTCCGCGCGGCAGAACGCGCCGTTCCATTTGCATTTCTGCGCTTTACCACACGTGGCATGCGTTCCTGGCCACCATCGGCTGGCCGACCGAACAACCCCAGGCTTTCTGGAATTCCGGCATGTTCTGTACTACGCCGTTCACGCGGAAGTTGCCCGGTGAGTGTTCGTTGTTGAGAGCCAGGAGGCGGGCCATCTGGTCCGTCTGGTTCTGGCACCAGATCTGGCCCCAGCCGATGAAGAAGCGCTGTTCCGGCGTGAAGCCATCGATCTTCTCGGGCTGTTTGCCGGAATCGGCGATCGATTTCATCAGCGCCATGTACGCGATGCGCAGACCGCCATTGTCGGCGGTGTTTTCGCCCAGCGTAAGCTTGCCGCGGACATGCACATCATCCACCGCAACAAACTTGTCGTATTCATCGACAATGCATTGCGTACGCGCTTTGAATTCTTTTTCGTCGGCGGGAGTCCACCAATTCTTGAGATTGCCTTCGGGATCGAAGAGCGCTCCCTGATCGTCAAAACCGTGGGTGAGTTCGTGGCCGATCACGGCGCCCATGCCGCCGAAGTTCAAGGCGTCATCCGCTTTGAAATCGTAAAACGGCGGCTGCAGGATCCCTGCCGGGAAGTTAATGTTGTTCTGCGTGGGATCGTAGTACGCATTCACCGTTGGCGGCGTCATCTGCCACTCTTGTTTATCCAACGGCTTGTTGATCTTGGCCAATTGGCGATGAACTTCAAAAGCGTTGGCGCGAAGGGAATTGCCGATTGCGTCGCCCAGGACAATTTTCAGGGTAGAGTAATCGCGCCACTTGGCGGGATAGCCGATCTTGTTCTGGATGGCCTGCAGTTTGATGAGCGCTTGCTTCTTCGTGGTCTCAGACATCCAGGGCAGTTCGCCGATGTCGGTGTGCAGTGCCGCTTCCAGTTGCTTCACCATCGCCAACGTCTTGGCCTTGGCTTCCGGAGGATAGTATTTCTCCACAAAGACCCTGCCCAGCGCCTCGCCCAGATCGCCATCGACTGCTGCAACGCAACGCTTCCACCGTGGCCGGATCTCTTTTGCCCCCTGCAGAGTCTTACCGTAGAAGTTGAAGTTCTCGTTCTGGATTGCTTTGGGGAGCTGGTCAGCCTGAGAACTCACGAGAGTCCATTTCATGTAGGTTTTCAGATCGTCCAGGCTGACGTCTGCAAGCTCTCCGTTCAGCGCCTTGAAAAAGTCGGGCTCGGCAACGTTGAGACTCTCGACGCCGGTGGTACCCAGGCCGGTGAGGTATTTGGTGAAGTTGAATCCGGGAGTGAGCGCCTGCCACTCGGCCAGGGACATCTTGTGATAAACACGCTCGGGTTCCCGGCGTTCCACGCGATCGCCGGAGCCTTTGGCCAGCGCGGTCTCAATGTGAATAACCGCACGGGCTCCTGCTTCCGCTTTTTCCTGTGAGTCGCCGAGGAGTTTGAACATCTCGGTTACGTGCTCCGCATAAGCCCGGCGCAGCTCAACCGATGTGGGATCGTCCTTCAAATAGTAGTCACGGTCCGGGAGAGCGAGTCCACCCTGATCCGCCTGGGCGATTACCTGCTTGGCGTTTTTGAAATCGGCACCTGAGCCGAAGTTGAACAGCACGTTGATCCCGTGGGCATGCAGATGCGAAATCAACTCCGGCAGAGCGGTCTTGTCCTGGACCGCGTTGATGCGGTCAAACTCCGGCTTGAGCACGGCGATGCCTTTTTTCTCGATGGCGGCTTCGTCCATGCAGGTTGCGTAGTAATCGCCAATCTTCTGCTCTTCGGGCGTGCGATTGGTGGCCTTCGCCGCTCGTTCCAGAATGCCGCGCAGCTCCTCACGGTTGCGTTCCGCCAGCTCGCCAAAGCGGCTCCAGATCGCCTGATCGGACGGAATGGGATTGTTCTTGATCCATCCGCCGCAGGCAAACTGATAGAAATCCACACATGGATCGGCGCTCTTATCCAGGGCGGAGACCATAGAATTGGGGACGGCTTTTTGCTCCTGCGCGCCGGCCACAATGACGAGGGCGGCGAACAAAAGTACTGATCCGATCAATCGTGAAAAGCGCATGTTGGATAACCTCTCTGGATTTTCGATGCCTCGCTTATTGGAGGCCGGCAAAGCTCGAGGGAATCGGCAGGCGCCACAAGGTAGCCAGCTTCATCCGCTATCACATTAAAGATATTCGCCTGTTGCGTTTTCGTCTACCGGAGCTACTCAGAACACGCGGAAATGGATGGTCAGGTACTTCTTAGGATTCTCGCGAATCGCCTTGACCAGAGTGCGCGTCTCCACCAGCAACTGATCCGTGTTGTTATAAACCGAAGGATCACGCAGCAGCTTACCCGCGCTTCCTTCTCCGGCTTCCAGCCGGTCTGTGATGGCGGACAGCTTGTTAATGGTGTCTTGCAGCTTGCGTGCCAGCTCTTCATCTTTCAGCAGCTTGCCCGCGGCACCTCGGCCGGCGTTGACGTCTTCCAGCAGCTTGTTGGTCTGGGTGACAGTGTGGTGCACATCATCATAAAGCTGCTGGTCCTTAACCAGCTTTCCCAGGCTCCCTTTACCGTTGTTGACGTCATCCACAAGCCGGTCAAGCTTATCGATGGCGTCATTCGTTTTACGATAGAGGCTATCATCGGCAAAAAATTTGCCGATCGTTCCCCGGCCGTTACTCACGTCGTTGAGCAGCCCCTGGAGTTGGTCGAGAATGCCATTGATCTTCCGGATGGTGGTGGGTTCGTTGATGAATTGCGCCAACGAGCCGTTACCTTCCTGCACTCGTCCCAGAATGTCTTTGGCCTGTCCCAGGAGCACGTCGATGTTTTGCAGCGTGCTCTGGCTGCTGCGGATCACATCCGCATAACCGGGAGCATTGCCCGCACGCAGTTCTGCGCCATCGACGGCAGGCGGGCCCTTGGCCGAGCGGCTATCAATATCTATAAAGGACTCACCAAGAACTCCGGCGGTCTGCACCGTAGCAGTCGAGCCGTTGTTGAGGGGCTTGCCTTGCTTGTCCCGCTCACCCAGACGAATGAACTCCGCATATTTGGTGTTGACCTTCATCACCACTTCGACGGGAAACATCTGGCGACCGGGAACTACACGCACGCTGGTCACGTTGCCGACAGGAACGCCCTGTAAGTCCACAGGCTGCCCCTGGCGAATTCCTTCGGCATTGTCAAAATAAGCAATGAGCCTGATTTTGTTGGTGAAAAGACCGCCAGTGCCGCTTATCAAGAAGACGAGGATAGCCAGGGTCACCGAGGCGACTATGACGGTTATTCCGACCCTAAGTTCAGACCACCTAAGTTGCTTTTGGCTCGGCAAGTTGTGTGAAGTCCTACGCGGCCATCATAGCAGATGGGTTCGTAAGTCTCTAGAAGCACACAGTTTTCGGTAGAGAAAGCACCTTGACCGGCTCTGGTTGCGGGGCGAAATCGCCCGCAACCTTAGACAATTACCTTCCCACGCCACGTGGCTGAGAACAGCGCTGCGAAGAAATACGCGGCCGCCGCGCAGAGAAGAGTAGTCGTCAGCCCGAATTGAATCGCTATCACCATGGCTAGCACGGAACCCAAAACGCTGGCGGCTGCGTTCAATGCCCACGCCCATTCGACTGTCGGCACCAGTCGCAAACCGGTCGGAAACGGCATACCCATCAGGAACCCAAGCGGCGCCAGCACCAGCGCGCTGATCAGCAACTTGATGGCGAACGGCAAGCCGACGGCCGCGGAGAGCAGCCAGGGAAGCACCAGCACATTGAGCACGATCAATCCGCAGATCAGGCCAAGCAGCGGGAGCATTCTGTTTGCGTGGGTGATCCGGCGGCGGGCCGCCACACTGCCCACGCCGCTCGAAAGCAGCAGGAGAAAAACGACAACAGTCAGCGCGTACGTGGGATGACCCAGAAACAGAACAAAGCGCTGGATCAGAGAAATCTCTACCAGGATGTAACCGAAACCAACAGCGATGAAATAGAACAGCGCAACAAGGCCGGCGCGGTGCGCCTTCTCTGGGCGTCTTCTGTGGAGCGCCAGCGGCAAAATCAGGAATGCCAGAACGGCCAGAGCCGAAATGATCAAGAGCATTCCTAAGACCACGACGCCGAGATTGATGCGCCAGTCCATACCGCGTCCCGTACCGGCAAAAATGTTGCGAAGCACGTACCCGGTTTTGAGCGTAAAGAAAAAGAACGGAGCGCTGTCGCTTACCGGCGCGACATTGTAGTCGTAGTTCTGCGCGAAGGCGCGCGGATCGTTGGAGTCGATAAGCTTCTGGAAAACCTCGGCGGCGGGCGGCAGAGATGTTTGTGGCGCCGCAGGAACTTTGACGACCGGAGTGTCAACGATCATGCACTGAACGTTCGGCCCGCAGGGATCATGGCTGACAACGACCGGGTTCAACCAAACCAGATTCGGGTTGGCGCGAACGTGATCATCCACCGCTTCGTACTCAGCATCGGTGAAGGGCGATTTCTTTGCCAGCACCAGCACTGGACGGCCATCTTCATTGAGGCCGCCATCGGCAACAATGATGAAGTGGCTGCGCGGATCGGCCACGCCAATCTGGTGCAGCGCCTCAATTGCCTGTGAGACCACGCGCAGCGCCTCGCGCGGCTGCTTGAACTCCCAGCGAGTGATGGCGATCATGCCATCGGGCTTGAGGTGATCAAAGTATTCGCGGAAGGCCTCGACGGTATAGAGGTTGTTTTCGCTCAGGGCAAATGCGCCGGCGGCAGTGGAGGCCCAGGTATCCACCAGCGTCATCTGCACGACGTCGTATTTGTCGGACGAGCTGCGGATGTAAGACCGGCCATCCTGAACGTGAATATGAACCTGGGGCAGGTCATACAGATGGTAGGAGTAGTCGGCGTAACGGCCGCGCATCACGTTGTTGACGATGATCGGGTTAATTTCAATGCCGGTGACGTTCGGACTGCCGTTCGCCACAGCGCGCATTACATCCACGCCTCCGCCGGGCCCAATGATGGCGTAATCGCCGTGGGGGCGCAGCACGTTAACCACCGCGGGCGCAGCAGCCATCAGGCTCTTCTTCCAGTTAAAGCCTGGTTGTGACGGCAGGCCGGTGTGCGTGGGCGTCGCAGAGCCCTCCTGGTCCCAGTGAGCAGGATCGGCATTCATGATAGCCGTGGTGGCGTCGGCATCGATGACCACGTAACGGCCAGCCTGGTTCTGCACCTCAATGCGCGAGATGGCGTTCCAGCGGGTGTACTCGATCCATTTTGGATCGCGGTAGACGCCCTTGGCGTAGACCACATCCAGCAGTTTGCCGGAGTAGTTGGCCGCGATCAGCAAGACAAAGAGCGCGGCAACACCATAGGCAATCCGGCGCAGCTTCAGAGTGGGAGCCCACAAGGCTGCCGCTATCGCCATTGCCGCCGACGCGAGGAGAAGTGCATTCGGCGCGCCGATTAGATTCAAGAGCGGCACCACTGCCAGGCAGGCGCCGGCACCGCCTGCCAGATCCGCGCCGTAGAGCTGCGAGATTGACTTGGTGTAGCGGGCAAAGAGGACCGAGAACAATAGCCCGGTGAGAAAAAACGGAACCGCCGCCGCCAGGTAGATGATGCTCAGCTTGCCGAAATTCCCTCTCGTAACCGCGAGAGAAACCGGCGTGTGCAGCACCACTTCCACCGCGGCCAGAATCAACACTGAATTCAGAAGGCAGAGCTTTGCCCCAAGAAATCGCATCTCAAAGCGTTCCAGCCACTCCCGCCGGATGTGCGCGAATACACCGCCCGATCCCAACCCCAGCAAAGCCACCGATATCGCAAAAAAAGCAAAATGGTAGAAGAGCACCACGCTAAAGAGCCGGGTAAGAGCCAGTTCCAGCAATAGGCTGGCAAAGCTGACCAGGGCGACAGCCAGCAGCAGCGAACGAGACGTCGTTTGGACAGGAGCAGTTTGAGGATCAGCAGCGAAGGTGGATTGGGCCATCTCGATTCAGGTTCTCATAAGGCTGGAAGTTTGCCTAGCTTGGCCTGGGCTCGTGTTCAGGTGGAAATCGCAAAACCTGACCTCAGGACCACTGTCACCAAGGATTTGGGTGTAAACGACTATCCCCGCTGAAAGATCAGGAGCGTGGGGAAGATGCGACCGGTTATTTCTTTACCCCATTTTGTGTTTTGCCGAATTGGCGCCGTGTCAGTAAGGAGAATTCACCCTTATCGTTTCTCGAAAACTCGAACTCAACCGGCGATGGCTTGGAGAAGAACTTCGTTTCCGACTCCGGAAAAACCGCGAGCGTTGCGCCATTGTCATATTTGACCAGCAGGTGATTGCGTTCGGGCACCATTTCCAGAATGAAATGCGGGAATTGGTACGTCCCGGCATATCTCGCCAGAACTTCCCTGGACAAGGAGATTTCCTTGTGCAGAGATGGAATCGGAGGGGTCTCATTGTGGGTCACAGCCGCAAGTGCCATCGTCATCTCACCTGTGACAGTACCATTGAGATTCGCCAGAACGATAACAGCAATTCTTTCTTCGGGATAGTAAGCCATGTCTGAGTTGAACCCAATGTTGTTTCCGTCATGTTCGATCATCAGGTGGCCATTCACGCGGTTAACGTGCAAACCGCAGGCATAGTCACTCTTAAATGGCGTAGTCATTTTGTGCAAGGAGGCTGGGCTCAATAACTTGCCACCGAACAGTCCCTCCTCCCAGCGAAGCAGATCTTCCGTGGTGGAATAGAGAGAGCCTGCGGAAAAACCAATCCTTGGATCGGGACGATCAGCATTTTCGATCCCGTCATTGCCGGGCCAATACCCAGTCGCACGTCGCGGAATGATAGTTACAAACGACATAAGTCCGGAATCATTCATCCCCAGCGGTTTAAAGATATTTTGCTGAACGAACTCCTCGTAGCTCTGCCCACTGATTTTTTCGATCACGTATCCCAGCACGAGATAGCCCAGATTGGTATACGCCCACTGTTCACCGAGCTGAGAATTCAGAGGCTTGTCACTGAACACCAGCCTTTCTGGGGGGCCGGGCTCGTACCTGGCTGCATCGTCGGAGATGCCGGATGTATGCGTAAGCAAGTGATAAATGGTGATTTTGTCCCAGGATGCTGGAGCATCCGGGAGGTATTTCTTCACCGGGTCATCGGTTTCTAATCTTCCGCGGTCCTCGAGGAGCAAAATAGAGGCTGCGGTGAATTGCTTGGTCATGGAAGCGATGTTGAATCGAGTTGAGGGAGAGTTGGGGACGTTCCACTCCAGGTCCGCCATTCCATAGCTCTTGCTGAAAAGGACCTTCCCGCCTTTGGCTACCAGTACGCTCCCCATAAACATCTGGGCATCGAGGTAAGGCTGCAAAACCTGTTGAAAACGGTCAGGCGCTTGAGCGGTGGATGTGTAAGCGAGTGCTGCAATGGCAATCGTGAGAAGTACTCCGGGAAAAGACCTTCCAGGTAGTCGCGCCATCCGTGCATTATAGCGGCCGAGAAAATCGTTTTTCCCTATTGGCCTTCCAAAATCACATACGCGATCGCCTGCTCCTTGGTGTGGCTCAGCGAAAGATGGACGCGTTTGCAGCCGAGCCGGTCGGCGAACTCAGCTGCTTTCCCATGAAATTTCAAATTGGGACGCTGACCGGGCAGCCGAACCACCTCAACGTCCTGCCAGGTGACCCCATGGCGCAGGCCGGTGCCGATCGCCTTCATTCCGGCCTCCTTGGCGGCAAAGCGTGCTGCCAGCCGTTCGTTGGCGTTCGGCTTGTCCAGACAGTACCGGGCTTCTTCGGGGGTAAAAACCCTATTAAGGAAGCGTTGCCCAAAGCGCTCCACCGCGGCCTTGATCCGGACAACCTCGGTGATGTCAACTCCTGTTCCTACAATCATTTGCGTCCCTCCGCCAAGGTACCATCCCATTGGTTTGAGGATTCTAAGGTTATTCTTATTTCCTAAGAGACAACTCAGGATTTCCAAGGGTATAATGTCCCCGCGTTGTTTCAGAAGCGTTGTACAGCAGCTCCTGCACCATCTGCAACCTGCCTGCACTACCCTCAGAAAAGCGCAAATTCAGAAACAAGGAATGCGTGTAACTCACATGGAACAAGGAACAGTGAAGTGGTTCAATGACGCGAAAGGTTATGGCTTTATTTCACGGGAAAATGGTGAGGACGTGTTTGTGCACTTCTCCGCCATTCAAGCGAATGGCTTCCGTAGCTTGAAAGAAGGCCAACCGGTGCAGTTCAACGTCGTCAAAGGTCCAAAAGGGTGGCAAGCAGAAAACGTGCAATTACTGTAAGGACTGCAACACGGATTTTCGGGTTCCAGGGCGGCTCCCAGCAAGCCGCCCTTTCCATTTTGGGAGATTCTCACGTCCGATCAGTCGAACCCTGGCAGCATCTGGTCAGTCCCAGATTGGTTCGGTGCGCCGGCTCGTAAACATATAATCTAGCTGGTGCTTGTTTCTGACTTCGATTTTCACCTGCCAGAAGAGCTGATTGCGCAGGAAGCCCTGCCGGATCGCAGCGCCTCGCGCATGCTGCATCTCTTCCGCAGCTCGGGTGAGTTCGAAGACCGCCACTTTATCGATTTCCCCTCACTCCTCCGTCCGGACGACCTGCTGGTGGTAAACAATAGCCGCGTCTTCCCTGCCCGGCTCTACGGACGCCGAGCCGGTCTGCGATCCCAGCCGGTAAGCTCCAGAAATCCTGCAGCACGCGACTTCCTGCACGGCCGGGTGGAAGTTCTGCTCACCCGCCAGCTCGCTCCGCTGGAATGGCAGGCGCTGGTGCGTCCAGGAAGAAAGATAGGCGTCGGCGAAAAGATATTCTTCGCTTCCGGTGACGCCCAGGATGAGGTAGGTGGCCCCTCGGCATCCGAGCATGGCCCAAAACTGGTTGCCGAAGTCATTGGACGAGGCGAATTTGGCGAGCGCACGCTGCGTTTCGATCCCACCCCTGACTTTTTTGCCGCCATTGAGGAGCTGGGGCACGTTCCTCTGCCGCCTTACATCGCACGCCCCGACCGCCCCCAGGACCGCGAGCGCTACCAGACTGTCTATGCTCGTTCGGAGGAACGCGGCAGTATCGCTGCGCCTACGGCAGGGTTGCACTTCACCAGGGAGATACTGTCGCGCATACGCGAGCGCGGGATCGAGGTCGCCGAGATTACCCTGCACGTTGGCCTCGGAACCTTTCAGCCCGTGCATACCGAGAAAGTCGAAGAGCACAGGCTGCATCGCGAGAGCTTTCATGTCTCTGAGGCTGTAGCGGGGCAGATTAATCGTGCGCTGGAAGAGAAGCGGCGAGTTGTGGCCGTGGGAACAACCACCGTGCGGACGCTGGAGTACCTTGGCCATCAAAGCGTTGCCGGCCAAGCGGGAATGCCGCAAATCCGTGCCGGCGCAGGCGAAGCCGATATCTTCATATATCCGGGCTTCGAGTTCCGGGTAGTCAGCGCCCTGCTTACCAACTTCCATCTGCCTCAGTCCACGTTGCTGATGCTGGTGGCGGCGTTTGCCGGACGAGAAAATGTACTGCGGGCGTATGGGCACGCGATCCAAGAGCGGTACCGGTTCTTTTCCTATGGTGACTGCATGTCAATTGAGTGAGCCCGCGCCATCGTGAAAAGCGAGTTCCCTGGCTGCCATCAACTGACCTTGTAAACTCATTGCAGCAACTTATCCGGAGCTTGAGGGCTTCCACGGGTGCGAACCAGGCTCATTGTTTTCATCAGCATCGTGCAGTCGATTCTTTTCCTGGCACACTGGTTCGTCTACTGGAGCTGGGGCCGGTTCTTTGGCCCTCCGATGCGCTTGCCGGCAATAAAAGTGGCGTTCGTTCTGCTTTCTGTGAGCTTCGTGGGCGCCTCGCTGCGAGGCTGGTATTCGTTCCGCCCCTGGGTGCGTGTCTGGTATGTTGTGTCCGCGGCATGGCTGGGCTTCGCCAGCTTCTTTATCTTGGCCGCAAGCTTGACGTGGCTGGTTTTTGGCCTCGCTCGGCTGGCCGGCGTCGATTGGACATTGCAGGCGATCGCTCTGGTTCTGCTGGCATGCGGCAGCCTGGCGGCACTTTACGCTCTGGTCAATGCAGCGATGCCGCGCGTTACCAGAATCTCTATCACGTTACCGAACCTGCCCGGGCAATGGCGCGGCCGCAAGGCGGCGCTCGTCAGCGACCTGCACCTCGGACACGTGCGAAACTACCGCTTCGTCCGGCGCGTGGTGCGAAGGCTTGGTTTGCTGCAGCCGAACGTCGTCTTCATCGCCGGCGATCTTTACGACGGCACCGCAGCCAATTTTGAGCGGCTGGCAGAACCATGGACGGAATTGACATCGCGCTCCAAAAGCAGCGCGGCGCACCCGCTCGGTGCCTACTACATCGCCGGCAACCATGAAGAGTTTTACAGCGACGCTGAATATCTGCCTCCGCTGCTCGACGCCGGAATCCATGTGCTGGACAATGAGAAAGTGGAGCTTGACGGATTGCAGGTGGCCGGCGTGCACTATCGCGACGCTACCAATCCAGAGAAATATCGCTCGCTATTGCGTAGCTTGCGGCTCGACCGTGGGCGGGCGAGCGTGTTACTTCTGCATGCGCCGGTACGGCTGCCGATCAGCGAAGAAGAGGGCATCTCGCTGCAGCTCTCCGGACACACTCACGGAGGCCAGTTCTTTCCCTGGACCCTGATCGCGCGCCGCGTCTGGAACCGGTTCAATCATGGCCTGCAGCCCTTCGGCAAAATGCAGGTCTATGTAACCTACGGCGCCGGAACCTGGGGCCCGCCATTCCGGCTGGGCACCAGGCCGGAAATCGTGCTGATTACCTTTGCGTGAAAGGGCTATTCGATCTTTACCGCGCGGTCGCTGATTTTGGGAAACTTGTCGAATACAGCAGGATCGTGTCCAGGAATAATCAGCTGCGGCGAAGCGGCAAGCTCCTTCATTCGATCCTGGGCACGGAGATTCGAAGCCGCGTCAAGCGTCTGCGAAATCGGCGCATGTTTCTCAAGGTTTTCATACAAATACATGTTGTCACTCGCCAGTACCACTGTGCCGGCGCGGGTATTCACGCCCACATACTGTGATTGAAAGGTGTGTTTGCCGCCGGTGTAGCAGGTAATCCCCGGCAGAATCTCCTGGGCGTCGCCGTTCACCAGTGACAGGCGGCCGGCAAGATTCAATTTGACTGCAGCCAGCACGTCGTCCGGGTCGATCCCGCCGTGGGTTCGCGGCTGCTGCCAGGCTTCACCGGTGTAATAGTTGTACTCATCTTTTTGCACCCAGATGCGCGCATTCGGGAAGAGGTCCATGCCGTCGGCGTGATCCCAGTGCATGTGAGTAATGATTACATCGGTGATCTCTTCGGGTTTTACCGCAGGCGTTATTCCGGACTGTGCCACCGCGTCTGAAGGTTTCAGAAACTCATTGACCTTCCAGCTCTTGAAGAACTGCGGCCGGTAAAAACCGGAATCTACCAGGATATTGCGCCCATTCCCGCGAACCAGCCAGACGGTCATGGCGATCGAAAGCTTGCGGGAGGAGTCCGCGCCCGCCACCAGGGCACTCACGGGAAAATCCGGAATGCTGGCGTAGCGAATGGCAAAGACCTCATAGACCGGCTTGGCTTCGGGCTTGGGCGCCGCTGCCTGGGCGGAGCAAGCGGCAAGCGCGAGGGTCAAAAACAGAAATGTAAAAAGAGACTTTAGTGGATGTATCATGTCGCTTCCCCTGAAATTATCTGAAGTGCATAGAAAGTAGATTGCATGACGAGCACGGGATTGTCGAGAACCCCGAAGGTACCTTCCTTGTTGCGCCGGATCGGACTGAGCTTTGTGTTGGGCTTTAGCCTGTTTGTGCTGGGCGCGCTGTTACAGGGGGTTCTGGGAAAACGTAGCCTTACCCGCATCAGCATTTATGTCGACGATCTGGTACTCGGCATTCTGGCGGGGCTGGTGGTGTTTGCTTATGAGCAAAGACGGTATAAGGCGATGCTGGAGAAGATCGCCATGATTTCCGCCATGAATCATCACGTGCGCAATGCCTTGCAGGCCATTTCTTATGCGCCTTATACCGAGCAAGCCAAACAGATCCAGTTGATCCAGCAATCGGTGGGCCGCATCCAGTGGGCGCTCCAGGAAGTGCTGCCCGGAGCCGATAAGGCCGCAAGAGCCTCTGGAGGAGAAACCTCCCTGCCGGCTGACAACAGCAAAGGGCACGGACAAGGACAGTGAACAAGGTGGTAGTATTCTTCTGAAAAAATTGAGCTACATCCGGTGTTGAGGAAAACGACCGCTCAGAGCTGCACCCCTGGGGTGAGATGTCGAGAATCCGGTTGTGGGTGTAAGGACGAGTTTTTTGCCAACTGAGGAGGATGGAATGAGCTTTCAAAGGCGTGAATTCCTTCAAATCTTGTCATATACTTTCGCGTCCAGCATCATTGTGCCCCAGAATCAATCAGCCATGGCGGAACAGAACCCCGCACAGTCAGCGAGTCCTGCTCCGCCCGCGAAGGCAGCTGCTAAACATGAATCGAAAGGAACGGAGATGGAAAAAGTAGCCGGAATCGGAGGCTTGTTCTTCCGAGCTCATGATCCCAAAGCGTTAGGGCAGTGGTATCAGCAACACCTGGGAATTTCGCTCACGCCGACGAGCGAGGGCGGAAGCGTTTGGCAGCAAGAGGCCGGACCGACCTCGTTCAGTCCCTTTCCCGAGACGACCAAATATTTTGGGGACCCCAACAAAGCCTGGATGATCAACTTTCGAGTGCATGACCTTGACAAAATGGTAGCCCAGTTACGAGCGGCTGGAATTGAGGTCAAAGACCCGGAAACTTATCCCAACATTGGGCGCTTCACTCGAGTGCATGACCCTGAGGGAAATCCCATCGAATTGTGGCAGCCTGCATAATTCGGCGCTCCACATTGGGTGTTTTCCACGGGGATTCCTGGCGGCTCGCCGTGTTTGGCGGAAGGTGGGGCGCTGTGGCTGAAGCGCGGCAGAAAGTGCATCGCCACCAGACTTCGCTCTAACCGAGGATTAAAGAGGCACAGCCGCCAGTCACGGTTTCACGCCGGTACATAGACCGCATATCCGCGAGGTGCGGCCCAGAAATCCGCGGCGCCGTTCAGATCTGTCCACTTGTCGGCAGGCTGAGACTTGTCATTCTTCCCCCACCAGGCAACCGGCGCCATCTTGCGGCCACGCCAGACAGTATTGACCAATTTTCCGTTCCAGGCGTCGCCGCGATTGTTGAGCACCAGCAGCAGACCCGGTTGAGCGTCGATGCCGTTTCTCTGCATGATGTAAAGATCGTGATCAGAATAAAGGACTGATGTTGTACCGCCGGCGTATTTTTCATGCGCGGCAATCAGCGCGGCGATCCCATTCCGCGTGCCCCGTCCCGCAAGACCAAAGTTGTAATAGTCCTGCCAGAAAACGCACGGATAGCCTTCGCTGGTGAGCACCACGGCATAGGCCAGCATCTTGTCATTCATCACGGCATCGTTTGGGTACCGCGCCGTATCGTGATTGTCGACAAACGTGACCACCTCTGATGGAAAGCGCTCCAGGACCGTTCCGCTGGTCAGCTCGCGCAGGTCAAAACCAAATTGGTCACACAACTCTTTCAGCTTGTAGTGAAGCGGAAAGTCGAACGCGGAGACGGCATTGTCCATCAATGCGTCATTCACTGAGGTAAGCCAGTCATCCACCGCCATGTCCGCTTCCCAGGCTTCGCCGACGCAGAACGGACGGACGACACTGCCGCTTCTTTTATAACGATACTCGGCGATCCCCTTGACCAGCCACGGACCGTAGCCCTGGACAAAATCGAAGCGAAAGCCGTCAAAGCCAATCTCCTCGATCAACCAACGCGTGTACTCCATCATCGCGGCGTAGACCCGCGGATCGCGATGGCAGAGATCGGGCATTCCGCCAAACGTGGGGAAGCCGTCCATGGTCTCATACGGGCTGGGATGAAAGCAGCGCCAGTCGCGAGGGAACTTGCCGCTTTGGGGAGTGAATTTGGTCCAGCGCACCTGGCCGTCAATGCCGTTGGTCTCCTGCGCGTCGGCGCCGGAGTTGTGGTTGAGAACCACGTCGGCATAAACCTGAAACGAATTCGCATGCGCCGCCTGGATCAGGTTGACCAGCGACTGCTGACTGCCAAACCAGGTTTCTGTCCGACCCTTCTGATCGTAGGCGCCGAGATCAAAGTAGTCATAGACGTCATAGCCCATGGAGTTCCACTCGGCGGCTTTTGCTGCCGGGGGAAGCCACAGAGCAGTAAAACCATCCTGTTTTAGCGCGGGCAGCTCGGCGACGACACGATCCCACCAACGGCTTTCATTGTTCTCGACGGAAGGACAATCCCAGAAGAATGCTTGCAGAAGCACGCCCATGTCTTACCTCACAACCGGAAGCGTGTTACACCATCAGACTATACCTACCGGACACGAATGGCACGGCGCGCTCAGGTTGTCGCAGAGCTATTCCTTGACGACGTTGACGTAGTAGAGGTCCGTGGCTACATCGAACTCGTCCTTGCTCAATGAGGTCGGCATGGTCTGCCAGTCTGTGGTTGGCTTGATGATCTGCCAGCTATCTTTCTTGCCTGCGCGAACCGGCATCTCGAATCCCTGTTCATCCACTTGCCAGCGGTACGACACTGTGTTCTTGCCGCTGTCGAATTTCAACTCCAGCGTCGGAATCGCCGTGTGGCGAAGATACTGATTGAAGACCGGCGTCAGGTTCATTCCCGTCTGCTGGTTGAAATATTGCACGACGTCTTCGGTCATGATGTTCTGATACTTGAAGTGCTGGTAGAAATCGTGCAGCAGCTTCCACCACCGCCGATCGTCATTGACGATGCTGCGCAGCGTATTGATGAAGAGGGTGCCCTTGAAATACTCGTCCTGCGGCGGCTCGCCGTTTACCCCGCGCGCCGTAATAATGGGGGCATCATTCTTTACCTTGGATTTATACCCGTTGAGATATTTGAGGCCGTCTTCATGGCCATACGTGTACTCCACGTAGAGGCTTTCAAGGTAGGTGGCCCAGGCTTCGTGGATCCACATATCTGAGCTGTCAGCGGCGGTAATGCTGTTGCCGAACCACTCATGCGCGCTCTCATGGATGATGATGAAATCAAATCTGGGGCTGATACCCACGCCGGTCCAGTCGCGCTCCAGATAACCGTTGGCGAAATGATTGCCATAAGTCACCGCGCTCTGATGCTCCATGCCCGAGTAAGGCACCTCAACCAATTTATAACCATCTTTTTTGAACGGATACTCGCCGAAATAGTGCTGGTATGCCTCAATCATGCCCTTCGCCTGCGCGAATTGCTTCCTGGCTCTTTCCATATCCTCCGGTAGAGCGTAAAAATCCAGCGGCAGATCACCGAGCTTGTCGGAAAAGTGCTGGTAGTTGCCGATGTTTACCGACACGTCATAGTTATTGATGGGATAGTGCACGAGCCAGTCCCAGCGCGTGTATCCGTCGCCAAGGTCAGTTTTGCCCATGAACTTTCCGTTCGAGACATCGACCAGATCATTCGGGACGGCCACGCTGATTTCCATGCTCTCGACTTCGTCGCGCCACTGGTCTTTGTTCGGCCACCAGATGCTGGCGCCAATACCCTCACACGCGGTGTAAATCCAAGGATGGCCGGACTGATCGGTTCCGAACGTGAACCCGCCGAACCTGCCCTGATGCAAAGGCGTGCCGGAATAATAGAAATCGATCGAGTAGACGCGGCCGGCGCGCAGCATCTCGGGGAAATCCACGAAGACCGCACCTGTGTCGCGCTCATATTTGAGCGGAGTTGTACCCAGGAGAATCTTGTCGATCTGCAGCGCGCCGTCGAGATCGAGCTGGATACGCATATCGTCTTTCAGCATTTTGAAACGGATGGTGTTCTTGCCGCTGACCAGTTTTTTCTCCGGATCAATGCGGATATCGAGATGATAGAAAAGCAGATCGTTGTTGGCCCGAAAAGGCCCGTATGCGCCGCGCAGGATATCAAACCGCGTCGGCTCACCATGGCCGCGCGATGATCGCGGCGAAGGCGACGGCGCCGGAGTCGGGCTCGGAGTCTGGGCGGCGCCGGTGAGCGCGAATCCGAGAAGAATGACGAGTACGGACGAGCTTCCGGCTACCAACGTGCGGGCGTGGCTTCTCAAAAGTGCCTTCATGTGTTTATCTACAATATCAGGACAGGCTTGAATCAGGATGGGGCTTGCGCAAGTCGTAAGGGTTTTATCTGGGAATTTCCGGCGATAGGCCGGATTGGGCCAGCCCTTCGCGGAAGATGTTCCCGCCAAACGGGATCGCATGCGATGATACAGCCACGCACGGCCTTCTACTTTTCGAGCTTGCCAAGCACAAGATACCGTGCCAGTATCCACGCTAGCGATGGCAACCTCTATCGACACCACGATCACCAGGGCCCCGGCGGCGCCGGCCCAGGAAATGGCTCTGAAAGCACGGCCGCGGCTTGAATCTCTGGACGTTTTCCGCGGGCTTACGATCGCCGGCATGATTTTGGTGAACGATCCCGGCTCTGAGGCTGCTTACTGGCCGCTGGGACACGCCGATGAGCTGGCGAGCGCGCACCCGGCAGGCTGGTATCCAGGAAAGTGGTGGGTGGACGCAAACGGCTGGACGCCGACCGATCTGATCTTTCCGTTTTTTCTGTTCATCGTTGGCGCGTCGATGGTGCTATCGTTCACGGCGCGGCGGGCACAAGGCGACTCTCGCGGAACCCTGCTGAGGCATGTCGCACGGCGAAGCGCGCTCATTCTGCTGATCGGCTACGCCATTCGCATTCTGCCATTCTTCCACTTTGCGAACATGCGTTATCCGGGCGTTCTGCAGAGGATCGCGGTGGTCTATCTATGTGCGTCGGTGATCACGCTGTGGACTGGAACGCGGGGCCGGATTGTGTGGACGGCCGCACTGCTGGTGGGCTATTACGCGGTGATGCGGCTGGTACCCGTGCCGGGATGCGATCACGCAGGATGGATGACGCAGCATTGCAGCCTGGCGGGTTGGCTCGATCGCAAGGTGATGCTCGGCCACCTCTACCGCCACGACTTCGATCCGGAAGGATTGCTGAGCACCCTGCCCGCGATCGCAACCACACTGTTGGGGACGCTATGCGGAAAGTTTTTGCAAGGCTCAGCGAGTTTGTCGCGCAAACTGCGTGGCTTGGCTTTTGCCGGGGTTGTAGGCGTCATCGCCGGTTATGCATGGCATCCGTGGTTTCCCATCTACAAGCCGCTGTGGACCAGTTCCTACGTCCTGTTTACTGCGGGAGCAGCCTGCCTGACACTGGCGCTGTGCTGGTGGCTGATCGAGATGCGCGGCTGGCGCCTGTGGGCCAAACCGTATCTGTGGCTGGGATCGAATGCGATCCTGATTTACGCCCTTTCCACGTTCTTCGCTAAGGAGTGGATCACGATCAAGGTGCTGGATGGAACACGCTCGATCGAGGTACAAGCCTGGGTCTACAATCACTGGTTTGCCCCACTGGCTCAACCGGCTAACGCTTCACTGCTCTTTTCTATTTCCTTCACGGCGCTTTGGGTCCTGGTGGCGTGGGGGCTGTACCGGAAGAAGATTTTTGTGAAGGTATAGCGGCGAAGGGGAAAGGCCTATGCAACCCTTTGGCAGATGATCTGAAGTTTTTGCCTATACATACGCGACGTTGCGCGAATGGCAAGCCCCTTCATTTTTTCTCGGCACGCGAAGTGAAAGCAATGCCGGGACAGCAACTTGCGTGACACTTCCTTACTCCTTTTTGTGAGGTTCGTTCCCCCTTAACAGGAATTTCACGGTTCAAAAGGGGACAGGAGTTGAAAGAAACCCGTGATCTTCATTATAGTTTTGCGCGGTTGCAACAAGACGCGAACCGAAAACTCCGCGAGAGCGCTTGGCTCGCGTTGCAAGTAGGAGGAATTGCATGAACGCTATGCTGAAGTCCCTGGCGGCCGTTGCGGTCGTCGGAGTTGCTGCTTTGCCCGTCGCCACTACCGCACAGGAGATCCATGCCAAGTGCGACGGTTTTCAGGTTGTTTCGTCCCAGTCCACCGGGGGAAGCGCCACGTTCCGGGCCAAGGTGGACCGGGTTAACAAGACCATCGAATACGTGCTCAACTACACCAACCTGGAAGGCGACATTATTCAGTCGCATATCCACTTCAGCCGCCCAGGCAGCAACGGCGGTATCGTCCTCTTTCTGTGTACGAATGCCGGGAATACTCCAGCCTCGGCCACACCTGCCCCGCTTTGTCCCGGCACTCGCGAAGGAACAGTGACGGGAACGCTGCATGCAGGCGATGTGGTTTATATTCCTTTCGGCAATCAATTCCCACCACCCCCTGCCGGAACCCAGGGGATCTCACCAGGAGACTTTGACGCGGTGGTGCGTTTCATCGATGCCGGCGCAGGTTACGTTGTTGTGCACACCAAGGCACAGCCTACTGGCGAGCTACGCGGCCAGATCCCGGACCGTGACGATCACGATCACGACGGGAACCAGCACTAACCTTCATCCGGGTGATTTCTACTTCCCACCCTTCGTCAGAAGCGGCGAAGGGCGGGCCACCCGGCAAGAACGGGGCTTGAAGTCGAATGATCGCCCAAACGAGAACGATTTGACATGAGGCATCGCCTAATTCTTCTTGCGATCATTCTGCCTGGTTTCACACTTGCGTTATGCGCGCAAACCCTCATGAATTGGACGGTCGACGGCACACAACGCCAGGCGCTCGTGTTTGCCCCTGCGCAGCTCTCCGCCGCCAAGGCCCACATGGTTCCGCTGCTCTTTGCCTTTCACGGACATGGCGACACGATGCAGAATGCGGCGCGAGCCGGCCACCTGGAGACGTTGTGGCCAGAAGCTATTGTTGTCTTTCCACAAGGGTTGCCCGATCCGTGGGACTTCAACGCCGGTTGGCAGGGCGGGCCGGGCAGGAGGGAATGAACGATCGGGACCTGAGGTTCTTCGATGTAATGCTGGCCAGCCTGCGCCAAAAATTTCCGGTAGACGACCGTCGGATTTATGCCGCCGGATTCTCCAACGGCGCCAGCTTCAGTTACCTGCTATGGGCGGAACGGGGAAAATTACTGGCGGCATTCGCTCTTGTTGCCGGCAAGCTTGATACGAGTGAGCGTCTCCGGACGGCCCGCGCTGCGCTAATCATTGGTGGGCAAAACGATCCCTCATTGCCCTTCAGCGATCAGCAACGATCGATGGACCTTGCACGCCAGATCAACAACACCACAGCCCCCGGCCAGCCCTGTGGAGCCGGTTGCACGTTCTACCCCTCTCCGAGTGGGACCCCGGTGGTGACGTGTATCCACAACGACGGCCATAGCTTCCCACCATGGGCCGCGTCAGCGATTGTGGAGTTTTTCAAGCTACATAAATTATGAAGGTTTTCACGATGGGAGGTGTTTACCTGGCGTCAGCGGCGGCGCCCATTGCGGCCGAAGCCTGCCGTTTCAGGGTCTCACCCGACTTCGGCGCGACCAGGCTCATATATTCACTGAGAGTAACGAACCGGTAGCCGCGTGCTTTGAGCTCGGCAATCAGCTGGGGCATGATGGCAGCGGTGGTTGAGAGCTCATGGAAGGCCAGGATGTGGGTGAAAGTCCCTTTCTTTTCCCGCTGCTGCACCTGCTTCAACACGGCTTCGGCCAGAGAAGGCTTAGGACATCCGGCTGCCTTGCCGGCGCACAGATAATCGAGCGAGTTCACGTCGCGCAGCGCCACCGGGTTCTCCGATGAGATAGTCAGCAGGCGATAGCCCCGGTGTTCGAGATCGCGCCGCGCATCGCTGGTGATGATCCAGTCCGGTGGACGGACGTAACGGGGCTGTGTTCCGGTGACTGCCTTGATTGCTTCTGCACCGCGGTCCACGTCGTGCAGGACCCACGGCTCGCCGTTCTTCTTCTCGGCGCTGCGCAGCTCCAGATGGCTATAGGTGTGGTCTTCCAGCTCGTGGCCGCGCCGTATCAGCTGCTCGGCTGCGTCAACGCAGGTCATACCGATATTTTCTTCATGCCGCGGCTCGCCCCATGTTTTGGGCGTCAGCCGCCAACCGACGACGAAGAACGTCGCTTTGACTCCGTTGTTCTCCAGGACATCCGCCAGGGCCGGAGCGTGATGTTCGCCTTTGCTGCCGAACAGAACATAGGGACGCGGACCGTCGTCAAAGGTGAGGGCAATCAGCTTCTCGTTCGAGAGAGCCGCGGTGATATGAGTATCCGCGGTGGCTGTGGCTGTCTCAGTCTTCTTCGATACCAGCGTGATCCCCGAGCCTTGGTTGGCAGCCGCGGCGAGGTTGTTGGAAGACATGCCGGCGTTTAAACGGCTGGAGCCGCCACAAGCGGTAAGCCCGCAGAGAACAGCGATTGAAAGCGATAACCTGAATTGGCCCATCACACTCCCACCCGAATTACCGGTTGATTCCGGAAAATTGGCCAGTGCCAACAGGTTGTCCGGGAGACAGATCCGTCAAGAAGTTGTAGCGGTGAAGCGCTCAACAATCTTTACCATGCGGGGACTCTGGATCGGTACTTTCTGAAGGTCAGGAACGAAGGTAACCGTGGGCATGGCGGCGGAGCTTGTCGCCTGCAAATCACCGAAATCAGAAAAGGCGCGGGAGAGCCTCTTCATAGTACTCCCGCGCCTGTCGGCGCTCCTTCCCTATGGCGCCGGAGAATCGCCTCGGGCCTTATTGCGCGAAGACCAAGGCATTTCCGCCAACGACTCCAGAAAATCTATGAATTCCGCAGGATCGAGCGACCGGAAGAGACCATCGTCATGCGCCCGGATAAAGCCCCTGCCATCCGGAACAAGACATAGCATCGCTTCGCGGACAGTTGCGTGATCGTGTCCGCAGGACCAGATGCCCTCGTCTCCGACAAAACACGCGACATAGGTGATCCCCATTGACCGGATATGGTATCACACGATATAACATGTCATGTTATATCGGTGTAGATTTCTTATGGTTCGGCGCACGATTCTTAGTCCGTGGATTCCCGCTCACCTTTCGGCGAACGCCTGCGTGCATTGCGCACGGCGCGCGGGCTTTCCCAGGAAAAGCTCTGTCAGATGATCAAGGCTAACCGCAATTTCGTCGGTGAGGTGGAGCGCGGGAAGCAGAATGTTTGCATCGATAACATTCTGAGACTGGCCCGCGCGCTGAAGGTTAAACCGGGCGAGTTGTTCGACCTTTATTAAGAGCTCATCTTCTCGGCAGCCTTCACCGATGCGATGTTCCGGCGGAATGGATGCGCCTTCCCAGATTCGGTCCGCCTACGATCACGGTTTCGCCGCCGCCTCGGCACCCGCCGTTCTCTGAACACGCTCGGGCACTTCAGCGGCTCGCGGCGCAGCGCTGGCCGCCGCGAGAATCACCCCGGCAAAGAACAGCGTGTCGGCAAAGTAGTTGATCCCTTCGATCTTGACCGCGAGGTTCGGGTTGGCGAGCGCTCCGATCATGACCGGTATATAGATGACCAGGATGGTCAGCAAAATCCAGCCGCCGGCGACGGCGGCCACGATCCGTGCTTTCCAGTTCAGCAGAATGCTTAGGCCGGCAGCGAGAAGGGCGGCACCGGTGACATAGTCGATGAGCGCGCGCAGCGGAACCCAGGCCGGCATCTCTCTTCGCAGTGGCACTCCGGGAAGCCCCATGGGGTGCAGAAAGTGCTGAACGCCAAAGAACAGCGCAGCCAAGGCGATGAGAATGCGCCCCACGGTGATCAGCGTGGTCTTCACTGCCCCAACTCGCGAAAACCCCGCGTGTTGGGGACCCCGATTGGCGGGACCGCGCCATCCGTCTTTGGCCATGCCGGCAAGAACCCAGCCGGCGCCGCCGAACGAACTCTCGCGGAAGACGATGGTCCAGGTAAACCGGATGTTTGGGGCGTGCATGTGCTGCAGGGCGAAGGGGAGATAGAGCATTCCGACAAACATGAACATCATGATCCCGACCAGCAGGCCGGACCAGCGCACGGCAATTTTGGTGGCGATGCTCAAGGCGGCAGCGATAAGCGCGCAGCCGACGAAATAGACCCAGAACATACGCCCCGGCATGTAGCGTGGCACCATTGTCACCAGGTCCTGTGCATCGAAGAAATGCAGCGTGCCGAAGACCGCGAGCGGAACCGCGTAGCACAAGTTGGCCAGGGCCACGATCTTGTCCAGGCCGCGAGCCGAGGCCACGTCGTCTTTCGCGGCCCATCCGCCGATCAGGAAAAGCGCGGCGCCGGCGATGCACATCGCAGTTGAAGTGCTGAGGAATTCAAGAAAGAGGGCGAGAGCGGTTGCATGCATAGAATTTCCCAAACCGGTACAGGGCTTCGGATTCTACTACGAAACGCTGCCGGGTGAATGCGGTTCGCGGTGCTATCTTCGCGCTCAAGCCGATTCGCGCCATTGGTCCCACCCTAAACCAATCAGCTCGTCATCTTTTTTCTACGCTACGCCCCAGGAACACCTGAAAGTGATTCAGTACAATCGATCAGCGAATGGAACGCACGCATACTTTCGGAGTCGTCGGCGGGTACGGCGCGACTGGAAGCGTTGTGGTGACTGAACTCCTGCGTTCCGGCGATGGCACCATTCTGATTGGTGGACGCGACCTGAATAAAGCAACAAGTTCAGCGGCAGAGCTCGGTGATCGGGTTTCCGGGGCCCGCGTCAATGCGCTGGATGCGCGGTCTCTCCATGACTTCTGCGGCCGATGTTCCATCATCGTTAATTGTGCCGGACCGGTTTCGGTCACGCAGGACCGCGTTGCACAAGCGGCATGGAGAAACCGGTGCCACTATGTTGACGTAGCCGGCCTGAGCTTTGTGGCGCAGCGACTGGCTTCGCAGGCGCAGGAAATTACCGACGCGAGTCTATCCTTCGTTGTCTCGGCCGGCTGGATGCCGGGGATCACAGAACTCGTGCCTCTTTACGCCAACGCGCAGGCGCGGACCAAAATGGATACGATCGAGTCCCTGACCGTGTACTTCGGCGACAGTGGCGAATGGTCAGAGAATGCTTTACGGGATGCTGTCTGGTATCTACGCCAGGCAGCGCTCCGGCGTCCGGGCTACTTCCACCGGGGAAAGTGGAGTCGCGCGAGAATGGCAGTGGCATCGCGCAAGGTGGATCTTGGCCATCCGATCGGTGCGGGCCGTTTCAGCCTCGTCTCCGTCCCAGAGCAGGACACAATCGGCCGCCAGCTCGCTGATTGTGACGTCTTCACCTATTCGTACCTCTCGGGCTTTCGCACCGCTGCGGCAGCCGTTCTGATTGCTCTATTGCCGTTGCCGGAACGATTCTCAGTGCGACTGGTTCGAAATATGTTTCGCAGAAACCGGCTGCCAGTGGATGGGTTCGCCCTGGCTCAAGTGAACGGACTGTCGCAAGGACGAAGATACGTCTTCACTGCTCAGGTCGCGTATAGAGACCGTCGCGACTATTGGATCAACGGACTGGTGCCGGCGATTACCGCCCGCATGATTGCTGAACGCAGGCACATCCGCCACGGCGTGCACTTCCTGGGCAATGCAGTGGATCCAATTACATTCATGGCGGAACTGAAGAAGGCGGGGGTCGAGCAGACAGAAAGCTTGAAAGCGGACGACTGAAGACAATATCTGATTCTGTCGACTCTTTCTGGTTTGCCCGTTGACCTGATTGTTCACATGCACAGTCTCAACGGGCGCTTTCTGACGCGTCGTTTTGCACGGAAGGTGCCTGCAAGGCGCCTGCCATTTAAATTGATTTCGTATTTGCCTGGGATGTATTTGCCCGCGCTGATTTCGGTACCGTCTATCCATACTTTGCCGTCGCCGATGCTCTTGCACTTGCCGTCAGGTACGCATCCGTCAGGAAAAACGTAGATTGCGGACCACTGCCCCTGTCCAACGTAAGCGCCGCCCGCTGTGCCAGGGGGAAAACCCAGTTCGGAAAACAAAACGAGCTTCCCCGACGCGGGCGCACCGTCGATTTTGGTCAGGAAGATTCCAACACCATCGCAATACACCTCAAAATGGCCCGTGGCCGCAGGAGCTGATGCAAGGGTAGGCGGAACGAAGAGCATGACAAGCGTGAGAAGGACAGACGTTCGCAGTGGCTTTGCGTCCACGATTGCGAGTCTACGGTGAAACATCCCCAGGCACAAGTGAGGTATTTAAAAGGAGAAGAAATTCTGGCGGAGAGGGGGGGATTCGAACCCCCGATAGAGGTGTTAGCCCCTATAACGGTTTAGCAAACCGCCGCCTTCAGCCACTCGGCCACCTCTCCGAACAATTCAGGATGGAAAAGCGATCACCTTGGCAAGGATACCCCGAAACTCATGTGCATGTCACGTCCAGCGCCAGGGCTGGCCTGCATAAAGTGAGGCCAGCCCCTGCGTGGGCGCTGAGCTAGACGTTTCCGCCGATGGTAACTGTGGTCCCGTCGAACTTAGTCAGGGTGAACCCGCTAAAGCTTTCAGGATAGGTGTTGGCATGTTCTTCAAGAACACTGATGGCGACGCTTTCGCCCATGAACATTCCGTTCATGTTGTCGGAGACGCGCCAGTGGATTCCGGACATGTTGCGGCCTTCGCTGATATTGGCTGCAAGCTTATTAAGTTCGCCGAGGACCGTTAGATCTGTATCTGCCGTGTTGACCAGGCTCAGTCCATCTTCGGAAGCGATTACCGGCTGAACCGGCCAGGGTTTCGGATTGTCCGGCGTGCCCACTTCGAAGCCGGCTTTTAGCAGGGTGACGCAGGCGCCGGCTGTAAAAGCGTGGCCTGCCGGTGAGGACGGATGTGAAGGCGATCCGCCATTGAGCTCCTGCGGACACAGAAAGCTTCCGGTGGTTCCAAGTCCACGCTTCACATTGAGTTGACGATTGCGCTCGAAAATGAGCGGCAACACGGAAGAATTGAGCAAGTCGGGATGCAGTGCGGGATCCAGCGTGAAGCGGTTGGTAAGAACTCCATCCACCAGATTGGCGAACTGTTCCGGCCGGATTTTTCTGTGCACATACCACTTGTGATAGAACGCATGCGCTTCTGCTTTGTGAACATTACCCAACAGGCCGTTCAGCCACGAGGTACTGAAGGTACTGAAAGAACCGATTCTGGTGTCATTTTGGTAAGGGCTGTTGGAGCTGAAGCGGACGCCCAGGGCGGAAAGAATGAGGGACGCGCGGAAGTAGATCGAGTAGATCGCGTCCGAAGCGGCGAGATTGCCGAGATCGCGGACGCTGCGAACGAATCGCGGTGTTGGGTCCAGTACGTTTGGCGATAACGCTCCATTGCCGCGCTCGACAAAAACGTATTCGGACAGGTTGGTCATGAAATCAACGCCCGTTCCCGGCCCTGTTAGCACCTGTCCGGTGTTGGGGTCAGCGACCTGGGCGCGAGTATGCACCCGGGGCACATAGTCAGCGCCGTCGATTCGCTGGCTCTGAAAGAGAATCTGCGAGACCAACGGACCATCAGTTGCGCCGATGAAGGGAAAACGGAAGAGATTCTGTGGAGTGACCGGTGTGGGACCGCCGAACCCGGAGAGCCGGCTCATATCGGCCGCAGCTTGCGCGACCAGCGGATTCGTTCCGTAATCAATGAAAGGCACATCGCGCAGATAAGCCTCCCAGTAGAGTTCCACCATTTCGGCGGCTCCACCTGCGCTCCTGATCGATGGCGGCACAAACGGCGTTGCTGCAACGGGAGAATCGCTGCCCTCGATCTGCAGAACCAAGGGGCTCAGTGGGCCGGCCAATTGTCCATTGCCGCCGGCGGGAACCGCGTCCCAGGCTGCTTGCGTTCCGGCCGCGGCAGCCGCCATGAGAAGTTTGTAATCGTTGGGATTGGGTAACCCGTTGTTGTCGAGCGGCAAGGTCTTGGAGAAGTTACCTTCAAAATGCGAGCCGGCATAAGCTTCTTCATCCCCATTGGTCGGATGAGGCTCCGCCGCGACCAATGCATCCGCGGCCGCTTTGCCTAAATTCTGGCGCAGCTTGGCGAGATCTTGTGCACGATGCCTGGGCTGATTCACGAATGGAGAAATCTCCACTGCGGCTGCTTTCTCAACAAGCGCGCCGGGAAGAAGAGTGCCGGCCGTGATCGCCGCTGCTCCAATGCCCGCGGTCTTCAGGAAACCACGCCTGCTGGGTTGGGTGAGTGGATTTGTAGTGTCTCCGTTGGTTGCTGCAACAATGCTACGCGAGTTCTCATTCGCGGGCGAAGTTTGGTTGTCGGCTGAAAGCGTCGGATCGTTGTTTTTTTTCATGGCACTGCCTCCCGAAATTTTGGACACACGTGTATTGCACCCGGCGAAACATGCTGCGTTCCCGAGGTGTTTGAATTACGAAGCGAAGGATCTTGAGAGGACACCGCTGATCGCGTTGCAGGGCCGTGAGCACACGGATAGCGTTGACGCTGTACCGCCGCGTCCTTACGCTGCAGTTGCGGGCAGACGTAGTCCTATTTAGGAGTGTGGGTTACCGCGCCCGAATACACAGGAGCGGAAAACGGGATTACAGACCCGCCGCCGGATTGGAGAGAGGCGGAAAGTACGAGCCCGGCAAAGTAATGCCTAACTTAACGACAATTCCCAGAAGCAGAAATCATCCGTACACAATTCAAGTGACCCGTGAAACCAACTACGAGCGCTAGTAAAACATGCCCAGAGTTGGAAAGGCAACAGAATCCTGGTGAATTTTCGGAGAACGATTTCAAATTGAAACAGCACAGTCACTAAAGATGGTGACGGGATTCATGCCTTGAACAAGGACAGCTGGCCTACGTATCGAGCTACTCCATGCAAACCAGATTAGCTCCGCTACTCTCTATCCAATGAAGCCCAATAGTGCCACCAAAAAGGCCAACGTCCTCCCTCCTCGAATCATCTCTTTAAGGCACGGGCCTCGCTTCGGGAATTCCGCCCATGAAATCCATTCGGAAACACTCTCCCGCAGATCAGTGTGTTGTGCCTGACAACTAAGAACGACCACTGTTGTGACGAGACAAAGCGGGTGAGGTACATGGCGGAAACCGTGCAGAACAGGAAAGTATCGCCCGGCAAAAAGTCGGAAAGGAGAAGAAACAATGAGTATTCTCGATACCATCATAGGTTCAACAGAGAAACACCCGGACGTGAGTAAGGAACAGCATTCATCGCTGGTGCAGAGCGCGCTGCAGATGTTTGGCAATCACAATGAGATATCCAGTCTGCATCAGAACGCCCAAGCACACGGGCTCGGCCACATCGTGCAGTCCTGGATCGGCAATGGCGCCAACCAGCCGATCGCTGAATCGCAAGTGGCGGGATTGGTAGGAGAAGATCGCGTCAATCAATTGGCCAGCCGTGCAGGGGTGTCTCATTCCCAGGCGACCTCTGCCTTATCTCGGATCTTACCGACCATCGTGGACAAGCTAACCCCACAGGGGAAATTACCCAAAGCGGCATAACAAGCATAAGAAGAGGGAATCTTCGAGTCGGTTACGATTGCGCGAGAGCAACGCACCTGATAACAACGCGATCGTCGATGTTCTCTGGGTGTGGTTTTGGAAGCAAGCGTTTGCGCCAAAAGCAGAGTAGTCCGTGTGAATACGGCTGCTTGTGCCGTGGTGGCTCACCTCACCATGCTTGGTGCCGGTCCGGCGGAGTTCCACTCGCGGACGTTCACTATCTCTCTGCCGCAGTTCGCTGAGCAGCGCCTGCCGCCGGCTCACGCTTGGCCGCGAACCTGAGGCCTAAATAAGAAGCAGCGTTGTTCGCGCATATGTCACTGATCAATCTTCCTGCCATTCGTTCGTCGTCAGGCAGCAATCCATTTTCGATATCGCCGCCAATCAGATTGCAGAGTATGCGCCGGAAATACTCGTGTCTTGGAAATGACATGAACGATCTGGAATCAGTGACCATGCCGATAAAGCGGCTGAGAAGGCCGGCGCTGGACAATGCGTTCAGCTGTAATTCCATGCCCTCTTTCTGGTCCAGGAACCACCACGCGCTGCCGAACTGGACTTTGGCGCCAACGCCATCCTCGTGAAAGTTTCCGGCAATCGTGGCGAAGACATAATTATCCGCGGGATTGGAATTGTAGAGGATGATCTTAGGAAGGGCTGCTTCTTTTTCAAGCTGAGAAAGATACGAAGTCAACCCGTGTCCTTGCGGCCAATCCCCGACCGCATCGAAACCGGCGCTCCCGCCGGCTCGCGCAACCATTGGTGCGTTTACATCGCGGTTTGCACCCAGATGCAATTGCTTGGTCCAGCCCTTTTCTGCGTCAAGACGACCAAAGAACAGCATCAAGAAACCGGCAAAACCCTCCGATTCGGACTGGTCTATGGGTCTCCCGGAACGCAACCGAGAAAAAAGGACACTGGCTTGATCTTCAGTGCAGGCGTCCGCATAGCACCGGTTGAGCCCGTGGTCGGATAACCGGCATCCCACTTCGTGAAAGTCACCGTGACGTTTAGCCAGAGCATCGCGAAAATCATTGACATTCGTAATGTGGATGTTCGAGCCCGCTGCCAGGCGATCGACCCAAAGATTGAAAGCCTGCGGATCCGAGGTCCTGAGCGCCCCGTCCGGCCGAAAGGTGGGGTAGACCGCTGTCTCCAGTTTGGATTCCGCGATACTCAGGTGATGTTCGAGGCTGTCAGTTGGATCATCCGAAGTGCATATCAGGCGAACGTTGAAACGAGACAGTATGCCGCGGACATCAGAGTCCTCGTTCTGCAACACTTCATTCGCGCGTTCCCAAATACGAGCGGCCGTGCTTTCGTCCAACAGGTCATCGATTCCGAAATAGCGCTTCAGTTCCAGGTGCGTCCAATGATAGAGGGAGTTCCGCAACGTTGCAGGAACGGTGCGCGCCCAGGCGAGATATTTGTCATACGGAGCGGCCGCACCTGTGCAATAGAGTTCCGGTACGCCATCGTTGCGCATGGCGCGCCACTTATAGTGATCGCCTTCCAGCCAGATTTCATACAGGTTGTTGAACCGGCGATTCGCTGCGATTTCGCGTGCGGAAAGGTGGCAATGGTAGTCCAGAATAGGTTGATCCGCGGCATAGGAGTGATACAGGCGTTGCGCGGTTTTCGTCTGCAACAGGAAGTTATCGTTGATGAATGCCATAGAACGAATTCTTATATTTTCGACGCCAGCACCAAGAAAACACAACCATGCTTTCCCGCGAACCCATCATTGATTCACACCGCTAGCGAGAAATCCGCCGTCCACGACGAGCACGTGGCCGGTTACAAACCCTGCTGCATCGGAGGCCAGGAACACACACGCGCCAACAAGCTCCTCGACCCGCCCGAAGCGCCGCATAGGAGTTCGCAGAAGCAGCTCTTCGGAACGTTTGGTGCCGTTCAACAGACCTGCGTTCAAATCGGTTTGGAAGACTCCAGGAGCGATCGCGTTCACGCACACGCCGCGCCCAGACCATTCGACCGCCAAGGATTTCGTCAAGGCCGCTACCGCCGCTTTGCTCGCAGCATAGGCCGTTACTTCCAAGAATCCAACAAAAGATGCCAGCGAAGCAATATTAATGATGCGTCCATATCCTCGTCTGACCATTTCTCTGCCGAATACCTGGCATGCCCGCAGCGTGCCGTTAAGATTCACGTCCATAACCGCATTCCACTGGGCCTCAGCGATATCGAGAAATGGAGTGCGGCGGGTCATTCCGGCAGAATTCACGAGAATATCGACATGTCCGAGCTCAGCACAAACGCGCCGCTGCAGCTCTTCGATACTGCCGCGGTCGGTCACGTCACACGGGATGGAAACCGATCTGCGCCCAAGCCGCCTTATCTTGTCAGTCGCACATTCCACCAGTTGTCTGCGACGCCCAGTCGCGACGACATCGGCGCCAGCTTGTGCGAGCCCTTCGGCCAGAGTCAAACCAATTCCGGAAGTTCCGCCGATAACCACTGCTGTTTTTGACGCCAGATCCAGTGCAGGATACCCCATGCAGCGAGCCCTCGATAAAAAACCTAAGTCCAAGAAACATCTTAATTGCGCTGCCGTCTCGACGAGTGATTAGTCTACCTTGCACAAATCACAGCTGATCGTGCCATGGTCAACGACACAGCGCATCGAGCTCGACTGCCGGCGCTCCTCGGGCAGGCAATGGCAAATGGCGCTGCGCCATGGCTCCCTCCAAGGTATCCGTCCCCGGACGCTCACGCAGATCTGTGTCCAGCCGGTAGAACTCGTCGTTCTCCGCTTCTCGAAGAGTCACAAATCTGAAGCCGCCTGCTTGATACAGCTTGAGAAGCCGGGGTAACATTTCGGCGTCGAAGGCGCCGATGTGCATCAGGAGGACAAAAGGGATCTCCCGGCCGTACAACCGCTTTGAAAGATCCGCGGAGTACGAAATGCTTTGTTCGGCAGCGGCCAGATAGCTCTTTTCGAGGACTCCAATCGCCCTGTTGTCGCCTTTCGCACGGCAACGGACATAAGGCTCATTCCATCGATAGTCGGCAAAGCTCAGGGTGACGGCAGCGACTTTGTAATCGTGCCCGGCAAGGAACGCTCTCACACCAGCAAGTTTTGCCGGCGTGTCGCCCTGAGAAAGAAACGGGAAGCGTAACCAGTGCCAGTCCTGGTCCCGCATCCACGCGCTGAGAATTGGTTCGTTGCGCATTATGTCTGCTTCGAAATTTTCGAGCGCGGTTTGATTCAGGTCCATGTGGGACCAGGTGTGATTGCCCAGCGGATACCCGGCCTCGCGCCATGCCTGCAATACGAGTGCGTCCTTCGGCTCCTGATCCAGATGTTGTCCGTTGATAAAACCGTAAGCTTCGGGCACATGGGCGTCACGCAGCGCGGCGAGGATCTTTGCCACTACTTGTATGCGGGTTTCATCGGGCGGAATAGGACCATGTTCGGGGAGATCATCAAAGGTAATGGCGATGCTCCTGCTCGCGGCCGTGGACGCCGAACCGGCCGCGAACAGGGAAAGGGGTACAGAAGCCGCCATCGCGGAATACCCCTCCGGTGAAGGGTGAAGGTGATCGCCAAAATCGAACGCAGGAAGCAGGCGATCAGGATGTTCGTGATCACGCGTTACTTGGTCGAAGTCAATTACAGCGTCGAAGTGGCCGGGAGTCCGGATCCAGCGGTTCACCGCCTGACGGTCTGCCTCATTGGCAGCTCCGGGGTGGTAATACGACGAGCCGATGAAGGGGAGAATCGTCGCACCGATCACCTCGATGCCGTGAGTATGCGCTCGCGCAACCATCTGCTCGTAGACGCCGAGTATTCGATGGACAAGCGCCTCATGCTCCGCAGCAGGTACGTCACCGTCGCGGGTCAGCATGCCGATGTCGTTAATGCCTTCCAGGACGATCAGGTAGCGTATCCCGCTCTGAAGCAGCACATCACGATCGAAGCGAGCCAGGGCGTTTGGCCCTATCCCATCGAGCAACAGACGATTGCCACCGATGCCCTGGTTAAGAACTCCAATCGAACGCGTCGAGGGAGCTGTTTGCAGCCGCCGCGCCAGGAAGTCAGTCCAGCGCTCGTTCTTGCCGGTAGTTGCGCCGTGGCCATCAGTAATGGAATCGCCCAGAACTACGATTGCCGCACCTTGGGAATCCGCGTCAATCCCAGAAATGAAATACCAATGCTCGATTTTCGTCGCGCCAGGCATATCCGCTGCAGATAGCAGATCGCCTTGAGCCGCAAACGAGGTCGCACGAGAGCCGGAGTGGCCGGTTGCTTGTGATGGCCACCTGGCGATGCGGATCGTGACTGCCAGATCCGACAACGCTGCCAGGGAAAACGCAACTGGATCGGAAACATAGTCGGCGCCTGCCGGAATTGTCACATCCTTGTTTCCCGAGAACGTGAGCGACTGGTCAGAAGCGACGACAATTGCCGGTGATGCCGGGGAAATCGCTTTGGCAACGTGGACCGAAGACAACTGCAAGGGCGTAGCGCCGAACCGGTTCGACACATGCACCCGAATGCGGTCGCCGCCAATCGACACATGGACGACTTGGCGCAGAGTCAGATCACCGTCGCTGAGAGCAATGTTCCCCTCAACCAATTGTTGCGATGCCGCCCATGAACCAACCCAACGAGGTGGAGCCTGCCCTAACGTCGTGGGTACGGCGACGAGCAACCATGCTACCGTGAGCGACACGCCAACTTTTTTGCGCACCATGAAAAAACGAAACCCTGATCGCGTGACGACTCACTAGTAACATCGTCCGAACGCGGAGCGTGCCTTTTGCTGTCCAACCAAAAAAGCGGCTTCCTGCAAAAGGAGGGTTGCTTGCGGGAAGCCGCCGGTTGCATGGCGTCAGAACAGGAGCTTTACAGCCAGCCAAACCGTGCGCTGGCCGCTGCTGCCCGTGATGGCGCCGAAGTTACCAACACCGTTGCTCTGGAACCCCGCCGTCGGATTGTTGAAATGCGGGGTGTTGGTCAAGCCGAACGCTTCCGCCCTGCATTGCAGGCCAAGCCGTTCAGTCATCTTGAAGTTCCGGAACAAACTCATATCGAGGTTGAAAAAACCGGGGCCGCGTACCGTGTCACGTCCAACGTTGCCGAACACCGGACCCACAGGTGCGGAAAAAACGCTGGCATCGAAATAGGAGCAGGTAGGGTCACCAGTCTTACAGCCGGCCCGTGGGGTAGCGCCGAGAATTCTGACAGGACCGCTCTGGTTGGCTGTCTCTGTGCTTCCGGCGGCTCCGAACGTGCCATTGGGAGCAGTGATGGTGAACGGCGAACCGCTGACTTTACTAAGGATCCAGTTGGTCTGCCAGCCACCGAAAATCTGATTCAGAACTCCGCTTGTCGCCCAGAGTTGACCGCGTCCGAAGGGCAAATCATACGTCCCGTAGAAGCGCAGGTTGTGAGTGCGGTCAAAACTCGCAAGACCTCTCGCTTTTTGCGCATACGCCGGGAATGGAAAAAGCAGGAAGTTCAATTCTTCGTCGTCGGTGAAGTCTATCGCTTTGGACCACGTATAGGCCACCCCGACAAAGGTGTTGCCCTTGAATCTCCGCGTGAGCGTGGTCTGCAATGAGTCATAGTAGGCATTGGCAAAAGGAACCAGTTCGTTGATGTCAGGCCAGTTTTTGCCAAACTGGGCATTAAGTATGCGTCCGGCATTATTGGTGCCCACCGGGCTGGGATTGATGTTGATGTTTGCCAGCGGGCGGATGCTGCGAGACCCAACATAACCCGCATCGGCCACAAAGCCCGCAAATTCGTGCTCCAGCGTCAAATTGAACGAGTGCGTGTACCCACGACGGAAGTCCTGAGCCGCAGTGGTGGTGCCGACGCCGGCAGGAAGCGGAATGACTCCCGACGACAGGTTCGGCAATGCAATACCCGGAATGCCGGTGGGAAGCGTACCGTAGGGCGCCAATGTCCCGTTGGTGCCATTCAGGCTCACCACTGGCGTGAAACTGTTGGCCCCGTTGAAGTCCGATATCGTCACGGCCGGGAACGCGTTGCGGAAGAAGCGCCAGTTATTCGGATCTGCGCTGATTCCGTAGCCGGCGCGAACCACCGAGTTCTTGAGAGGCCGCCAGGCCAGGCCCAGACGGGGCAGGAACAACCCAGGACCGATCTTTGAGTTTTCATCCAGAGGAACGGAACCGTTTCCGCCAATGAGAACGTTCATGGTAGTCGGATCCAGCAGGCGCACGCCGCCGTGGTCGCTGGTCGGCCAGGGATAACGCTCCCACCGAATGCCATAGGTAAGCGTGAGGTTCGACCGTATCTGCCACTGGTCGCGCGCGTACAAAGACCACTGTGACCATCGGAGAGAGTTCGGATTCTGGTTCTGTATCGCCTGTCCTGCCCGAGACGGCAGTCCCAGCAGGAATTCCGCAAGAGAGTTGAATTGATTTGCTGCAGCGCCGCCACTCAACGCGGTGGGGCCGCCCGAGAACTGAAAGCTGCCGCGCGCGGTCTGGAATTGGCCTCCCTGGGGCTGGAAATGATTGATGCCGCTCCTGTTGTATTCGATTCCGAAGCGCAGGCCGTGCTTACCTTTGACCCAGTTCAAGTTCGCATTGCTGACCCACTGGTTGTCTCGGAAGAGGAATGGATTGCCGGTGTTGGGATTGCCCAGGTTGGAGTAGCCGGTGATCTGAAACGCCGGTATGCCGGCCTGCAGTGGGTCCGGACCATTGGTTCCAGGAATGTGCAAGGTATCCAGGCCAAAGTTTGATCCCAGATCCAGGGCTTGAGCATCAATGCGCTGGCGGGTGAATCCGAAATTCGCGTCCACCAGCATGTTCGAAGTGATGGTGTAGGTTCCGCCCAGACCGATGTTCTGAATTCGCGAATTGGCGTTGCCCAGTTGTCCGCCGTTGGTCGCATCGCCTTCGGCTTTTCCCAGGGCTGGAGGATCAAAGATGTAACTCTGGGAAATGCTATACCGGCCGAAAACCATCGTCTTCTCGCTCGGTACGTAGTTGATCTTCGTGTCCCAATCGTTGCGATTGAACTGAGCATTGCCCGTAGCAAAGTAGTTGCCTGTCTGCAAACCCGGAATATTCGGCTCGGGAATCAACTGGATCATGGCCAGGGCGGCAGGATCGATTCGACCAGCGGGGATCTGGTTGTTCAGGAAAGCGGTACGGCCGGTGCCGTTCGCGGCGCCGGTGTTCGGATCGAAGATCGTGGTTCCGGTTGCCGAGAAATCACCAGTACGAAGCGCATCGGTGGGGACCGTTTCGAGAGCAGTCGCGAGTTTGCGCTCCGTCGTGCGCTCGAAATCGGTGAAGAAAAACAGTTTGTCCTTCCTGATGGGTCCGCCGAAGGTATAGCCGAACTGGTTTTGAATGTCCTTGGGCGGCTTGAAGGGCACCAATTGCTTGGTTACAGGATCCTGAACCGTCTGCGGCTGAAAGTAGTTCTCAGCCCGCAGCGAAGTATCGGTATGAAATTCGTGAGCGCTGCCGTGAAATTGATTGGTTCCCGACTTGATCTGCACATTAGCCGCAAACCCTCCAGCCATGCCCTGCTCCGCGTCAAACGAGTTGGTTACCACGTTCACGGTTTCAATGGCATCGGCCGGAGGCACGTACGCGATGTTGGCCGGCAGCCACGGATAAGCGTTCTGCACGCCGTCAATGCGGGTGTTATTGGTCTGGTTTGATCCGCCGTTTACATTGCTGTTCATGGCCCGTTGCGGATTGCCGGCCTGTGAGTTTGCTTCCGCCGTGGGAGTGGCGCCGGGAATGATGTTGTAAAGCGCTTGCCAGCTTCGGCCTTCGGAGGAACTGATGGGAAGATTCTGGATCTCCTGCGCCGTGATGTTGGTGTGGACATCCGCTCGATCCGTCTGCATCAACGACGCCGTGGATGTAACCGTCACTATCTCGGTGACTGTCCCCACTTTGAGCTGCATATCGACGCGTCTGACCGCATTCGCATCCACCTGCACATTTTCGACCGTGGCTGCAGCAAAGCCTTTGACGGTGACGATGACCTTGTAAACGCCAGGCAGGAGTTCGGTGAACAGATATGTCCCGCCTTCTTGCGCGATCACCTCACGCAGCACGCCCGTCTTCACGTTCAAGGCCTGAACCCGTGCTGCGGGTACGATTGCGCCGCTTTGATCGGTGACGTTTCCCGTGAGCGAGCCATAAAGCATTTGCGCCTGCACTGCCACAGGAAACATCCACAGCAGCACCGCCAGGCATGTGATTGCCGACACGCGGCCGATCTTTATCTCAGCCGGCTTGGTCCGAATCTTATTCGACATGAAAGCCTCCTCGTTTCCTGCTTGCGCCCGGGCAAGACCGGTTAACGCCGGCCGAGCCGATAAGCGCTCAATTCGCTGCTATCGCACGTTTCGCCAGAGCGCTGGCCTTCCGTTCCTCGAAAGGAATCGCACTGGGGCCAAAATGTTTTTGCAGAACAAGTGCTACTGTCCCGCGTAGACGCGCCATACTTCCCTCCGCCGGCCTTACTCGGGGAGGATCACCGACTAACGCTTCCGTACCGACTTCCGCCTGGATCACCGGACCAAGGCGCTGCCAATGCCTGGTCAGTTCCCCAACTACGACGATTTCTTCTGGAGCCAGGCCGGCAACGATCATTCGCAGACCGCGACCGATGGCGTGAGCCATCTTTTCCAAGGCTCGAACCGCAGCGCTGTCGCCGGCTTCGGCTCTCGCGAGCAAATCCTGAAAGCTTGCGCATTCCTTTTCCGGGTGCGACTCCAGGTAGTAGCGGAGGGCAGCACGGTTGGAGGCGAAGACTTCCCAGCAACCGCGGCGTCCGCAGGCACAAGCCGGGCCGTCGGGATCGAGCGGCACGTGCCCGAATTCCCCAGCCATCCCCTTCGAGCCGCCGCTCAGATGACCATTCACGAAGAGGCCAGTGCCGATTCCTTCCGAAACCGTCAGCACTACCAGATCCCGTACGCGATCCATGCTCCCGAACCAGACTTCCGCCAGGACGCAGGCGTTGGCGGCGTTTTCAAGTTCCACGCGCATGCCGGTCCCGGCTTCAATGGCTGCATGAAAATCAAAATCCCGCCATTTAAGATTGGGAGCAAAGACGACCCGCCGGGTCGCATGATCGACGCGTCCGGGCAGGCTGATGCCGATCCCCTCGAACAGCAGGTCGGGCGTCGACTTCATCAGGTGCTTGAATGTGGATATGAGTGTGTTGGCCGCGATTCGCGGATTCGATGGCGTGGGAGCAGCTTCCTGCGCCAGGAAGCGGCCGTTCACGTCAGCCACCGCAACGGTGGTGTGCTCGGGGCGTACGTCGGCCACTAGAATTGCCCGCCGTTCGTTAAGCCGCAGGAAGGTCGGGCGTCTGCCTCGCGGAAGCCGTCCGGTAGGACCGTTGATCACCCACTGTTCCTGGATCAACTGCTCGGTGATCACGGAGACTGTGCTCCGCTGCAGTCCGGAAACCCGCGCAAGGTCGGCCCGGGAAATCGGCTGGCGACGACGAATCAGGTTCAGTACCACCCCGCGATTGATGTCGCGCGCGGTTTCGCTCGATGCGACCTGCGTATTGGTGAAGTCAATTCGCCGCATGCAAAGTCCGGTAGGTTGTTCCCCCAGTCCCCCAAGGCGAGGCCGGCCGCCCCTGGAGGGTTTCGGCCAACCTCGCAAAATGCCTTAACGTTAACGTTAACGGCACATTAATTTGCGGCCCGAACTATATGGCCGTTGAGGTTCGCGCGTCAAGAAAAAAATTCAAAATTTTTATAGTTGGTATAAGAAGCGGTGATGTATACCCCGGGCAGGGCCCGTTCAGTCAGCCAATCAGTGATACCGGTACAACTTGACGCGTAGAATCACCGGCGTCCGCGGATCTTCCAGCCGCAGCACCTGGCCTTGGCCGTTTTCGTCTCCGTTGAGCCTTCTCTTGCGCATCCAATGGCCATCTTCCATGACCTCTTCATCGACGCTGATGATTCCGGCGATAGGTGCTCCTGATAAGCCCGGAGAAGCAGCAATCCCGACTGTCAGATTGCCGGAGCCGGTGACGATGTATTCCTCCGGCCCGACCTGCAAGAACATCGCCGCGCCTCGTTTGCCCGCGTCAGCCGGTGTCGCCGGCTCAACCGTAAAGGTGTAATCTCCCAAAGAAACCCTTCCGGCACGCTGGCTTGGACCTTCGAGAAGAACGGTGGCGATCCGGTTCTCTGTTTGCCCTTGCAGGATCAAAGGCGCAAGGTGAGTCAGGACGGCATAGCTCGCAGTCAGCTCGGAACTCCCTTCTTTGGACTTGTCTCGCTCGAGGCCATCAATCGCGAAGGGAGAAAATCCAATTGCGTGGAGCTCTCCGACCGCGTAGAAAGCGTTGGCGGCCCCGGTAATTCCAGGGACCGTTTCGGGAACGAACAGCGGATTCCAGTCGCGACGGTATCTCTGGCCCCATTCCGCAAAGTTAACGAAGTAGATATCGGGGGCGAAGAAATCTACATCGGGCGCCCCGGCTCGCCACAAGTCGAGCGAGTGCGGCAGCGGTCCACCACTGTTGTATTGTCCGGGCTGATAGTTGGGCCGAATCAATGCGGCATTCACGAACATGGGCAGTGGATACTCGGCTTTTCCAGCCGCGGCCACGCTATTGACATAACGCGCGTAATGCCAGGCCATGAACAGGTCTTCTGTCAACGGCCTTTTACCAAAAACTTCTTCCCACGTGCCCGCGCGCTTGTCTCCCCCTGCGTCCATGACTGCGCGAAGTTCAGGACTGGGCCGCTGCTGAAGAAGGGACAAAAGCTGTGCAGGTACGGGACTTCTGAAGGCCTTGTCCGCGATATCCGAGTGATCCCTTGCCTCGGGGATTACGCCCACTTCATTCTCCACTTGGATCATGATCACCGTGTGTATATCGTGGTCCTTTTCCCTGACGTGGCGCATCAGCACGGCAAAGGCCCTAGCATCAGCCTGCTGATTGGCCTGGGCAAATGGAGACAGACGTTCCGTTCCCCTGCCGTCGCTTGTTCGCACACGAGGAAAGCGCTCAGGATTTCTCTTCACCCACTCGGGCACGTAGCTTGAATAGGTATTCTTCCAGCTCCCGAACCATAGAAAGACCAGCCGAAGGTTGTTCTTTCTGGCGTCATCGATGAGACCGTCAACCGTGGTGAAGTCGAACTTGCCTTCCTCCGGCTCGATCAGCTCCCAGGAAACCGGAGCCAGGACCGTGTTGAGGTGCATGGCCGCCAACTGCGGCCAAATCGGCTTCATGTAACTCAGGCTCGATGAGGAAGAGTTGTGCAGCTCACCACCCAGGATCAGAAAGGGCTTGCCGTCCACCATCAACTGTGTGACGTTTCCTCTTATTTCGAGATGCGGCAGCTCTGCCTGAGCCCGGCCGTGAATCCGGAGGCAACATACCAGACAAAGCGAGGCGAGCAATTGCCGTTGACGATTGGTTTTCATATTCGTGTCATCATCGCGATGCGCGATCAGCAGCAGGATGAATCTCGACGTAGTCAAATGCCGCGTGTTCTTGACCGTCAGTCCGTCCCTCGATCTCCACCGAATCACCTGGACGCAGCTCCACTCCTTCGATCCATCGTCGCGTGGAAGAACCGCCTCCTGGGGAACGCGCCGGCAGATGGTCGTCCGCCACCCACTCATCAACGACGCGTCCTGCCACCAGGAGCTTGAATTGCGATGCCCCCGTGTTCTGGTCAAAGTATTGAACGTTGATGTCGTACCGGCCGGCGTTGCCTTCGAAGGTGAAAGATGCCGTACAACTTTTCGACGAGGACCGGCACTTCACGGCTTTACCGCCAGACGCGGTCTCCGGTGGCGTCACGCGGATGGTTCGATAGCCCTGCAGACGCATCGTCTCGGCCTCGATCCGATCCGGATAGTACCCTACCCGGCCCAACGCATCGGGAATCCCCGAAATATGCAAAAACCAGTTACAGATTGCGTCCCGCCACACAATCGCGTGGCCTGCCTGAAATTGCAATCGTTCGAGCGTCGCTTTGTAGCGCGGCTCATCGATGCGACCTCGTAACGTTTTCCATTGCCGTACAAACTGCTGCGCTCCCTCGGCTCCCTGATAGTGCGAATCGTAAATGTGCTGAATGACGGTTTTACCCGAATGCAGCCGATACGTGTACGGCACGTGGTGAAAGAAGAGAAGCAAATCGTCCGGCGTGCTTGCGGTGGACTCATAGATCTTGGCAGCGTCGGGCGGATATTGTCCTGCATAACCCGTCCCTGTAGCGACGCTGCGGTCCATGCCCACTCCGTCTCGATCGGAGCGATGCCATTGTCCCCAGCCGTTGCGCTCTGACGATCCCACGCCGGGACCAAAGTGACTGCCCTTGATGTCCGTCAGTGTCCCTGCACCGAGCGGCCCCGTATAGTCTTCGTAGGTCTTCCAGGACGCAAGCAGCATTGACGTGATGGTCCTGACCACCAAAGGATCCGAACCGAAGGTCAGCCGCGCCCATTCATCGGCGAGAGTGCTCGCACTCGTATTGGGATCCCAGGCCAGCCGGCCAAAGCTGTAAAGATTCGCCATGGCAAGAGGGTGGCCAAGCCAGTTTGCGTCCATGCCCACGTTGGCGACACCGACGAATCCACCCAGCGAACGATGAAACACTCTGCCCGAGACCAGATCCTTTACCGGCGTATGTCCACCCTGCACCCGCATGTCGAAATCCAGGATGTCTTTCCACATGGGCGCAAGAAAACAGAGATGGCGTTGCTGCCCCGTATATTCCTGGGTTACTTGCAACTCAATTGCCTGATTTGTGCTTTGCAAGCCTGCAAATAGAGGCGAGACCGGTTCGCGCACCTGGAAATCGATGGGCCCGTTTTTGATTTGTATGATGACGTTCTCGTCGAACTTTCCATCGAGAGGATGGAAATTGTGGTAAGCAGCTTTGGCACGATCATTCTTGGGGACGCGCCAGTCAAGATGGTGGTTGTAAACGAATGCGCGATAGAAAACAATGCCGCCGTGCGGCTTGAGAGCCGCGGCAATGGCATTGGCCGCATCTGCCGGAGTGCGTCCGTACACTGAGGGTCCAAGTTGCCCTTCTGAGTCAGCCTTGACGACGAAACCGGCAAAGTCCGGTATCAGCCGATAGATTTCTTCTATCTTCTTGCGCCACCATTCCTGCACACGCCGATCCAGGGGATCGAAACTTTTGAGGCCGCCGATCACCTTCGGACTGCTCAGATTCACCGAGATCGCGAGCCGCACGCCCCATGGACGAAAGGCATCGGCAATCCGCGCAAGCTGGGGAAGAAAATCATCTTCCAGCATCCTGGGATTGGCGTTCACGTTGTTCACGGTGCAGCCATTAATGCCGAGAGAGGCGAGCAGGCGAGCATAGTCTCGAGCGCGAGAAAGATCCGCGCGCACAGTTCCGGCTTCAAAGAAGATCGAGGGACCGGCGTAGCCTCGCTCGATATGACCATCGAGATTGTCCCACTGGTCGACCCAGCGGACCGGCGAGTACGGCTGCTGCAATTCATTGAGTGGAGAGATCAATTGTCCCAGGGCGATGCCGCGCAGGAATGCAAACGCACCGTAGAGCACGCCGGGTTCGTTGGCGCCGGTAATCACGATGCAGTTGAAACCCTGCACCTTGGCGGTCGTCAACCAGAAGCCATCGCCTTGAATTTCAGGCGGGGACTGGAAGCCGGGCGCGATCGCCTGGAGAGATGTAACTGTTCCCAGCACGATTGAGCTCTCGCTCACCTGGCTTCCGCTTTCGCGAACCGCTATGCCCAACATGCCTCGTATTCCGCGGACCAACTCGTCGCGTGCGCTGTCCAAAACCGGCGACTCGCCGAGCGTTACTACGCTTCCCGGCAACGCGGCGTAGTTAGAACGTTCAACGTCCGTCAGGGGCGCGTATCGCAGCCACGCTTCGGCTCCCGTCTCGGCACGGAGCGCAACGGGAAGGAGCAGGAGCACTCCCGCCACGGCGAAATTGAGACCGCGTTTCTTCATCATTGGGGATTCTTGTAGTGCGGTACAGTTCCGTCATCGGTGGCCCCGCGGACCGGCGACCGGTGAGCCGGGTCCACGATGGCCCAAAAGGCCGGCTTGGCCTGCAAGCGCTCATCAAAGAGAAGCGGCAGGTCCAGGCGCCGGATAGGAAAACCTTTCTTCCACGTGTGGTCATCTGCCTGCCCCCACAGAGTGACCGCGCTGATCTTGCCTTTCAACTTTCGGAAGGCGGCGAAGTAGTCGCGATACTGAGAAGCCTGCCGCTGCAGCAGTTCTTCAGGGATTGCCGGGTAGCGGGTGGTCTGGTCGATATAGACGCTAACGTCGAGTTCGGTGATCTGATTGTCTACGCCAAGCGTGGAAAACAGGTTGATGGTTTCGATCACCGCCGCCGCTGAAGGCGCTTGGATGGAGCTGTGCATCTGATGGCCGACGCCATCCAGCGGCACGCCCCGCTTGCGCAAATCGCGAACCAGCTGGTAAAGCAACGTGCGCTTGCGCAGATCCGTGGTGTTGTAATCGTTGATGTACAACCTGGCATGGGGATCGACTTCATGCGCCACGCGGAACGCAACGTCGATATAGTCGGTGCCGGTGATCAGAAACCAGGGACTGCGGCGAAAACCATCCGGCTGCTCAGGATCGATCACTTCGTTGACGACGTCCCAGGCATATACGTCTTCCTTGTAGTGCGACACCACGGCGCGTATGTGGTTTTCCAGCCGGTGAAGCACCAATGCCTTATTTTCCGAAGAGGGCGTCATCTCCCTGCCGTTCGCATCCAGAAAAACCCAGGCCGGCACTTGTTTGTGCCAGCACAAGGTATGCCCCCGCACTCGCATGTGGTTGGTTTTGGCGAAGTCAACGAGAGCGTCGGCGGGAGCAAAGTTGAAATGACCTTCCGTGGGCTCGATCACAGCCCACTTCATCGCGTTTTCTGCAGTGATGCTGTTGAAGTGCCTGGTCAGCAGTTCACTGTGAGCGCCGCTGATATCGCCCTGCCAGATCGCGGCGCCAACCGGGAAATAGCCGGCAAAGCTCTGATAGAGAGATGGAATATCGGTCTGAATTTTTGGGTCAGCCCGATCCTGGCCGAAGGCGCTAAAGCTCAATGCCACGGCCAGGCCGAGGAAAAATGCCGCGACATGCCAATGGAGCCGGCCCCGGAACATGGCCTAGCGGACTCCTAAAAGAATATCTACCGTGAGCTGATCGAGGTGCTCGTAAGGAAGCCGTTTCCTGACGATCGCCTCCTTATCGAATTCGTAGTCCAGCAATGCCGCGGCCCCGGACTGTGAGTAGCAGCAGATAGAAGGCACGCCGTTAGAGGTCTTCGAGATCTCGGCAAGAATACTTTGGATCTCCTTGTCGGCATTCCAGCGCGCAGCTCTCTCCTTGAGAATGAGGTAGGTGCGCATGCAACCCCGGGCAAAATCTTTCACGCCCTGGCAATCTTCGGTGCGATACGCGTGTGCATCAAAGTGTCTCGGGCCGTCATAGCCGACATCTTCCAGGAACTTTACCAGCCAGAAAGTCGATTTCAGATTCGCCGAGCCGAAGCGCAGGTCCTGATCATAGCGGCCGGGCATCTGGTCGTTGAGATCGATGTGGAAGAGTTTGCCGGCTTCCCATGCCTGGGCCACGCCATGCATGAAATTGAGTCCCGCCATTTGTTCATGTGCCACTTCAGGATTGACGCCAACCATTTCCGGATGATCGAGCGTGTAGATGAAGCCGAGATAGTGACCGGTCGTCGCCATATAGATATCGCCGCGGGGCTCGTTCGGCTTGGCTTCCAGGGCGAATTTGAAGCCGTAGCCTTTGTCGATGTTGTACCGGCAGAGATAATTGACGGCCTCGCGCAGGCGCTTCACCGCATCGTCGGCGCGGCGGCAGGCATCGGTTTCCACGCCGTCGCGGCCAAACCAGAGCACAAAGATCTTCGCTCCCAGTTCTGCGCCAAGATCCATGGCACGCATGGTTTTCTGCAGAGCATAGGCGCGAACCTCCGGATCATTCGATGTAAAGGCGCCATCGCGGAATACAGGATGAAAGGTCAGCGTGACCGTCGACATGGGGACCACGATCCCGTGTTCTCTGCAGGCTTTCTTGAACTCCCTCACAATACAGTCCCGCTCCGAGTGCGTCGCATCGATCGGCACCAGGTCGTTATCGTGCAGGTTAACGCCCCATGCGCCTACCTCGGCCAGCATGGCAACAATGTCCACCGGCGCAAGTATCGGACGGACAAAATCTCCAAACGGGTCACGCCCGCGGTTCCCCACGGTCCACAATCCGAACGAGAATTTGTGTTCAGGTTTCGGTTGATACTGATTTATCCCTGTCATGGCACCTTTCCTGGATCAATTCTTCACCGCAAAAACAGATTCTCCATCGCGAATGAATCTCAAGCTCTGATACAAACGCCGGTAGGCGGCATAACTGCGGTCCATGATTGCCGCACTGCCCGGATCCGGAGTGACGCGTGCTTTCACCTTCAAGACGGAGCTGCACGCCTCGTCAACCGAACTCCAGATCTTTGCTCCTACGCCGGCGAGGATAGCGGCGCCATACGCTGCCCCTTCTTCGGCCTCGAGAATCTCGACTTCATGGCCGTAGACGTCTGCCTGAATCTGGCGCCACAATCCCGACCTTGCGCCGCCTCCGCCCAGACAAATTCTGTTTACCGGAACCGTCATCTCCGAGAAGATCGTGAAGGTGTCTCTCAGACTGAAAGCCACGCCTTCCAGGATCGCGCGGATGAAATGTGCCCGGGTATGCGACGCCGTCAGACCCACCAGCGCTCCTCGAGCATTCGGATCAAGATGGGGAGTGCGCTCCCCCATGAGATACGGAGCCCATAGGAGGCCGTCCGATCCAACAGGGGCGGTTGCCGCTTCCTGGGTAAGCGCGTCATATGGGTCGTTTCCATTCCTGTCTGCCCCGGACAGAAATCGGTCGCGAAACCATCGCAGCGACAGACCGGCGGCCTGAGTCACACCCATCAAGTGCCAGCGGCCGGGGATGGCATGGCAAAAAGTGTGAAGCCGCCCAATAGAGTCGCGCAGCGGCTCGTCCGTGGCGGCAAACACTACACCTGAGGTCCCGATTGTCGCGCTGACCGCACCGGGTGCAACGATTCCCATGCCAACCGCGCCCGCCGCCTGGTCTCCTGCACCGGCGACCACTGGCGTTCCCACCGCGAGCCCGGCCGCTTCGGCACCGCTCTCCGAAATCCAGCCGCAAATCTGTTGCGATTCGTAGACTGCCGGCAAACAAGAAGCGCTGATACCCACAGCGTCAAGTGTCTCCCGCGACCATTGCCGCCGGGCAACATCCAGCATGAGTGTGCCCGATGCATCGGCTACATCAGTCGCACGCTCGCCGGTGAGTTTGAAACGAACATAATCCTTCGGGAGCATCACCGAATGCACACGGTTCCAATTCTCAGGCTCGTTCTGCCGCGTCCAGAGGAATTTCGTCAGCGTGAAATTGGCGAGGGGAGGATTGCAGGTGAGCTGGATGAGTTTGTCCCACCCAATCCTCTGCGCCAGGTCCTGGCACTGCTCTTCAGTCCGGACATCACACCAGATCAGCGCCGGGCGCACGACGCTGCCGCGATCGTCGAGCATGACTGCACCGTGCATCTGTCCGGAGAAGCCGATGCTCCTGATCTGATCCTTCTTAATCCCACACTGTGAGATGGCATTGCGAATCGCGATCTTTGCTGCTCGCCACCAGTCGTCCGGATGTTGTTCCGCCCAGCCCATTCTCGGCGATGCAAACGCTTCGTGCTCTTCGGTCGCAGAGGCAAGGATCGCACCGCGCTCGTCTACAATCACCGCGCGGGTCCCTCCGGTCCCAACGTCGATTCCGAGAACACACGCCTTCATCCGTTACTCCCGCCGTTTACCCATAACATCGAAACCGACCGCAGCTACCAGAATGCCGCCCTTGATGACGTCCTGGACGAAGTCCGGCACATTCTTTAAAGACATGCCATTGTCGAGACTGGCCATAAAAAGGGCGCCCAGACACGCGCCCAGCACGGTTCCTCTGCCACCGGCAAGGCTTGCGCCGCCGATCACACAGGCCGCAATGGCGTCCAGTTCCAGGAGAGTTCCCGCGTCTGGTCCGGCGCTGCCTACGCGGGCGGTATAAATGACTGCTGCAATCGCTGTCAAAACACCGAGAATCGCGAATGCGATGAGTACCTGGGACCGAAGATTGATTCCGGAAAAGCGTGCGGCCTCCGGGTTGCCACCGATCGCATAAAGATGACGTCCAAAAACTGTACTCTCAGTCAGGAAGGCGCCGCTGAGGGCGACGACCACAAGAATAAGAACAGGAACCGGCACGCCGGCGTACGCATTCAATGCAAACACGAATCCGACCGCCAGAACAGAGGGCAACATGATGCGGAGAGAAAGCGCTGCAACGCTCCATGGCGGCAATCCGTGACGCTTTCGCATGGAATTGCGATGGAGCACGGACCAGATCACCGCAACCACGGTCACGGCTACGAGCGCGAGTCCGACGCTGCGCCCGAGATAAGCCTGCCCCAGATCGCGGAAAGAGCGTACCTCAATTGGATAAGTAGCTCCCTGGCTGATGCCTTTTGCCACACCTCTCCAGGCGAGCAAGCCTCCCAAAGTGACGATGAATGACGGAATCTTTCCATAGGCCGTCAGCCAGCCTTGCAGCGCGCCGACCATCAGCCCGATCACCAGGGCCGTGCATAAAGAAAGGATTAGCCCCCAATGCCAATAGTACTGAACCAGAATTGCAGCCATCCCGGCCAATCCGACGAGCGATCCCACGGAGAGATCAATCTGGCCGGTCACGATCACCATCACCATGCCAACGGAAATGATTCCAGTGACCGCAGCCTGGCGAATGAGATTGGAAAAGTTGCGGGGCTCGAGGAAGATCCCATTTGTCACGACGGAGAAGATCACCCACATGAGAACCAGGGCCGCCACCATGCCGTAGGCACGAACCGTACCCGAAGGCACGCGCCAATGCTTTTTAGGGGATTCCGACCTCTTCGTCGCCACCGCTTCCGCCGGCGCGGCGTTCACGTTTCCGGTCACCTTGATCTCCTCTTTAATCTTCACGATCACGCGCAGACTTGCTGTCCGGTCGCACAGGACATCACGGCTTCCGATGTGACGCTGTCCCGGGTAAACCGTCCAGTAATCTGTCCCTCATGCAAGACGAGAATGGTGTCAGAAAGCCCGAGCACCTCCGGCAACTCTGAAGACACCATCACCACTGCCATGCCTGACTGCGCAAGCCTGTGAATCATCGCGTAAATTTCCTGTTTCGCTCCCACGTCAACGCCGCGCGTCGGTTCATCGAGCAAGAGAACGCGCGCTTGCGTCATCAACCACTTGGCAAGCACTACTTTTTGCTGATTGCCTCCGGAAAGAGTTCCGGCAAGCGTAAACAACGAAGATGCCTTGATTCGCAAATCATCAGCCAGGACGCGGCTTGCGGCCAGTTCCCGGGACTCGTTGGTCACCCAACGGCCTGAAACCCGATCCAGCGATGCCAGCGTGATATTGGCCAGGATGGTTTGATCGAGAACCAGGCCCGATCGCTTGCGATCCTCAGTCACAAAACCGATCCCGGCTGCAATCGCGTCTATGGGAGATTGGATAAGTACCCTGCAACCGGCAATAGTAATCTCCCCAGAAACCTCGCCCGGGAAGCATCCGAAGAGAGACATCAGAAGCTCGGTGCGGCCCGAACCCATCAGTCCGGCAATGCCGACCACTTCCCCACAACGAGCGGTGAAACTGATGTCGTTCAGCACAAATCTGCCGGGCATGTTCGGATTCTGAGTCGTGATGTGGCGGGCTTCAAAGAGCACGTCTCCGGGGGTGCGTGCGTTGGCCGGAAACACCTGTGATATCTGGCGTCCAACCATCTTGGCTATGATCTGCTGCTCATTGAGGCGGTCGGTCGGCTCAGTCGAGACGGTGCGGCCGTCGCGCAAGACGGTCGTCCGCTGGCTCAAACGAAAGATTTCATGCAAGCGATGCGAAACATAGATGATGCCAATGCCTTGCGCACTCAGCCGGTTGAGGATGGAAAACAGGTTCTCCGCTTCGGCATTGGTAAGGGCTGCCGTGGGCTCGTCCAGCACCAGAATGCGCGCATCCTGCGACAACGCTTTGGCGATCTCGACCAGTTGCTGTGTTCCGGTGCCAAGTGTTCCCGTTCGGACCCGCGGATTCAGATCGAGATCCAACTCCGCGAGCAAGCGCGACGTTTTGGCGTAGAGCTCATCCCACTGAACGACTCCGAACCGCGAGGGCTCTCGTCCTAGAAAAACGTTTTCACCCACAGTGAGTTCGGGAACCAGGGAAAGCTCCTGAAATACAACCGCGATGCCCGCCTGTTCCGATTCGCGCACGCTGCTGAATCGCCGGATCTCGCCGTTGACCTGCATCTCGCCTTCATAGTCGGTATAGACGCCGGCGAGGATTTTGATGAGAGTTGATTTCCCCGCACCGTTTTCTCCGACCAGCGCATGGATCTCACCGGGGTAGAGATCGACAGTGACTCCGTCCAGCGCGCGAACCCCGGGAAAGGATTTCCCGATGCCTCGCATTTCGAACAGTGGAAGACGCGTTGTGAGGGTCCCTGACATAAACAAAGGTGTAGTGGCTTATTGCCCGGCCGCCTTCGGCCACTGGTCGCGCGGCACGTTGCGATAGACGTCCTCGGCTTTCAGGAAACCGTCTTTAATCACGGTTGTCGCGATGTTGCTCTTGTCGACCGCAATCGCGTTAATAAGAAACGAAGGCACATCCTTCGATCCGTTCGAGACTTTGGCATTCGACTCGACGGGCGCATGTTTCGCAAGGGCCACCGCAACTTCCGCGGCACGCCGCGCCAATGGCTCAATGGGTTTGTAGACCGTCATGGATTGCGACCCTGCCACAATGCGTTGGCAAGCAGCCAACTCGGCGTCCTGGCCGGACACCAGAACCTTGCCCGCGAGCCCCTGTTCTTCCAGGGCCTGAACCACGCCACCGGCAGTGCTGTCATTGGACGCGACCACCGCGACAACGTTGTTCCGGGACTGAGTCAGTGCGCTTTCGGTGTGGCGCAAGGCTTCACTGGGAAGCCAGTCTCTAGCCCATTGATCGGCGACGATCTTGATATCGCCTCGATCGATTGCCGGTTTCAGGACGCTCATTTGTCCTTCCCGAAAAAGACGGGCATTGTTGTCCGTCGGGGATCCCCCGATCAGGATGTAGTTGCCTTTCGGAGCCCGGTCAAAAAGGTATTGCGCCTGCATTGCCCCAACTCGTACGTTGTCGAAGGAGATGTAGAAATCAACATCGCTGTCGCGAATGATGCGATCATAGGCCAGCACTGGAATATTCTGGCGCTTGGCGCTGTCTACAATGGACGCCGCGATCTCGCCGTTGTGCGGCACAACAACCAGCACGTCCACGCCTTGAGTCAGCAGGTTTTCCGCCTGGCGGACCTGGACCGCGTCGTTTCCGTCGGCCGATTGCACCATGACCTCCGCTCCCAGCTCATGGGCTCGTTGTACGAAAAAATCACGGTCGCGCTGCCAGCGTTCGATCAACAGCGAATCCATGGAAAAGCCAATGCGAATCGGCTGGTTCTTGCTTCCTTCCGTTTTGCCTTTGCAGGAAGAAAGAGCCACAGCGGGGATCAGCACAAGGAGAAAGGAGAAGCGGCAAGTAAGACGCCGGGCGCGGTTTGGAAAGATGCCGGAAGCCAAAAGAAATACCTTGTCGTGTACGTTAACGGCGATGCACATCTTACCCACGCATTTTCTCGATTGCAAGCTTCAAATCGAGCGGCGCGGGAATCACCAGCTGTGCATCGTCCCATCCATTTTACGGTTGATCGGGAGATAAGCGCGCTGGTACGGGTATTCCGCCGCCAGAGCTTCATCGATATCTACGCCGATCCCCGGTTTATCTCCCGGATGCATCAATCCATCTTTGAAAGAGTATGCGTGAGGAAATACCTTGTCGGTTTCTTCCGTGTGCCGCATGTATTCCTGAATACCAAAGTTGTGCACGCTCAGATCAAAGTGCAGCGCGGCCGCCATGCAAACCGGACTCAGGTCGGTAGCTCCATGAGATCCAGTGCGCACCTGGTAGAGCTCGGCCAGGCTCGCGATCTTTCTCAGATGGCTGATGCCGCCGGCGTGTACCACCGTAGCGCGAATGTAGTCGATCAACTGCTCCTGAATGAGTTGCTGGCAATCGAAGAGTGTGTTGAATACTTCCCCGACAGCAAGCGGGGTTGTCGTGTGCCGGCGTATCAGCCTGAAGCTCTCCTGCAATTCTGCCGGGGTAGGATCTTCGAGCCAGAAGAGACGGTACGGTTCCATATCTTTACCCAGCCTGGCCGCCTCGATCGGCGTAAGCCGGTGGTGCGCATCGTGTAACAAGTGCACTTCGGGGCCAAACTCTTTGCGGAGTTCTGCGAAGAGCTTAGGAACGAAATTCAAATAGTGTTCGGTGGACCAGGCGTTTTCCGGAGGCGCACCTTTTTCCGCGGGCTCGTATGCCATCGAGCCGCGGCCGACGCCATAGGTGCTGCCCAAGCCGGGAATGCCGGATTGGGCCCGGATGGCTTTGTAACCAGACTTCAAATAGTGCGCAACGGCCTCGACCGTCTCTTTCAGATCCTGTCCGCTGGCGTGACCATAGACGAGCACTGCTTCCCGTGATGCGCCGCCGAGCAACTGATAGAGCGGGACGCTGAGCGACTTCGCTTTGATGTCCCAAAGCGCCGTATCCACCGCAGCGATCGCAGACATGGTGACTGGACCACGCCGCCAATAGGCGCCCTTGTAGAGATAGTGCCAGATGTCTTCGATCCGCCGGGCATCCCGGCCGACCAGCAACGGCAGGATATGGTCGGTGAGATAGCTCGCAACAGCGAGTTCGCGCCCGTTCAGCGTCGCATCGCCGAGACCGTAAATCCCGTCTTCGGTGATTACCTTGAGCGTGACAAAGTTTCTTCCCGGGCTGCAGACGATGACTTTGGCATCGACGATTCTCAAACGGTTCCTCTCCGGTTACCCGCGAGCCTATTCTACGCAAAGGCTTGCGTCGACCCTCCGGCGCACAACGGTCAGATACGCGAGCCCAGCCGCGCATGGAACAGCTAACGCGAAAAATCCTTTCCGTGTACGTTAACGGAGATGGTATAGTACCACGCGACCGCCGCGGGAAAACCGGCTGGCCTGGAGAACCTGGATGATTCGTGGGACCCGAATTGCCATCGGCTGGAGCACTCTCGTTCTAGCTTTCTGCGTCTCCGCTTTGGCGCAGATGCCGCCCTATCGAAAGCCCAACCTGCCTCTGGAACAGAGAGTCGCCGATCTTTTGAGCCGGATGACGCTGGAGGAAAAGGTCGCGCAACTGGAAAGCGCGTGGGAAACCCGGCAGTTCTTTTCCAATCCGAAAGATGTGTTTGTGGATGAGAAGGGCAACTTTCTTCCTCAGCAGGCCTCTGTCCTCATCCACAACGGTCTCGGCGAGATTTCACGCCCCAGCGAAAATCGCGGGCCGCGTGCGATGGCCGAATATACGAATACGGTCCAGCGATGGATCAAGGAAAACACCCGGCTCGGAATTCCCGTGATCTTCCATGACGAATGCCTTCACGGTCACGTCGCTCCGCAGGGAACCTCGTATCCCCAGGCAATAGCGCTTGGCTCCACGTGGGACCCCAGCCTGGTCCATGATGTTTTCTCGGCGACGGCGGCAGAGGCGCGGGCTCGCGGGGCACAGCAATGCCTGTCGCCGGTGTTGGACCTGGCGCGCGAGCCTCGCTGGGGAAGAACCGAGGAGACGTACAGTGAGGATCCGTATCTCGTGTCGCGAATCGGGGTTGCCGCGATCGAGGGGCTTCAGGGCGAGGGGCCGTTCATCGACAACCGGCACGTGATCGCCACCGCTAAGCATTTTGCTGCACACGGCCAACCCGAAGGCGGCACCAACCCGGGCCCTGCCTATGTTCCTGAGCGGTTGCTGCGCGAGGTTTTCCTGAAGCCCTTCGAGAGCGCGGTCCGGGAAGCGCACGTCGAGAGTGTGATGGCTTCTTACAACGAGAATGACGGCATTCCATCGCACAGCAACAGGCATTTGCTGATCGACATTCTGCGGCATGAATGGGGTTTCGACGGCGTCCTGGTCTCCGATTACTTCGCGATCTCACAGCTTCAAGGATTTCATCATGTGGTTGACTCGAGCCAGGCTGCGGCCAAATTGGCATTGAATTCAGGCGTGGATGTCGAGCTTCCCTACATCGAAGACTACGGCACGCTGATCGAGCAGGTGAAACAGGGCCAAGTGTCTGAATCCCGTATCGATGAGGCTGTGGCTCGCGTCTTGCGCATGAAGTTCCTCACCGGCCTTTTTGAGAACCCGTTTGTCGATCCCGACTACGCGGAGAAGATCACGAACAGCCCGGAACACGGGCAGTTGGCCTTGAAGGCGGCTCATGAGGCTATCATCCTGCTCAAAAACCAGGACAATCTTCTGCCGCTCGACAAGACAAAGTACAAGCGGATCGCCGTCATCGGCCCTGACGCCGCTGACGTGCATCTGGGCGGCTACAGCAGCAAGCCCGGACGCGGCGTCAGCCTGCTTCAGGGGATCAAAGATAAAGTCGGCGCGAGCGGTGAAGTTTTGTATTCCGAAGGTTCGAAAATAACTGAATCGCTGCCTGATTGGGACGCAAACAAAGTTGTCCTCGGCGATCCGGCATTGAACGCCGCCCGCATCAAGGAGGCCGTCGCGGTAGCGCGGAAAGCAGATTTGATCATCCTGGCGCTGGGCGGCAATGAGCAGACCTCGCGCGAGGAATGGGCGCCTAATCATCTCGGCGATCGTGACAGCCTCGATCTCTTGGGCAACCAGGACGATCTGGTCAAAGCCATCTTGCCGCTCGGCAAGCCGGTGATCGTGTTTCTGCAGCACGGCCGTCCGAATACCATCAACTATATTGCTGAACATGTTCCCGCGATCCTGGAAGGCTGGTATCTGGGGCAGGAAGGTGGTACTGCCATTGCCGACGTTCTCTTCGGCGATTACAATCCCGGCGGCAAGCTGCCGATCACCGTACCCAGGTCAGTTGGACAGCTGCCGGATTACTACTATCAGAAGCCATCGTCCAAGCGTGGATATCTGGGCGTGACCACTGACCCGTTGTTTCCGTTCGGCTGGGGCTTGAGCTACTCAACCTTCAAATTTGCCAATCTTCACGCCACGCCGGAGACGATCGGCACTGCCGGTAAAACGAGCGTTTCCGTCGACGTGACCAACACGAGTAAGGTGGTAGGTGAGGAGGTCGTTCAACTTTACATTCGCGACGAGGTAAGCTCGGTGACCCGGCCCATCAAGGAACTGCGCGGATTCCGCCGCATTTCTCTTCAGCCCGGCCAGACCCAGACTGTAGAATTCACACTCGGCCCGGATGAGCTGTCTTTCTTCGATCGCGAGATGCATCGGGTTGTCGAACCGGGCACGTTCAAGATCATGGTCGGAGGCAATTCAGTCGACCTGACGCAAACATCGTTGACTGTGTTGCAAAAATAGCGCAGGGGTGAAAGGACGCCGGTGAAACGCAACGGAATTCACAAGATTGCCGAACTGGCCAAGGTTTCTATCGGAACCGTGGATCGCGCCCTGCACGGCCGCCCCGGGGTCAGTGAGGCGACCAGGAAAAAAGTTCTGCGTGTCGCCAAGAAGCTGGACTACACGCCTCACCCAGCCGCACGGCTGCTCTCCGGCGGCTCAAACTTCAAGATCGGCGTCTGCATACCGAAGGAAATCCACTTTTTCTATGATCAAATGCGGGCCGGAATCTTCGATGAAGCCCATCGCGCCACCGGTTTCGGCCTGGAGCTGCTCTATACGCCTGTGCGAGCACTGGGCAAAGGTGAAAGCGGCGTCGCCAGTGAGCTGCTGGACCGCGGGGTGAACGGCCTGATACTCACACCCGGCGATCCGGATTCGGCCACACCGCTCATCGATCGTGCAGAGGAAAATGACGTGAGAGTAGTGTGCATCACGACGGATGCTCCGAACAGCCGGCGTTCCAGCGTAGTTTGTGTTGACCCGGAGCTGAATGGACGATTAGCAGCTGAACTCATGTCCAAGTTTGTAGGTCCTGATGCAGAAGCTGCGGTCATAACGGGAATGCTCTCGACCGAGGAACATCGTCTGAAGGTGGAAGGATTCTGTGCCGGCTTCCAGGCGGATAGCAGAGGCGGCAGGGTCGCCGCGGTTCTGGAAGCGCACGAGACGGAAAAAGAGAGCTATGACAAGACCTGCGAACTCCTTTCCCGTCATCCGAACCTGAGCGGCATCTACGTGAGCACGGTCAACTGTCTCCCCGTCTGCCGCGCACTGGAAGACCGTGACCGCGCCGGTCAGGTTGCGTTGATTACCACGGACCTGTTTCCCGAGATGGTGCGTCATCTCAAGAGCGGAACCATTCGCGCCTCGATCTATCAGAATCCGTATCTTCAAGGTCAGGTCGCATTGCGCCTCCTGGTGGACAATCTGCTGAACGGGATGGCGATTCCCCATGCCAGCTACCTGAATCCGGGCATCGTGCTGCGGACCAACGTGCACCTTTTTCGCGAAGCACAGGAAGACAAGCCCGCGCCTCAGACCACAAGAAAGATCCGATCGTTTGTAAGCTAGGCGCCGCTGGTGGCGACCTGGTTGAGAGTTAACTCAAACTGTACGGCTTCCGGCGGCCGCCAGCACATCCTGATACCAGAAGCCGTCACGCTCCACCTTTTCGCCCGCAACGATAGGCAGCGTTCGGCTGAACATTGGTCCGCCGTAAACAAAAGAGTGGAACTCGCCGTTCTCCCCGCAGGGGTCGACTCCCTGTGGCAGGTCATCGAGAAATTGCTGATCGAAGTCCCGGCCGACGAAGCTGGGATCGAGTTGTTTGGGATCGACGCATACGAGACGGGCGCGCAGACCTGACTCAATCATCTGCCGCGCCAATTGATCGGTAGCCATCTGCCAGAGAGGAAACAACGGCTCCAAGCCGGTTCCCTGAAGCTGGCGCTCTCGATACGCGCGCACGTCGGCAAGGAAGAGATCTCCGAAAGCGACAGCGCTTACGCCCTGGGCCACAGCCTGATCGCAGACATGTTTCATGACGCGCTCATAGTCGGCGTTGGAGCACGGCCACGGAAGCGGCGCTGCCAGCAGCGGAAGGCCTGCGGCCTCAGCTTGCATCTCCACCAGCACGCGCCGCGTTCCATGCATGGCCACGCGGTCAAAAGCGGAGTTGATGGTGGTAATGAGGCCGGTGATTTCGAATTCGCCCTGCTGGCGAAGCGCCTGCAAAGCCCAGGCGCTATCTTTGCCGCTGCTCCAGGAAAGCCAGATCTTCTTCATCGTGTCTCCGTGGTAGATTTAAAAGCAATGTCTGCGCCGAATTCAAGGTTTGTCCGCGCCTGCCGCTGTGAACCGGTGGACGTGACGCCGATCTGGTTGATGCGCCAGGCCGGACGTTACATGGCTGAATATCGCGCTGTACGCAAAAAGCATTCCATCCTGGAAATCTGCAAGACACCGGAGATCGCGGCTGACGTTACCATCACCGCCGCGGAAAAACTTGACGTCGACGCGGCCATTATCTTCGCCGATCTGCTGCTGCCTCTGGAAGTGATGGGCATGCCGTTTCATTTTGAAGCCGGCGAAGGCCCGGTGATCGAGCGGCCACTGCGCACGAAGAAGGATATCGACGCGCTGGTGACGAATCGCGCCTCGGAGCTCGGTTACGTGGCTGAGTCGGTGCGGCGGGTAGCCAAACATTTTGGCGCGAAGCTGCCGGTGATCGGATTTTGCGGCGCACCGTTCACCCTGGCCAGCTACATGATTGAAGGCGGCGGGTCACGCAACTACATCCAGACAAAAAGAATGATGTATCTGGAAAGCTCGGCGTGGCAGACGCTGATGCGCAAGCTGGTGGACGTACTGGCCGCGTACGCCGCAGAACAAGTCACCGCCGGCGCCGACGCGCTGCAGATCTTCGATAGCTGGGTGGGCTGCCTGAGCGTCGAGGATTTTCGCCAGTACGTGCTCCCGTTTTCGACCGAACTGGCGGAGCGGCTCAAGAAGACCGGTGTTCCTGTCATCTATTTTGGAACGGACACGGCGACCCTACTTCCGGCCATGAAAGAGACGGGAGCGGACGTGATTGGCGTGGACTGGCGTTTCCCGCTCGACCAAGCCTGGCAGAGCCTGAATTTTTCCGGCGCGGTGCAGGGCAATCTTGATCCTGTGCTGCTGTTTGCCGAGCAGAAGGAATTACGCAAGCGCGCGGAGGCCATTCTGCGCCAGGCTGCGGGCAGGCCGGGACATATCTTTAATCTGGGCCATGGAATTCTGCCGGAAACACCGGTAGAAAATGTCCAGGCGCTGATAAACTTCGTAAGAGAGCTGAGCCCGAAGCACGCCTCGGCCGGAGCCGTACGATGAGCGGTCACAATGCAGCCATCCTGTTGCTTGCCCATGGCAGCCCTGATTCCCCTGCCGATGTGCCGGAGTTCATGCGCTACATCACCGGCGGCCGCCCGGTGCCCGATTCGGTGATCCAGGAAGTCGCACATCGCTATTCACTGATCGGCAAGTCTCCGCTCACGGCAATCACCCTGGAGCAAGCTGAAGGACTCAGGAATCAGGTCGGCCGCCCTGTCTATGTGGGCATGCGCAACTGGAAGCCGTTCATTGCCGACGCGGTGAAACGGATGATGGCCGACGGCATTGAGCAGGTGGTCGCGATCTGCCTTGCACCGCAGAATTCTTCCACCAGCGTCGGGCTGTATCGCAAAGCGCTCATGGCGGAGCTGAAGCCGGGGATCGGGTTGCAGTTCGTGGAAGCATGGCACGATCATCCGCTGCTGGTGCAAGCCTTTGCGGAGCGGCTGGATCCGGTCTGGCGGCAGGCGGGCGACGAAGTTGGAGCACCGGTACCGGTGATCTTCACCGCGCACAGCGTGCCCATGCGCACGATACAAGCGGGCGATCCTTATGAAAAACAAACCAAAGAGACGGCGCGGCTGGTCGGCGCCAGGATTGCCGGTCTTGGGCCTGAGCTGCAATGCTTCGCTTTTCAAAGCCAGGGGATGTCAGGCGGGCCATGGCTGGGGCCGACAGTTGAGAGCGTGATGCTCGAGCTCAAGCGCCAGGGCCATCCCGGAGTGGTGATTGCGCCGATTGGCTTTGTCTGCGACCACGTGGAAGTGCTGTATGACGTGGACATCGGTTTCCGCGAGTTCGCGAACGAACAGGGACTCCGGTTGTGGCGGACAGAGTCGCTGAATGCCTCGCCGACGTTCATAGCCGCGCTGGCCAAGCTTGCGTCAACCCAAACCGCGCGGGCCGCCGGCATTGTTTCTCTGACATGAAGCGGGTTGCGATTATCGGCGGCGGCATCGCCGGCCTTAGCGCGGCTTACTATCTGGAAAAAGCACGGCAGGGCGGCGCGCGGCTGGATTGGGCGTTGTTTGAGAAATCTGATCGCCTGGGCGGCGTGATTGAGACCGAGCAGCGCGACGGATTTGTGCTCGAGGCCGGCCCTGATTCCTTCCTGACCATCAAGCCTGATGCCGCACGGCTCTGCACCGAGCTGGGGCTTGCCAATCAACTCATCAACTCCAACGACCATGATCGCAAGACTTACATTCTGGTAAAAGGGCGGCTCGTGCCGATTCCTCACGGGTTGGAGTTCATGGTGCCGACGCGCATCCGGCCCATGGTGACGACTCCGTTGTTTTCCTTTGCCACAAAGCTGCGCATGGCGCGAGAGCTGTTTTCTGCGCGACGGAACGACGAAGCTGACGAGTCAGTGGGCCAGTTTGTGCGCCGCCACTTTGGCCAGGAGATGGTGGACCGCGTGGCCGAACCGTTGCTGGCGGGCGTCTATGGCGGCAACGCGGAAAAGCTGAGCGTACGCGCCGTGCTGCCACGCTTTGCCGAGATGGAGCGCGAGAGCGGCAGCCTGGTGCGCGCCACCTTGAAAGCCAAGTCACAAAGACCTCGCGGCAAGGCACAGCCGCTCTTTACGTCGCTCAAAAATGGCATGCAGCAGATGGTGAATGTGCTGGCCGCGGCTCTGCCGAAATCAGCGCTGCACCTCCGCCAGGAAAACTTACTGCTACGGCCGGCGAATGAAGATTGGCAGGTGGAGAATGGCGGGATCCAGGGGAAGTTCCAAGCAGTGCTGCTGGCAGTTCCCGCGCTGTCAGCGGCAGAGATGCTGCGCCAGTTCCATCCAGCGTTGATGGATGGACTGCGGAGGATTGAGTACACGTCGTCGGTCGCTGTCGCGCTGGCTTACGAAAATATAGCGTTGCCGCAAGGTCACGGCTTCCTGGTACCGCAGTCAGAAGGCCGCAAGATCATGGCGTGCACCTTTGTGCACAGAAAATTTTCTCATCGTGCGCCCGAAGGAAAACAATTGCTGCGGTGCTTCTTCTCCAGTTCGCGCATGCCCGGCTTACTCAGCTGCAGCGATGATGAATTTGCCGCGATCGCCCGGCAAGAGCTGAAAGACATTCTGGGACTGGATGCCCGGCCGATTTTTACCCGCACCTTCCGCTGGAACCGCGCGATGGCGCAGTATGAGGTCGGACACCTGGAGCGCGTGGCGGCGATGGAAAAAATCCTGAGTGAGATGCCCGGTTTTCACGTCATCGGCAATTCCTTTCACGGCATCGGCGTGCCCGATTGCATCAAGTCCGCGCGGCTGGCGGTGGAGCAAATTACTTCTTCCGTTTCGCAGCCCGCGGCAGTTTAGCTCTGGTCTTCTTTTTTGCCGTGGGTTTGGCTGCCAACGAAGCTTGGGTTTTCTTCGGTAACTTCTCAAGAACCAGCTGATAGGAAGCCGCGATCAGCTCCTTCAACTCCGCCTGACGAAGCGCGCCGAGTTCCAGCACCGCAACCCATTTGTTGTGGGCCATGTACGGCGCCGGAATGATGCCTTCGATTTCCACCAGCTCGGCAAACTTGTCCGGTGCGCACTTGAAGGCAATGCGAGTCGGGCTGACCGCGGGTTCAAGGTTGGCGACGCAGAACATCTTGCCGGCGATGCGAAAGAGCAGGTTGTGCTCCCACTGCACATCTTCCGTGGCGTGCGGCAATGCCAGGCAGACTTCGCGGGCCCAGTCAATGTAGGTGGACATGGGAAACAGGATACAACTTCCCCTCAGCTGCAGGTTGCCAGCAGGGCGCGGACGATTTCAACTTCTTCCGAGATCGAGAGAACAGTTCTCAGATCCAGGAGCACGCGGCCTTCTTCCACGCGGGTGATCACCGGTGGATGATGGCGGCGCAGGAGGCCGGCCAGTTCGTCAGCGCTGAGCGATCCGGCAGTTACGGCCAATAGAAAGGTAGGCAGAGTTGAAGTGGGCGCAGAACCCCCGCCAATCAGGGATTCGCCGGCAATGATCGCCGTCTTCAGCTGGGCTGCCGGTTTGAGCTGTTCCTGAAGGGCTTCCGCGCGCGCGCGAACTTCTTCCGCGGGCATCCGCAGCAGGCGAAGAAACGGAATGGCGTCGTGGCGCTGGCGGATGTACTCCATCAACGTGGCTTGTAGCGCGGCGTAGGTTAGCTTGTCGACGCGCAAGGCGCGGAAGAGAGGATTGGAGCGCAGGCGACTGATCAGTGCTTCGCGTCCGCTCAGCACGCCGGCTTGCGGACCGCCAAGCATTTTGTCTCCGCTGTAGGTGACCAAATCGACGCCGGCGCGCAGGCTATCCATCACGCCGCTTTCGTTCACACCCAGGCCGCGCAGAGGGACCATGGCACCCCCGCCGAGATCTTCCATGACGGGAATGTTGTGCTTGCGGCCGAGCGCAGCCAGCTCCTCGATGGACGGCTGTTCGGTAAAACCGATGATAGCGAAATTGGAGCGGTGCACGCGCAGCACCAGGCGCGTCTTCTCGTTGATAACGCGTTCATAGTCGGCCAGGCGGGTACGGTTGGTGGTGCCGACTTCGCGCAGCACGGCGCCGGACTTGGCCATCACGTCCGGCACGCGGAACGAGCCGCCGATTTCGACCAGCTCACCGCGGGAGACGATCACCTCTCCGCCTTCAGCCAGGGTGTTCAGCGCCAGCATGACCGCGGCCGCACAGTTGTTGACCACGACGGTGCGAATGCCGCTTACGCTCTCCTGGTTGAGCAAGCGAGAGAAGAGACGTTCGACATGGACATCGCGCTTGCCACGTTCACCGGCAGCAATCTCAAATTCCAGGTTGGAGTAGCATCGGGCGACTTCCGCGATCCGCTGAATGGCTGATTCCGCCAAGGGAGCCCGGCCAAGATTCGTGTGCAGAATCACGCCGGTGGCGTTAACAACGGGTTGGAGGGAAAACTCCATTGTGCTGTGCAGATGCCGCGCGATGGCTTGCGGCAGGTTGGCAACTGCGATCTGCACGGCTTCCTGCGTGGCCAGCGTTCCAGAGTTGATCTCTTCGCGAAGCCCCGCCAGTACAGTGCGAACCGACTCTGTTACAGCAGACTGGCCTTCGCCGGCGAGAAGCGCCGCCAGGTGAGGGCTCTTCAACAGCTCGTCGACTGAAGGGAGCAAGCGGTAGAGATCGGATTTGGCGGCGGTGGACATTCTTTTTATCCCGAGCGGAGCGAGGGAACCCTTTTTGAGACAACGATTCTGAGGATTTGGATCCGAAAATCTTTTCGATCTCTTCCAACTTTACTACATGCCTACATGCTACGAAGTCTGGTTTCTTCGCTGTTTGCTGATTCGTTACTATAGGGTTCCCTCGCTGCGCTCGGGACAAGCACACAATCAACCCACCTCCACCAGCCCATATCTTCTCTGCCAGTGCTGGCGCACGTGTTGCATCACCCGCTGGCGATCTTCAGCGCTGACTTCGGGATCGGCCTGCTGAACCAGGCGGGCGGCTTCGGTTTTGGCCAGTTCGAGCAGTTTGCGATCGCGCAAAATGTTGGCGACGCGCAGCCCGGGCATACCGGCCTGCCGGGTGCCGAAGAATTCGCCAGGGCCACGCAGTTCGAGATCGAGTTCGGCGATAGCAAAGCCATCCTGGGTGCGCACCATCTCATTGAGGCGGCGTTCGGCTTCGTCGGAAACCTTGCCGGCGGTCATGAGCACGCAAAACGATTTGGCAGCGCCGCGGCCGATGCGGCCGCGCAGCTGATGCAGCTGTGAGAGGCCGAAACGCTCAGCGTGCTCCACCACCATGACTGTTGCATTGGGCACGTCCACGCCCACTTCGATCACCGTGGTTGACACCAGCACGTCAATCTGTCCGGCTTTGAAGCGGCGCATGGTCTCGTCCTTTTCTTCGGCAGAGAGGCGGCCATGAAGCAGGCCGACGCGGAGATCAGCCAGGATCTTTTTGCGCAGCTCGTCATACATATGCAAGGCGGCTTTGAGCCCCGTCTTTGATCGCGACCCAGCCGGCTCCGCCGAAAATTCCATCTCCTGCTGTTCGGCGGGAGCGCCCTCGATCACGGGGTAGACCACATAGGCCTGGCGGCCTGCTTTCACCTGCTTACGCACGAAGTCCCACACTTCGGCGGCGCGCTGATCAGAAATCTTGCGCGTTGTAATGGGAGTGCGGCCGGGTGGAAGCTCGTCGAGCACGCTGGTATCGAGATCGCCATAGAGGGTGAGCGCGAGCGTGCGCGGAATGGGCGTGGCCGTCATGACCAGGGTATCCGGCTCAGTTTCACCCTTCTTCATCAGCTTGAAGCGTTGCATGACGCCGAAGCGGTGCTGTTCGTCGACGATCACCAGGCCAAGATTCTGGAACTCGACTTTTTCCTGGATCAACGCATGCGTTCCGATTACGAGGTGAACGTTGCCCTGGGCGATGTGGCGGCGCGCGTTGCGCTTGCTCTCATCGTCGAGCGAGCCGGTGAGCAGGATCACGCGATAGCCTGGGTCCTCCAGCGTGCGCCGGGCGGAAAGATAGTGTTGTGTGGCCAGGATCTCGGTGGGCGCCATAAGGGCCACCTGGTAGCCGTTTTCAATGGCGATTACGGCCGCCTGCAGCGCGACGATGGTTTTGCCTGAGCCTACGTCGCCCTGGAGCAGGCGGCGCATTGCCGAAGGGTGTTGCATGTCTTCCGCAATTTCCTTGAGCACGCGCTTCTGCGCCGCCGTGGGATGGAAGGGCAGAATTTTCTTCACGGCCTCGCGCACGCTGTCGGTCAAAGCGAAGGGTATCCCCGGCCGGGCGCGCATTTTACGCCGTTTCAGCTCCAGGCCCACCTCGAGGAAGAACAGCTCTTCAAAGATGAGCCGGCGGTGCGCCGGCGTGGAAAAGTTTTGCAAAGCGGCAAAGGCTTCACCCTCGGGAGGAAAATGCGCCTGTAGAAAGGCGGTGCGCCGATCGAGCAGCTGCAGACGACGGCAGAGCGCGGGCGGAACGCCGTCAGGTATCTCGGCAGCGAGGTTTTCCAGCGCGCCGTGAACGATGCGGCGAAACCAGCGCGAGTTGAGCCGCGTGTTTGCGGCAGATTCGTAGATAGGCACGATGCGCCCGACCTCGAGCGACTCCAGATCTTTTGCGTCTTCCAGATCAAGCTCGCCTTCGCCGGCTCCGTCAAGCACTTCAAACTGGGGCTGATTGATCTGCAGGCCGCGGCCTTTCCAGCTTTCTTCCACCTTGCCGTAGAGCGCTACCAGCTGGCCGGGCTTGAAGCGATCGCGCAAATAGTCACCACGAAACCATATGCATTTGAGCGTGCTGCGACCCTGGCCGGCAACCAACTCGAAGATCGACATGCCCTTGCGAGTGCGGAAGAGAGCGGAGTTGCGCACCTCTGCGATCACGGTGGCCATCTCGCCCGGGCGCAATTCAGCTATGCCGCGCGGGTTGAGCCTGTCTTCATAACGGAACGGCAGGTAGTAGAGCAGGTCTTCGACGGTCGAAATGCCCTTCTGCTCCAGCCATTCAGCAATGCGCGGGCCAACGCCTTTCACGAATTTAATTGGAGTGTTCAGGTCCAGCATTTATGTCGCTGCTCTCCAAACCGCGAATCCTCTTTCTCAGCTGAAAGCGCCTGTTGCTCCCATTGCTGCGGGCTCGGCGCGTGGTCGGCCTCGCCCTTATTTATGTCGCTGCGCTCCAAACCGCCTTGCAGTCTAGCGCTCGTTCGGTCTTTTTTGCTCTTGATGCGTGCCGCTCAGCGGCTTGTCCGCACAGCGACTAGTCAGATGATAGCTGAGGCAAGTGGGACGGAGAGGATTAGGAAGCGCAAGGTCCCTCCGTCCTACTCGCGCACTGATGAAAACGTGCGCTCGCTGTACGGACGTCGGGATGACGGAGTCAAATTGGGTGCATAAATTTCCATAGTTATCGCACACGAGCCTCAGTTCATCGTGCACACGCATGCTGGGTGTTTATAATTCCCTGTTATCTTTCGGAAAGAGAGAACAAAACTCATGGCAGGAGTAACAGGCCGTGTCGCGCTGGTGACGGGCGCTTCCCAGGGAATAGGCCGGGCCTGCGCGCTGGCGCTGGCGGAAGGCGGAGCGCTGGTGGCGCTAGCCGCTCGCAACGAAGAAAAGCTGGCTGCTGTGACCAGGGAGATTGAATCGACAGGCGGGCAGGCATCGGCGTTTCGCATGGACGTGAGTAATGAAGATGAGGTCAAAGCCGCGGTGAAAGCCGCGATCGAGCGCTTTGGCAAAGTGGAAATCCTGGTGAACAACGCCGGCGTGACCAAAGATACGCTGCTGATGCGGATGAAGCGCGCGGATTGGGAGTCGGTTCTGCAGACAAATCTGAGCGGCGCGTTCTTTACGACGCAAGCCGTCATCAGCTCCATGCTGAAGCAGCGCTGGGGCAGAATCGTGAACATCACCAGCGTCTTTGGCCAGACCGGGCAGGTGGGCCAGGCAAACTATTCGGCGTCAAAGGCGGGGTTGATCGGCTTTACCATGGCGATGGCGCGTGAAGTTGCTTCGCGCAGCATCACCGTCAACGCGGTAGCACCGGGATACATTGAGACTGCGATGACCGAAGGCCTGGCGGCGGAGCTGAAAGCCAAGGTCAATGAGATGATTCCGCTGGGCCGCGCGGGAACGGATATGGAAGTGGCGCACGCGGTGCGGTTTCTAGCCTCGGAGGAGGCCGGCTACATAACCGGCCACGTGCTCAAAGTGAACGGCGGGATGTTGATGGGGTAGGCGACTTACGGTTTTCTGAAGCTTCCATTAAATGCTTCAATGAAAATGCATATTTTTTTATAGATGAAAGGTTGTGCGCCCTTATGGCCAGCCAATGATAAGGTTTGACGGTTCAGCGTAAGCGTTGTGCAATCAGCACAGGAATCGTTTTCAAGAATTTCCTTTCACAAAAGCCCGCTTTTGAAGCGCTTGGCACCAGAGTTGCTTCCTTAAGAAATGCTCATCGATGTCCACGGTTTAGTCGACACGTCGCTGGGTCCCACCAAGGCTAGTTCCAAAAAAATCTAAAAACTCGATCTACAGGAGAAAAGGAATGAGGAAGCACATACTTGTAGCCCTCGCTTTGTTCTGCCTGAGTGCGCTGACCGCCAGCGCAACTCAGAACGAAAAGAACCAGCTGCGCGCCCGACTGGACGGGATTCACGAAACGAATCCTTCAACGATCATCACCAACGCGACGGGTACGCTCACAGCCACCCTCAACGATGATTCCAGTATCACCTTCACCTTAACGTACCAGAACCTGTCTACCCCAGTGACCCAGGCGCACATTCATGTCGGGGCAACGAAGATTACCGGCGGAGTCGCAATATTCTTCTGCTCGAACGTGGGCGGTGCTCCGGCAGGGACGCCGGCGTGTCCTAACGACGCCACCAACTCCGGTACAGTGAGTCGCACGGTGACAGCTGCCGATGTGGTCGGACCGACGGGACAGGGAGTTGCCGCAGGTGACTTTACGAGTGTTGTGCGCGCAATCGCGAGCGGTGTGGGCTACGCGAATGTTCACACAACCGCTCATCCGGCGGGTGAGATACGGGGACAGATCCGTCAGCTTGGAGATGATGAAGACGACGAGCTTCCCGGCGCAGACAGTCAGCACCACCGCTAAACGCCCACAATACAGATCGCATATTCTCTTCAGAGAGCCTCGCGACCGGCGGGGCTTTTCTTTTGGCCGCAACGCGGACCCAACAATTTAGAATCAGAAAATATTCTGCAGGTTGGGGGACGCTGCTGGCATTCTTGCGCCGGCATGACCTTGTGATCGCGAGAATGGAGAAGAAGACAGCCGCTGTGGCAAGTGAATGAGGCGCCATGTTGAAGATTGTTCAAGCCGAAAGTCCCGAACAGGTGGCAGCCGCGCGCGAAATGATTGAGGAATACGCGGTCAGGCTGGGGGTCAGTCTCTGTTTCCAGGGTTTTGAAGAAGAGATGCGGACGCTGCCGGGAAAATATGCTCCGCCGGCAGGCCGGCTTTTGCTGGCGCTAATGGATGAAAAGCCCACCGGTGTGATTGCGCTGCGGCCACTTGGCGATAACGCAGAAGGTGTTTGCGAGATGAAGCGGCTGTTCGTACGGCCGGACTTTCGCGGGCACCGGATTGGCCGCGTTCTGGCGGAACGCATCATTGCTGAGGCGGCGGAAATCGGCTACAAGCGCATGCGGTTGGACACGATGCCGGGAAAGATGGACAGTGCGATCGCGATGTATCGCGAACTAGGCTTTACCGAAACTGCGCCCTATTACGAAACGCCGGTCGGGCAAACCCTTTTCCTGGAACTGGGGCTAAAGCATGAACATCACGCAAAGAAGTAAGCTGCTCAACCAAGCTGCCGTATATCAAAAGGTAAATATCTGATTTTCCATAAGGGTGTGAGCACTCAAGGAGATTGTTCAACGAAATCAAGGTGAAATGACTATCGAGAAATGAACAAGCATGGCTGACAAAAATTGTGCTTGCAGAAAGCGATGGCTCTGATTACTATCCAAGCAACAACCCCTGGGAGCATATTGCAAACTGGCTCCAACAATGAATATCGGCGAGACAATCAGAAATTACCGGCTGCAAAAAGGCATGTCACAAGGTGACATCGAAAAGCGCACAGGGCTGTTGCGCTGTTACCTGTCACGTGTGGAGAACGGCCATACCATACCGTCACTGGATACGCTTTCCAAAATCGCCACAGCCATGGATCTGCCCCTGGGGCAGTTCTTCACCGACCATTTGTCCAACGGCAACCCCAAGAGCCTGCCACCGCTCACGGAAGACGAAGTGCGCTTCCTGACCCAGATACGCCGCTATTCCATGAACCTGAATGACAGCGACCGCAAACTGGTGCTGGCCATGGTGAAGAAGATGGCAACGGGAGCGGGAAAGTAGCAGTCAGCACTCAGCACTCAGCCAAACCCCAAACCAACCGCAAAGGACGCGACGGACGCAGTGGTTTCTGAAATCCCGAGCGCAGCGAGGGATTCATACGGTCTTCTACCCACTCAATTCATGACTAAAATGTTGAAGCGCAAGGCAGCAGGGACTATCTCCACTGCTTGTTTGCGTTAGTCGACTCCTCAACAAGAATCGCAGTGACAGGGACCCCTCACCCGCGCAGTGAGCCCAATCAGCAGTTTGGGATGTCGCGGCGCGGGATTCGGGGCTTCGGAAAAAGCTAAGCCGCCTTGCTCGCTTCGCTCAGCGCCAGAACAGCCAGTTCGAGACGGTCGCGAGCGCCGGTCTTGGTAAAAATGCTCTGCAGGTGGCGCTTGACGGTATTTTCGCTGATGGAGAGCGCCTCGCCGATGTCTTTGTTCTTCATGCCGCGGGCCACGTGATAAGCGATCTGACGCTCGCGGGTGGAAAGACGGCCCATGGTGTTGGCAGAGTTTTTGGATTCGGCTGTCATCGTGGTGAGCACCTGCTGGGCAAGCTCGTCGGAAAAAGCCAGCTCGCCGTTGGCTACGGTGCGGATGGCATTAAAGAGTTTTTCCGGGCCGTCACTCTTCAGAACCAGCCCGCGGGCTCCGAGCTTGACCACCTGAGCATAGTCAAGTTCGCTGTCAGAGCCGGTAAGGACAACCGCGGCGACGCGGCTGCCGGCACGGTCCAGGGTGCGCAGGACCTCGAAGCCGTCGCCGTCGGGCATGAACAGGTCCAGTACCAGGACGTCAGGCGGCTGTTCTTTCACGATCGAGAGCGCTTCCTGCCCGTTGGACGCACGGCCCTCGACAACAAAATCGGCCTGCGTGGCAAGCAATGCCGCCAGCGACTCGCGCAAAACGGCGTGATCATCGGCTATAACAATCCGCGTACGGCTTTTCGGCAGAGGTTTTGGAACCATACTTAATCCTTAGATGCAGTTCTCATGACCGATGAGCTGCCGAAAGTTTTGGTTGGCCAAAAAGCAAAAATAGCGCGATAAATTTCCTGGGATGCACAAAAGAATGCAAAATCAGGGCCCCGCTGTGGAAAAGACGATTTGGGGGGCTTGTTTGCGAAATGGATACCGCGGCCAAGATTTGATCGAGATCGCAGGCGCGCTGGTCCCTGTACTTTGAGGAGGTGTGCAGAGCGAAAGGCTATGGTATATTCCGCTCAAATGCCCCCGATAGCTGATCTGACTGGTTGATCCTCCGGGGACTGGAGCCGCCATTTGGCGATCGACGAAGAACTCAACGTACTGGAAGACCAGCTTCGCCGGCTGAAGGTGGAGTACGACATGTACTTCGGCGGCGGATCCAAAAAACCTCCCGTGGAAATCGAATGGAAGGTCAAAACGCTGCTCAAGCGTTATTCTGACGGCGCGCGCATGAACTACGCGCAGCGCTTCCGCTACAACACGCTCCAGCAACGCTACTCGCTCTACAACGCCCTGTGGCAGCAAAAGCTGCTGATCAAGGAAGAAGGTTACCGGCGTCCGCAGGATGCGGTGCTGGGCATTCAGGGGATCCGCACCGATGAAGAGCACGAAGCCGCCAAGGAGTTGAAGCATCACGGTGCAGCGATACAAGACCGTCCGTTCAGCATGCTGTTTTCTGAGGAGTCCGACCAGAAACAGGTTGAGTCGCTGTTTCGGGCGCTTACGGAAGCGCGCAAAAAAACCGGGGAAAAGAGCGCCGCCAACCTGGATTCATTCAAGAAGTTTGTCCAACAGAAGACCACACAACTGCGCAAGGAATACGGCTGCAAGTCGGTCGAGTACACGGTGGAGATGCAGAACGGGCAGGCCAAACTGAAGGCGAAACCGAAAGCCTAGATCGACCAAGCTAACAACTCATGCGAAACCCACAATCCTGGCTCTTCTTCCTGACATTATCTTTTTGTCTAACAGCGGCCGGCGGCTGCAAGAAATCGAATCCTCCGCCGATTGAGCAGGCCAAACCTGCGCCCACGGCGACTCCATCTCCTGCTGCGCACGCTGCTGCGCCTAACGCAGCAACCCCGGAAGATCTACTTCATGTTGCAGCAAGCAAAACATTCCAAGTAGTGCCACCGGCATCGTTCCCGGTCGATCAGGTACCGGCAAATGAGATCTCAGAGTTTCTCGTAGCCGGCCATTCCAATCAAATGTTACGGGTTGAGGTGGCTGAGGAACACAAAGAAGGCCCGCTGCATGCGAGAGTGGCGGCACAAGTAGCAAGCGGCCAGGCATTGACGGCAGCCGATCCGGACTTTTGCGACGATGAGAAGTTGTATCCGCTAACGCAGGAAGGGACGGTGCGCATTGTCTACGATCCGCACGGAACCAGCAGCTCCCTGCGGTTTTCTCTGATGGAAAGATCCGATCCCATGCTGAATGTTGGCCTGACGCCGCAGCAAGTTTCGATCAACTATGGATCGCTCGGCAAAGACAAAGGCAGCGAGGTCCGACCTTATCTGCACAGTTGTGAGGTTGGTTCTTCCTGGCCTGCACACGTCGTCCGTGAAAGTGACGCGGGCTGGCTTCGCATTGCCCAGGTGGAAGGGTACGAAAGAGTTTTTCCAAACGACAGGTCGATGCAGTTCTTAATCTCCAGTCTGAAGCAGCAAGCAAAGCCATTGGACGCGAAAAAGCTGCCGTTTGCCGACGACGACGATGCCGCGATTGTTCTGACCGCGCGCACAGAATTGATGAAGGGCGAAGGATGGACAGGTTGGCGCTGGATTGAAGGCAGCACACAAGACGAAGACTATCCGGGAGGCCTGGGCTACACATTTGAGGGAGTGACTGACGACGGGCGCTTCTTTCTCAGAATGACGGGACAAATTTCTCATCCGGCGTTGAAGCGTCTGGATCCGGGCGATACTCAGGGACCTGCAAGAGCAAAAGCCATTCGAGAGAACCGGCAGCTTCTGGAGCAAGCCCTCACCAAAGCCGATCCGGCTTCATTTACACCGAATCTGAATGAAGTGGACGCGATGATCCAGTCGATCAAGATTCAACGCTAAGATCACCCCGTAATTTTTCGGCAATCTGCTCCTTCAAACCTTCGCGGTTCGTCGGGAATCTCACGCTCCAAAGCGGCCTGGAGGCCTGGGCACGGGCTGAAAGTCTCGCTTAGGAGGCATATCGATGAAAAGAATAGCGATGCTGCTGGTGTTTGTGCTCGTCTCCATGATTCCGGTGCTCGCGCAGCAGGACAATGGCGCGCAAGACAAGAGCGCGAGAAAAGAGATGACAGGTACGCTTTGCAACGCCGCAAACGTGGTGGAGACCGCCGGTCACGCGACGTGCGATGAGTCGAAAGGCGGCGGGAGCGATGAAATGGTGTTCATTGACGATCAAGGCAAGGCCACCACGATTGCTAACCCAGGGAAAATGAAAGGCATGTCAGGCCAAAAGGTGAAGGTCAATTGCGAAATGAAGCTGGTCAACGGCCAGAACCAAATGTGGATTTACGACCTGCAGCATATTCCCTCAGGAATGTGATCGGCAGGTTCCGGAAGCATAAAAGAGGGCTTTAGTTCCCCCGCGAATAAAGCCCTCTTCATTATTTGCAGTTGTTCGCAACTTCGCAGGTTGCATCCGGACTCTTCTCGCTGCTACCTTATCCTTTAAACCGAATTCTCTTGTCGCTACGCTCCAACCCGCTCACGGTACTCGGGTAGCGACAGAAGTGCCAGCGCTTGATGCAGCGGGCTCGGCGCGCAGATCGGCCTCGCCCTTGTTGCGTAACCTGCAGGTTAAGCATTTACTCAAATTGTCCAAGGACCAAAAACGTGCCCAAAATTCAACGTGCGATTCTGAGCGTTACCGACAAGACTGGCCTGGTGGATTTTGCCAAAAAGCTGGCAGCGATGAAAGTGGAGCTGGTTTCCACAGGAGGCACGGCCAAGCTGCTGCGCGAAGCCGGCATCGGGGTAAAAGACATATCAGAGCTGACCGGGTTTCCCGAGATGCTGGATGGCCGCGTGAAGACCCTTCATCCCAAGGTGCATGGCGGGATCCTGCATATTCGCGGAAATCCGGGGCATGTGGCGGCTGCGAAGGAGCACGGGATCCAGCCGATCGACATGGTGGTGGTAAACCTGTACGCGTTTGAGAAGACTGCGGCCAAACCCGGCGTGCACTTTGACGAGCTGATCGAGAACATCGATATTGGCGGCCCGTCCATGGTGCGCTCGGCGGCAAAGAATTTCCGCGACGTAGCGATTGTGACCACACCGGACGACTATGCCGCGATCGCGAAAGAGATGGAGTCGAGCGGCGGGGAGGTGAGCCTGGCGACGCGCTGGCGGCTGATGCAAAGAGCTTTTGCGGTGACTGCGGCGTATGACAATGCAATCGCGTCCACGCTGGCGAGAACTACTCTGAAGGAAACCGGAACGGAATTTCAGCTCCCTGGTGCAGCACCAGGCGACGGCGAATTTCCTTCCGTATTGCGCTTTGCCCTGACCAAGGTGATGGACCTGCGCTACGGCGAGAATCCACACCAGCGGGCCGCTATGTATTCCGACAGTTCGTCCACGGGGATCGCGAACAGCAAGCAGCTTCAGGGCAAGGAGCTTTCGTTCAATAACATTGTCGACCTGCAGGCGGCCTGGGACCTGGCGCAGGATTTTGACGAGACGGCGTGCGCCATCATCAAGCACACCAACCCCAGCGGCGCGGCTACGGGCAAAACCCTGCTTGAGGCCTATCAGAAAGCCAAAGAGACAGACCCGGTCTCAGCCTTTGGCGGGGTCATCGGCGTGAATCGGGTGATCGATGGCGCGGCGGCGGAAGAGATTGCCAAACTTTTTGTGGAAGCCATTGCGGCTCCGGGGTATTCGCCGGAAGCGAAGGAAAAATTCGCCGCCAAGAAAAATCTGCGGTTGGTGGAGGTCCTTCCGAGCCCGCAAAGGCTTGCGATGAAGCAGGTTTCAGGCGGAATGCTGGTGCAGGATGCCGACATACGGCCGCTAACCGAAGCAGACCTGAAGGTCGCCAGCCAGCGGCAGCCCACAGCGGAAGAGATGCGAGCTCTGCTGTTTGCCTGGAAGGTTTGCAAGCACGTGAAATCAAACGCGATCGTCTATGCGCGCGAGGGGCAAACGGTAGGCGTGGGCGCCGGGCAGATGTCCCGCGTGGACTCATGCAAGATTGGGGCTATGAAGGCGATCTTACCTTTGAAAGGCACGGTGGCGGCTTCCGATGCGTTTTTTCCATTTCCGGACGGAGTGGAGGAGATCGCTAGAGCGGGAGCAACGGCCATAGTCCAGCCGGGTGGTTCAATGCGGGACCAGGAAGTGATCGATGCGGCCAACCGGCTTGGTCTGGCCATGGTGCTCACAGGAGTCCGTCACTTCCGTCACTAGTTAAGAATCGTTATCTTTGCGAAAAAACGGCGATTTAGGGACTAGAATTGAAGAGATAAATTGCCGCTTCGGCAAGTCGCGCCCGCGCATCAAATTTTATGAGGTAATCTCGGTCCGCCATTATGACTTTCATGAAAACCCGCACTTTTTGTATTGGGACGTTGTTGTTCGCATCCATGGGCCTTATGGCGCAGCCGCCGGCACAGGAAAAATCCACCGCGCCGGCCCCAGCCAAGAGCACAGCCAAAGATACGGCGCAGGCGCAGTCAAACAGCGCCAAAAAGCCGGACCAGGCTGCTGCTTACTATCATTTCGCTCTCGCCCACATGTATGAAGAAATGATGGCGATGTATGGGCGGTCAGAGTACGCGACCAAGGCCATTGAAGAGTACCGGCTGGCCATTGAGAATGATCCTTCTTCGGAGTATCTGAATGCTTCACTGGCGGAACTGTACGCCAAGACAGGCCGCATTCGCGACGCCGTGACCGAAGCCCAGGACATCATCAAGCGCGATCCTGACAATCTGGAGGCGCACAAGCTGCTGGGCAGAATTTATCTGCGGTCGCTGGGCGATTTGCAGCCAGGAACGCAGTCGCGGGAAGTACTGACGCTGGCGATCGAGCAGTATGAAGCGCTGGCAAGGATTGACGCCAAGGACCCGGACAATCATCTGGTACTGGGACGGCTGTACGCCCTGGACGCGCAGGCCAAGGGCAGCAAAGACCTCTCCAACGCCGAGAAGGAACTGAAGACCGCGATTCAGCTTGATCCGAATTCGGAAGAAGCCATTACCTACCTGGCTTTTATTTATAACGATGCGGGCGAAACGCAGAAAGCGGCAGACCTACTGGCTTCAGTGCCGGAAAGCCAGCGCACGTCAAAGATCTATACAGCGCTCGGCGGGACCTATGAGCAGCAGAAGGAATACAAGAAGGCGATCGCGGCGTTCCGTCAGGCATTGACCATCGATAAAGAAAACGTAGACGCGATGCGCGGCCTGGCGCAGAACCTGGCCAATGACAACCAGATCGACGCTGCGCTCGCCGAGTACCAGACGATCCAGGATGCCGATCCGCAGGACGCCACGGCGGCGCTGCGGGTTTCAGAGATTTACCGGCGCATGGGCAAGTTTGATCTGGCGATGGAGAACCTGAAGAAGGCCAGCGCACTCTCGCCTGAATTGCTGGAGATTCCGTATAACGAGTCGCTGATCCTGGAAGCGCAGGGCAAGTACGAAGAAGCGGCTGCGGTGCTGCAAAAGCTGGTAGCTCGTCCGCTGCCTCCGGATGCGCACGCCGGCGACAAGAGCAACCGCGCGATCTTCCTGGAGCGGCTGGGCAATATCTATCGCGAGGCAGGGCGGCCTCTGCTGGCGATTGAAACCTTCCGCAAGATTATTGACCTGGGCGGAGATGACGCCGCTCGCGGGTACCAGGACGTGATCGACGAATACCGCGACCAGAAGCAGTGGGCTGAAGCTACTCGCCTGGCGCGCGAAGCGGTGAAAAAACTGCCTGACGACAAAGGCCTCAAGTTGACCCTGGCTCAGCAACTGGCTGATACGGGTAAAGAAGATGAGAGCATTCAGCTGGCTAAGTCAGTGCTGAAGGGCGGCGGGGATGATCGTGAGAGCTACATCACGCTTTCCCAGCTCTACATGCGCTTGAAGCGCTGGAAAGATTCCGAAGACGCGATTGCGCAGGCGGAAAAGCTGGCGACGCGTCCGGAAGAGAAGGAATACATCCGCTTCCTGCAAGGTTCGATCTACGAGCGCCAGAAAAAATACGACCAGGCCGAGCAGGCCTTTCGCCAGGTGCTGCAACAGGACCCGAACAACAGCATGACCCTGAATTATCTGGGCTACATGTTGGCGGACCGCAACACGCACCTGGAAGAGGCGCTCACGCTGATCAAGAAGGCGATTGATCTCGATCCGCAGAATTACAACTACATCGATTCGCTGGGATGGGTCTACTTCAAGCTGGGCAACTATGACCAGGCGGAGGAAAACCTGCGCCGCGCGGCCGACAAGAGCCCGAATGATGCCACGATCCAGGACCACCTGGGCGAACTGTATGCCCGCACCAACCGCTTCAAACTGGCAGCCGCCCACTGGGAGCGCGCGCTGGATGAATGGAACAAGTCAGTCCCGGCCGACGTGGACCAGCAGGACGTCACCCGCGTGACCAAGAAGCTGGAGACCACAAAGGTGAAGCTGGCGCAGCAGACGCAGAAATAGCAGGAGTCAGTATTTAGTAGTTAGTAGTTAGCCCCTGAACATTTTCGAAGCGAAGACGTTCAGGGGCGAAGTGTTTGCAACCAGGAATTTCTGCGTGTAGCGTGCGGTTACAATGCGCCCTTGCTCATTTGTAACGATGTCTCGGTTTCCGAACGATGTTTGGACTGAACGCTGACAGCTGAGTGCCGACAACTTCCTCAAGCGCGCTGATTTTTCACGAGGGAGAAGCACCCGAGGCGACTTCGGGAGCATTCAGCAGGCTCATCATGTGTTCGATATCAAAAGCCTCACGGCGCACCCGCTGATCGTAGTAGGCCAGGGTGAGAGCAATAGCCGTGATTGGATCGAACAGGATGCTGCCCAGCGCGGAAATAGCATCGTGCAGGTTCTTTTGGGAAAACACCGGGCTGCCATGGGATGTCACAGGGGGCAACAATGTCAGCCCTTCTCGCAGGGCGAAGGTCATGATGCCGGCAAAGATGCTGGTGAGGAAGAAGATCAGGATCACACGCCCGACGGAATCTGTAGTCAATTCCCCGCTTCTCTTCAGCGATTGATTTCCAGTAATTGGTTCCAGGACGGCGGCCGGCACGGCAAGCCCGTATTTTCCGCCCCAATAAACTCCAGGAGCAATGCAGAGGAAAAACCCAATGGCGACAATCAAGGATGTGATGAAGGAGACATAAACCACCTTGAACGCTTTGCCGGCCACGCGCGAAAAGGAGGCCGCCATGCTGGTGGGAACGTCCATGTAGATATCGGATACCGCGAAAGTTGTGGCCGCAGTGACGGTGGCATCCACAAAGAGCGAGGCAACCCAGGCGATGAAGGCAGCAAGCCAGGCAGCAGAAACCGTCACCTTTGCGGTGATTCCGGACTCGGTCAAGCCTAACTGGACCAGCAGCAAGGCAACATTCGGAATCGCGCTAATGCCGAGGAACAACAGGAAGTTGCGGCGATAGATATTGAACGTCTCATCGAGCAGCTGGCTCAGCGAGAGCGGGCGAAGTGTTCGGGCCATTGTCTCCCCAGGGTGATGTTGCTGGGGGCGTATTGTACCTGATCAGCGGTTGGCAATCAGCAGTCAGCTAAGAAACCGAACCGCTGAGAGCGCAGAGGACGCGGAGGATCATGTCAAGACGCTCTGCGATCTCGGCGTGCTTGACGTGGTTTATTAAGGACCTGAATTTCAAACTGTACTGCTACCCAAGTCCTGGCACCGGTGCAAAGTATAAATACAGGGTACCTTACGGTACACTTTTCTTATGCTTGCTCGATACGCGTTGCGAGCTGAGGAGAGCCGCGGCCGGCGTTACGCGGAACCGTCACATCCCTACCGCAATGATTTCCAGCGCGACCGCGATCGCGTGGTGCATTCGCGAGCCTTCCGCCGGCTGGAAAACAAAACGCAGGTCTTCACCCGCCGCCGTTCGGATCATTTTCGCAACCGGCTGACCCACACCATCGAGGTGGCGCAGATCTCGCGCACGATTGCCGCAGAGCTGAATCTGAATGAAGACCTGGTGGAGGCCCTGGCCCTGGTTCACGACGTTGGCCATCCGCCGTTTGGCCACGCCGGCGAGCGCATTCTGAATGAAGCCATGCAGCAATACGGCGATCAGTTCGATCACAATCTGCATGCGTTGCGCACGGTGGAGCAGTTTGAGCAGCGCTATGCCGATTTCCCCGGACTCAACCTGACGTTCGAAGTGCGCGAAGGCATTGTGAAGCATTCGCGCGATTACGCTGCCGTGGAATTTCCCCAGCTGGCGGAATATCTGCTGGAGCAGCGCCCGCCGCTGGAGGCGCAGCTGATCGACCTGACCGATGAGATCGCCTATTCCACGGCCGACCTGGATGACGCGGTGGAGGCGAAGATCCTGACGCGCGAACAGGTGCGGCAAGGCGTACCACTGTTTGCGCGGCTGCACGCCGCGGTTTCGCAGCTCTACCCCACGGCGGCGGAAAAATTGAAATTCAACGAGACGCTGAAGCGTGTACTGGACCGGCTGGTGAGCGAACTCATCGCGCACAGCAGAAGTTTGATTCAAGAAGCAGGTGTGCAATCGGTGGACGATGTGCGCAAGTTCCCGCGCCGGCTCGTCGCTTTCAGCGCGGAGGTTGACCAGGAGCGGCGGGAGATCAAGGACTTTTTGTATCGCAACGTTTACTTCAGCGCGGCGCTGCAGCCGGACAAGCGGCAGGCCGAGCAGGTGATCGCCGACCTGTTTGGCTTCTTTATCCAGTCGCCGCGGCAACTGCCGGCGAGCTACCAGGAGAAGACGCGGCAGGAGCCGCTGCACCGGATCGTTTGCGATTATGTGGCGGGCATGACCGACAGCTACATTCTGGAACAGCACCGGCGATTTTTTCCGGCAAAGAAAAAGATTGGCGTGTAGACGAATCCGTGCAGGTACGCAAACCGGCTTCACGTCATCCGGCAGCATTTCATCCCGTCCAGGCGAAATTGCAAATCACTGCATATTTGGCGGTTGTGAACTGCTTCCGTGCGTCGTCGCGCAGCGTAAGAAACTTCTCATTGAATCAGGAAAAATAAGATTTTTTTTACCGAATATTACCGTGATCTGCGGTTGCATCGACGAAACAGAGTGATACGATTTGAGCAACACGGCGTTGGAGTTCTCCATGCTCGAAAATGAGCGCCCCTTCTTATTTGATGTTGATGAGCAGGTTCCGGCCAGCGGGATGTATTCAGTGTTTCACGATGAGCACTGTCTGCAGAGCGAGGTCATGCTGTTCAAGGGCGAGTATTTTCCCCGATGCAGCCGCTGCCGTGAAAAAGTTGTCTTTTCCATGAGCCGTCCCATACCCGCGCTGGACCGAATTCGCGATTTGTCGGTCAGGATGCCGCTCCATGAACTGCCGGTGCTGATCACGTCGTAGTTCCTTCATGTTTTTGCAGCGACGCTCTCGCTTTCCGCAATTCGATTCTTTGCACTGAGATTCCCACGCTCCGATAGCGGAACTTCAGGCGGGATCCGTGCGTATCTCTCACTGAGCACAATTGTGTGGAACGGAGGCAGCATGAAGTTCACGATGGCAAAGACCTGCGTGTTGCTGGGCACGCTCACGCCCACATGGATGCCGGGCCAGAGCAGCGGAAGCCCGGTGGTAAAGGACTTTGTCGCGGGGGGAAAAGTTGAGATCACGCTCGAGTCCGGCGGGTACAACATCCAACCCAGCGCGGACAATCGCATACGCGTCCGGTGGAATGAGGCCAGCGGCAGAGGCGTAAAGGTGCAGATGGCGACCCATGAAAAATCCGCCGAGATCAAGGTGGGGAATACGCCCAACAATTTTCACGCGACCATCGAAGTGCCTCCCCAGACTGAGCTGCGCATACGCCTGACAGCGGGCGCGCTAACCGTGAGCGGCATTCGCGGCGACAAAGACATCGAGAGCAACGCGGGCGACGTAATCGTTGACGTGGGAAAGAACAGCGACTGGGAGGAGGTGGATGCATCCGTTACCGCCGGTGACCTGAGCGCGCCGGCTTTTGCCACGAGCAAGGGCGGGCTCTTTCGATCACTGCACTGGAAAGGCCACGGCAAATACAGATTGCACGTCAGTCTTACGGCGGGAAGCCTGAAGCTGCGCACCGGCTAGGGGCTGGTTGCCGTCCGAGCGAACGCAAGACTTCGCGGTAACATCGTTCTCTCTTTGAGTCCTGCTTCCATTGGGAGGGAACATGCGCCGTGCGAACCGTCTGCTGGTGGTGCTGCTTGCAGTTTTGAGTTTTGCTTCCAATTCCCGCCTCTACAGCCAAAACACTTCGGGAGACGAGACACGCAAGAAGGCGTTTGATCTGTTTCGCCAGGACAGACACATTGAAGCGCTGCCACTTTTTGAAGAGCTGGCGCTGAAAAACCCGGATGATCGCGATGTTCTGCTTGGGTTGGGTGTCTGCCTGGTAGCAGAGTCGGGAACGCTCGATGACCAGAAAGCCGCGACCCAGGAGCGCCTTCGCGCACGGCAGGTACTGCTGAAAGCCAAGAAGCTGGGGCAAAACTCCGCTCTACTGGAGAACATGCTGCAGACGATTCCGGAAGATGGCGTCGTGAAATACGCCAACACTCCGGCCGATCAGGCGATGCGAGCGGCGGAAGCAGCTTTCTCCCGGCGCGACTTTGATGAGGCCATCAAAAACTATTCCAAGGTCCTGGAATATGACCCCAAAAACTACAGCGCCGTGTTGTTCATCGGCGACACCTACTACGCCAAAAAGGATTGGACCCAGGCGGCTGTGTGGTATCAGAAAGCCATCGAAGTGGACCCTGACCGGGAGACGGCGCACCGATATTACGGAGACATGCTCATGAAAAACGGCGATATGAGCAACTCCAGAACCAGGTTCATTGAAGCTGTGGTGGCGGAGCCTTATAACCCTATTACCTGGCGCGGATTAAAGGCCTGGGCCGAGGTCAACAAGCTGGAACTGAAAAGGGTACACATCGACGTGCCCAACAACGTCAGTCAGAAGGACGGGAAGAATATAACGATCAACATTGATCCCAAAGAGCCGGAAGAGACGTCTTCGGTCTGGCTGATCTATAGCTTGTCAAAAGCCAGCTGGAGGGGCGACGAGTTCAAGAAGCATTTTCCGAAGGAAAAACAGTACCGGCACAGCTTGCCGGAGGAAGCCGATGCGCTGACGGCAGCAGCGGCGGTGTGGACAGAGTCAAAGGACTCCGATAAGAAGAAAAACGCTTCTTCGCTCCCGAAGGACCCAAACCTGCTCCTGCTGCTCAAGCTGAAACAGGCCGGCATGATCGAGCCATATGTGCTGCTGAATGGCGCCGATGAGGGGATTGTGCAGGACTACGCCGGGTATCGCGAAAAGAACCGGGATAAGCTGGTCCAGTACTTGAACGAATTTGTCGTGCCGCCGGCACCGTAAGGATTGGCTACGCGGAGGGAGTCTTTCCGTGTTTGCCGCAAAGATTGCTGGTAAATGAGAGCAAAATTTACCCGGTCAGCTCTGGAAGGACAATGACCCGGCCTAAGGTGATAACCGTAAAGCACTGAAAACAAAGGATCGCAAAAATGCCTTTGAATTCAGGAGTTTGGCATTTGCAGTGCATTAGCATAGAACGTAGCGTTGTGAGGCCTCGGGGGTTGCTGATAGCCCTGCAAAGAAGCGTTGCCCCGATGCACGAACGACCCCCGGTTCGGAGGATTTTTTCCCAATGAAGAATTATCTATTGTCGCTATCCCTGGCCGCCGCCTTCGCAATTCCCGCGGTTGCGCAGCAGAATCAACAGAACGCCCCCGCAGACCAACAGCAAGCCCAGCAGACGCAGCCTACCAACGATCAGACTGCCACAGGCAAAGACCCATTGACCTACCAGAAGAAAGAAGGTTTCTGGGGACATCTGAATCCTTTTGCCCGCAAGAAGTATGTCAACCGGCAGCTTGATCCGATCCGCGGCCGCGTGAATGAGCTGGATGAGCTCACCGCGAAGAACGCGAAGATGATCGCTGACGTTGACGCACGGGCCACGGAAGGTATTCGCAACGCCATGAGCAAGGCCAATGACGCTGATGCCCACGCGCTCGACGCCGGCAATCGCGCCAACCAAGCCCAGCAGACGGCGCAGCAGGCGCATGCCCGCATCGCCACGGTGGAAGATACGGTCAGCAAGATCGACCAGTTCCAGCCGGTAACCCAGGCTGAGATCCGCTTCCGGCCCGGCCAGACTGCCCTGAGCAAGAACGCGAAGGACGCGCTTGACCAGATGGCAACCTCGCTCAAGAATCAGCGCGGCTACATCGTCGAAGTGCAGGGCTTCTCGCCCGGCAACGGCACCTCCGCGATTGAAAACTCGCGCGAAATGGCGCAGATGGTGGTCCGTTACCTGGTCCTGAACCATGAAGTTCCGGTTTACCGCATCTACACCGTCGGCATGGGCAATGCGCCTATCCAGGCGGAAGATGGCAAGATGACCCGGCAGAAGGGCGGACGCGTTGAGATCAGCCTGCTGAAGAACGGCCTGGGCGATCTGAATGCCTCCAACAGCTCGGCTCCGTCATCCGGCAGCGGCGTTACCGCGACCCCGGCTCAGCCCACCGCTACCCAGCCTGCTGCTACCCAGCCGGCCACACAGCCAACGACGGAACAGCCGGCCCAGAAGCCGCCGCAGCAATAACGATTCTGTAAGACTTTGTAGTAACCAAAAACGCAGCCCCTCCTGCCTAGTGCAGGAGGGGATTTTTTTCATACCACGAAACACATTGTGCTCTCGCCTGTGTTCCTCCCGGCTACCGCTTCTCCGGAGTTCGCCATCTTATAAACGCAGGTGGCTTTATGCGCCTGCGGTTGATTCCACTGATCGTAGTGCTGCTCGTGCTGGCCGGTTGCGGGCAGATTAATGTGGGCGTTGTCTCCAATCCTGGCTTTCCCACCAGCGTTACCGGCACCATCATTACCGTGCAGGTGCAATCCAGCAAAGGTCCGAACGGCGCCGTCAATACCTTCACTTTGGTCTCAATTCAGAGCGTCAACACCACCAACACTTTCAACTTCTGTGGCGATCAGCACAGCCTGCTTCCCTTGAATCAAGAGGTGCGTATCGATTTCAACAGCGGGGTCTCATGCGCCACCCTGATCACGGTGGTGGTGTTATAGGGAGCGTTTAGGCTGCCGCGGCGCTGGCCGTCTTGGGTTTCCCGTCTAGCAGCATTGGTTTGGCTAATTGCCAGTTGCTAATTGCTAGCTGCTAGTTTGCCGACGCCGCTCCCGACTACCATCGTTGTCGCGCGAACAAGAAGCGAAAACAAGAAGACTCTTTTTAAAAGCGGTGCAGGGATCGGTGCCAAAACCCAACCGAACGCCGAAACTCGGTTGAAACGGATGAAGCATTTTGTGCACTAAGTATTTAGGTAGTCGTCCAAAGTTAACTTTTTGAGCGTTGCTGAGCCTCCTTGGAAGGCGGTGCGGTTTGTCCTGAAAGCCTCCGCGAATCCGAGTGGTCCTTTTATCGCTCAGGTCCCGGGACGGCTGCCTTTCCTGTCCCCCGGGTTACAGAAAGAGCTGTCGGACCTTCGGCCCTGAATCTAATGCCTGGCAATCGCCTGGGAGGGCTTCCGTGACGGTGATCAGAGCGCCATTCGGCGACGCAGACTGTGAAGCAGAACTAACGAAACTGCAGTCCACCTACAGTGAGCTTTATTTCGACGAAACCCCGTTCAATTCAAGTGCGATCAAGCCCGAGACCTATCTCATCATCGGTCGCCGTGGCGCAGGCAAAACCGCCTTGGCGGAATCGTTTTCCTTTCCAAAGAGGTTTCGTAATCCGATCTATATCAAGATAAAGAAACGGGAGATATACCAGCAGGTATGGGCCGATCTGGCCCATCACACCTCGGAGATCCGCCAGGTTGCCATTCCCCGATTGGAGCGGCTGTGGGAATACATTCTCTGGAGAATCATTCTTCAGCACACGCACGCCGAGTCATCGATCATTGCCCAAGTCATAAAAAGAGCAACTCCCGCTGACGGAAGAGAAGCGCACGACGCCGGCTTGGTGAATTCGATTATCAATCGGGTTTGCATCTTTCTTGCCGAGGCTAACAACAAACCGGTCGATGAACGGATTGATCAACTGGTCAAGGATGAGGAACTGCAGCGCGCCAAGACCGAGGTCCTGAAGATCGCGCGTATTCGTCCGATCATCATCGCGTTCGACACAGAAGAAAAATACGACGTGGGCAATGATGCCCTGATGAACGCCCTGGCTGCCCTGGTGCAGTTTGCCGCCGAATTCAATTTGAAATTCAGTGACGCTGGAATCCATCTTAAAGTCTTCATGTCCGGTGAGGTCTTTCCTTACCTGGAAGAGTCGGTTCTGGAGAATCCCCTGAAGAGTGTCAAGGGGCCGGTCTACCTGTTTTGGCGCCCCAAGGACCTGCTGCGCTTGATCTGCTGGCGTTTCTATCACTACTTAAAGCAACACAATTTCCTGGACGACAAGGGGCCAGAAATTCACTGGACCAACCCCCGTGAAGTATTTGATCGAATGTGGAAACCGTACTTCGGTCAGTTCATCACCAACGCGCGCGGGTTTAAGGAGAACTCATTTTCTTATCTGTTGCGTCACACCCAGATGCGTCCCCGGCAATTGATACTGCTGTGCAACGCAATCGCAGAATGCGCGGTGGCGCAAGGAAAATTCCCCGCGTTCTCTGAGGAAGACATCCGCATCGGCATTCGCAAGCAGGAAATCAAGCTGGCTAATGAGATCATCAACTCCTTTAGCCTGTACATCGGAGACGGACTTCCGAAGATTGTGGATGCCCTCCTGGAAATGCCGATGCTCTTTACCGGGAAGGAACTGGAAAGAAGAGCGCGGGAATCGGCCAACAAGTGGAACTGGCAACGCAGGGAATTCTCAAAGGAAGACTTCATCCAGTTGGTCGCTGAGCTTGGCATCGTAGGGTTGGTGCGGCGTCACAATGAATCGTCCGGCTATATCGATGCCGATTTCGAATACTCTCTGCAGCAGCGCCTCACTATCACCGGCCGCGCTAAATGCGTTGTGCACCCGATGTTTTATTCCCGGTTTCGGGTTGAATTCAATTCCCAGGCACTGGTAATGCCATTTTCGACCGAGCGGCCGGGTGACGATCACCTGTCCTGAGAGGAATGACGAAAATGTCTGAGCGCCCCAAGGTAGTCTCCGGATTGACGGCTGAAGTCGCCTTCGCCATCCTTCCTTTGCTGGTCATACTCATGGTGTTTCTTACCATGCATAACCTTTCCTCGTTTTTCGCGTCCCCGGAATGGTCGTTTGGCGCGGCGATTCTGTTTGGGCAATCTTTCATCCGATTTGTCACCGGCCTGGTCCACGGCGGAAAGGCAGCCCAGGGACCGGTGGCTCTGATCATCGCCGTGCTCCTGGTGTTCGGTCTAACCCCGTCCATGGTGTCTCTCGTCGTTATCCTCCAGTCGGGCGAAACACACTCTCCGCTATCCATCTGGATGCAGGTCCTGCAAGTAGCCTTGTTTGCCTTCGCCTCCGTGGCGTATGTGGTCCTGGGCACCGTCGGCGAGGAATGGAACAAAGTGCGCCGCCGGCAGGCCGCGGAAGCCGGGGCTCCTTGACCAGATATGTACCTCGCGGCTTTCCTACTGTTCCCGCGCCGGCGGATCCTCCTTTGTCGCCGGCCGGTTTTCCATCGTGACGTGCAGTTGATAAAAATCGGCGAGATAGTTTTTCGAACCCGTCTTGCCGAATTCCACAGGGGTCGCCGTGAGTTCAAAGTCTCCCGGGCCCTGCCCGTCACCTCCAAGGGCGATGCGCACATAGCGGAATTGGTAGCCATCTTTCACCAGGGGATCCGCGGCAAAAGAATGATCCAACGGCGGCCTATTGTTAACGCGATCGACCGCGTCGGTCAGAGCGCTCAGCTCTGCGGGGAATCCGGCTGGAATATGCTGAAAGGCGTATTGGCGGAGCGCGCTCATAATCTCAATCAGGGTTGTGTAGGCTGCCGCCTCGTTTTTCTCCATCTCTGTCGGCTGGTGCAGCAGTTTTTCCAGGCCAAGATCGTTCTTTTCCCACGGCCCAAAGTCATCGATGCGCCACTCGTTGTCTTCCAGACGCATCGTGACGATGAAGCTCTGCGTACTGTCGTCCATTTTGATCTCAAGCGGCAGGAGCGCCTCGGTTCCGGAGAAAAAGGCGTTGGCGATCTTGACCGTGCCCTTGCTGTCACCGTCTTCATCCAGAATCTCCCAGCCATCTGAGTGGGACGCCGGTCGCACGGTGCATCCGTTGAGATGGCTGGACTTCATCTCCAGCAGTTGGTTCATCACTTCCTGCTTTTTCAGTTTCGGCAGTTCTTCAATTCTCTTCTGCACCGGTTCGGGCAGGTGGCGTGCAATGACCTCCGGCTTGGTGGTGTTAGCCAGCTCTTCCAGAGCTGCCTGGGGCGTGGTTCCCTGCAGCGCGAAGAGTGGAATTCCCGAAAAGAACACAATAAGGAGCCATTCAGCAGTCTTCATACGGCACCTGGGTACAGGAACAGACACCGGCAGAGAAACGTGAGTTCCTGCTTGGCTTGAGAACGGTGCGGGTTGAAAATCTTGCAAACTGAAAGTGGATAGGCCGCCGCCAAGACATTCTTCCCGGCGCATTCCTTTCCTGCGCCGTAACCCGGGGGTAAGGCAAGATTTGTTCGTATCCATCCCGAATTGCTGCTTTTTCATCCAACTTTGAGTCAATAAACTTGTTTGATAGTCATTATGAAACGCTCTTTTACCCTTGTCGGGATCTCCCTGCTTTTCGCCGTAATGCTGCTTTCCGCCATCGGATGCGCCCGGCCCAACCCGCGGGACTCGCTCAGTTCCATTCCCCTGCAGGCGCCGGAGGGTAGCCCCAAGCTGCTGGCCATCTATCAGCCCTGGTTTGGCCAGAATGCTCACATCAACGTCGGCTACTCCTGCCACGATCCCAACGTGCTCCGGCAGCAGGTGGCCCGCGCCAAGGAGCTGAACATCAGCGGTTTTGTGGTGAACTGGTATGGCCCGCGCAAGGAGTTTGAAGACAAGGCCTATGCGCTGCTACAGCAGACTGCCAGCCAGGATGGTGCTTTCAAGGTCGCGGTGCAATATGACGTGGCGGTAGACCATCCCGGATATGACACGGATGCCGTAATGGTCGACCTGCAATATCTGTTTGATCGCTATATCGGGCCGAACGCCGGCCCGACGCGCAATGCCTACCTGCGATACAACGGGCGCCCGGTGGTGTTCATCTTCCCCAAAGGAGGCAGCACCGACTGGAACCGCGTGCGCCAGATGACCCAATCATGGCCTGACCCGCCGCTGCTGATCTACAAGGACATCAACAACGAGTACCCGAGCGCGTTTGACGGGTACTACGCCTGGGTGCAGCCGGGCAAAAACGGCTGGGCGCGCGACGGCAGCAACTACGGCGAGGATTACCTCAACTATTTCTATCGCCACATGCAGGATAACCATAAGGACAAGATCGCGGTGGGTGCGGTGTGGCCGGGCTTTGACGACAGCAAGGCATCATGGAGCCGCAATCGGCGGATGGCCTATCGCTGCGGGAAGACGTTTGAGGATGTGCTGCACATCTACCGCAAGTACTATGGATCGCAGGACGCTTCGCCCTATCTGCTGGTGGAGACCTGGAACGATTATGAAGAAGGCACCGACGTGGAGCGCAGCATCGGCCACTGCAGTAATGGAGGCAGCAACACCGCGGGCCTGGGTCAGCAGTAGAACGGTCAGCAGTAGAACGGTCAGCAGTAGAACGGTCAACAGTAGAACGGTTAGCAATAGAATGGCCAGCAATAGAATGGGCCGGCAGTAGAATGGAAGAGGCTTCGGCGGGCTGAGGCCACAGGAGCAAAATGCGCGTACTGGTGACTGGCGGAGCTGGTTTTGTAGGATCGCATCTGTGCGATGCGCTGCTGGCGGAGAGCCATCAGGTGGTCTGCGTGGACAATCTGCTCACCGGCAGCCTGCGCAACATCGCCCACCTGAAGAATGAATCACGCTTTGAATTCGTGCAGCAGGACGTGAATTCGCCCTACGACGTCGGGCCGGTGGAGTACGTTTTTCACTTCGCCTCGCCTGCCAGCCCGGTTGACTACATGGAGCACGGCATTGAGACCTTGAAGGTCGGATCGCTGGGATCGTTTCACTCGCTGGATCTGGCGCGGAAGTACAGCGCGAAGTACATGGTGGCTTCGACCTCAGAATGCTACGGCGATCCGCTGGAGCATCCGCAGAAGGAAAGCTATTGGGGGCATGTGAATCCCGTCGGACCGCGCTCGGTGTATGACGAATCCAAGCGCTTTGCCGAGGCGGCAACCATGGCGTATCGTCGCTACCACAAGGTGGACACGCGCATTCTGCGGATCTTCAACACCTATGGACCCCGGCTGCAGCTGAACGACGGCCGCGTGATTTCCAACTTCATGAAACAGGCGCTGCGCGGCGAGCCGCTCACCGTCTACGGCGATGGCAAGCAGACGCGCAGCTTCTGCTACGTCAGCGACGAGGTTGACGGTATTCTGCGGTTGGCGCGGGCGGATTTCCACGATCCGGTGAACGTCGGCAACCCTACGGAGTTTACGATCCTGGAATGCGCCAATCTCGTCCTGAAAGTCACCGGTTCGCGCAGCCCGATCAGCTATGCGCCTCTTCCCCAGGACGATCCCAAGCAGCGCCGGCCCGACATCAGCAAAGCACGCGAGCTGCTGGGCTGGGAGCCGAAGATCGACCTGGAAGCCGGGTTGAAGCTCTCGATCGAATATTTCCAGCAGGCGATTCAGATTGAAGACGCAGCCGGAGCGGGCAAGCAGACGGTGGGAGTCTAGGGATCGCCGGAATCGCACGGAATCGGAAAAGCAAAACCTTACCGCGGATGAACACGGATTTCGTGGATCGTGGAATCGCCGGGATCCCACCCCGTTAAAGAGCGCGCCGAAAGGCTGGAATCAGAACTGGACGGGGAAGCAATTTTCTACTTCAGAAAACGCAGGGTTTTCTTGATCCGGCGATATTCCGCCCAACCCCAGGGATTCGCTGTCGAAGATCACGCAGCGTTCGCGGCCGTTGCAGGCAACCAGCATCTCGGCATCGCCCATACCCTCATAGCCATTTTCTCCAGACATCCGTACGGAGTAATCCGCGGCCAGACCGGTCCAACGCTCGTTCTTCTCGTCACCGACCTGAACGTCCCCCGTAACGTCTTTGTAAGTCCATCCACCCGAATGCTTAGGATCGGGTTCGAAGCCGGCGGCGCGAGCGCCATCTTTCAAGCTGCCCTTCACCACCTGAATCTGCGGCTCGTATCCATCAGTCGGGGCCGAAACCACGGCTCCTTCGGCGAGAAGGCAAACTTCCGTTTGGTTATCCTTGAGGGGCAGCTCCTTCACGGTCACTCGCGCGTCATGCTCGAAGGATATGCCGCAGAGATCGCTGCTGTAGGGGGCGGCGGGCAGCGACGCAGGTTTGCGCTTTGCGGGCGCACTTTGGGATTGGCCCAGAAAAGCAGGCATCGCCAGGCAAACGGCCATCAGGAAAGGCACAATGTTCTTCAATGGTTATCCTCTCGCTAGCGAGGGAGCGGTAGGAAGTAGGTTGTCATAGGCTGCAGGGTTTGGACAGATGACGTGGGTCGGGGGACCGGCGAACCGCAGCTGCGGCAGGAAGTCGAAGATCGATTTGGATCACCGTATAAGAAGCTTCTATTCGGCCCGCAGAGCGATCATTGGATCCACCCTGCTGGCGCGCCGCGCCGGCATGTACCCGGCCAGAATTCCGACTGCGACCAACACGCCCGAAACACACACCATGGTCAGCGGATCAAAGACGCTCGTGTGATACAGCAAGCTCGTCATGAAGCGCGTCAGAGCCAGCGCGCCCGCTATTCCGAAAAGCACTCCCGCCATGCTGAGCCAGGCCGCTTCACGAAGAACAAGTTGGAGCACGCGTATTCGGTCTGAGCCCAGCGCCATACGAATGCCGATTTCGTGCGTACGCTGCGCCACAGAATAGGACAGCACGCCGAAAACTCCTACCGCGGCCAGCAGCAACGCCAGCAGTGCAAAAGCGCCCAGCGCGACCATGCTGAACCTGCGGTCGGCGAGCGAGGCGGAGAGAAGCTCGTCCATTGAGGCGACCTCGGAAACCGGCTGGTTGTGGTCGAGCCTGGCCACAATGCGCCGTAACGCGGCCGCGGTGCTCTCAATTTCGGGTGTGCGGACGACGAAGACCACGCCGTAGTAGATAGAGCCCTCGGCGAGCTGGTCGTAGATCTCGGGAGAGACCTTTTGCGCCAGGCCAAGATGATGAACGTCCGTTGCGATTCCCACAATCGTTTGCCACGGCGCCGGTGGTCCAACCGGAGAGGGAACGCGAAAGCGCTTCCCCAACGCGTCTTCACCCGGGAAAAATTGCCGCGCGAACTCCTGATTCACGATGGCCACCGGCGCTGAGTTGTTGCTGTCTGAGTCAAGGAAATTTCGGCCGCCTACCAGGCTAATCTTCATCGTATGAAAGTAATCCGGTGTGATTGCGGTGCGAGGAACGAAAGGCGCCATTCCTTTCGGCGGCCCGGGTTTGCCTTCAATGATGATGGCCAGGCTGCTGTCATAGGGCATGAGCGGGAGGTTGGTTGCTTCGCCAACGGACGCCACAGCGGGTAATGCGCGTAATTCCCGCGCGACGTTCTCGACCAGAGCAAATCGCTGTTCCTGCTGGTGCAGCGTATTCAGTGGAAAATTGAGGCTCGCGGTAAGCAGGTTATGGGTATCGAAACCGGGATCGACGGCCAACACCCGCTTGAAGCTGTGCACCAGCAATCCCGCGCCGGCAAGAAGCACCAGCGCGATCGCCAGCTCCGCCACGACCAGCAGGTTGCGGAAACGCCGGGGCCCGGCGCCGGACGTCACCCGAGTGCCTTTGCCCACGGCTTCCGCCGGATCTGTGCGGTTGACCCAGAGCGCCGGCGCCATTCCGAAGAACAGCCCGGATACGATGGTGATGAGCACCGCGAAACCGAGCACGCGGGAATCCATGCGGATTTCCGCAACCGCAGGCAATGCACTGAGGCTGGCGGCACGCAGCAACGCAACCGCCGCCAGAGCGATCAGCAGTCCACCGATTGCGCCGCAACCGGAGAGCACCAGGTTCTCTGTAATCAGCTGGCGCAGTACGCGTAGCTTGCCCGCTCCCAACGCCGTACGGACGCCAACTTCCTGGCTGCGCTGCACCGCCCGGGCCAATTGCAGGCTGGCAATGTTCAGGCAGCCGATCAGCAGCACACATCCCACAGCTCCCAGGATGATCAGGAGCGGCCGCCGTACCGCGCCCACCAGTTGGGTCTGGAGAGAGCTCGCATGCACGACGGCGCCCTCAAAAAAGCCGTGGAAGCTTGTGGTCGTTCCGGCAAGATATTGCTGCAATACGTTTTGAAGATCGTTCTGCGCCTGCTCGACGGATACTCCGGGCCGGACGCGTCCAATCACGTTCACGATCATCATGGGCTTCGATTCATCACCGCCTTTAAAGCTCGGCAGGGCGGCCGGAATGATCACAGCGGGTTGCAGATTTGTGTCAGGAAAGCGGAACGACTGCGGCAAGACGCCGATGATCACGTACGGTGTATTGTCCAGGAGGACGCGTTTGCCGATCACGCCCTCATCCGAGCTGAAGTGTCGTTGCCAGAACGAATGACTGAGGACAACCACCTTTTGCGCCTCGGGCTTGTCTTCGTCCGGGGTGAACGCGCGACCGGGATGAGGACGGATGCCGAGCGTGGTAAAAAAGCTCGAGGTTGCCATTGCCGCGTGGATCCGTTCCGCCTCTCCAGCGCCGCTCAGGTTCAAATCCTGCCGTAGGTAGGCCCCGGCATCTTCGAGAACCCGGCTGTCTTCCTTGAAAGCCTCGTATTGCGGCGAGGCAATGATCTCATCATTAAAGCGCGGCATGAAAACGCTGGCGGTGATGAGCCGGTCAGGATTCTCAAAGTGCAAGGGACGCAGCAGGACGGACTGGACCACAGTGAAAACAGCGGTCGTGGCGCCGATGGTCAGTGCCACCGTGAGCACTGCAACCACGGTGAACCCGGGCGAGCGGCGCAGCACGCGGAGGGCAAAGCGGACATCCTGGAGCACGCTCTCCAGCCAGAGCACGATGCGCTGAGCGCGCGTGGATTCTTTGATGAGGGCGGCATTGCCGAAGCGGCGGCGGGCGTCGAGTTGCGCCTCTTCGGCGGACATGCCGGCGCTCATGTTGTCGGCTGCACGCATCTCCAGGTGGGATCGGAGTTCCTCGTCGAGATCCTGATCAAGCCGGTGACTGCGAAATACCGAAGCGATGCGGCGGAACAACGACATGTGGCGCTCCTTTCAGGAGAGCTCGGAAAAAATCAGGCAAACTTCAGCAGGCTGTTGACGCCCTTGACCACGCGCTCCCAGCTTTGCTGCTCCACGACCAGCTGCTTACGCCCGCGCGCCGTCAGCTGGTAGTACTTGGCACGGCGATTGTTTTCTGAAATGCGCCACTCGGAGGCGATCCAGCCGGTCTCCTCAATCCGGTGCAGCGCGGGATAGAGCGAACCTTCTTCAATGCGCAGCAGATCGTCGGAGACTTGCTGGATATGCAGTACGATGCCGTATCCGTGCATGCTGCCGAGCTGCGCGAGGGTTTTGAGGATCAGGAGATCGAGCGAGCCGGAGAGTTGATCATTCTTTGGCATTGAGGGCTGACCCCTAGAAATCTAGGCATAAAAGAAAAAATACGCCGGTCTTACCTAGATGTCAAGGGGAGCGCGGGGGGGGATCGCCGGAATCTCACCCAACAAACCAAAACCAAGCTTGTCGGCGGCCCGCGTGGAATCACCGTAATCGCACATCACGGGAAAGCAAAACCTTACCGCGGAGGAACACGGATTTCGCGGATCGGTTGTTTGGCGACAACTCCCGCGTCTCAGACGGGTAAAGACGAGTCGAGCCGGAAGCGGGTTCGCCCGAACCAGGTTCAGAATGACGAGATTTACCGAGCGCTGTTGACGCGGACCAAGCTGGCGCCACCGATCACGAGAGTGAACGGCTTCTGCCGATCCTGGTCGCGCAAGCGAGAGGTGTACAGATGCAGATAGCCCTTCATGTCGATGGTGGCGCCGGGAGCAGGAACTTGCTCGAGGGGCTTCAGCATTCTGATATCGAGGTATATCTCTTCATCCAGCTTGATATCGAGGATAGCGTCGATTTGGCGCGGTGTGGCGGAGACCACATGCGCTCGGAACTGGAAGCCGCCGCGTTCCCGGTGGTGAAGAGTGAGGGCTTCCCAGACATCGCTTGACGCATCGGCGATGCACTGGTCTGTCCGGGGGTAGCGCAGCACATAGAGCGAGTCCTCGAATGACAGCGCGTTCACGCCCACCTGCTTCACCCAGGCGCAGATCAGCTGGGGAGACTCGCCCTCTTCCATCCTGAATTGGAACGGAGCGGTCCCATATCCTGTGACGACGCCCTCGACCTTGACCTCAGGACCGGGTTGAGGCACGAAGGGGAACGGCCTCGTGAATGTTACGTGCAGATCGTTCTTGGGGGATTTCCAGCCCTTGGTATTCGAGGACGGGTTTGTGTCAATCAGGGCAGCTTGCATATCGTATGCGGTGGCAGAGACCACCTGCGCCGTAAATATGTGCCGGCCGGCGCTGATCGATTTCCAGATGCTGTCCGCAGCCTCCTGCGAACAATTTGTGGCGTCACGGTGTTCGAGCAGATATTCCTGCACTGGAAGCGCCGGGTATCTAGTGTAGGCCGGGTATTTGTAGTAGGTAGGACGACAGCCGAATTTTGGCCACTCAGGAAGGTCCGCGTTTTCCATGGAGAAGGAAAACGGCTGGACGGCGTAGCCGGTGAGGGTTCCGCTGATGCTGGTAACCGCGCCGACCGGCAGCGCGTAAGGCAACGGGGTCGCAAGAGTCACCCGGAGGTCTGCAGCACCGGGTTGCGGGACGACGGAACAGTACGCAGACTTGCACTGCTTGAGCGAGTTCCTCTTGAGCCCTTCATAGTCATTCGCCGACGCCACGATCGTATCCGTGGTGCTGGATAGAACCTGGGCCTTGATGTTGATCTTGAAAACCCTTTGACGCTGCAAAACCTCTTCCCAAACCACATCGGCGGCGAGGCGATTACAAGGGGAGACGTCTCGCAGGCTCAGGATGTACTCCCAATCAAGGAAGCCCAAATCATTGCTCGACAAGTCCATTTTGCAAATGAATGCAGCCATGGGATCAGCGGGCAGCTCGCCTACGAGCGGCAAAGGCCGGCCAGGGGAGGAATTCACTGACTCGATCAAGGCCAGCGCGCGCGCATCATTGGGGACGATTTGCAGGAGCGCCCGGGCCATGGAAGCAGCATCCGTGAGATCACCGGCCTGCTCGAAGGCATCCATGGCGGCAGCAAGAGCCGTGTGTTTTTCAGAGGTATTCGGGTAGCGTTCGAGAAATTCCGTGAGCGCCGCGGCACGCGCCGCCGGGTCCTGGAGGGCGAGATCGGCCTCGAGGACGCTACGCTCTCCTGGACTTTTGATTTCCTGCCGGGGCTGGGCGAGTAGAGGAGCGGCCAACGCTAATGCAAGCAGGGCTCGCAACAGGAGCAACAGACTGGCACATGAAGGGCTTTTCATGCTTTCCCCTTTTGGGGACTTTCCTTGGTCAGAGTAGAGTACTCTGGAACAGCGGAAGCGGTTCCGGAAATCCACAAAAACCGGAGTTACTTTCGACCCCGCGGCCCGACGCGAAGGAAACCGGCGGCTAAGGTCTAACCCCTAGATAGATAAGGTCTTTCCCCGCTAACCCGAAAAATAGTAACTATTTAGTTCACATAAGGTTCCGGGCGCTGTAGAATACCTAAGAGATAGGGGTTTTTTCCGGAAATCTTCGTAGTAAAATTGCCGGTAAACGGCCACTCGTCAAGCTTTTACACCTTAGGAATGCCCGTGACAGCTGTACCGCCGTTTAAGGAATCATCCCGAGAATTGATCGCCGAAGTGGCGCGGGCTCTGGAGCCTTATTTCCCGGACATCACCAACAAATGGCGTGAGCAGCTCACAACAGAGTTTGGTTTTGACGGCCGTACGCTGGCTGCGGTAGAGCGCCTGACGCTGGCCGCCGGCTGCTCTTATTTCTGTCACGACGATTATCCGGCGTTTCAGGAGAACCTGCAGTACTTCGGCACCAGGCTTTCCAAGTTACAGGTGGATACGCGCGCGGTGGCGCGGGCGCTGGAGCTGTATCAATCGTGCTGCGAGCCGTATATTGCGGGGCTGTTTCCCGAGCGCGAAGCCGAAGCCAAGGCAGCGCTGGAAATGCTCTCGTCGGTCTCGTTCGTGATCGTCTCCGGCGCGTACTTTGACGCTAAGACGCTCGAATCTTCCGCGCTGCTTTCATTGCTGGATGCAGAGCTGGTTTCGGGCGATCTGGACGCGCTGCTCAGAAAAGTTCTGGACGTAACGACGCAGACGTTTGAGGCGTCATTGGGAATCATTCTGCTGAGAGACGCGGAGAGCGGAACACTGAAGGTCGCGTGTTCGGTGGGCATGGGCGTGAACCTGCCGGAAGACTTCAAGATCGAGATGGGCAGCGGCTTTTCCGGAAAGATCGCCGTAACGGGCGAGCCGGGAATGATCCTGGACATCAATGCTGAAACCGGCTCTTTGCGGCCGATGGTGCGGGTGCAGGCGAAGTCGCTGTGGGGCGTACCGCTGAAAGCTGACGGACAGATCATCGGCGTGATGGTGATCGGTTTCCCCAAGCCGTATGAGTGGCTGCCGACAGAGCGCGAGTTGATGCGGGCGATTGGCGACCGCACGGCGCTGGCGATTGAACGTGCGCGCATGACGGATGCGCTGCGCGAACGCGAGCAGAAGATCGCCGAACTGTCAGGCCATCTGCTGCGGGTGCAGGAAGAAGAGCGCAAGCGCATCAGCCGCGAGCTGCACGACGAGACCGGCCAGGCGCTGATGGTGATCCGGCTGTACCTGGGCATGATGGAGACCGGCATCACGGGGCGCAACGTGCGCGGCAAGATTCGCGAAACCGTGGATGTGGTGGATCGCACGATTGAAGGAATCAGGAGAATTATTGGCAAGCTTTCCCCACTGGTGCTACAAGAACTAGGATTGGTGGCTGCGATCCGCAAGGAAGCCAAGGATTTTGCCCGCAACACCGGGGTGAAGGCGCGCGTGCTGATTTCAGAAGACGTGGGCCGGCTGGCGCCGGGGACGGAGCAGGCGATTTACCGCGTGGTGCAGGAGGCGTTGCATAACGTCGCCAAGCACGCGCATGCGAAGAATGTTACGGTGCATCTGCAGCGGGAAGACCAGCAGGTGCAGATGATCGTGGAAGACGATGGAATTGGAATCCAGCCGAAGGCTGATTCACGCGACCAGTCGTTTGGACTGGCCGGGATCAAGGAACGGATTGCCATGCTGGGCGGGGTCTCGCGCGTGATCTCGGCCAAAGGGAAAGGCACGCGCATTGAAATCAACGTACCTGCAGGAGAGCCAGCGCAGGTAATGGAACGAACCATGGCCCAGGCGGCACATGCCGCACAAAGACCGAATTAAAACAAAGAGGAACTCCCCCATGCCGAAGATCAAATGCTTGCTCGTAGATGACCACACACTGTTTCGCCAGGGCGTACGCCGGCTGCTGGAAAGCGAAAGCGATTTCGAAGTCGTAGGCGAAGCCGCCGACGGCGGAGAGGCGGTGGAGAAAGCACGCGAACTGCGGCCGGACATCGTACTGATGGATATCGGAATGCCCGGACTGTCGTCGTTTGAGTCGGCGCGCCAGATCAAGAAGAACCGCATGGAGACGAAGATCCTCTTCCTCACCATGTATGAGGACGAAGACTACCTGGTTCAGTGCCTGGAGGTCGGTGCGTCGGGCTACGTGCTGAAGGATACGCCCGCGCCGCAGTTGCTGACCGCCGTGAAGGACGTTTATAAGGGCGGAAAATATCTGAGCTCGCAGGTGCTAGGCAAACTGGTGGAAGATTTCCGCTCGCGCGTCCGCGACACCAGAATGCGGCCACGCATCTCTACGCTCACGCCACGTGAACGGGAGATCCTGAAACTGCTGGCGGAAGGAAATTCAGTGAAGGAGATCGCGGTCATTCTGGGTCTCAGCGTCAAGACGGTGGAAGCGCACAAGTTCAACCTGATGCGCAAGCTCGACATCCACAACAAGGCCCAGTTGGTGACGTACGCGATTCAGAAAAAGATCATCAAGATTCCGGTAAATCAATAGGTTGTTACCCTCCCCCAAGAGAAGACGGCGCTCGCGAAGAGCGCCGTCTCCGCTTTTAGTGAAATTGTTTTCAGCTTTTCCCGCACATGATCGGAGAAACCTCGCCGGAATACGACAATCCTCAAGAAAATAAACACTGGCCGGGCTCCGCATCGTTTGACGCGGTGCAATCTGGTGTATAAGAAGCCTGGCACCTATCACCTTTGAGGAGAAAAGAATCGTGAAACCACGCTTTTCCACCGCGTTGGCACTCTGCCTTCTGATGATCCTGAGCGCTTCCGCCGCATTCGCCTTCCAGGGCCCACAACCTTTTTCCGCTGACTTCACCAGCACGTCCACCAACGGCAACGTACACATGAATGGCAAATTTTATTTTTCCCTTCCCAATCTGCGGATGGACATGGCTGACACCGGGCAACACCAGAACGCAGGCCCATTCGGCGGCAAGATGAGCATGATCGTCGACGGCGTCAACAAGACCGCCTACATGCTCATGCCCGACCATCAGATGTACATGGAGTTCCCGATGGACCAGAACAATCCGTTCACGCAGCGCATGCCCAAATTCCAGAGCTTCAGCGGCGATCCCTGCTCCGTCACCGAAGGCGCCACCTGCAAAAAGCTTGGCACAGAGACGCTCAACGGCCGCACCTGCGACAAGTGGGAAATGACCGAGAAGAACGGCGAGAAGGAAACCCTTTGGATCGATCAGAAACTGCACTTTCCCATCAAGACCGTATCTGACAAGGGCATGACCAGCGAGTTCACCAATATCAAGGAGGGCGCGCAGGACCCCGCCTTGTTCAAGGTGCCAGCCGGATACCGCAAGTTCGACGCCAGCATGATGGGCGGCCAACGGCCCCACTGAAACAGGCGAACCACTCCAATTGAAATCCCGGAGCGACGCGAGGAGTCGGTATTCAGGCTCCTCGCATGCACGGCAAAACCTTCATGCCGATTGGTGATTGCCAGCCACGCTTCTGCGGCTATACTGATACGCTTCACCATTCCAGAAGTTGAGACCAACGTGCCATGAATCAAAGGAAGCGCTCTGCGCATCTGCTGCCTGCCATTCTCCTCGCGATTTCTGCGATTGCTTTCGCCCAGAAAACTTCTCACATTCCAACACCCTCAGAAGTCCTGGGATTTGAGGTCGGCGCTGACCGCAAGCTCGCCGACTATCGCCAGATCTCCGCGTATTTCAAGGCCTTGGCCGCTGCTTCTGACCGCGTCGAGGTTGAAGTCCTGGGCAAGACCACGCTGGGCGAAGAGATGTTCATGGCGGTGATCTCCACGCCGGAGAACCTGCGCAACAAAGCCAGGTACCAGGAGATCGCGCGCAAGCTGGCTGATCCGCGCGGCCTCTCGAAAGAGCAGATTGACGCGCTGGCCAATGAAGGCAAGGGCATTCTGCTGCTCACGTGCAACATTCACTCCACTGAGATCGGCTCCAGCCAGATGGCCATGGAGTGGGCCTACAAGCTCGCAACCGCGAAAGATCCGGAGACGCTGCAACGCCTTAATGATGTGATCGTCCTGCTGGTGCCCTCGCTCAATCCGGATGGCGAGACCATGGTGACCGAGTGGTATCGCAAATATCTCGGCACAAAATACGAGGGCGGCAACATGCCCTACCTCTATCACCACTACGTGGGGCATGACGACAATCGCGACTGGTACATGCTCACGCAAATCGAAACCAGGAACGTGAACCAGGCCGTCTATCACGAATGGTTTCCGCAGTTCTGGCTCGACGAGCACCAGATGGGCTACTACGGTCCGCGCATCTACATTCCTCCCAACGCCGATCCGGTGGCCAAGCTGGTGAACCCTCTCGTCCACCGCGGCAACAACCTCATGGGCGCCACGATGGGCTGGCGGCTGGAAGAAGCCGGCAAATCCGGCGTGATCTACAGCTATTCGTTTGACGCCTACTGGCCCGGCGGCACGCGCAACACCGGCTGGTGGAAGAACATGTACGGCGTGCTCACGGAAGTTGCTTCTGCCCGCATCGCGACGCCGATGCAGGTTTCGCCCACGGAGCTTCAAGGCGGGACCAAAGGCTTGATCCAGTATCAGCAGCAGATCAACTTTCCCAATCCCTGGCCCGGCGGCACATGGCGTCTGCGCGACATCATGGATTACGAGTTGATCGTCTCTGATGCGGCGCTGGAAACCATGAGCAAATATCGCCATGAGCTCCTGCGCGGCGTGGCCACCATGGCGGAAGAGGCGGTTATGTCCGCGCCGGCGAATGAAGCCTGGCGTATCTCTCTCGAAGAACAGCGCGATCTATCTACGGCCACAGGGCTGGTGGATCTTATGCTGGAGCACGGCGTTGAAGTGCGCCGCTCGGCCGACAGGAAATCCTATTTCATTCCTACCGCGCAACCTTATGGCCGCTTTGTCGACGAGATGCTCGGGATCCAGCGTTACCCGGAAGTCCATCCTGCATCCGGCAGCGGAATTCTTGAGCCTTACGATGTGGCCGCATGGTCATTGCCACTGATGATGGGCGTGAAGACGGAGAAAGTGAGGCTTACCCAGCAAGAGCAATCATCATCGACCATCATCAAAAACACCGGTGGAGATGCCGCAGGCGCGTTGGTTGGGGCTGGTAAGTATTATGAAATCCCGCTTCAACAGAACAGAATCTTCGAGATCATCAACACCGCACCGGGCTTGCAGCAACAGGTGTTCCTCGTCAAGAAACCAAATGAAACCCCCATGGTGATCTTCTCTGATCCGCGCGGGGACGCTCGGTTGGCAAAAGTCGCGTCTGAGACGGACAAAACTACTACCGCCCATGCGACGCTGGAACGCGTCGCCAATAAGTTTCACCTCCAATTCCATGCAATTTCTGCAGTCCCCAAAGACGCGGTTCCGCTCAAACCAGTTCGCGTCGGTCTCTACAAATCCTATATCCCTTCCATGGACGAAGGCTGGACCCGCTTCGTCCTGGAGAAATACGCTTTCGATGTCAAGAATATCGAGAACAAACAGATGCGCGCCGGCAATCTCAATGCTTCTTACGATGTCGTGATCTTGCCTGACTCGTCCCGCGAAGTGATCGTCGACGGCCGCCAGGGCCGCGAAGGCTACCAGGAAGAGCTGCCTCCGGAATACACCGGCGGTATCGGCAAGGACGGCGTGCGCGCACTTAAAGATTTTGTCGATAAGGGCGGAACGCTCATCACCCTGGCTCGCGCTTCTGAGGTTGTGATGGGTGAAGAGTTCAATCTTCCCGTGCGCAATGCTCTTGCCGGCCAGGGCGGCCGTCCACTTCCACAGTCTGACTTCAACGTTCCCGGCTCGCTGCTGCGGGTCTATGTCGATGGCCAGAATCCCGTCGGCTACGGCATGCCGAAAGAGATCGCCGCTTTTGTCGATCAACCGCTGGCCTTCCAAACCACTGCGCCCGCGCCCGATACCCAGCGTTCTGTGATCGCGTGGTATCCCGACGATGCCAAAGACATGCTGCTCTCCGGCTACGCGCACGGCACCGAACGCCTGGAGCGCAAAGCCGCCGTAGTCAGCTTCACCCGCGGCAAAGGCAAGATCGTGATGTTCGGCTTTCGCGTCCAGCACCGCGCTCAGACCGAAGGTACTTTCCAGATGTTGTTCAATGCGATTGAGTGGGCGGGGATGGAATAGCGCTCCTTTTTTCGGTCGCTTCTTCTGCCAGATAGGCATTCACACCGCCTGCCAGCGTCAGCAGCGTCTTACCCCGAGCTTCCGCCTCGGCCCGGGCCACAGTCTCATTGAAATTGGCGTCGGCCTGGCTCTTCGTCATCGCGATGTTCTCTGTCGCTTTTCCCGTATGCACGACAATCCCGGTGCGCACATCCAGCAGGACTGCTTCCGCTATGCACTGCGCATGGACCTCATCTGATTTCAGAAACCGGTCTCGCCGAAACGACTGTATTCTGGAGGTGTAAATGAACAGCAGGTCGGCCTGGATTCGGGCCGCAGCCTCTCTCAAGTAGGGTACGGTTCGTTTGTCCGGGATCAGCAATGACGGGAGCAGGCGTACCTCAGTTAGTTGCGGCGACGTCTTGAGTGCCTTGACCAGATCGTCAAAGCTTTTCGCTTCAACGTCGGCCAAATCCTCTGACCAGCTGTAGCTCGAATTGAGATTCAGGATCGCCATGTGATGGCGATCGCCGACTTTTATCTGCGTGCTTAGAATTCTGGCAATGTCCTGATCGGAAAGTACCGCCTGGTCCCCCTTGAAAAGGGAATCCTGCAGCCGGTCATTGCCTGATTCGAGAATGGATTCTGGTGGCGGTGGCGGCGGCGGTCCTGCCATTTTCTTCATGCCACATCCAACGGTCATCAAACTGGCCATCACCACGGCCAACACGCTTCCAAGCCTGCAATTCATAAAACCTCCTTGGGAAGGTTCACGTTATCGCAGGCCCGCGAGAATTCAGCAACAATTTTGTCAGAAGGTTCTTCTCCGCATCGCCGCGCTTATTCCCCTCTGAGCGCTTCCAGCGGATCCACGTGCGCTGCCCTTCGTGCAGGCAGGTAAGCCGCAATGAATCCCGAAATCAAAAGCACCAGGCTTACTACCATCATGGTCCAGAGGTCGCTGGGCTTCACGCCAAATAAAAACCCCGCGAGCATGCGGCTGGAAAGGTAGGCCAACACCGAACCAATCGCCGCTCCTCCCAATAACATAAATCCAGCTTGCCGCAACACCAGCTGAATGATCGATCCACGCTGTGCGCCCAGGGCCATGCGCACGCCGAGTTCCTGCCGACGCTGTGCGACCAGGTAACTCAACAAACCATAAAGGCCGGCCAGCGCCACCAGCAGCGCCGAACCCGCAAACAGCTCCAGCAGATGCGCCGCCAGCAGCTGGCTGCCCATGGAATCTTCGACGACCTGGTCCATGGTGGTAAAGACGCTTCCCTTGAGATCAGGGCTCACCTCGGTCATGACACTTCTGAGATCAGGAATAAATTTCGCCGGATCCTCGACCGTCCGCACCGCCAGCTCGACGTGCACTTGCATGGTGGGCTGATAAAAGCCGTCAGTCTCTTTCAGCTGCGGAGCGCAGAAATCAATTTCCGGGACGGGCGATTCGTTGATTGCAGCCTGATGGAAGTCGTCCATTACGCCCACAATCTTTGCCTGCCGGTTTTTGCTGAGGCGGACACTGGATTTTTCAACCACGTCGCCGCCCGGGACATAGAGCCGGGCAAAAGCGCGGTTCACCACGGCCACAGGCTGGGACTCAGCTGTGTCTTGCCCGTTGAAGAACCGTCCCTGATACATGCGGAAACCCAGCACCTCCTGCAACTCCGGGCCTGCGGCGCGCAGCTTGGCGTCAATACGTGTGGGCGGTCCGGACTTTTCGCCCTGACTCACGAAGAACGTGACCATGGAATCAAAGCCCTTGCTGAGTGGAACAACCGTGGTCAGGCTGGCTGAACGGACACCGTTCATCTGCCTCACTCGTTCCAGTAGCGGCTGATAGACCGCGCGGTTTAAGTCCATGCCGCGATATTTGTAGCGCGGTACTTTAGGCTGCACCATGAGTACATGATCGGTGCGAAATCCGAGCGGCACTCTCCGCAACGCGAAAACAGTGCGCAGCAGCAATCCGCAGGCGATCAGAAGCACCAGAGAAAGTCCGATCTCCGCCACCACCATGGCCTGCTGCAGCTGATGCCGCTTGCGGCTGCCGCCTGACTGCTGCTGTCCCTGGCGCATGGTGTGCTCAAGCGGCGCGCGCGCCGCCAGCCATGCCGGGAGCAGGCCGGATACCATAGCGCTCAGCACGCTTAAGATCAGCAACGCCGCAAGCACAGTTGAACTTGGAGCAAGATGCTCAGGAAGATGGAGTTGAGAGTTCAGGGCCTTATCGAACACCTTGAGCAGGAGCTGCGCCAGCGCCAGTCCTGCAAGGCCGCCGGCAAAGCTGAGCAGGAGACTTTCGGTGATCAACTGCCGCAACAGCCGCCAGCGGCTTGCGCCCAGCGCTCCGCGGACCGCGATCTCACGCTGCCTGGCCATGCCGCGTGCAAGCATCAAGTTCGCCACGTTGGCGCAGGCAATCAGCCACATGATGGCCACTGCCAGCAACAAGGCTCGCAGCGCCGGACGCGCATTTTTCACCAGCGTATCACGATAGCGCGTCGCTTCCACTCCGGACGGCGCAAGGTCGCTTAGCTTCTCGTTCCCGTACAACGGCGCCAGCCTTAGCTGGATGGCCGTCAACTCTGCTTGCACCGCGGCGAGGTTTGCGCCCTTCTGCATGCGGCCAATCGACTCGCAGGGCGGCGTGCTGAAGTTTCTTTGGTGATAATTCGGCGTTGTCTCCAGCGGCAGCCAGATCTGCGTGGTGGGATCGTCAATGGGGAAAGCGAAGCGCGGCGGCATCACGCCTACGACCGTGTACGGAACGTTGTTCACGGTTACCTGTTTGCCGACGATGTCAGGATCCGCGCGCAACAGCGTCTGCCACGCTCGATCACTCAGCACCACGACCTTCCCTTTACCGGGAATCTGTTCATCGGCAATAAAACCACGGCCCAAGGCCGGCGCCGTGCCCAGCACGGTAAAAAAGTTGGCGGTGACCGCCGGAGCTGAGACCATCTGGTCGTCTCCGGAAGCCTTCACGTACGCGCTGTTGGGTAAATAGCACGCAACCGACGACAAAGTACGGCTCTGCCGCTGCCATTCCTCGAAATCAGCATAGGTCGCGAAGCTCGGTGTGCCCTTGGCATCGACAGTGGTAAAGGTCAAAATCTCACTCGGCCTGGAATACGGCAGCCAGCGCAGCAAGGTGGCGTCAATCACAGAAAACATGGCAGCGTTGGCGCCAATGCCCAACGCCAGCACTGTCAGCACCGTCACGGTAAAACCTGGAGCGCTGCGCAGTTGCCGGAAAGCATAGCGCACGTCGGCACGGAGGTCATCCCAGGCTCGCAGGCCGATGGAGGCGCGCCACTCGTCTCTTTGTGCCGCCGTCGAACCCAGTTCGGCCTTCGCTCGGCGCAGAGCCTCGTCAGGCGCAACACCGCTGCGCATCAGGTCTGCGGTGTAGCTTTCAATGTGGAAGCGGAGTTCAGTCTCAACGTCGCTTTCCGCTTGCTGCCGGTGCACCAACGCCCGCCACCAGGAGCGCATACGTGATAGCGCGCTCATGCTTCCTCCGGCTTACGGCTCAGAATCGAGCCGATCACTTCCGCCATGCGGTTCCAATTTGCGGTTTCTGCCTGCAGCCGTTTTCTGCCCGCGGCTGTCAGCCGATAATATTTTGCTTTGCGATTGTTTTCCGATTCGCCCCACTCGCTCTGGATCAGCCCCTGGTGCTCCAAGCGGTAGAGCGCGGGATAGAGAGATCCCTGCTGGATCTCCAGCCGGTTGCCGGAAATCTGCTGAATGCGGAGCAGCACGCCATAACCGTGCAGCGGTCCAAGCGAGACGGCCTTCAGGATCAGCATGTCCAGCGTGCCCTGCAGCAGCTCCAGCTGTTCAGCCATCGCTTCTCTCCTAGATAATCTAGGAAGATACCAAGCCCTCTCCTAGATTGTCAAGGAGAGAGCTTTGCATGAACCGGCACGCGCATGAAATCCTTGCGCCATCCAGGCGCTATTTTCGAGCCTTGCTACTTCCCTTTGGGTTCCTGATAGAGACCAATGACATTACCGCCGGGATCGCGAAACCTGGCCGTGATTTCGGGCGAATCGGCCCCGATGGGCTGCACGATCTCCCCACCGGCGGCGACGATCGCGCCGACGGCCGCTTCGACGCTATCGACCATGATGTAGACCATGAGGCCTGGGGTGGACAGGGGCGGGCGCCCCAGCACCCAGGAGCCGCTGACCTGGCCGGTTGTGTCGTCAAACGCGGTGCTGCCATTGGCTCGCTTGCGAACATTCCAGCCGAAGGTCTTGCGATAGAACTCAGCCGAGCGGGCAATGTCAGTAGCAGGCATCTCGATATAGCAGATTTTTCCGTTCGTAGCGGAGGGCATGGTGAACGCTCCTGTACTCACTTCGGCCGTTGCTGCTCCGGCGGAACTTCCCTCAAGCCGGGCAGGATTGTCACCGACGTGCTGAATTTCTTGAAGTTTGAAAACGCGTCTTCCTGTTCAATGGCTTCGTTCTTCAGCAGCGCAACCCGGGCGCTGCCGCTGATGTAAAGCCGCTTCATCGCCCACAGCTCATTGTTGATGTGCTGCGTCTCCAGCACAAAGCGCGACCCAGGATGAATGCGGACCAGGAAAAGCCCGAAGGAAATCGTGTCAAAGGCCTCGGCTTCGATCTTGACCCAGTTGTAGTTCTTCTTCTCGATCCACATGCGGCCTTTGATCTTCTTCAGGATGTCGGCGTGAGGCTGAGTGGGCTGGAAATCCTTGCGCGGCGTGCCCTCGATCACCCATGTATCCACGCCTTCAACCACCTCGTCGCCGAGCAGGCGGAAATCGTAGGCATTCACCACGTCGCGGGCGAAGGCGCGACTCTCTTCGCGTTCCTTCTTGTCCTTGTCAATCCTCTTTTGCCGTTCTTCTTCGCTCTCATTGCGCCGCTTGGCGAGAAATTTCTCGAGCTTTTCGTCTTCTTTCTTCTGGTCTTTGTCGCTCAAGGGTTTGTCGTCTTTTTGCACCAGCCGGGAATAGAATTCGCCAAAATAGAAATTCAGATCATAGGTCTTGATTTCGGTGGACTTCACGTCGCCGTGTTTATCCACCTGCTTGATCACCTCGCGCTGGCTGCAGGTGTACTTCTGCGCTTTTTCAAAATTGTGATGGTCCACCTCCACGGCGCGCCGGACAATCTCTTTGGGGTTATCCGTGGGCGGAAACCGCGCCACATCGTCGCCGGCACTCTCTTCCTGCGGCTGAGATTGCGACGGCTGCACAGCTTCCGGGAGCTGGGCAGGCGTGGGCGAAGCCGGCGGCGCTGCCTGCTGCTGGGCAAACAGGCTTATATTCCCGGCTACAGCGAGGACTAGAACAAGCGAAATGAGTCTCTTCAACCTCATGACTTCAAAATACACCGTCTCTGGTTGAAAGTTGCTCCCAAACAACACCTTAGCCTTTCTAATAGACTCGGCTTCCGCGCCAAAAATAACAGATCCAAAGCTCTTAATTTTCAAGGTCAAAATGGCATCGTAAACCATGTGTGACGGGCATCACAGCCGCGGCTGGGTGAAAGCTGGAGAATAGGAACAAATAAGGCAGCGCTTCAGCAAAACCTCAGACCTTGCGCTGGAGCCGCTGACCGAAGTACCGCCGACTCGAAATGACCTTTTTGCGGAGGTCATGTGTAAGCAGAAGGTTGACCAACCCGGACCGGGCGCGGTCCGGGTTTTTTGCATTCCTGGCAGTTCCTCAAACCAAGTGGCGTTCTACATCGCAGTTCGCCGGCTTTGCTCCACCAGCTGAGGCTCCATGGTAACCATATCTTCTTTGAAGAGGGCTTTCATAATCGGCGGCGCCACCAGCGTGGTGATTGCCGTCATGGAGATGACCAGGGCGTAGGCCGATTCGGAAACAATGTTCATCTGCAGGCCAACCAGGGCGACGATCAGTCCCACCTCGCCGCGCGGCACCATGCCCACACCAACTTTAGCCGCCGTCTTCCAGCCCGAGCGCAGTACCGGCAGGCCGCAGCCGACGAGCTTGGAGATGATGGCCAGGAATGAGATCACCAGGGCGGAAACGATCAGCTTCCGGTCAAAGACCTGCATGTTCAGGCGCGCGCCCATGCTGAAAAAGAAAAACGGAGCCAGAAATTCATTGATGGAGAAGACACGTTCGCGCAGGTTCCAGCGCGGCGAGTATTCGGCAAAGGCCAGCCCGGCAAAGAACGCGCCGATGATCGCGGCCATTCCGATCTTGACCGCGGCATAGGAAAGCCCGAGGCAAATGGCCAGCGCGATAATCAGCGGCGCGTCGCGGGTGGACATCCGCTCCATCCCCGGCTCCATACGCCTCACCACGCGCGGAGCATAAAACATCATGATCAGGGCGAAGCCTATGGCTTCAATCGCGGTGATCAGAAATTGGGCCCACTCCAGCCCGGTGGATGACACCAGACCAACTACCACGGCCAGTACGATCATGCCCAGCACGTCGTCAAATACCGCGGCGCCGAGAATGATTCTCGCCGCCATGGTGTGCAACACGTTCAGGTCGCCCAGCACGCGTGCCGTGATGCCGACGCTGGTGGCCATCATAGCTGCAGCCACAAAAACCGCTTCATGCGGTGGATCGTGCCGCAGGGACATGTAGCCGTAACCGAGCAACAAAGGAACGGCGATTCCTGCCAGCGCCACATACAGCGAGGTTCGGCCTACGCTGATCAGGTCTTTCGGCTGGGTTTCCAGGCCGACCGTAAATAACAGAAAAATAGCGCCAATCCCGGCAATCGCGTAGATCGCGTCCGTGGGAACCACAAGCCGGAAGCCGTAGGGACCCACGATAACGCCGGCCAGGATTTCGCCCAGCACGGCCGGCATGTGCAGACGCTCAAAGACCTCGCCAAAGAGCTTGGCCCACACAAAGATAAAGAACAGCTGAAATAGAAATGGATCAGCAGTATGCATCGCATTTTGCTTGCCGGCCCGGGCGCAACCTAACTTGTAAGATGCTTTTGCGTCAGGCGAAAACCAGAGTAGATGCTGGATTTGCCGGGCAACCGCTTGCGCCAAGTTACGCATTGCGCCGGCGGAAAGTTGCCGCCGTGCAAACAAATTTTGGGGAAAAAATTCTTCATCCAGCTCTCGATTTTTCCCACAGCAACTCTGTCTTTTGACATCCTAATGCGTGGCAGATTTTCGCATGTATCTCACCCAATTCATTCATCGGACCGGAATGAAGAATGCAGCCTGCAAGCTTTATACAGCAGGACGTCTGGATGCCGGCATCGGCGCAGTCGTGTGTGGACTGGCTGCGGCGGGGGCAAGCGTGGTAGCGGCTGGGCGCTCCTGGCAAAACCTGGTTCCGCTGGTTTTCATCGTGGTATTGCTGGCTATCGCCGGGATTTTCGGCGCTCGCGCCGGAATTCTGGGGACCTTGCTGGCGACCTTGGTGTTTGCTTCCGTCCTCTTTGGCTCTAGCGGGAGCATAACCGTTGCCAGCGACTCCGCGCGCAGCAATCTCGGCTGGATGCTGCTCATCGGCATTGCTTTTTCGTTCTTGTTTGCGCCGCCAACCTCGGGCTTCCGCCGGCACTAATGCATTGAATCAATTAGCAACGGTGCTGGCCAGACAAGCATCCTACAACGTTCAGGAACAACCTTTCGGGTCCCGGCCCGACAGCACGAGGAGTTTTCATGGCTACGGCCCCTCAAATGCCCACAACCCATCCTCGCTGGGCACGTTCGCCCTTTTATTTCAATTCTGCGTCTCATCTGCTCAGAATCAGCCGGGAAAAAGCCACGAATCTGCAGGAGTTGGTCGACGCGCTGCGTACCTGCGGCGAATCTTCAATTTTTCAGCACACTTTTCAGACCCTGGAAGAGCATCACTTCATCAACAAAGGCTTTTCCAACGACTTCTCCCACTGGGCGTTTGCCGCATGCAACGAGGTTGAACTGGCCGAGCGTTTGTCGGCGATCGATATCCGCGAGTTTACTTCCATTGCCACCCTGCGTGAGCGGCTGGTCCACATCATTGAAACGTATCTCCAGAAAAATCCGCGGGCAGCCACCCGCGTGGCCATGGAACCTTTTTACCTCATGGCTTCCGACCTGGTGGTTGTGCCTACGCCCTACGTCGCGCGCAACCTGGAGGAGTTTGCCGAAGGCATTCGCAGAGTCAGCGTTCATGCCATCTACTATCACTTCATCGATGCCCGTTTGCGCCTCAAGCTCAACAACAATGATTTTTCCGTCTGGCTGGAGCTGGAAATGGATATGGCCCAGGCGGCTGACCGGCTGAATCGCATCGATATTTACACATCATCTCTCGAAGGTGTTCGCCGCAACATCCTGAAAGTGGTGGAAGCCGAAATTGTCCGTACCTGATTGAACGCGAACCCCTGACCTGAAACTTGAGATCGGGGCGGTGGAGAACCCTCGATGAAGGAAAAAAATCCGGAGCGCAAGACCGCGAGCGAGACCAGCAAAAGCCAGGTGAGGGACCAGCAGGACCCTGCAGCAAAGACCAGCGCGGCCGTGGACGACCCTGTTGTCCAGGAATCGGTATCGGCTCCCGCGCCTCCGGGCGGAAAAGAGCGCCGCTTTCGTCAAACGGATCTGCCCGAGCATTTCATTGAGCGCCGCCGGCATCCACGCATCAGCACCGAGCAGCCTCCGCCGCCGGCCCCACCACGCCTGGATGACTACGCTGCGATCATCGGCAAACCGGAGCTGGATGAAATCCGCTTCCTGGCCCGCCATCTCCGGGGCAAGACCGTAAAGATGGTGAACTCCACCGCCGTAGGCGGAGGCGTGGCTGAGATTCTCAACCGGCTGATTCCGCTCATGAATGAGCTGGAAATTCCTACGCGCTGGGATGTCATCACCGGCGGCAACGATTTCTATGAAGTTACCAAGGGCTTTCACAACGCGCTGCATGGCGGCGAATACAATCTGACGCAGCAGATCAAAGACATCTTCATGTCGTACAACGAGCAGAACCGCCAGCGCATGGAATTTGCTGACGACCTGTTCGTGATCCACGATCCCCAGCCCGCCGGTCTGGTCCGTTCCAAGTCGCAGACGCGCGGGCGCTGGATCTGGCGCTGCCACATCGATCTCTCCAACCCCCATCCGGGCGTCTGGGATTTCCTGAAGCCGATGATCGAACAGTATGACGCGTCGATCTTTTCCGCTCCCGCCTTCACCCGACAGCTCAACGTTCCGCAATATCTTTTTTATCCCTCGATCGATCCATTGTCGGAGAAGAACAAGGACCTTCCGGAAGAGTTCGTCAACAAGGTGTGCGACGACTTCGGTATCGACCGCTCGCGCCCGGTCATCACCCAGATTTCGCGCTTTGACCGGCTCAAGGATCCGGTAGGCGTGATTGAGGCTTACAAGCTGGTCAAAAAATACGTCGATTGCCAGCTGGTGCTTGCCGGCGGCGGCGCTACCGACGATCCTGAAGGCGCAGTGGTGCTGCAGGAAGTAATGGACGCCGCGGGAGACGATCCTGACGTGATCATCCTCAATCTGCCGCCCTGGTCGGCGCTGGAGATCAACGCGCTGCAGCGCGCCTCCACCGTGATCGTGCAGAAATCACTGAAAGAAGGCTTCGGCCTCACGGTGACCGAGGGCTTGTGGAAGGAAAAACCTGTGGTCGCGGGCGCGGTCGGCGGCATTCCTACGCAGATCATCCACAAGCTGACCGGCGTGCTCGTCCATTCGGTTGAGGGCTGCGCCTACCAGATTCGCTATTTGCTCACGCATCCCGAATTCGCTGCGCAGGTCGGAAAGAACGGACGCGAACACGCCAAGGAAAACTTCCTGATCACCGTAAATCTCAAACGCTGGCTGCTGCTGTTCCAGATTCTGCTCGGCATGGCCCGGCCCAATGAGACCATTTGATCTTTGTTTTACTTTTGCCCCGGCGCATCTAACCCTAACGCGGCTCCCAATCCCGGCGCGAGAAGCAGGTCTCGCCGGGTCCGACACTTGGGAGCCTGAGGGGCTTGTCCGTATGTTGTGTAAATAAGTTTTCCTTCCCCCCTGCGGAGGAGTAGCATATTTGGAGGCGATCCTTCGTCTTTGCGCTGCTTCTTGCCCTTCCTGGGATTTTCATTGGAGGTGTGTATGCGCAGATTATCAGCCGTTATTCTCTTCCTTGCAGTATCCGCTGTGCTGGTGCTGACCGTTTCCTGTGGCGGAAATTCCATGTCAATGCAGGGCCGCCAACTGCAAAGCATCACGGTAACGCCGAAGACCGCCGATGCCATGAATTTCCCTGGCGGCCAGGTTCAATTCAGCGCAATGGGGAACTTCAACATGGCGCCGATGACGGCAGCTACGCCGGTGATGTGGTCGCTTTCAGAGCCGATGTCCGGGATGGCGCCGGGCGGGGTAACCATCAATGCCACCACCGGCATGGCCACGTGCTCGGGTTTTACGGGGACGGTAATCGTCATGGCGATGGCTCCCGCAGAACCTCTAATTCCTTTGTCGCAGATGAGCACGATGACGATGAACGTGAGCGGACAGGCGCAGCTGACCTGTCCCTAGATAACGCGACGCCAGAAGTGTATTCGTCGTAATCGGCAGCTCCCGCAATCGCGTGGCGATGGCGGGAGCACGGCCTGTTAACGTAGTCTCGCTGACCCATTATCCAATCTTCTCCGGCCACCAGACCAGCACATCGATCACGCGCGAGTAGTGCAGAAGAGGCTTTGTCTCGGGCAGCCTAATTCCCGAGGCCAGGGCCATGGTGTTGATGTCAAACTCGGCTTCGGCGTCCTGCAATTGCCAGGGCGCGTGATGGATATACGCGCGCAGCACGCTCTTGCGATGGACCGTATAGAGGCAGTAACGCTCGGTAAGAAAATGTTCGATCGAGCCTTTCTCTCTGAGTCGCGGTGTGGAGACCGGCCCATAGCGAGCATGGAAATCGGCCGGGCGAGGCTCCTGTAATCGGCTACAGCTGTAATGAAATTCCTCGGTCGTCCCCCGGATCAGCATGGCGGCATGGAAATACGGCAGTTTGTAAGTCGCGCGCGCGCCCAGGACCGCCGCCAGACTCCCCGCATCAAGGCTGAAGAAGTAGACTCCCGGCACACCTTTGTGGCGAACGTAGGTGCGCACGTTCAGCTCAGAAAATTTGTACAGAAAAGGGAGCGGCGGTGCGAGCCGCCCGCGAACTCCGCTCATCCAGAAGGGAGCCACGGCAACCCAGGCGTTGCTGTCGTACAGATCGAGCTCCAGCTCTTGCGGCACCAGCGGCCTGAGCTTGTCCGGCGACATCGGCCAGTGCGCAAAAAGCAGATCGTGCCATCTTTGTTTCATGGTCCACGGACCAGCGGGCATGGGAATGGGACGATGTTCGGTTTGAAGCAGCAGAGGATGCATGCGTAGTCATTGTAAATAAAGCGATTTCACCGCAGAGGCGCGGAGACGCAGAGATATCGATTCAAGACCAGTGTCAATCGACAACTAGACGGCACACTAGACGGCAGAAATCCCCTATGGTTCGCTCTGATCTGCGTTAATCAGCCTGATCTGCGGCGAAGTTTTTCTATCGCTTTCTCTGCGGCCTCTGCGGTGAAATAGAATTCTTTCGTGGCCACCATCTATACGATCGGGCATTCCACGCGCGATCTGGCGGATTTCTCGCGGGTACTGCAGGCTCACGATATCCGGCTGCTCGAAGACATACGCGCCTTTCCCATGTCGCGACGCCACCCGCACTTTAACCGCGAACATTTGGAGCTCTGGCTGCCGGAGATCGGCTGCGACTACGTGTGGGAGAAGGACCTGGGAGGAAGAAGAGGCAAGCAGATGCCGCCGGAACAGTCGCCGAACATCGCGTTGCGCAATCCGTCTTTTCGCAACTATGCCGACTACATGCTGTCAGAGAAATTTCAGGACGCGATCAAAAGACTGGTGGGACGCGCAGAGAAGTCGAACACGGCGATCATGTGCGCCGAGCTGCTCTATTTCCGCTGCCACCGCATGCTGGTCTCCGATTACCTGGTCAGCCAGGGGCACACGGTTCTGCACATTCTGGATGAAAAGCTTCCCCGGCAACATGCCTTGACCAGGGAAGCGCGCGCCATCGACGGTAAGCTGGTCTATCGCGGAGATTACCTGCTCTGAGCGACAGAACAAAACGCAACGGGCGCAAAAGGTCGCAACGGCAATGAGGATAGAACCCTTTTCTTTGCGCACTGCGCGTCCTTTGCTGTAAAAAGGTTGGCGAAATCGCTCCATGCCAAGGAATAAAAATCTGGCCCGGCTGCTCGACGAGCTGGAGCAGGCACGCGCGCAGACCGGCTCCATCCGCAAGCAGGAGTTTGTTCACCTGCTGGCGCGTCTTAGCCATGTCTCTTTCGGAAAAGACGCTAAGTCCCTGATTCGCGCGCACGATCTCCTGTTATTTCTTCGCGCGTTTCCGGCTGGTCCGCTGGTCGCGAAAGTGGCGGACGCGCTGCTGGCTCGCCTGGAAGCAAAGATCAAAGCTGCATTGGCTGCGGGCGCCGACCCGGAGGATTTCGCGCCGGAAGAAGTAGCCGGCATGGCTGGGACCGTGGTGGAAGCCACCTTTAGCTATCCCATGGTTTGCTGGTTGATAGATCGTTACCCCAAAGACATTTCCATCAACTGGGAGGCATTTGAGCGCGAGACGCAGCGCGCCGCCATATGGCCGCGCTTCTTTCCGCTCATGGAAGAAGATTCTCTCACTGAAGCCAACGTGCCTTATCGCGATTGGCTGGCTGCAGCCCGCGGTCGGAAAGACGAACTTCGTTGGCTGGTGGAGCGCTTCCAGCGGCTGCCCGGCTTTGCCAAAGAAACGGCGGAAAAAGAAAAAGCCGCGCTGTACGATTCGCTGGAAATCATGGTGCGCTGGAACTTGAGCGGCTCGCGGGCCTCGCGGGCTTCCAGGACACTGGCGCGCAGGGCTGTCCGGCAGCTTTATTTTCACCACACACCGCTCCTTCAGCGCCGCCAGGTGTCACTGGCGGAAGAACTAGCCAAGCCAAAGCTGCCGGTAAAGATTATGCCGCCGCGCCAGGCAGAGAAGATTCTCGATCTGGCCAAAGAAGCCACGGGTGTGCGCTATCGCGAGCTTTATGGCACCGCCAATGCCGATCCTGCCTGGGTGGTCGAAGCCCGGGTCGGACGCGGTGTGGAGATTTTCTTCTGGGGTCTGCCTGCCGAGAAGCGCCTTCCGCTTCGCGCCTATCTCGCGGGCTTTACGGTAAAGAACGGGGTGCCAATCAACTACGTGGAGTGCATCTCGCTTTTTGACTGGACGGAGATCGGCTTCAACACCTTTCCGGCGTATCGTGACGGCGAAACTGCGTGGATCTACGCGCAGACGCTGCGTCTGCTGCGGCAGCTGCACGGGTCGAACGCCATCTCCGTCTATCCCTACCAGATTGGCGACGGCAACGAGGAAGCTATCGACTCCGGCGCGTTCTGGTTTTACCGCAAGCTGGGCTTCCGTTCCATGGATCCTGAGCTGGAAAAGCTGGCGCGGCGCGAAGAAGAGAAGGTCAGGGCAAATCCGAAATATCGTACTCCGGCGCGCACGCTGCGCCGGCTGAGCAAGGCGCATGTCGTCTACGAAACACCCGCAGCCGATGGTGGAGCATGGGACCAATTTGCCATGCGCCACATCGGTTATCGCTTGCAACAGCGTATGGCACGCGATTTTGACGGCGACGCGGAAGCCATGCGACGGAGCGTAGCTGCGTGGTTCGCGCGGGAGTTGCGTATTCGCGCAGAGCAGATGTCGAAGAGAGAGCAAGCGGGGTTTGCCGACTTCGCCATGGTGATGAGCCTTGTCCCGGGTTTTGCACGCTGGAACGCGGACGAGAAAGAACAGCTGCGCGCCATCATCGCCGCTAAATCTGCCAGGACAGAGCTGCGCTATCAGAGATTGCTGCTGGCGCACACCAGGGTGCGCGACGCCATTCGGAAGCTGGGTGTACCGCAATAAGAGAATATGCTGCGGTGCAGACTACTTTAAGCTATGCTAGTTTGAAAATTCTTGTGGAGAACCTCGTGCCATGGGCTGTTTGCGATCCATCATTGTAATCACATTACTTTGTGCTTTCAGCTTTGCCGGCGACAGCAAACCCAAGACTGTCGGCGAAGGCGTGGAGCAAGCCGCAAAGCGTTCACAGCTGACGCTTCCCGGAAGCCAGCCGTTTCACTTGAAGGCGACTATCGCTGAGCTCAATAGCCCGGACACCGACTACAAAGCAGAAGTAGAAATGTACTGGGTTGCACCCGGTCGCTGGCGTCGTATTCTCAAATCTCCAGACTTCTCTCAGACCATGGTGGTTGATGGGGAGAAAGTTTTCGAACAAAACCAGGGCGACTACTTCCCCTGGTGGCTGAACGATTTTGTGATCGCCATGTTGCAACTGGCGCCGGAAGAGATCAGGCAGATCAAGATGCCGCTGCCGGATCTGGCAGCCATGCAGAAAGAGTTCGCCAAGAAACTGCCGCCCGGCCTGGCCGGGTTACGCATGGACACGGGAACGCAGTGTATGCGGAGCCAGGAGGAAGTGGGGATTGCTCCCGTTCATAATACGATCTTCACCGTTGTCTGTTTTCAAAATCCGGGATCCCTGCAGTCGGTGGTTTCGCCCGGCTTTGAGGCTGATTTCAGTGACTTCAAGAACTTCGGCGGAAAGAGCATTGCGCGAAAGATTTCAATGGAGCCCGAATCGGGGACGAAGATCGAGGCGCGCGTAACAGAGCTGAGCGAGCTCAATCATCCGGATCCAGCTCTGTTTGTGATCCAGGATTCCGGGCCACAGACGCATATTGCACGGATGCGTGTCAGCGAGGGCGTGGCCCGCGCAGCACTCCAATCAAACCCGGAGATCGAGTGGCTTCCAGTGCGCGACGGCAAGATCAAGGGAACGTTGAGCCTGTTTGTATCCATTGGCCGCGACGGGCACGTACGCGAAACCTGGCCGCTAAACTCTGATAACCCGTTCCCACAGGACCAGGCTCGCAAAGTAGTTTCCCAATGGACTTTCAAGCCATTCCTGATGAATGGAGCTCCAGTGCAGGTGGAAACTATTCTGACCTTTGGCTTCGCGACCAAGATCGGCAACCCGGTCAATGTACTCACCGATGCGGAGGCGCGCGCCTTGGCCATAGACACCGCGGAGCCGGAGTTTGTTTCTTCATCAAAACCATCCTCAGGTACTAGCTTCAAAGTTAGAGTTGCCGTAGATGAGGAGGGTCATGTCATGGGTTTGAAGAACATTGACAACCTGAATATGCAGCTATTGGGAGCGGCCAATGTCGCCCTGCACAAATGGCGCTTCCGACCTTATGTGCATGAAGGCAAACCTGATCGTTTTGACGCTGATATCGTGTTCAAAGTCCAATAGAGAGCCTCGCCAGTCTCCTAGCTGCCAAATAATCCCTGCAAGAACTCTGGATTGCACCGTTCTCTCGCCAGTAGCAGGAGAGCGTTTATGAAAGCTCGTCTATCGGCAGCCGCGCTGGCGGCTGTGGGCCTGATGTATTTTCTTATCATTCTGAATCCTCAGAACGCCTCTGCCGGAGAGAGCTCCGGCGTCAGCCAACTTCAGATTTTGGGCAAAGACGGCAAGCCGGCCGGCTTTGTGCCGCTGAAACACACCGGCATCAAGACCGAGATCAGCGGCTTCGTCGCCCGGACCGAGGTCACGCAGGAATTTGAAAATGCTCTGCCGAACGCGGTGGAGGCGGTCTACGTTTTCCCGCTGCCACATGACAGTGCAGTGGACGGTATGACTATGACCGTGGGCGAGCGCGAAATCCGCGCGGTGATCAAGGAGCGCGAAGAAGCGCGCCAGATCTATGAGGCGGCGCGCAACGCCGGCCATACCGCGGCGCTGCTGGACCAGGAGCGCCCCAACATTTTTACGCAGTCTGTCACCAATATTCCCCCGGGCGGCACAGTGACCATCAAACTGTCGGTGATCGAGCTCCTGAAATATGAAGCCGGCGTCTATACGTTTGCCTTCCCACTCGTGGTAGGCCCGCGCTACATACCGGGAGCTCCCACCGGGCCGCCCGATCGCGGCACCATGCCCAACACCGGCCAGGTGCCTGACGCTTCCAACATCAGCCCGCCGGTGGCGGGAATCCATACCAGCGATCTGCATGCCGGGCACGATGTTTCCATGGAAGTCAGCCTGGCGGCAGGCGTGCCTGTAGGCGACGTGGAATCGACTTCGCACAAGATCTTTGCCGACCGAACCGGCGCGGATTCCTATCACGTGAAGCTGGCGGATGATCTGGTATTGCCGGACAAGGATTTCATTCTCAAGTACAAAGTGGCAGGCACGGGGATCGGCGATGCGGTGCTCGCGACCTCCGGCAAATCCGGCGGCTATTTCACGTTGATCCTGCAGCCGCCGGAGAAGCCGGTGGAAGAATCACTGGTGCCTCGCCAGCTTATCTTCGTGCTCGACACCTCGGGCTCGATGTGGGGCTACCCGATTGAGATGGCCAAAAAGACCATTGCGCGGGCGCTCGACAACCTGCGCAAGGACGAAACCTTCAACCTGATTACGTTCTCCGGCGATACGCGCATTCTCTTTCCTGAGCCGGTGCCGGCCACGGCGGCAAACGTCGCCAAGGCCAAGCAGGTGCTGGCCGGAGCCTACGGCAGCGGCGGCACAGAGATGATGAAGGCCATCCGCACCGCGCTGGGCGATGATGCCGGAGCAGGCAAGCCCATTGAAGCTGATCCCGTTCGCGTGGTCTGCTTCATGACCGATGGTTACGTGGGAAATGACGCAGAGATCATTGCTGAGGTCAAAAAGCACACCGATGCCCGCGTGTTTTCCTTCGGCATCGGTACGGCGGTGAATCGCTTCCTGCTGGCCAAGATGGCGGAGGAAGGCCATGGCGATGTGGAATTCGTCACCGCGCCGGGAGAAGCTCAGGCTGCAGCCGACCGCTTCTATGAGCGCGTGCACTCACCGGTGCTGACCAACATTTCCATCGACTGGAACGGGCTGCCGGTGAGCGACGTCTATCCGCGCGAGGTGCGAGACCTCTTCTCCGCCAAGCCCATCATCATCACAGGACGTTTTACCGGGAACCCGTCAGGCAAGATCACGATCAAGGGCTACCAGGGTACCGGGGACTTCAGCCGGACCATACCCGTGGATTTCTCTTCTACGGGCGAGAGCAATGCCGCGCTGGAAAAGATCTGGGCACGGCACAAAGTGGAAGACCTGATGTCGCAGGACTGGAGCGGCATACAGCAGGGCAACTCTGCGCACAAGGCTGAGATCATCCAGGTTGGCCTGGAGCACAGTTTGGCCACGCAGTACACGTCGTTTGTTGCCGTCGAGGAAAAGACGGTAGTGTCGGACGGCAAGCCGGTGCGCGTTGAGGTGCCGGTAGAGCTGCCGCAGGGCGTCTCGCCGCTGGCGGTGCCGGGAGAGGGAGTAGGCATAGCCAACAAAGATGCTCTCATTCATGTGCCTAATGCGGGATTGACAATGTATTCAATGGCACCGGCGCCATCTCCCGGTTCTGTCAATGGTGTTGTAGCTTCCACTGAAACGGTCGAGGTAACAGCCGCGCCCACAAGGGTCGAAACCGAATCCATGCAGCTCAAGCAGACGTATTCGGGCTTGGGCGCACTGCCTGGAGGGGCATCGAACGATGGTCCAATGAACGCAGGCGGGACAGGTGCCCATGCAAAGCCCAGGAAAGATGGCTGGAGCCCGATTCTAAAGCTGGTACAGCTCAAGTTCGATGCGCCTCTGCTCTCGTTTTATCAGTGCGCCAGCATCGGGTCGACGACAGATGGAAAGCCATGCAACCCGTCGTCGTCGAAATTGGTGAAAGTGAAGGTCGAACTGACCGCTGCAGGCGCTGCGGTGGCGCACAAGCTGGCGCTTACCGGCTTCAAAGTGGATGGCGGTGAAGGCACCCTGCATTTGACCGGCAGCATAGCCACGGCGCAGCTGAAGCGGCTGGCACAGATTGCGGAGGTGAAATCAGTATCGCTGAACCAATGAAGGTGACAATTCGAAGGAGAGAGAAAAGGGATGCTAACCAGCATCCCTTTTTGTCGAACCTAACCATTTTGAATTCAAAGTCATTCACCGCAGAGGACGCAGAGTGCGCAGAGATTGATTAGAAACTTCTGCGTTCTCGGCGCGCTCTGCGGTGATGGAACTTAGCGAACCTCAATAGATTGTTTCAGCTTTGAATTCAAAATCATTCACCGCAGAGGACGCAGAGTGCGCAGAGATTGATTAGAAACCTCTGCGTTCTCGGCGCGCTCTGCGGTGATGGAACTTAGCGGACCTCGATAGATTGTTTCAGCTTTGAATCAAAATCATTCACCGCAGAGGACGCAGAGATTGATTAGAAACCTCTGTGTTCTCAGCGCGCTCTGCGGTGATGGAACTTAGCGGACCTCGATAGATTGTTTCAGCTTGAAGCTGAGCGCCGTTTCCGAACTGAGCGTGATCTCCTTGTTGCCGGTATAAGCAGCGCCGGCTGTACCTGCGCCTGCGCCGGCTACAGCGCCGATGGCCGCACCCTTGCCGCCGCCGGCCAAAGCGCCGATCAAAGCTCCCGCGCCCGCGCCGCCGCCGATGAATCCGGCTGAGCGCTTGCCTTTGCCCGCGACCTGGCGTGCGATCATCCCGGTCTGGATCGGTGTGTTTTTGCCTTCGATAGTGACGGAATCAAGCCTCACCTCCAGCAGCGCGCCGCCTTTGAAATGGCCCATGGACTTTGCATCCACCACGGTACCGTGCGCGGATGCGCCTTCTTTGATCACGGTTCTGCCATCAACTGTGACGGGTTGAGCCACGGTGGCGGAAAATCCGTCGCCGGCACTGCTGCTCTTGGAGCTAAGGGTTTGGCCCAGCCGGACCGTAATCACCGTGCCTTCAGGAATCCTGATGGCCTCGGGCCTGGTCTCCTTGACGGGCTGCACAGAGCCGCTGCCCGACCCGCCGCCATTAGCGGCACTGGAATTATCAGTGGAAGTTGCCGGCGGATTGGAATTACTGTTGCAACCCAGCACCAGACAGAGCGCAAGAAGCGCTGCAACAAACAACAAACGTGTAGCTTTCACAAAAACCCCCTCATCAATATTCGCGAAGTAACGCAAGAACCCGTGGTCCCAAAAAATTATTTGTCTTCTCCCGCGGCTGCGGCGCTCGAATCTGTTTCCGGATCGTGATCGCCTGGCTTGGCAGCGCCGTTCACAGGAGCAGATTTTGATTTCTCCAAGAACCGTTTGGAATTCAGCAGCGGACGTTCCAGGCTGGAGTTATACGTGGTCCATTCCGCATCAGGCTCGCGCTGGAAGTGTGCGCGCATGCTCTCCATCTTGGAATCAAGATCATCCAGATAATGCAGCATCAGCGCTTCAGGAAACATGGGCATCTTGGGGCTGCCGAATTCGTACTTTCCATGATGGCTGATGATCAGGTGCTCAATCAGCGTCTTGTATTCGCCGGGAAAGCCGGGGACCTGCGCGATTTTTTCATGCAACATCTCCAGCTCGATGATCATGTGTCCCAGAAGCTGGCCGCGCGTGGTGTAGCTGAATGAGCGCGCAAAAGTAAGCTCGTGGATCTTGCCGATATCGTGCAGAAAGGCGCCGGTCAGAAGCAGATCGCGGTTGATGGTCTCGGGATAGTTCCGGCAGGCCAGATCGCAGAGCTGGAAGAGCGAGAGCACGTGATCCAGCAACCCGCCGATGTAGGCATGATGCAGGGTCTTGGCTGCGGGTGCGTTTTTGTAAGCCTGCTCGATCTGCGGATCAGAGATGAAGGCGCGCAGCAGGGCCTTCAGATAAGGATCGCTGAACGTCTCCACAAAAGTCGCGACCGCCTGCCACTGCTGGCCGATGTCTTTCGTGGTGCGAGGCAGGTAGTCGTCAAAATCGACTTCCGTCTCCTCCAGCGAGCGGACCTTGTGCACCGTGAGCTGGAAACGGCCATTGAAGCGGTTCAGAAGGCCGCGGACTTTGACGAAATCATCCTGCTCAAAGACGTTGATGTGGTCGGCAACGTTGTCCCACATCTTGGCGTCAAGGTGACCGGTGCGATCCGCCAGCGTCAGCGCCAGGTAAAGCTCGCCGCTCTTCTTCGGCTTGGCTTGCTTGGAGACCACTACGAACGAGGTAGTGATGACCTGGTTCTCAAAACGCGCCGCGTCGGAAATATAAAAATCTTTCATGGAGTGCTGCTGAGTATCTTACTGCAAGTTGCCGCGCAGGCAATCAGTGGAAATCAGTAGACCTCGGGCTCGATTTTCCAGCGATCGAAAATCCGGGCGGAGCGAAAGATGTCAAACAAGCCGGCATCCAGTTCGCCGTCTTTCACCGATAGCTCGAGGATATCCAGCGCGTGCTCAACGGATACAGCTTTCTTGTACGGCCGGTCGGCGGCTGCCAGGGCGTCGAAGATGTCCGCGATCGTCATCATGCGCGTCTGCAGCGGAATCTCCGGCGCGGAGAGCTTGTAAGGATATCCGCTGCCGTTCAGCTTTTCATGGTGTCCGCGGGCGATCTCCGGAATGCCACGCAGCTCGGTGGTCCAGGGGATCTGCTGGAGAAAGCTTACCGTGTGCAATACGTGGGCCTCAATCTGCAGGCGTTCCTCATCGTCGAGCGATCCCTGACGAATAGAGAGCATCTGCACTTCGTCCGCGGTCAAGAGCGGGCGCTTTTTCCCCTCCAGATCTTCGTACTGCATTTCCGCGATCTGCCGCAAGAGATCAAAATCGCCTTCCGGCATAACCGTTGGCTCGTTGGCCCAGATGATCGCTTCCGCGTACTCATTGATCTGCCGCACACGTTCCTGGAGCGAGCAGTCAAATTGACTTTGCGCTGAAAGAAATGCTTCCCTGCCTTTTTCCAGCAGATATTGCATCTTGGAGCGCAGGGTTTCATTTTCCAGCGTGCGCCGCATCAGGCCAAAGCGCTGCCGGATGACCTCCAGTTGCGCGGGATAAAGCTTCTTGGCCTTGACCAGCACTTCTTCGCGCACGCCGACCTTGCCGAAGTCGTGCAGCAGGCTGGCATAGCGGATTTCACGCATCTGATCGCGGGAAAAACGGACATTCTTGTAGAGGGCGCTCTCCGAGCGGTCGACAGCCTCGGCCAGCGCCACGGTCAGGTTGGCAACGCGAAAGGAATGACCCGAGGTGGCCGGATCGCGGGTTTCAATCGCGGAGACGGAGGCGCGTACGAAGCCTTCAAACAGGCGCGTGATGGAATCGTAAAGCTGGCTGTTCTCAAGCGCCACCGCCGCCTGCCCAGCGAGCGAGAGAACGATCTCCTGCTGCCGCGCGGTGTAGGCAATCACCTGCTCTTCGACGGCGTTAGCTGAATCCAGCCGCGCGTGGCGATCACGCTTAGCGTTGATGAGCTGCAGCACGGCGATGATGGTTTCTTTCTGATTGCGTATGGGCACGGCCAGAATGGACTTGGTGCGGTAGCCGGAATCTTCATCGAACTTGCGATTGATGGCATACGGAACGTCAGCCGGAAGATTGTAGGCGTCCTCGATGTTGATGATCTCTCCGGTCAGGGCAACGTATCCGGCTACCGAATGCTCGTTGATCTCCATGGTGGCTTCGCGAAAGGGAACAGCCACGGTATCGTTCTGTGCCAGTTTGAAGCGAAGCTGCTCACGCGCGGTTTCGCCGGGTGACGGCGCGCCGTCAGCGACGGAAGCAAAGAGCAGAGAGCGGCGCTCACTGTCAGCCAGGCTTTCTACCAAATACACCGAGCCGGCGTCACTGCTGGTGAACTCGCGCGATTTGGTCAGGATCAGCTCCAGCAGTGTCTGGGGATCGTGTTCCGCCGAGAGCGCCATGCCGATCTGGTTGAGCTCATGGATTTCCTGACTGGCGCCGGCCAGCCGTTGATTGACCTCATGCCGGGTGTGGACCAGGTGAATGTGGTCGAGCGCATTGTCCACCATGCGCTCCAGCAGGACTTCCGAGACGTCGGGCGGGAAATAGGCGTAGATCGCGCCGTCATTACGGGGATCCTTGAAGCGTGAATTGGTCAGCGCCAGCACGCGGGCATTGGGCGTGCGTAGCTGGGCGTAGTGCGCTTCCACCAGGTCTTCATTTGAGACCAAAACGATGCGTTCGATCTCAGGATGTTCGGTGGAGAGATCTTCAAAGTGCATGCGGCGAAAGCGCTGCACGCCCACAAAATAGCGGGAAGCCACGGTGTCCCCGGCAAAATACGCGAGGATAGGAAGAGCGCGCATGCCCGTGACGTCGCGTCGTTTTGGAAAGACAGCCGTGCCCATGGGTGAAAACGGGGCCGCCGGAGGAGAAAATGAGCCCCTTTATTTTTCCCTGCCGATAAATTGCACCGATCTTACCAAATAGCCTGCAAATGCAATAGGTGACGTTTGCAGTACACATGACATTGTTCTATAGGTGCTTAAGCCCAAAGCTCGGATGAATGCCTTAGCGGACGGGACAGGAAAAGTCTTTTTGTGGCAGCACCTTCCGGTGTGGGAGGCGGAGCGCTGCGGCCAGCCCCAAAGCCTTGGGTTCGCTGCCACGCGGTACAATATCCGCATGCCGCGAATGGTGAAATGTGTGAAGCTGGGCCGCGAATTGCCCGGTCTGGATGAACCCCCCTTCGACACCGAACTGGGGCAGAAAATCTACGAAAACGTGAGCGCCGAAGCCTGGCGCATGTGGGCTGAGCATTCCAAAATGCTCCTGAACGAGTACCGTTTACAGCCGTGGAAGCCGGAGGCACAACAGTTCCTGGTAGAGCAGATGCAGCAGTATTTCTTCGGCTCCGGAGCGCAACTGCCCAAAGAGTACGTGCCGCCGCCGAAGTAGTGGGATCGGGCAAAACCGCGCGCCTCTGCCGCGTAAAGGCATGCGTGCTGGAGTGCTATAATTTGAGAAAGCCTCTTCCGCTGTAACCCCAGTTTCTTCAGCGGAGATTTCATTCGTCGGGACGTGGCTCAGCCTGGTAGAGCACTCGCTTGGGGTGCGAGGGGTCGGCAGTTCAAATCTGCCCGTCCCGACCAATAAAAAAGCCGGCGCCAGACCGGCGGCAATCTGCCCCAGCTTAAGTCTTGCATGAAGATGAATCACGAGGCCGCTGCTTATGTCGTGCGTTGGTTCGGGCACCTGATGACCCCGGCCGAGAAAAGCGCGGAAAAGCACCTGCTGGCCACGATGAAAGCGGCCAGAGGGAGCAGCGATGTGCGGCCCCAGCGAGAAGCGTTGCAATCCAAGGCGCATCGGCGTTCGCTGTCTCATGAAGCCGACGAACTGGATCCCGCCGTCGACGGTTACGAGCCGTTTGTCCAGAGAACGGCGGCACGAATCGTGAAAGAACGCGGTAACGAGGTGTTCTTTAACGTCTGCCCCAACTGCGCCAAGCTGGCGCGTACGCCCAGAGCCCGGGAATGCCGCTGGTGTGGTCACGATTGGCGTACCACCGAATCCATTCGGCGCGGCGGTCGCATTCTCTAAGAACAATGGACAATGGCTATCCTGACCCAATCCAGAGAGCGCTCCATATTTCCGTTACTGCTGGTTCCGAAATTCCCCAACAGAGCTGATCTTCTATCTTCTGCCTTCGCAGTGGCAACACGCCTGTTGTAGCCGACATCGACTTGGTTATCCCCGAAAAACTGAACAGCGGGAACTAAGGAGAAACGGTTTATGGCAATGGTTATGAAGTGCAGAGACGTCGGCGTGGATTGTGATTTTGAGGCTCGCGGCGAGACTGAACGCGAGGTGCTGAAGAAGTGCGCGGAGCACGCGCGCAAGGAACACGGCATGGATCCAATTCCAACGGAGCTGGCAGCCAAGGTGAAGGCGGCGATCCACCCGGAGGAGAAGGCGGCGTAAGATTTGCGAAGCACAGGCAAGAGTGCCTGTGCCACAAAAATCATCAGTGATTTTGGCCGGGCTCAGCCCCGCCGTTTGGGCCGCTTTTCGGTGCGCCTGGGTTTTTCTTCGAGCACGGCGAACTGGATTTTGCGCTGCAGGTGGTCGATGCGGTCGACCAGGACGCGCACGCGGTCGCCGATGGAGTAGGTCTTCTTCGATCGGGCGCCGATGATCTGGCGCGTGTTGTCGTGGTAGGCGTAGTTATCGTCGGCGAGCGAGTTGAGCGGGACCAGGCCTTCAATGAAGAGCTCGGTCAGCTCGACGAAGAAGCCGAACTTGGTGACGCTGACGATCAGCGAATCAAAGTCCTCGCCTACGCGCTGCTCCATGAACTTGAGCTTCTTCCATTCCATCAGCTCGCGCTCGGCTTCGTCGGCGGTGCGCTCAGTCTGGCTGGAGCTTTCAGCGATCTCGTGGAGTTCAGAATCGGAGATCGGTCCGGCCGTGGAAGGGGTAGAGGCACGGCGACGGGCGGAGGAACCTTTCTCGGCGCGTTTCGACCAGGGGGAGCCAGCTTCGTGTGGTTGAAGAGCACGGAAGCGGCGGGATTCGTTGGAGCTGGTGGCAGCAGAGCTTATCTGGTGATCGGATGATCCGGTGATCGGGTGATCGGAAAGCTTGGCCCCCACCCTTTGCGGCCCTTGAATATTCGACACTTCAGCCGGCTGGCCGGCCGCAAAGGATGGGGCACCCATGTCTTCTTTCCTCGCAGCCGAGGGCGGCTGCGGTCCACTTGAATGGTGGGATTTCAGAGACGCTGCCGAGGGCGGAGGTGCCACATGGTTCTCGTCATGCCGCAGCGCCCACTTTAAGAGCCGATGGATGATGAGATCCGGATAGCGGCGGATGGGCGAGGTGAAGTGCGTGTAGGTCGGCGAGGCGAGAGCAAAATGACCTTCGTTCACCTCTGAATATCGCGCTTGCTTGAGCGAGCGCAGCATGAGGAATGACAGCACGCGTTCTTCCGGCTTGCCGGTGATCTTCTGCACCAGCTTCTGGTACATGCGCGGCGTGACGTGGACTTCTTCGGGCAATTCGACTGTCGGGGCCCGGCGGCCAGTGCCGTAGTGTGAGCGCTTATCGCTTCTGGTCTGGACGCGCTTGATCGGCAGAGCTCCTACACCGAGCGAATAGCCAAAGCCGGCAGCAATGGTCTCAAACTCATACACGCGCTTGGCGTCAGGCTTCTCATGGATGCGGTAGAGGCTGGGAATGCCGAGCTGCTCCAGATGCGAGGCCACGGTCTCATTGGCGGCGAGCATGAACTCTTCAATCAGCCGGTGCGCCCAGTTGCGCTCCGACGGGGTGACGCTCTTCATGAGGCCGTGTTCGTCGAATTCGATCACCGGCTCAGGCAGGTCGAAATCGATGGAGCCGCGCTTGACGCGCTTGCGGTTGAGAATCTGCGCCAGCTCATACATGAGATCAAAATTCTCTGACAACTCGCCATACTGCTGCCGCAGCTTCTTATCGCCTTCGATGATGGCGTTCACGTCGGTATAGGTCATGCGCCGGGCGGAGTGAATCACGCCTTCGGCCAGCTCGTAAAAAATCACCTCGCCCTGCGGGTTGATTTCCATCACGCAGGAGAGCACAAGGCGGTCAAGCTCGGGGCGGAGGCTGCAGATGTCGGTGGATAGCTCGAGCGGCAGCATGGGCACGGCGCGATCAGGGAAGTACACCGAGGTTCCGCGCTTGCGCGCCTCTTCGTCGATGGCCGAGCCGTCTTCGACGTAATGAGCCACGTCGGCGATGTGGACCTGAAGCTCATAGTTGCCGTTGTCGAGACGGCGGACGAGCACGGCGTCGTCAAAGTCGCGCGCGGTTTCACCGTCGATGGTGACGATGGGCAGATGGCGGAAGTCGCGGCGCTGCGCGATTTCTTTTTGCGAGATCACCGGGCTGATCGCCTGCGCTTCTTCCAACACGTCAGCGGGGAAGACGTGCGGGATATGGTGTTTGCGGATGATCATTTCCACATCGATGCCGAAATCATCTTCATACCCGAGGATTTCCGTCACGCGGCCACGCGGGTTCTGCGTGGCGGATGGCCATTGAATGATCTCTACTTCGACAACAACGTTTTCGAGGTCGTCCCAGTCGCGGTGGCGCTGGGCTTCAGAGCCCAGAACACGATGAGGTGATTGACGGTCGGGATGAGCGGGAGTGGGAGCTTTTCCACCCACAGATGGAGCACCCCGCGCAGCATCGCGACCCTGGCGCAGGTAACGCGGATCGGATGCAGACGCTGGTTTCTCGTGCGCAGGCGAGGGCGCCTGCGGTCCACGATTTTTGTAATTGGTCGCCGAAGCTGGCGGGGCAATACGGGTATGAGCACTGCCACCGGTGCGGATATCGCGGTCGTCTTCCGACGGCGCTTCTTCTTCATCTTCCTGCTTCGGATATTCCATGCCACGCGGGATGATGATCTCCATGGCGACTTTTTCGTCGATGGGCGTCACATAGTTCCGGCCGTCGCCATAATGGAAGACTCCAACCACAGTTTCCTGTTCGCGTTCCATCACGCGGACGATGCGGCCTTCGGCGCGGCCGTCGTGGCGTATGCGGCCCATCTCCACCAGCACCTGATCACCGTGCATGGCGCCGCCGATCTCGGGCGGAGGGATAAAGATGTCACCCTGGAGCTTGCCTTGTGCGCGCGCGGGCAGCGAGCCCGGCTCAGGGATGACGAAGCCGTAGCCATCGCGATGCATGCGCAGACGACCGACGACCAGATCTTGATTGGAAGCGGTGGTCGGAAGTCCCCAGCGCTCTTTGCCGATGGCAATGAGCTTGCGGCGGTGGGTCATCTCGCGGAGAAGCTGCTGCAGATGGCGGCGATCGCGGCCTTTGAGTCCGAGATCGTGGATGAGCTGCTTGAAGCCCGCGATGTGCTTGGGCTGTTTGGAGACGTAATGGAGGATTTGTTGCTCGGTAATCATGCGAAAATTGGGTAATTGGGTACTTTGGTAATTTGGTAATTCAGTTCCTTCCCGAGACCTTACTTCTAACCATCACGCAAAAACCGCGCGTGCTCGGGGCACTGCTTTTTGCGCCGGCGATGGGGCTTAGAATTATCAACTTACCGATTCAGCCAGGTACCAATCTGAACAATAGGCTCAACCAGTTTAGATGCCTATACTTAACCCTACCCTAGCGCGAAAGGATTTTCCATCTAAGGGGCTTCCCCGATATAAGAAATGCCTGTCGGGGGGGAATAATTACATTCGTAATGCAGTGTTGAAGCGCTTGAACTGGATCACGTCACTGCGGTAAAGCAGCGCCAATCCAGCAGTTCTGGAATCCGGGGTGATGGCCGGGGAGTTTGGTTAGAAACGTGCCGATAATTCTCTGGATATCCCTGGATACCAACGTGTTTCAGCAGACGGCGAAATGGCTGGCTGTGCACTGCCCATTCAAGTTTGAAAGGATGTAGAAGAGATGTGGAAGCCTGCTAGCACCAATACGAATCCCAGTCCAAATCCAAAACCCGCCACGGAACCGGAGAAACCAGTTATGAGCACAACCCCCAATCTCCCCAGCGAGCCGACGCCAGTCGCCGCGCCTCGCAATGCCGTTTTGAACAATCAGGAGCAAGCCACGATCGGCAAGTCTCTCGTCATTAAGGGCGAAGTCACCGGCTCCGAATCGCTTTACATTGACGGTCGCGTGGAAGGAACCATCAATCTGCCGGGTAACCGTGTAACGGTTGGCCGCAACGGCCAGGTCCAGGCCAATATCAACGCCAAGGAAGTGGTAGTCCTGGGTAAAGTCAAGGGCAACGTTACCGCCAGCGACCGGGTTGACATACGGAACGAGGGGTCACTCGGGGGCGACGTAATTTGCCAGCGCATCAGCATTGAGGACGGCGCCTGGTTCAAGGGTTCGATTGATATCCGGAAGCCCGGCCAAAAGGAAATGAACGGTGCAGCCAAAGAAACATCCATCGACGCGCCGCGCATGACCTCTGCAACCGCCTAATTTTTCTCCCTTTCCAGGGCGCTTCTTCGGAAGCGCCCTCAATGGGCGCTCACGAGCGAAGACGTCATGGTAAACAAAATCCTCCAGTTACTCTCGATCCGCTGTTCACATAAGAAGCTATCCCAGCCCTTTGCCGCTTCCTCCGCGGTCTCCATGCGACGCGCCGTAAACTCTGACTGGGATATCCCTGCCCCTGCCGCTCAGCACTACGTGGTCTGCCTCGACTGCGGCCACAAGTTCGAATATGACTGGGCTAATATGCGGGTGATCGGCTAAGCTTGGGTTGTTATCCCGAGTGCCAGCGAGGGAACCCTACAGCTTCGTTGGTCCTTCAGTTTCGGCGGGTGCAAGCCGATCAAATTTTTCAGCCCTTCACATCGCGTCAGCAGCTTTTCAGATCGTAGCGTTCCCTCGCTTACGCCCGGGATAAGAGCCGCTTCACCAGCGCTCCCGCCTGTTCCACACCGAACATCATCGTGCAACCCAGATAAACAGCCCCATACGGGACCAGAATCAGCATCGCCGCGATCTGCGGCTGCCGTGGATGCAACGCCAGCTTCACTGCCCACGCGACCCCTGCGCCAATCACGGCCGCCAGCCAGAGCCGCGCAAAGAACGATGCAGGAAATTCGCTCTTGCCGATCTTCCGGTTCATTCCTCCGCGTAACAGTAAGAACTCTATCCACCCCGCAAAGCCCGCTGACGCCGTCAATCCGGCAACGCCCCAAAGCGGATCGATACCCAACAGCTGCGGAAGCCGCAACGCACAAAAATACCCTAGCACCGTAGTAAGCATCACCCGGACCACGGCAAAGCGGAGCGGCGTCCGTGTATCCCGCAGCGCGTAGTAAGCCGACGAATAGAGCCGCCCTATCGTGGAAGCGACCAGTCCGACTCCCGATCCCGCAAGGATCGCCCAGACGTGAATGGAGTCCGCATGGGTAAACTTCCCCGTCTGGTAGAGCGCTGCGGTAATCACGTCGCCCAGGGCAACAAAGGCCACGGCAGAAGGCACCACAAAAAAGCCGACGCGCTTTGTGCTGGCGGCGATTCGGTGCCGCAATGTCTCTGCCACCTGCTCGTCGCTGCCCAGCGCGCTCGACATCGCCGGCAGCTCCGCCGCGGAAATCGACATGCCGAACAAGCTCACCGGCAGCATGTAAAGCGCCTGCGCCACTGACAGTCCCGATACTGCTCCCGTCGGCAGATAGCTGGCCAGAAACTGGTCGACAAAGGCGCTCACCTGGTTCACTCCGCGGCTGATGAACACAGGAACAAAGTTGCGTACCACCGTCTGCACGTTCTGGTTGCGCACTCCGAATCCCAGAGGCAGCTTCGGCGCCAGCCTGAGCACAACCGGCAGTTGCAAAGCCACCTGCAATCCGCTGCCGACTACTGATCCCCACGCAGCGTAAACCGCAAGCAGCGTCATTCCCCCGCGATGGAATATCAGCAGCGCGCCGATAATGGCCGCGTTCCAGACCACCGAAGACACATAGGCTAGAAAGAACCGGCGATGGCTGTTCAGGATTCCCAGGCACCAGGCCGACATCACCAGCATGCCCACACCCGGGAACAGGATACGTACCAGGCGGATCGTCAGCTCGCGGGTTTCGCCTTTGAAGCCGCGCAGTATAACGTCGACTACCCACGGAGCGGCCAGAACGCCCAAAAGCACCAGCGCCGCCACCACCAGGGCCAGCAACGAAAGAATGGCTCCGGCCACTCGCCCTGATTCTTCTTCCTCGCCCTCCGCCAGGAGTCGAGCGTAAACAGGTATAAATGACGCGGAGAGTACGCCTTCGCCAAAGAGGTTTTGCAGGATGTTGGGAATGCGCAGCGAACCGCGCAGCGCGTCGGCTGCGATCGTCTGGTTACCCAGATAATAGGCGATCACTCGTTCACGGATCAGGCCTGCGATGCGGCTCAGAAATATTCCCGACGCCACCAGAAAGGCATGCCGTCCCACTCCGGCATGCGCCGGTTTCGCCTCAGGAACGCTCGCTCGTCCCTTCTCAGATTGCATCACTGTAGTTTCCGGCACATCAGACATTTATAAATAAGAGGATAACCTGCGGAAGGGCAAATATTTCTCTCCGGCCAACTATCTTCGCGTCGGCGACCTTACACCACCTCCGCTTGTCTTAGTTTCTGAATTTCCTCGTCCGTGTACCCGATTTCCCGCAACACCTCGTCCGTATGCTCGCCCAACTCTGCCGCGCGACGGCGGATTCCACCCGGACTCGCCGACAAACGCACTGCCGTATCCCCCAGCGGCACCGGCTTCGCTGCGCCCGGATGCTCAACGTACTTCAACAGCTCCCGCGCTTGTACCTGCGGATCTTTCAGCACCTGCCCCAGCTCGAGCACCGGGCCGGCGGGTACACGCGCTTGCTCCAGTTCAGCTATTGCCTGCTCGCTCGTTCGGGTCGCCAGCCAGTCATCCATCGCCCGCGTGATCGTCTCGCGATGATCGGCGCGGCCCTGATCTTCGGCAAAGCGCGGATCGCCAATCAACTCTTCACGACCCACCAGCCGCGCCCAGCGCGCAAACATCTCACTACCGACTGCCGAAACCACGATCCATCCATCCTTTGTGCGATAGGCATCTGAGGGCGCCGCATAGAAGCTGCTATTGCCAAGCTGCCGGCGCTCGATGCCCAGCACCGATCGCTCCGCCAGCAAGCCCTGCACATAGGTGACGCCCGTGGCCAGCAGCGATCCGTCCACGATCTGCCCCTCGCCGGTCTGCTGGCGATGATAGAGCGCCACCATCACGCCGAATGCCGTGTGCAGCGCCGTGCCAAAATCTTCAAAAGGCACAATGTCGCGCAGCGGCGCGCCGGGGAAGCCGGTAAGACTCATGGCGCCGGACATAGCCTGCGCCACCGTATCAAAACCCACGCGATTGGCATAGGGACCGTCTGGACCGAAAGTGGAAATGCGCGCCAGAATAATGTCCGGCTTGATCGCGCGGAGCGAATCGTAATCCACGCCCATGTGATTCATCACATTCATGGGCAGATTTGCTACCACCACGTCAGCGCCTTTCACCAGCCGGCGAATGATCTCCCCAGACGCGGGCTTGGACGTGTCGAGCGTCAGGTTGCGCTTGTTGCGATTGAGAGAAAGAAAGCCGCCGCCCTCGCCGCTCTCGGTGATCGGGGCAATATAACGGTCCTCGCTGCCCTGGCGGCGGTCCACGCGGATCACATCCGCGCCGAAATCCGCCAGCAGCATGGCGCAGTAGGGCCCGGCAATGAACCGTCCAAAATCGATGACGCGAATACCCGCCAGCGGGCCGGAATTTTGCATCGCGAGATTCTAAACTACAACTGTCATCCCGAACCGCTCAGACGAGGTCACCGGAGGTCGAGCGTGCGAGGGACCTGCTCCTCGGTCGTTCCGCGGAAGCCTGCCATTCACTTCTTCCTACCCAGCAACGCCGTCACATCCACGCCCAACCTGAACATTCCTGCGGGAGCAGCCATCAGGAATCGCTTTCTTACCGCTGCTGAAATTCGGCCTACTTTTTCGCGGTGCTGCCTTCGCTCACCAGCAGCTGCACTACCGCATCAATCGCGCCCAGCACCTTTGACGCCGGCAGATTATGGTTGTTGCAATAGATCGAAAACGCCAGGCGCCGGCCTGACTTGGTGCTGACGTATCCTGAGAGCGCGTTCACGTGGCTGAGCGAGCCGGTCTTCGCATGCACCAGTCCGCCGGCAGGTGTATTGAGAAAACGCTCGGCCAGAGAGCCATCCACACCGCCCACAGGCAGCGACTCGGCAAACGCAACGCCCCACGGCTGGCGCGCCGCATACTTCAGCAACTGCACCGTGGCTTCCGGCGCAACCAGATCGCGCCGGGAGAGCCCGGAGCCATCGAGAAAGACAAATTCGTCCGTACTGAGCCCGGCCTGAATCAGAAACTGCCTGACCGCGGCCGTGCCGCCTTCAAACGATCCGCCGCTCCCGGCCAGCTTGCCTGCCAGGCGCAATGCCAGCTCCGCGTGCAGGTTCTGGCTCGTCTTGTTGGTGACGCGTATGTCATCCAGAAATGGCGCTGAAATGTGCTCCGCCAGCACCAGGTTCGTAGAAGCAGGTTCCGTATTCGGAGCGCGTTGTGCCGGAGTGCCTGAAACCGTCTGATCCGGCGCTGCCGGCTGCGCTGCAGCAGGCGAAGTTTCCGTCGGGTTTGCGCCTGGATTGCTCGCACTCGGGCTGCCGGCTCCCGGGGTTTGCGGAATGAGGGGCAGCGGTGGGGGATCAAAGAACTGCGCCGCCTCTCCATGGCGCGCGCGAGCTTTGCCGTGAATCGCAATGCCACGCCGCACCAGCATGCCTTTAAAGAGGTCGGCGACGAACTCCGCCGGATCTTCAATCGCCAGCGGCTCCTTCATTCCCTGGTCGCCCGCCGGCAGCGATCCCCACAACACAATCGTCTTTGCCCCCGGCTCCCGATGGATGCCGATCTTCTTCGCCACGCCCGCGGCCGAGGTCACAATCCTGTTGTCCACCTCGTAATAATCCGTCTCCGGTTCGAGCGTGACGGCTGCCTTGTCGCCCGCCTGAGCGCCCGGCAGGATATTCACAAAAACTACGTTGTCATTGAAGGTAAGGGCTGAGACCGGCGCGCCGTCGATCCATTGCAAGTCGTCCTGCGCCCAGCCCTCAGCGTAACGTTCAAAGGCGTAATACGTATCATCCCCGATCAGGTCTCCATCCACGATCTTCAACCCGCTGTGCGCCACCTGATCGGCCATATCTTCCAGAATTTGCGTTCCCGGCGGCACGCGCTCGGTCTTGAGCGCATACGGCAGCGTGCGTCCGGAGATATTCGGATCGCCCCGCCCCACGATCACCAGATTGCCGGTCAACTGCCCCTGGCTGTCAATCTTGCCCTCGGCTTCCACCGTGGTGCGAAAGCGGTACTCGGGCCCGGCGATCGCCAGCGCCGCCGCCGTTGTGAACATCTTGGTGTTCGAGGCCGGCAAAAAAAGCTGCCCTGGATTTTCTGAGAAAATCGCGGCGCCGGAATCGAGATCCACGACGTCAATGCCCCAGTGCGCCCGTTCGAACTCCGGCTGGCTGAGGATGGTGTTGATCTGCTCGGTCAGATTCTTGCGCGGCGAAGTCTTCTTGGCTGCATCGCCTGCTAGCGCAGAGGGTGGAAGACACAACAGGAAGAAAAGTGCGATAGACGCACGAAAAAGTCGGTTCGTCATCAGCTGTCGTGATTATAAGGGATTGAGCTCACACTCGAGATTCACAACCGATTCCGGCGATTACCGGGGTCTCCGACGAGCCTGGTGTTGGCTCGGTGGGGTGGGATCACGCGCGATTCCGGCGATAATTCGCTACAATCGCTGACCATGCAGAGACCGCGCTACACATGGCGCCTGCGCGCACGCCAGCTGGAGCTTGGCCCACGCACCCTGGTGATGGGCATCCTCAACGTCACGCCCGACTCGTTTTCCGATGGCGGCAGGTTCCTTTCTCGCGACCATGCCGTAGCTCATGCGCTGAAGATGCTCGAGGATGGCGCTGACCTGCTCGACATCGGCGGCGAATCCACCCGCCCCGGCACGCCCGTGGCCGAAAGCGGCATTCCGGCCGCGGAAGAATTGCGCCGGATCATGCCGGTCATTGAAGACGTCCTGCGCGAGCGTCCTGAAGCCGTGCTCTCAGTCGATACCTACAAAGCCGAGGTCGCGCGCGCCGTCGTCGCCGCCGGATGCGAGATCGTGAACGACGTAAGCGCCCTCCGCTGGGATGAGCAGATGGCTGCAGCCGTGGTGGAACTCGCCTGCGGTGTGATTCTCATGCACACGCGCGGGCGCCCGCAGGAATGGCGCGACCTCCCTCCTTCAGCCAACATTCTGCTCGAGGTAAAAAATGACCTGCGCGAATATGCGGCCTCCGCTCTCACGCGCGGTATCTCCCGCGAGCGCATTGTCCTTGATGTCGGCATCGGCTTCGGCAAAAAGTTCGAGCAGAACTATCCCCTGCTGGCCGGCCTGGAGCAATTGCAAGAGTTGGGCTTCCCTCTGCTCGTAGGAACGTCAAGGAAATCTTTCATCGGCAGAACCCTTGCCCGCCACGGCCAGGACGCTCCGCCCGACCGGCGCCTGCACGGCTCGATTGCAGCCATGACCGCGTCAATACTGAATGGCGCTCACATAGTGCGTGTCCACGATGTGAAAGTCGCCGTGGAAGCGGCGAAGATTGCGGATGAGATATTGAGAAGTTCGCTCTGACAATAGCCCTTTCTGAAATCCCGAAGGGTAGCGAGGGATCCCTATCGTTAAGTGGCGTTGTCATTACAAGCGCAAACCGCCACTAACTGCGCACAATTTTTTCGTATTTCACCTGGAGATATTCGCGACAGTAGGGCCCTCGCTTCGCTCGGGATTTTCCAAAAACTTCTATTGCGGCGTAAAGTCCCGCAAGTTCGCGACGGCCTTGGCGTCGAGCTTCTCCAGCATCGCGACGAGCAGCTCCACCATTTTGTCGAAGTCGCCGCGGTTCATGATGCCGTTATGCGAATGCGTGTAGCGAACCGGGACAGCCAGGTTCACGGTCGGCGCTCCACCATTGCTCTTCTGCATTTCGGCGGAATCGTCGCCATAGCCCTGGATCACGTCGGTTTGCAGGGGAATGGATTTCTCCCTCGCCGTCTGTTTGAACAGGGAAACAAACTTCTGGTTAGGCAGCTCGCTGGAATCGTAAAGAAAGATCGCCGGACCGCCGCCCAGCACCTCTTGCGCCTCTTCCGGGCCAACTTTGGGCGAATCGCGCGTTACCCCGCCTTCAATCGCAATGCCGATCTCCGGCTTCGCCACATCGCTCGCCGTGTGAGCGCCGCGCAATCCGATTTCTTCCTGCACCGTGGCTACCCAGAAAATCTGGTTCGGATGCGGCGCATGCGCCAGCCGCTTCATGGCTTCCAGCACCACCGCGCACCCCACGCGATCATCCCAGGCTTTGCCCAGATAGTTTTGCGTGCCGTTCATGACGGCGAACGGCGCATCGGGCGCTACCGGGTCTCCCGGCTCCAGCCCCATGGCTGCGACCTCCGCCGCGTTCTTCGCGCCGACATCAAGAAACACCCACTCGCGCGGATAAACCCGGTTCCGCTCTTCCTGCGGAACGATGTGCACATCGCGAATCCCCGTGATTGCCCGCACCGGCCCCTTGGAGCCGATGATCGTCCAGCGCTGGTCCACCAGCGCCTGATCCAGCCAGCCCCCCAGCATCTGCATGGTGAGGAACCCGTCGTTGGTCACGCGGCGAATCACGCCGCCCAGTTCGTCCATGTGAGCGTCCACCATGATGCGCGGCCCGCTCGAGCCCTGGACGGCAATCACCGATCCCAGGCCGTCATAGCTGATTTTCTCCGCCAGCGGTTTCATGTGTTCCACCATGATCTTGCGCACCGGCTCCTCAAAGCCGGAAGGCCCCGGAGCGTCTGCCAATGATTGCAGCAGTTGCTGGGTTTCATCCCCGGAGACGGCGGAGTGTGTTTGCGCAAAACTGGTCGCGGTAAGAAGGACAAACAGAGCAAGCCAGGATTTCATAGCCGGGAATGGTACACAGGCAAGGCAAGAATCGCAATTCTCCAGCGGGCCTCGGCTGGAAGAACCATCACTTCGATGGATCAGGATCGTCGCCTGCGTCATCATGCTCTGCGCGTTTGCGCTCGCGCTCTTCCACCACGTGCCGGTGCGACGGATCAACCAGCGTTTGCATTTCAGAGAGTGCGCTGACGAGGCGGCTACGGCCCTTGGTGCTCTCCTCGTACACGCCTTTGCGCATCAATTTGTCTACGAAGAGAAATCCGCCGGCCGCCAGCAGGGCGATCACAATGATCCAGGTCCAACCGCTCGCGCCCAGTAATACGGCTTCGATCAAAACAGCTTCTCCGAATCCAGCAATATGGTCACCGGCCCGGTGTTGACCAGTTCAACTTCCATCATTGCCTGGAACTGTCCGGTCTCGCAGCGCAGCCCGGCGGCGCGAATCTTTCCCACAAAGTATTCATAAAGCCGCTTTGCTTCTTCCGGACGCGCAGCGCCGTCGAAAGACGGCCTTTTGCCGCGACGTACATCGCCGAGAAGGGTGAACTGTGAAACAACCAGTACCGCGCCTTCGGCGTCCTGCACGGAAAGGTTCATCTTCCCTTCGGCATCCTCAAAAATCCGCAGGCCAATCACTTTTTCCACCAGGTAATCTGCTGCCGGCTCCGCATCGCTCTTGCCCACGCCCAGCAGCACCAGCAGTCCGCGCCCGATTTCCCCTGTCGTGTTTCCATCCACGGTCACGCGACAGCGGCTCACTCTTTGGACAACGGCGCGCATGGGAATAATGTAGCACCCACGACTCAGCGTCGGTTCTTCATCGGGTATGAGCTTAAAAGTTAACATTCGGAAAAGAAGAGCAGCGTTGTACTTTCAATGATTCGCTGGAAGAAATTTTGTCACTATTCACAGAGGTGTTGCATCTAGACGTTAGGTGCCGGAGAAATGGTTTTTTGAACCGGCTCGGTTAAGAGCTACTGAAGATTGTTAGCTGAGAAGCAGCCTGACCGGCGAAAAAGAAAAAAGCAGTATTGCGAAACCGGCTTCCGGTTTTTTGCGTACTTTCCATGGAGAGAAGGAGATTTGGATGTTTCGCCGTAAAGCCAGCCAGCGTGCCCGCGAACGTGCCACCGAATACGCAACCTGCAAGGATTTCCGCCAGATCTTCAGCGAAGAAATGAACGGCCTGCATCTGCTGGCCTACCTCTTAACTGCCGACGCCGCCAAAGCCGAGCAATGCTTTGTTGCCGGGCTGGACGACAGCATTCGCGGCAATCAGGTCTTCAAGCAGTGGGCACGTGCCTGGAGCAAACGCGCCATTATCCAAAATGCCATCAAGCTGGTGAAACCTGCTGTCGGCCAGCCAGCTGCGATCGCGGGAATGCCCGCCTGGGACAAGACGACAGGAAATGCTCAGGCAAACCCGTTGGTCTTCCTGGTCATGCAGTGGACGCCCTTCGAGCGCTTTGTCTTTGTCATGTCGGTGCTGGAAGGTTACTCCGTGCGGGAGTGCTCGTCACTGCTGGGCTGTCGCGATCAGGAAGTAATCGAAGCAAAATCAGAGGTGCTGCAGCGGCTGGCAAACAAGCCATCCCAGACGGATCCTGGTTACAATCTGGGACACGCAGCATGGAATGGGCTCTTTGCCGGAGCACAGGTAGCTTAGCGCCGTCATTCATCACAGAAAAAAGGGGCCGGTTTCGCGGAGCCTATGAGTAGAAAGTAGTGAAGGAGAGGCTGATTTTCCTCACTACAAGCTGCTCTTATAGGAAAGCCCGTCTGGGGGCTTGCCTGCGATCTCCTTGAAACTCGGCCCTACGAACACCTTCAAAAACTCGTTTAAAGAATCTCTTATTTGCTCATCGAGTTGTCTGCCGTCATCGAGCTAGAGCAACGAAAGCAACGCGTACCCGGCGCCTGTCCAGACTGCAAAAACCACAGCAGTCAGACCCACGCGGAAAGCAAAACTGTCGAGCAGGCGGTTATTTTTGCCGTCAAACATATGAAGCTCCTGATCACTTATAAAGTTGCGAACCCGATTGCTTGATCTCGCGAGTTCTTGCATAAAGAATGGCACCTGCATTGCCAAACTTTCACGGGATGCAAGTTATTGAATCCATGGGAGGAACGCTGGTGCAGATTGCGAGCACGGAAATCGCGGTGTTCGCTTCCGGCATGGCAGTGTTCGCGAGCGAACACCAATTCCCTTGACCGATTGCAAATGAGATTTTCGCTAACGATTTGCCATCGATTCCGTCTAATTGGTGCTGAATCATGGTGTGTTCCGGGCATCCTGGCTCGCTTCGCCTCGAGTAGAATCATGAGTGGTCACTCCTTCCCGCAAGTTGAGTAAAGCGCCCGGGCCTTCCACTCTACGGTTTCTTCTGAAACTGCCGCAGTTTCGCCAAGACCCGTTGGGCGGTTTCTTTCAGGCTGCACTCACCTTTGGCGACGTGGTGCGATATCGCGGCGTCTGGGTGTCACATCAGTTGAGCCATCCCGACCACATTCAGCACGTTCTGCAGGCAAACGTCGCCAACTATCGCAAGGGACGCGGATACAAAATCCTCCGCCTCTCCTTAGGCGAAGGGCTGCTCACCAGCGAAGGTGCGCTGTGGCAACGGCAGCGTAAGATGACGCAGCCATCGTTCCAGGGACAGCAGGTGGCATCGTTTGTCGGCACCATGGCGGAGAACGCGTTGGCCATGCTGCGCCGCTGGGAAGATCATGCGTCGCGAGGCGAGGCGTTTGACGTGGTGCCGGACTTCATGCGGCTCACGCTCAATATCGCCGCGCAGGTGCTGTTCACCACCAACCTGGAAGCGGACGCCGAGTCGATCCGCCGGACCCTGGAGATCGGCCGCGACTACTCGGTTGAACGCGCGTGGTCGATCATTCCTCCGCCATTAAGCTTGCCGACACGCCGCAACCGCGAATATCGCGGAGCCCTGGCACACATTCATGGAATTATCGATCGCATCATCGCCGAGCGGCGGCGGGTGCCTGCCCGGATTGCCGATCTGCTTACCATGCTGATGGAAGCGCGCGATGAGAACGGCGCTCCCATGTCCGACAAACAGCTTCGCGATGAAGTCATCACCCTGCTGACCGCCGGGCATGAAACCACGACGCTGGTGCTGGCCTGGACTTGCTTCCTGATCGGCACCCGGCCGGAGGTGATGGAACGCATGGCGGCCGAAGCATCCTTCTTCAATGGCCGAACGCCGACCTACGACGACCTGATGAGGCTGCGCTACTCTCGCATGGTTGTGGAAGAGAGCATGCGCCTATATCCACCGGTGTGGACACTGGCCCGCACGGCGATCAATGCCGACGAAATTGGCGGCTTTTTTATGCCCGCGGGATCAGAGATCCTGATCTTTCCCTACATCACGCAGCGCCATCCCAAGTGGTGGAAAGAGGCAGATGAGTTTCGACCGGAGAGGTTCGCTCCGGAAAACTCCGCCGCGCGCCCGCGCTATGCCTACCTTCCCTTCGGCGCCGGACCGCGCACCTGCATCGGCTTGAACTTCGCCATGACGGAAATCCTGCTGGTGCTGGCGCTGGTGTTGCAACGATTCCGCCTGCGCCTGGCGGTCGACCCGGCAACCATCCGCGCCGAGCCTTCGGTCACATTGCAACCCCGGCCGGGAGTGCCGATGCGGCTCCAGAACGCCAGGCAGGCTTAGCCGAGGCTGTTACGCAGTCTCCTGGCTGTTCCATTGCCAGTTTGCGAAGCGCTTTCGCAGTTCTATCTTGGAGAGTTTGCCGGTGGAGGTGTGCGGCAATTCGTCAACGAAGACAAAAGCGTCAGGCAGCTGCCATTTGGCAAACTTCGAGCTCAGAAATCCACGCAGCTCGTCCGGAGAGGCGCTCACGCCGGCGCGCAAGACCACAACCGCGACCGGGCGCTCATCCCACTTAGGATGTGCCACCGCGACCACGCCGGCTTCACGTACAGCAGGGTGCGCGGCCAGTGCATTCTCCAGGTCGACCGAGCTGATCCACTCGCCTCCAGATTTGATCATGTCTTTGGCGCGATCGGCGATTTGCACGTAGCCTTCGGCGTCGATGGTGGCGACATCGCCGGTGCGCAGCCAGCCATCGTTTGTCCAGCGGTCTTCCGTTCCGGGCGCGTTGTGATAGTGGGCCGCAACCCACGGACCTCGCACATGCAGTTCTCCCATGGTCTGGCCGTCCCAGGGCGCTTCGCCCTGATCATTGACCACGCGGATCTCAGTAAACGGCAGCGATCGTCCCTGGCGGACGCGCATGCGATAGCGATCGTCTTCCGGCCATTCGCGCATATGCGCTTTGAGCGTGGAACAGGTGGCCACCGGCGTTGTCTCGGTCATGCCCCACACTTGAATCAGGGGGAGTCCGCGCTGATCGAGCCTGCGGACCAGCGCCTCCGGCACAGCGGTGCCGCCAACAAAGCCGCGAAAGGCTGGAGCAAGCCGCCAGCTCTGCGGCTCCTTTTCCAGGCACTCAAGAATCCCGGCCCACACCGTAGGTACTGCCGTGGCAATCGTGACCTGTTCCAAGTGAAAAAGTTCCAGGATGGATTGCGGATCGAGCTGCCTGCCGGGCAGTACAAGTTTGCAGCCGAGCATGATGGCCACGTGCGGCAACCCGTGCGCGTTGGCGTGGAACATGGGCGCCAGGGCCATCGCGACATCGTGCTGGGAGACGCAAAACGCGTCGGGCAGGGCAAACGCCAGGGCGTGCAGGACCAGCGCGCGGTGCGAATACAAGACGCCCTTGGAATTGCCCGTAGTCCCGGAGGTAAAGCACATGGCTGCGGCGTCAGTCTCTTCGGCGGCCGGAAATTCGAATTCGCCGCGCGCTTCGAGCAACAGATCTTCATAACTGTCGAAGTCCGCAGGCGGCGCCTCCTTCTGGCAGGGAACAACAAAGATCCGTTCCAGCTTTACCTTGTCGCGGAACTGCTCAAGCAGCGGCAGCAGTACATCGTCCACGATCAGAAAGCGGTCCTGCGCATGATTCACGATGAAAGCCAGCTCCTGCGGATGCAGCCGGAGGTTCAGCGTGTGCACCACGCCGCCCGCGGCAGGCACGCCGAAGTAGGCTTCCATGTGAGCGTAATGATTCCAGCAAAGCGTGGCCACGCGATCGCCGGGTTGGAGGCCGGCACGCGTCAGGGCTTCCGCCAGCGCTTTGGTGCGGCGATAGAAGTCGGCATAGGTATAGCGGTGCAGGCTGCCATCGGGACGCCGCGAGACAATCTCTACATTGGCATACAGTTTGGGAATGCGTTCCAGGATGGCTTGCAGGGTGAGAGGGTAGTCCATCATGGAGCCCTTCATGCGCATGCCTCCTGAGACTTGACGACAATTAGGTAGAACATCTTTGACGAGCGGCCCATAGTAGCACACTAATTCTGCCTCCCGGCCTGGGCTGCGTGGCTTATACTGCTCACCGCCATGAAACCATCAAAGAACATCTGCGTGCTCTTGCTGTGCGTGTTTTGCAGCGCCTCCCTCCGGGCGCAAAACAGCTTTACCGTGGGAACCGCAACAGCTTCCGCCGGACAAAAAGCCACCGGCCTTCTGCAAGTGCCCGCAGGATCGGACGCTGCAACTTCCATTCCGGTGGTTGTGATTCAAGGTGCGAAGCCCGGTCCGGTGCTGGCGCTGGTGAGCGGTGCGCATGGCACGGAATATGCTTCCATCATCGCGCTGGAAAAGGTGATTCAAGCGCTCGATCCCGCGCAGATTTCGGGCACGGTGATTATTGTGCCGCTGGTGAACATCGCTTCCTTCGAGCAGAAGGTTCCGCATGTGAACCCGGTGGATGGCAAGAGCATGAATCGGTATTATCCCGGTAAGCAGGACGGCACGCAGACCGAACGCACTTCCTACCTGATCACCAAACAAGTCGTGGAGCGTTGCGACTACCTGGTCGACTACCATGGCGGTGATCTGGACGAAAATTTGCGCCCGTATGCGTATTGGCCGAAGTCCGGCAATGCCAAACAGGATGCGACCACGCGCGAGATGGTGCTGGCGTTTGGTCTGGACCACATCATCGTCTGGAGCGACCGACCGAAAGATCCAAACGCTTCACGCTACCTGGATAACACCGCGAACACGCGCGGTAAGCCGGCGATCGCCGTGGAAGCGGGTTACTCGGGCACCGTTCAACCGGAGGACGTCGCGCTGCTGGTCAACGGCACCATGAGCCTGATGCGCTATCTCAAGATGCTGCCCGGTGCGCCCATAATGGTGGAACACCCTGTCTGGATCGGCAAGGTCGATACTGTGACCAGCGAGCAGCCGGGAATTTTTTATCCGCTGGTGCAGCGCGGCTCCTATGCGGAGCAGGGAATGAAGATCGGCTACGTCACCGACTATTTCGGCAAGACAATTTATGAAGCTCACGCGCCCGCCTCCGGCATAGTGCTGTACATCTGCGGCGTGCCCTCGATGAAGAAGGATGACACTGTGGCCAACATCGGCGAGATCACAACCAACCCGTAGCGGCGGACGCTACGAGCCCATTTTTTTGGCCCTCCACCAGTGGTAGAAGAACAACGCCCAATTGATCAGCGCGACGGCACCCAGAATGATCACGAGATTGGAATCATGTTGGAAAACCCAGACAATCTTGTGGTCCTTGATTGTGAACAGGAAGGGAAATAGGGAATAGAAGATAGCTGCGCCCAGAAACTTGGCTCGCTGGGTAAGCGGATCCTTGCGTTTGCGCGTGTAGAAATACATCAACCACAGGAACAGCGCCACGGCGGAAAAAGCAACTCCCGGAAAAGCGTTATTCACTCCCCAGAACAGCCAGACGATCTTGTGATCCTGAATGCGAAACAGGAACAGCAGCAGAGTGAACAGGATTGCCATCCAGAGGAAAGAGCTGCGCGTCTCCGTCACCATGCGCGCGCGCTCAAACGCGAGTTTTTCCTTTTCCGGGTCAACTCCACGCGGGGCCGTCTTCAGGGTTTCAAGGGAGTTGCCCGCCTTGCGGGCTGACTGCTCAAAATCAGGGTGCTCACGAAAATACTCTTCCACCAGCGCGCGTGTAGCCGCGCTGGCTTCGCCGGAAAAATAAGCCGGCAGCAGATCGACAATCACTTCGCGTTCGAGTTTCATGAGCGCACCTCCAGGGATGATTCGCGCGCCCGCATGAGTTTAAGCCGGGCGCGGTGTACTTTCACTTTCACGGTGGTTACAGGCAAATCGAGGGCTTGAGCAATCTCTTCATAGGACATCTCTTCCTGCGCGCGCATCAGCAGCGCAGCGCGATCGACTTCCGACAGCTCTTGGAGCGCCGCCATCACCGTCTGCAGCTCTTCTTTGTGTTCCGTGCGTACCGCCAGGCCGGGATTCGTGTCGGGGATGGACTCTTCCAGCTCGGAAAGACGGTGGTTGCGGCGAAGATGGTCGCGGTACAGGTTGCGCGCGATGGTAAACAGGTAGGCTTTTACCGTCGCTTCCCGGATCTTGCCCCGCGATGTCCAGGCGCGCACGAAGGCTTCGGAAGTAATGTCATCGGCCAGGGTTGTGTCTCCACAGAGAAACAACGCAAACCGATGCACCTGCGGCGCATAACTCTGGTAGAGAGTGTGAAAATCAAGCATCGCTAGCGTGAATCGTAATAGATACGCGGAGAGAAGGGAAAAGTTACACGCCCTCTGGACCAGGCAGTTATTCGCGGCCCATCAAAACTCGACTACCGGGGCTGCCTGCTCCGCTCCAACGCAGCCGGCGGTGATGTGCGCGCGGAAATAATTCTCGCCACGAATCGGACATCCGGCCATGCGCCGCAGGATCGCCATCTGGCCGGTGTGGGTGAGCGCGTCGGCCACGGGACCTTGAAACAACAGTTCTGGAGAGGCGGCAAGCGGGGCATCGGAAGCAAGGTAGTCGTCAAAACCGCGCAAGGTTTTGAAGAAGCGATCGATTTCCTTGTCCCATGGCAGAGGCTTGGAATTGTGCCATGTCTGTCTTCCCTGGGCAGTGGAGAGCGCCCAATCGAACAGGTCTCCCATATGAGCCAGAATGTCTACCGGCGTTCTGCCTTTTTCGCCGATGCTGAAGGCGGCAAAGCTTTCTGGGGCGTTGCGCACTGTCTTGCCTGCCCGATAGGCGAGCGTTGCCAACGCGTGCCGCAACAACTGGCGGCCGGGATCAGTTTGCGATGGTGAAGCTTTGCTCGTAACCATGATTCTCCCTCGGGCAAGATTATACGGCAGAGCGAACCAGCCTTTCCCGAGACAAGGCAAGTCACACTGCTGAGATTGAGTTGTGAATGGAGAACGCCTGCAAATTACGAGGCGAATGTGTAATTCTGATCTTCTTCGTCAGGTTCTTCTACCGGCAGCGCGTAGAGCGCAACCTTGAAGGGGGCTAAAGTAATATCCGGCGCGCTGCGCAGCAACTCAAAATAAACCGAATCTTCGCACTGAATGCAGCGGGGGAACAATTGGCCGTTGAGCAGAGTCACTTCGTGAGGAAGCCGGTGCTTCTCATGCACCACGCGATAAATCCCGCTCTCAAGGATTTGCTCCCCGCACCGGAATTGCGTTTTTTTTGCAGGCATCTGGTGGCGTGCATTTACAAGACGAAGTTTTCGCTTTCTACTGCTCATTGCCCGGGGCCCTGTTCCAGACAGTTTGATGCTGAAACGTCTTGGCGAAGTTGTGTAAGTCTCTGCAGATCACGCCTTGAAGCGGCAAGTTCTTGCGTCTGCAGCAGTTAACTCAAATGAGCAACTCACAAAGCCCCGAGCTTCATCCAACTTAGAGTAAAGAGTATTCCCTTCAAGGAGATACAAAAGCCGCTCGATGAACGAACCCAAGCAAGAAGCACCCTCAAACACGACTTCGCCACAGGCTGCTGCCGGTGCCAAACGAGCTCAGAAGATTCGCAGCTCACGTTATGAATGGGAAAACAAGTCTGGAGAAGGCGAACCAGCTCCGGAAACGAAAGCTACCCGCCAGTCTCTTTTGACGACCGTGGTGGGGTGGCTGAAAAAATTCCGGCTGGCCAATCGTAGTTTCTTTGATAAGGATGATGATGCGACGGCAAGCGCAGCCTGATCATGCGCCTGCGTAATATCAGTGTAAAAATCGATGAAGCGCAACCGTGCGGTCCTGGTCGAGCCAGGCTTTCCAGCTGGCTTCGCTGACCGTAGGATATTTGCGCTTGCCGAACGCAATCCATTCGCTGCAATAGCGATGCCATGCTTCTTCGCTCTTCTTCACGCTTTCAACAGTAACCGTCCCCCAGTGGGAAATGTTGCCGCTCTGCGTTCGCTCGTACGTTTCTTTCTCTGCCGTCTCAGCGCGGTGAACCTCATCCTCTGAGTACTTGGGCAGTTCGCCGCGCTCAAATTGTTCCAGTGCGGAGAGCAGGTTGTTGCGCTGGAAAATCTGCTCCTGAATTTCAAAAGTTCCTTCCAGGTCTACGCCGTTCGCAGCCTGCACCTGGAAAAACGTCTCTGCTTCTTCGCGCAAAGCATGGAATGCCTTCTTTTCCGGACCGTTCCACTTCGCGCTCAGCTCATCGAGCTTTTGGTCGCGCTCAATCCGGTCAAAACGTTCCTGCAGGATCACGCATTGCTGGTAAAGATCGTGGCCGCTGCTGTGGCTGCAGATGCCGAAGTTGTCGCCAGTCCAGTTTGATTTCTTCAGCCGGTCGAGCTGGCGGATGCGGCCGGCAGCGTCGCCGGGCGCCCCGCCGATGGTGCACGCCAGGTTTAAAGCCACATCAAAGCTGCGCGGCACTCCCTTGGCGTCGGCATAGATCATCATCAGCATGGCTTTGCCGCCGAGAATGTCTTTGGAACCGCGGTCGACTTCAACATAGGCGCATTTCCGCGCCTTGACTGGATCAGCCGTCTGTCCAAATCCAAAATAAGCGTCTACGGAAGAGCAGCTCACCAGCGCTTTGGCTTCGGCAGCGCTTGGACGATCAGCAGCGGGAAGTTGCACATCCTTCACCGAGGCGCAGATTTGTTTTGAGGCCGGATCGGAAAGTTCATTCTGGCCGAACGCGACCCGCAAACCACAGACAAGGATGACGGCCAGCAGCAGAGGTTTGTATGAAGGCATTGCAGACATTTTGCGTCAATCGCGGTGGAGGAGCAAACTAATTTGCCAGCGATTTTCCAGGCCTGCACCTTGCGCAATTGGGGTATGCCGGGAGTAACTGCTCGGTTATTAAGGCTTGTGCTAATCTTTTCGCGGAGCTCGCTTGCGCGCCGCCTTTGAAAAAGCACCGCCGGAAATCCAGGAAATCCTGGGGAAACCCATCCGCGATCTGGGCCTCAAGCTGGAAGGCTCTCCGCTGGAACGGTTTGTGCAGCAGCTTTATCGCGAACTCGATCGCAAAGGGCTGAAAAAATTCCGGCCGGCATGCTATTTGACCGACGAATGGGGCTGCCCGTCGGGCGAGCCGATCATCGGGATTCCCTTTTACCTGGCCGATCCTAAGCTGGCGCACCTGGAAAAAGAGATGAATGATCTGGAGGACTCGCGCCAAATCATGATGTACCTGAGGCATGAGGCCGGGCACGCCGTCAACTATGCCTATGCTCTGCACAAGACTCCGGAATGGAAGCAGATGTTTGGACCGTACCGCAAACCCTATCGCGATGCCTACCGGCCGATCCCGTTTTCACGGAGCTTTGTCCGGCATATGGAAGGGTGGTACGCGCAGAAGCATCCGGATGAAGACTTCGCCGAAACGTTTGCCGTCTGGCTTACGCCCGGTTCGCGTTGGCGGCAGAAATACAAGGGTTGGCCGGCACTCGAAAAGCTTCGCTACGTGGATCGAACTTTCAGGAAGCTGGGCAATACCGATCCGGTTCGGCCGCGCGGGCGAACCGACATCACAGTGGAGGAGATGGACTCCACGGTGGGAGAGTTTTACGAAGCGGCGTTGAGCGAAGAGCCTTCGCCCGGCGAACTACCCCTGGACGCCGACCTGCAGGACATCTTCAAGGTCGGACGCAAGCGCAAAGTCGGAATTCGTCCGGCTGTGGATCTGCTGCGCGAGAATCGCGCATCGCTGGTGGACAAGCTTACATATTGGAGCGGCGTGCCGCGGCCGCTCATCAAAAAGTTAATGGAGTCGATTGAAACGCGCGTCAGCGAACTGGACCTGCGCGCCTATGTAAAGTTGGAAAAGGAGTATTTGACGGAAATTACCGTCTACGCGACCGCCCTGGCCATGAATTACGTGGCTCGTGGAAAATTTGTGCAAACATGAGGTGAGCTTTCCTTCAGAGAAGCTGAAGAATGAATTTTGGCTTGTTGCGAAAGCAGGATGCACCTACCCAATATTATGGACAATAAACTCAAAATCACGGTCTTGTACGAGAGCTGGGGCGAGGAAGAAGAAGCAGCTCCGGAGCCGGAAAAGGAAAAGAAGAAGCGCGGAGCCAACAAGCGGCGCAAGAAGAGAGAGAAGCACGACCGCGAAGAGATCTTTGAGGCTCTGGAAAAGCTGGGCCACGAGCCCACCTACCTCTGCCTGGATGGAGAGGACAAGACTCTTACGGCGCTCGCACGCCACGAAACCGATCTCTTCTTCAACCTGGTGGAATCATACGCCGGCGATGACACCATGGAGATGCACGTGGCCGCCTATCTGGATCTGCTGGGACGTGCCTACACCGGCGCCGGACCGCAAGGCCTGTACCTGGCCCAGGACAAGAGTGTCGCCAAAAAACTGTTCCAGTTCTATGGGATTCGCACGCCGTACTTTGCAACCTGCTATCAGGGCAAGCTGGACCACTCGCAGGACATCTCGTTCCCCCTGATCATCAAGCCCATCTCTGAAGACGGATCGCTGGGCATCGACAAGGGCTCGGTGGTTGGAAGCGTGAAGGAGTTGATGGAGCGCATCCATTACGTGCAGGAAGAGTTCAACTCTCCCGCGTTGATCGAAGAATTTATTGAAGGCCGTGAAATTTACGCCGGCGTTCTGGGAAACCAGAATCCTGAAGTGCTGCCGCTGGTGGAGCTTGATCTTTCGCGCTTACCCGAAGGAATGCCGAAGGTCGCCGGCATGGAAGTGAAGTGGGAGAAAGACAGCGAAGCTTATAAGCTGACGAAATCAGCGCCGGTGGAAGAAATGGACGAAGACCTGCAGGAATTGCTTTCGACCACCGCGCTCAACACCTACCGCATTCTCAAATTGCGCGATTATGGCCGCATCGACATGCGGCTTACCGAGAAGGGCGAGGTCTACGTAATCGAAGCCAATCCAAACCCGTGGCTCTCCAGCAACTCGGAGTTCTTTATGGCAGCCAAGAAATCCGGACGTTCCTATGCGGACATGATCGCGGAGATCATTCTGCTCGCTCGCAGCGACCGGCGAAAACGGGACAAGCTTCATTTGTCGTGACAAAGCACCTGGTCTTTGGCGGTTAGCAGTCTTTCAAGTTGCCGAATGTTTGCTGCGGGTGTCAAATCTTTCTGACAGGAGCTCACATGTCACGAAAGATTCTAGCTGTTGCATTGCTGCTGCTCGCTCGTGTTGCTCTTCCCGCCCAAGACACGCCGCCAGGTAAGTTCACCCTGCTGAAAGCCGCGCGGTTGCTCGACGTCAAAACCGGCAAGTACGTGATGAACGCCGGTGTGCTCATTGAAAATGACAAGATCAAGGAAGCGGGCCCGGTTGCCGCAGTGCAGAGCCATGCTCCAAAAGAAGCTAAGGTTATCGACCTCGGCTCGGCCACGCTACTACCCGGATTGATCGACTGCCATGCGCATCTGCTGACGTCCGGAACCAGCATCTCTTCTCAGGAGATCATCGTGAATGCGGTTGCCGGGATGAGCCCGACCGCTCGCGTTTTGCTGGGTGCGCACAATGCGCACGAAGACCTGGAAGCCGGCTTCACAGCGGTGCGGGTCGTGGGACACTCCGGCATCGACGGCGACGTGTCATTGCGGGACGCGATTGAGAGCGGCTGGCTGCAAGGCCCACGCATTCGGGCTGCCGCGCGCAAGCTGGCGCCACCGGGCGGGCAGGCTCTTCGCCTGAATCCGGCACTCTCAGACCAGATCATCCATCAGGAATTTCTGAAGGTCAGTGGCGCCGATCAGGCGCGCAAGGCCGTGCGGGAAAACCTGTTCTATGGCGCTGACCTGATCAAGGTAGTGGCTGACGATAACAACCGCTTTATCACGCCGGAAGAGATGAAGGCGATTGTGGAAGAAGCACACCGCGCAAGAGTCAAGGTTGCTGTCCACGCCACAACCGTAACCGGAATTCAAGTCGCGGTCGACGCCGGAGCCGACTCCATTGAACATGGCGATGACGTGACCGACGAACAACTGAAGGCAATGCGGGAAAAAGGAATCTTCCTCGACATCACGCAGCTGCTGTATGGCGGGCGCCTGCGGCGAATGATCGAAAAGCGGATGGTGCTTCCACCCGAACTGCAGCAGGAACTCAAGGAATATGAACAAATGGAGGCCCAGAAGACACCGGTATTTATCCAAAAGGTTTTGAAGTCAGGCGTGAAATTCGCGGCCGGCTCCGACATGTGGTTCGACTATCCCGAAAAGAACCGGGGCGAAGCGACAGCGATTATGTTTGGCGCGCTCAAAGACGCAGGCATACCCGCGGTGGACGTGATTCGCGCCTCCACGGTGAGCGCGGCAGAGCTGCTGGGCTGGCAGGACCGCCTGGGCACCCTTGAACCAGGAAAATTTGCGGACATCATCGCTGTGGCAGGCGATCCGCTGGGTGACATTACCCAGCTGGAGCACGTCCAATTTGTGATGAAGGGCGGAGAAGTCGTAAAAAACACTTTCCAGAAAAAATGAGGGGGCTTCCAATGGGACGTAGATTCTCTATCTGGACGATGTTGGCAGCGGGAGCACTCGCACTTGCGGCGAGCGGCTGGTCATCGCAGGGCACGATCACCCAAGACGAGCTGGTGCGTAATACGCAGGAGCTTTTTGACGCCGTGGCCGTCGGAAACAAAGTGCCGTTCGAGAAGTACTATGCCGATGACGTCCTCTTCTCTGACGAGAAGGGCAGAAACATGGACAAGACGGCGTTGCTGAAGGACGTGTCGCCGCTGCCTCCGGGAGTCTCCGGGACCATCAGGATCATCAAGCCGCAAAGCCGTATTGTGGGCGACACCGCCGTCCTCAGCTATGACCTGGATGAAACCGAAACGGTCTTCGGCCAGAAGCTGACGGCCCGCTATCACGAAATCGATACCTGGATGCGGCGCGCGGGCCGATGGCAGATCATCGCCACGCAGGTGCACCGATACTATGAAGATCCGGCGCCGGGCAAAGCCGACGTCAGCAAATTCCCCAGCTATGTCGGGACCTATCAGCTCTCGCCGGAAAGAACCCTGACCATCACGGCGGAAAACGGCCATCTCTACGAGCAGCGCAAGGGCCGCGAACGGCAGGAGCTGATTGCTGAAGCCAGCGATATTTTCTTTATCAAAGACGTTGAGGGGCGAACCCTGTTCGGATCGTCCGATGACGGCAAAGTCGTTTCTCTGATCGATCGCCGAAACAACGAAGATATTGTCTGGAAGAAGACGCAGTGAAGTTTCGACCGTCACTCACGCGCGATCTGCGCATGATTTCCGTGTCTGCCGGCACACATCGTGTTAGGGCCGCCACGCTGATGTCCGAGACCCACCTGCGTTAACCCGCATGAAATCAGTCTTTTTCTGAATGGCCGCCTCCGTGCCATATGCCTAGGTGCTGCCGCAGGCAGCGGAGGTGAAACAAACATGGCAAACCTGAAATCTTACAATCCAAGCCCGGCCGTCAATAGCGGCTCAACCAAGCGGGCCCGCCTGATTGGCGGCGCAGTTACCGCAGCGGCCACAGCAGTCCTTGTGCTGACAGTCATTCTCGACTTCAACGGCTGTTCTTCGAGCAAGAAGAGCGCCAGCGTGAATTCGTCCAGCCAGAACCAGAGTATCGCGAGCCCCAGCCCAACCCCGGTGGTGCAGACCGTAGCATCTCTGGAGAACAAGGTTGAAACCGCGATCGATAAGAAGAAGTCCGCCATCAAGCGGATTTCGACCGCAACCTACAAGAACGCCACGTACGGAGTGTCGTTCCGCTATCCCAAAACCTACACCATGCTGACGCCGGATAAAGACAGCAAGGATTCGGCATGGCCTGATCCGGTGGCGATGAACTTCACTGAGCCGGGCGGCGAGACCCTGACCACGCTGGTTCTACCGGGAACGCGCGCCTCTTCCTACTTCAAGGTGAGCGTCAACAAGAACCTGAGCGCGGAACAGTGCGGCAAGTTCGCAACCACGCCGGAGCAGTCTGAAGCCGTGGCCAATCCCCCGGTGGATGCGAACGACGACTCGATCTCGCCGGAAAAGACGAACGTGCTGGGCGTTGATTACTCGAAAGCCGAGAGCGTAACCGACCAGAGCGAGGCGCGCTACTACCACCATTTTGAAAACAGCGCGTGCTACGAGTTCGCACTGGGCGTGGAGGACGCACCCAAGACCACGAAACCGATCGATCATCTGCAGGTCTTTGACAAGCTGGAACGGATCATGACCACGGTTAAGATCAAGTCAGATGCAACGCCGGCAGTCGCGGCCACTGAGCCGGTAGCGCAGCCGACTCCGGCCAGCAATCCTCAGCAGTAGGGGAGGGTTCGGTGAAACAAAGCGGTGATGCAGGCCAGGTTCCAAACGAGCCTGGCCTTTTTGTTCCCGCGAGCTTCAAACTGTCTTACGACGCACCACGGTCCGGCGAACGGTCCTGGGGCGCACTTTTCCCGCTACTACCGTATCGACCACGGCCCCAGGCACTACCCGTTTCACCCGCTTGATCACGGCGTTGTTCTTGCCAGCTCCCGCGGCCTCACCGAAGAGAGCGTTCATGTATTCCGCACGGCATTCGTCAGAACAGAAATGAACGGCAAGAATATCGACGGCTCGCGGACGATCCCACGAGGCGGCGATAGAAATTTCCCGGCGGGCGGAAACCACTCCGATGTTTTCCGCGGCAAAACCCAGGATCCAGGTCTCATTTTCTTCTTTCAGCCGGCCACAACTGTCACATTGAAAACGAATCATTATTGCCCCCTCAAAAATACTTTGATGTCTCAAAAGAGAGTTCTGTTTGCCGAGAGGGGCTGATGGGCTTGAATCAGAACTTCATGTCGCGCACCCTGGTGCGCCAGCAGCTAAGCTGGAATCGTGAGCAAAGCTGCAATTGGATGAACTGCAGTCAATAGGGGGCCGCGCAGGCGGAAGCTACAGGCTTCGAAGTCTGCGCATTTTCAACTTGCAGCGCTGCGGGCTTTTTTAGTGAATTCGTGAGCAGCCGTCGATCACGAGCGCGAAAAGAACGGCCAGCAGTGCGGAGAGCAGGACGGTCCAGCTGATGCAACGCGTCCAGGTATGGAGCATCGGCAAAAGACTTTTGTAGACTGGGTTCGAAGCGGCTGATTGAGTTTGCGTCATGGCTGAAAACCTCCGTTTGCAGTGGATAAGCGCAAGCGGTACGCCATCGGTCAAGTTATTGATCCTGCTGGGTTTACGAGGAGCGCGGTTCTTGGCTCTTGTGGGCAAAGGATGACAGTGTGGGCGCTTAAACACGCCGGGAAAAGGCGTCACGAATCATCGTCTGACGGTTTCGCTGTAACGCTGCCGGTGCAAGCCACTCTATCTGGTAGGCCCTGAAAAAAAGACTTATCCGTGTAGCGCGCGCACCCAGGCCGCTGAAGAAAAAAATTCATTTCTACAAAGAGGTCATATGAGACCGAACAGAAACACGTCTGTGCACAGGATGATCGCTGCAATGCTGATGACGGCACTCATGCTTGCAATGGCATCGCCCGCCGCATTGGCTGCACGGCAGAACGACAGTCAGAAAATTTCACAGGCAGCGTTCAATCAAGCGATGCGCAAGCTGTGGGAAGACCACATTACCTGGACGCGCCTTTATATCGTGAGCGCTGCCGCGAACCTCCCGGACAAAGACGCCACCGCGCAGAGATTGCTGCAGAATCAGGCGGACATCGGAAACGCGATCGTTCCGTTCTACGGCCAGGCCGCGGGCGAGAAGCTTACCGCGCTGCTGAAGGACCACATCCTGGGCGCAGCTGAATTGATTGAAGCAGCCAAGTCCGGAGACAAAGCCAAGACCGACGCAGCAGCAGCGAAATGGTATGCCAATGGCGACGAGATAGCCGCCTTTCTTAGCAGCGCCAACCCGAAAAGCTGGCCGCTGGTGGATATGAAAGCCGGCATGAAAATGCATCTGGACCTGACCCTGGCTGAGGCCACAGCACGACTGCAGGGTAAGTATGCCGATGACATCGCTGATTTCGACAAGATTCACACGCACATCCTCGGCTTGGCAGACCTGCTGAGCAGCGGGATTATCAAGCAATTTCCGCAGAAGTTTTCCAAGAGCTAACCCGTGTTTAGGCTCTTGAAGGCGCATTCAGAAGACTGAGTGCGCCTTTTGTTTTGTGTTGACCGCCGGTTCCAGCCGGCGCATAGTCTCCGGGTGAGCTGTGCTCACGGCGCGGCTGTTTGCGCGTCTATAACTTGAATTGTTCGCCGATTCATTTTGAGGTATTCCCATGAAATTCATCCGCCGGATTGGTCTCTCACTAACGCTTCTATGCGTGATTGTCGGCACCGCAGTGGCGCAGGCGTCAAAGCTCGACAGCAAGTCGCAAGCCGAGGTCGTGAATAAGATTGCCGACCTGCTGCGCGAAAACTACGTGTTTCCTGACGTGGGAGAGCAGGCGGGAAAGTTTGTGCAGTCGCAGCAAAGCAAAGGGGCCTATGCCAACGCGACCGGCGCGCAGGATTTTTCCGAGCGCCTGACGCACGACCTCCAGAGCATTTCCCATGACAGGCACATGCGGGTATTCATGGCGCCTCCGGAGCCGAAAGAGAAAGAAGACCCGGAGCAGCGCGAGCTGCGATTTCTGCGCCAGGATGCGCGCAACAACTTCGGCTTTCTGAAGCTGGAGCGGCTTGCCGGCAATGTGGGCTATCTGGATCTGCGCGGCTTTTCGCCGGCTCAATTCGGCGGCCCGACGGCGATTGCAGCCATGAATTTCCTGGCGAACTCAGATGCGGTGATCATAGATCTGCGTAAAAACGGCGGCGGCGATCCCAGCATGATCCAGCTCATCAGCTCCTATTTTTTCAAGGAGCCCACGCACCTCAACAATCTCTACTGGCGCAAAGGCGACCGCACTGACCAGTTCTGGACCCAGCCTTATGTCAGCGGCAAGAGCATGGCGGATACGCCGCTTTACGTGCTCACCAGCGCGCGCACTTTTTCCGGAGCCGAAGAGTTCAGCAACAACATGAAGGTGCTGAAACGGGCAAAGCTGATCGGCGAGACCACCGGCGGCGGAGCCAATCCCGGCGGCTTCTTTCCCATCGCGGCAGGCCTGGGAATGTTTATTCCGACGGGACGCGCTGTGAATCCAGTGACCGGCACGAACTGGGAAGGCAAGGGCGTGGAACCCGACGAGAAAGTGCCGGCAGCAGAGGCACTCAACGTCGCCTACAAAGAGGCGCTGAAGAACATTGAATCCACGACGAAGGACGCTCAAGCCAGAAACGAAGCGGCCTGGGCGGAGTTTGCGCTCGAGGCGCAAATCAGCCCGGTCAAGCTTTCCGATGACGCCCTGAGCCGGATGGCAGGGAACTACGGAAGCCGGCACGTCACAGCGGAGCCGGGGCAGCTCTACCTGCAGTTGGGCGATGGGCCGCGGCGAAAGCTTTCTCCTCTGACCGCCGATACCTTCAGCGTGGAGGGAGCAGAGGCGCCACGCTTGCGGTTTGCCGTCGGTAGCTCCGGAAAATCGACCACGCTAACGGAGATTTTCCCGGATGGCCATAGCAACGAGCTGAGCAGGGAATAGAGCGGCAGAGGGCGCCGGCGAGAGAGGATGAAAGGGCATCTGGAGAAACCTTGCCACTGATGACACAGATCACACGGATTTTTCACTGATTGATCGGCGCGGAAGCAGCGGGAAGCCACATCTCAGCAAATCAGCCGATTTTCGGAGCGCTACGGTTGTGATACTTTCGCTCGCATGACCCGGGTGCCCCTCCGTATGTTCCTCTTTCTGCTGCTGACGATATCCATCTCCCTTAATGGTCAGGAAAACGGCCCGGCGTCAAGCAAGATCAGCGCGGCAGAGATCCTCGAAAAAAACCTGATTGCAACCGGAGGGCTGGAGGCACACAAAGCACTTGAGACCCTGGTGGCAAGCGGCGAATTCCGTCTGAACACCACACATCTAGGCGACTACAAGTTCTCCTACAAGGCCCCCCACAATGGCATGCTGGAAGTGGGAACGAGCGGCCGCGGAGTGACCTGGACAGGTCATCGTGGAAAGCGGGGCGTCGTGGCCACCAGCGAGCGCCCGGGAGCGAAGGAGCCTGGTGAGTCGTGCACATGGTGCGTGATCAATGGCGTTAACACATGGATCGTGGAGTCTGACTGGGAAACGCTGCTGCGATGGGATTTCTGCTGTGCCTATGACATCGAACTGATCGGCATCGGCGAGGTGGACAAGAGACCAGCCTATGGGCTGCGCTTTAAGTCGAAAAAGGGCGGAGACCCTTTTCTCTGTTTCTATGATCGGGAAACGTTTCTCCTGGTTCGGATCGACCGGATCGCGCATTCCCGAACAGACAAAAATCGAGCCGAAGCAGTGTATAAGGTTGAGAGTATTTTCCGCGATTATCAAGAACAGGGCGGCATCAAACTGCCTTCCATCATCACGATTCCGCGCCCTGAAGGCGATGTGATTTTTGAGGTGAGCAAGATAAAGACAGGCGAGCCGATTAAAGATTCGGTTTTTGAGTAGATATGGGGAATCATGCGCAGCGGAGCAGATCCCTCGCGCAACACCGCGACCCAGTTGAAAATAACGAGAGCGCAGGGTAACTCTGTTCACTTCGCAGACGGGACCGGCCGCGCCCACACAACGCACAACCACTGGAAGCGCGGTGCAGAGGCGACTAGACCAACGCGCACCTCAGAGAAACAGCCGATTCTGCTACAAATTTGTTAGTGCTAGTTTTGTTACACATGGCGAGATTTATCACCCAAATGTTCTTCTTCTTCCTGCTGACGACGATGTCGATCTCCGTCGGCGGCCAGGGCGCCGCCCCAGCAGCAGGCATGTTTAGCGCAGCAGAGATCCTCGAGAAGAACCTCATCGCAAGCGGAGGGCTGGAGGCACACCAGCGGATGCAAAGCTACTACGCGCGGGGTGATTTCGGCGTCACGCTCGATCACCCTCAGGGGCATTTCAGCTTCTCCTACAAGGCGCCGTCGAGCGACCTCCTGGAAATGAAGAATGACTTCGCGGGAATTAAGCCAGAGTGGCAAGGCACAATCTGCACGGGGCGCCGGAAGGGCGAGCGGTTCAGCAAGTGTTCGCCGGGGCTGCCGGCAAACACCGGGTTTGCCTCTTCGCTGATAGGGATACCGTCCTTGTCCATGGGGGTCATGGAAGAGGACTGGCTCAGCCTGCTGCAGTGGGATGCCTCCTCCCGATACCAGCAAATCGTTTTGATCGGCCAGGAGAAGATAGACAAGAAGTTGGCGTATGCGGTGGAGTTTACGCCCGGCGAAGGTGATCCTGTGGTGCGGTACTACGATGCGGAGACGTTTCTGCTCGTGGGAATGGACCAGGTACAGCGCTTCCGAGGGAAGGACAACGAAGCGGCTGTTGTTTATCGGGTGAGAAGCATTTTCAGAAATTATCGTGACCAGGATGGGCTGAAATTGCCGCGCGTGATCGCAGTGAAGATGGGCAGGGACGACCTGCTATTCGGCGTCACCAAGATCCAGCCGAACGCAAAGATTGATGATTCCGTGTTTCGGTACTGAACCGCCGCTTTCCACCTGCACAGCCGAGCGGGCTGTGTCAGCCGAGCTTTCCTTTGCGTCCTTCGCGTCCTCTGCGGTGAATGCCTTTTTGCAGATCAGTGGAAATCCGTGTTATCAGTGTCATCCGTGGTAAGGGTTTGATTCGCGGTGGAAACACAAAAGGCTCCACTCATCTCTGAATGGAGCCTTTTAGATTTAATGCGGCGACGACCTACTCTCCCACACACTTTCGCGTACAGTACAATCGGCCCTGCGGGGCTTAACTTCCGTGTTCGGGATGGGAACGGGTGGAACCCCCGCGGTAAGATCACCGCAAGATTATCCGCGCTTCGCGCGGGCAATTAGCCTTTAGTTTTTGGCCCTTAGCTTGATTCTTCTGAGGGCCAGATCATCGCCGGCTCCCCCGAAACAAGGCTAAAAGCCAACGGCTAATGACTAACTGCTGATTTTTTTCAATGCGCGGCGCGAGTCAGGTTCTACATCGTGTTGCGCGCAAGGGGCCTTTCACACGGAAAGGCCAAGCCTGTCAAAGAACGCGAGGATGATACCTCACAACTGAATAGATTGAGTTTTCACTTCATAACTACATAAGGCGCTTGAACATTTGCTGTCAGCGTTCGCCAAATCCGGCTTTCAGTTTTGGCTAATTGCTAACAACGGCTAATTGCTAAGAGCTGCGCGCCGGAGGCGCGTCATGCTCTGAGTAAATTTTATGGTCAAGCCGAACGGGCGATTAGTACATGTAAGCTCAAACCATTGCTGGTCTTACACTCCATGCCTATCAAGCAGGTGGTCTTCCTGCGCCCTTCATATCCCTTACGGGTTGGGAGATCTTATCTTGAGGAGTACTTCACGCTTATATGCATTCAGCGTTTATTACAACCGAACTTCGCTACCCAGCCATGCCGTTGACACGACAGCTGGAACACAAGAGGTTCGTTCATCCCGGTCCTCTCGTACTAAGGACAAGCCCTCTCAAATCTCCTACGCCCACACCAGATAGGGACCGAACTGTCTCGCGACGTTCTGAACCCAGTTCACGTACCGCTTTAATAGGCGAACAGCCTAACCCTTGGAACCTTCTACAGCTCCAGGATGCGATGAACCGACATCGAGGTGCCAAACCGG
>DATFSU010000067.1:0-2370 GCA_035262465.1 Candidatus Angelobacter sp. | reverse complement strand
GATCTTGAACTCGTCAGCCACGCGCAAGTCGTACCCGTAGGAAGATAGACCGTAGGAGATCACGCCGTCGCGGACCTGGCGATCGTTGAAGGGATTGATCATGTCGTGCTCGAGAGCCATCTTGCGGATCCAGCGGTCGCTTTTAATCGCCATGGATATGGGTCCTTGGTGCCTCTGGGATTGTTTTCAGGAAAGACGAATGCGCCATCTTAATTGTTCCTAAAGTCCATTGACAACGGGCGTGGAAGTCCAATAGTATCTGCAAGTTACGCCCCGCTTGAGAATTTTGAGGAGTGCTGACCCGTGATTAAGCTCGATATCATCAATGAAGTGGTCAACAAAACAGGTATTACCAAAACCAAAGCCGAGCTGGCGGTCGAAACAGTATTTGCCAGCATGAAGAAGGCTTTGGCCCTAGGCGAGCGCATCGAACTGCGCGGGTTTGGCGTGTTTAACGTGCGCCCGCGCAAGACAGGCATCGGCCGCAACCCGCGTACCGGGGCCGAGGTGAATATTCCTCCGGGCAAGGCGGTGCGATTCAAACCGGGGAAGGAGTTGCAGTCCATCGACTAAGACCTTCTCGCGGTTGGTTCCACGAGACGGGTGTCAGCAAGTCACCTGGGCGATTTGTTCTCATGCCGGACAACTCTCCTCCGCTCGAATACCAGATCTTTGACCCTGAACGTCAGGAGATAAGAGTGGTGACTGTGCAGCCGCTGCGCCAGCGCTACTGGCTGCATATTCTGCTTTTTCTAGCTACACTCCTTAGCACGCTCTGTATCGGCGCCAAGTTGCAAGATGACTTCGACCACAACGTGTGGCCGTTTGCGACCGATGAGCACTTTCTGCCCTGGAGTTGGGCGCTCGCGGATTGGCGCCGTCTGCGGCTCGGGATACCGTTTGCCGCTTGCCTGCTGGGTATTTTGATGGCGCACGAACTTGGTCACTACGTTGTATGCCGCCGCCGCGGCGTGCAAGCAACTCTGCCCTTCTTCATCCCCTTCCCTTCACTGATAGGGACGTTAGGTGCGGTGATCCGTCTGCGCTCTCCGATTCACAGCCGCAAGGATCTCCTTGACATCGGTATTGCCGGGCCGATCGCGGGATTTGTTGTGGCCGTGCCGATCCTGGTGGTTTCGCTGCTCCACTCCAAACCGCTGGGGACAATCTCCCCAGCAGACGGCTGGCCGGTCCTGGGAGCTCCCCTCATCTTCAAGGTGGTAGGCTTGGCCTTTTCGGCGCTGGGGATTGACGCCGCAGCGGCGCATCTAAGCCCAAGCCAACTCTATCTTGCTCCGACCGCGGTTGCGGCGTGGGTGGGAATGCTGGCCACAGCGCTGAATTTGCTTCCCGCGGGACAACTGGATGGCGGCCACATCGTCTACGCTGTGAATCCGAGAGCGCATCGATTGGTTTCGCAGCTATGCGTGCTGGCGCTCCTTGTGCTGAGTTGGAAATTCTGGGTCGGGTGGATGACCTGGGCGATCATTCTTCGCGTAATCGGCAACAGGCATCCTGCGGTTCCATTGCAGCCGGGGCTTGGCCGAAAGAGCCGCATGCTGGCCGCGACTGCACCGCTCATGCTGGCGCTTACGATGATGACTGCCCCCATCGCCGGTAAGACTCTCCCGCAAGCTTTTCAGGACATCAAGAATGCGTACCAGGAATGGCGGCACGAAAGAGCTCTGCCTTCACCCTCACCGCAACCACCGAGTTCACCGCCCACCATTCCTTCAAAGCAGTGAGAGCGCGTCCACGTCGACGATCACATTGGTCCGCGGAATTTTCTCGCGCCCAAGAAATGCCAGCATGCCGCGTAGAGACGAGTTGAGTTTTTCCCGGCTCGCCGCCTTTACGATGAAGTGGTAACGATAATCGCGTTTCAAGCGCAGGATCGGCGCCACTGAGGGACCGAGCACGCGCACGCCTTCGTTCTTAGTGGTGTCGAACCAGCGGGCGATCTGACCGGTCCAGCGCAGCGTCTGCTCCAGCTTATCGCTGCGGATCAGCACGTTGGCCAGGGCGCTGAACGGCGGATAATGCATCCAGCGGCGAAAGCGCACTTCTTTTTCGTAGAACGCAGCATAGTCGTGTCTCTGGGCGAACTGGATGGCGTAGTGCTCGGGGAAGTAGGTCTGCAGCACGACTTTGCCCGGCGTTTCACCACGTCCCGCGCGCCCGGCAACCTGGGTCAGCAACTGGAATGTACGTTCGGCGGCGCGAAAGTCGGGAAATCCCAGCGCATAGTCGGCGCCAACGACACCCACCAGCGTGACGCCGTGAACATCATGTCCCTTGGCGATCATCTGTGTTCCCACCAGCAGGTTGATTTCGCCCGCGTGAAACTGGTTGAGCACGCGCTCAAAGTCG
>DATFSU010000066.1:0-259984 GCA_035262465.1 Candidatus Angelobacter sp. | reverse complement strand
GCCAGGCCCGTGTCATCAAGACCGAACTGGAGAAGCTGGAGCAGGAAGCGGGAGTGTTGTTCACGGAGCTCAAGCGCACACAGCGCGAGATCATCCAGGGCGACATGGACGCTGAGCAGGCCAAGCGTGAGCTCATCGAAGCCAACCTGCGACTCGTGGTCTCGATTGCCAAGAAGTACACCAATCGCGGATTGCAGTTCCTCGACCTGATTCAGGAAGGCAACATCGGCCTGATGAAAGCCGTGGATAAGTTCGAGTACCGTCGTGGTTACAAGTTTTCGACGTACGCCACGTGGTGGATTCGCCAGGCGATCACGCGCGCCATCGCCGATCAGGCCCGCACCATCCGTATTCCGGTGCACATGATCGAAACCATCAACAAGCTGATCCGCACTTCGCGCCAGCTGGTGCAGGAGCTCGGCCGCGAACCTACGTCAGAAGAGATCGCCAAGCGCATGGACATTCCGGTCGCCAAGGTCCGCAAGGTCCTCAAGATCGCGCAGGAGCCCATCTCGCTGGAGACGCCCATCGGTGAAGAAGAAGATTCGCACTTGGGCGACTTTATCGAAGACCGCTCCATGGTCTCGCCCGCCGAGGCCGTGATCAATGTGAACCTGAAAGACCAGACGGCGCAGGTGCTGCGTACACTTACCCCGCGCGAAGAAAAGGTCATCAAGATGCGCTTCGGCCTGGAAGACGGCTCCGAGCACACGCTCGAAGAAGTCGGCCAGTCCTTCGCGGTCACCCGCGAACGCATCCGCCAGATCGAAGCCAAGGCGCTGCGTAAACTCCGCCATCCATCGAGGTCAAGAAAGCTCAAAGCTTTTATGGATGGAATAAGAGAGGCATAATTTCTTACCGCGGATGAACGCGGATTAGCGCGGATCAAAGAAATTCAGGCGCCGTTAGCAGCGGCGCCTTTTTTGCGCTCTTCGGGTCCTTGTGCTTAGCTTTTTCCGATCTGCGGTCATCCGCGTTCATCCGCGGTAGGATTTGGCTCTACTTGGCCTTGATGGTCACGAAGACCCGAGTCTTCTCCCACTCCATGACCAGATCGGCGCTGTCGTTCGAATCCTGATCCAGAGCAATCGTGAATTGCTCAACCGGCACCGCAATCTCCTGCTTTTTCATGTCCACGCGGGCCAGGTCCTGGTCTTCGTGGTATTCAGTGCCCCACTGCCCGGTCTGCTTATTGATGATGAGCTTCCACGTGCCTGCTGAAGGAAGCGTGTACAGGGTGTAGGTCCCGGCCGGCACTTTCGCCCCGCCAATATCGAGATCTGTCGCCGTGGTCAGCGTGGTGGCTTCGTTGGCGCCGGTACGCCACACTTTTCCGTAAGGAGCAAGCTCCTTCCCGACATTTCTGCCTTTAAGAAAAGGACGGCTGTAGTCAATCGTGACCTTCTTGCCGTTGATTGTGCACTCGGTGGTCCCCGGAGGGCTGGGACGCTTGCTCTTGTCCTCGGTTTGGGCGATGGCGAAAGCAGTGAGCGTGAAGGCGGTCAGCGCAATGGCCACAAAGAAACGCTTATTCGGCATAATGAACATCCTTTCCAAAAAGGGGCTCAATTATCGCGCAGCAGGCCGCAGAATGCCAGCCAATCGCCAACGTTTACCCGAACGTCCGCAGTTGGACTCCGCTTACGGATTCAGTGCGACCAGCGAATTCCCCGGCCCTTAATCCCTCCTCCGTCTCCCTCTCGATCCCCCCGAGCTGCCTCTTCGTCCCGTACATCACGATGACCAGCAGCAGCATCCCTTTATTGCCAGTTCCCCCCAAAGGTCTCGCTATGACACCCCATTTTCGTATTCGTCTGCTGATGTTTCTATGCTTCTCGCTCAGCGCGGTGGTTTCGCACGCGCAGAGCGCCGCATCCTGTACGTTTCATACTTTCGAGATTCCGGCTTCTAACGGCGTCGCGATCGCTAACGACATCAATAAGTTTGGAACCATTGTTGGCTTCGTTAACCTGTTCACGGGACACACAGAAGGCTTCACTCGCTTTACCAACGGACAAACCAACTTCTTCACGGCGCCGAATGCCATCGAAACGCTTATCGCCCGGCGCAATGCTTTTGGAGTTAACGTGGGATCGTTCACTCCCAAAGGGTCCACTATCTCGAGCGGCTTCGTGACGCACGGAACCAGATTTCAGGCTGTCAGCTTCCACCTCATCTGCCGACGTTTCTTCGCGGCATCAACAGTAACGGAGTCATCGTGGGCACTTACCTGGGAACGGACAAGCATTTTGACGCCATCAAACTGCAGAACGGGAAATTCACGATCCTGCGTCCGTCCGGCGCCGTGGATGCCTTTGCCAACGGCATCAATGACCAGGGCGTGATCGTCGGCGCATATTTCACGGGCGGCATTGACAGTCACGGGTTTGTTCTGCAAAACGGGAAGATTCACACGCTCGATTTTCCCAACGAAGTAGGATTTGGCGGCACCACGCTCAACGACATCAGCAATACCGGCGAGATCGTCGGCTTCGTGTGGACAGGGCCTGACACCCGCGCTGCCTTCATTTTTTCCAACGGTGTATTCAAGACCTTCAACGTGCCCAATGCCCGCCTCACGGAGGCCCTTGGCATCAATGCCTTCAATACAATTGTCGGCCACGCGATAGTGGTAGACCCCAAGACCGGTAACGAAACGGACGTGGCGTACACGGCGAAGTGCAAGTAACAGGAGAGAGAAAAACTCGCCGAGAGCCCAACTGAAGCGGCGCCCGTCCCGCCCCCCACAAAAAACCGGGCGGCCTCGCAGCCGCCCGGAAAACATCTTCGCTTACAATCCCAGATCAGGTTTAGAAGGAGTACTGCACGTTGAGTTGCATCAGGCGCGGTGGATTGACCGTGCTGGTGATCTGTCCGAAGGTTGATGGCGCCGTAATGCCGACCGACGACGGCTGGCGGAACGAAGGATGGTTCAGTACGTTGAATGCATCCACTCTGAAGTCCAGCGAATTCCGCTCGTGCAGGCGGAAATGCTTGGCCAGGGCTAGATCCCAGTTTTGCTGGAACGGCCCGCGGAAAGCATTGCGCGGAATAGTGCCAAAGCCGGTGGGGGTTGTAGCCGTCGCCGGGTTGGTGAGGCCGGCAGGACCGTTCGCCACCACAGGCGCCGGCGCGAAGCATACCTTATTCAGGTATCCCAAGCCATTCTCGATCTGGCTCTGCACGCTACCCGGCGTATAGGCGTCCGAGATCGACGGGCAGAGAAGGGTCCCGGTCGAAGTTCCACCACCGAACGCTCTGCCGCCGAATGCATCGGTCACCGAGAAGGGCAGTCCGCTCTGGTAGGTATTGATTCCGCTGATGGTCCATCCCTGGAAGGCCTGGGTTCCCCAGATTCCGCCCTTGGGAATCGGCAGATCGTAGACATAGCTGAGCACGAGGCGATGCCGGCGATCGAAGTCTCCTATGGAGCGGTTCAGCGCCGGGTTCTTGTTGCCGAAGTTGGCCAGCGCCGCGCCAAGTTGGCCGGCCTGGGTGGCATTCAGTTCGTCAGTACTCTGCGAGCCGCTGACGTTGTCGATCTCCTTCGACCAGGTGTAGGCCGACTGGAAATAGAGCCCTTTCTGGAAGCGATGCGAGAGGGTGAACTGTGCCGAGTGATAGATGGCGAAGCCGACATTCCCATCCACGCGAGCCCCTTTCCGGCGGGAAAGACCGAGGGCAGAGACACGCAGCGGCTCGTTGTTCACGGTATTGGTGTTGATGGTGTAGTTGACACCGTTCGAATCGGTCAGGTTGATGGGGTTGGAAGGACCGACCACCGCGGCCATAAACGGCTCAAAGATACCCAGTCCACGCAGGTAGTGGGAGCCAACGTAGTCGGTTTCGAGAGTCCAGCCTTTTCCGATCTCGCGTTGAATGCCCAGGTTCCACTGCTGGTTGTAGGGCGCCTTGGCATTTGGCGGCACCGACGAGAAGGATGCAAGGTTGATGGAGCAATTGCTCGCCTGCGCACTCGTAGCCGTCCCGGTTGGGGCAAAGCCGGCGCAGTACACCCCCTGGTCATTCTTAAATAGGGGGAAGTTCTTGGGATCGTTCGGGTCGCCGTTGATGACCCCTGCTGCGGGTGTGCCCACTCCAGCGAAGTGTGAGTTCGATGGAATGAACGCGGTAGCAACCGCGCCGCTGCCAGGCTGGCCGGGCAGCGGATTCGCAAGTGATGTGCCAGGCGTATTCTGCACGATCTGCACAAAGAATGGCGGTCCCAGCGATCCCTGCAGGAAGTTCTGATTGGAGAGGCGCTGGAAGTAAATTCCGTAGCCGCCGCGCACTACGGTTTTGTGGTCGTGGAAGGGATCCCAGGAGAATCCGGCCCGCGGCCCGAAATTGTTGTTGGTGCGGCATTGGGGTGAGCCGCAAGAACCAACTCCGGGAGTCCCGGTAAGGCCAGGAAGATTGATGTCAGAGGCGAACAGGAAAGGATCGGATTTGGGCACCAGCGAGGGATCAAAAATCGTGGTGCGCTCCAGCAAGTCATGGGAGAACTCGAACGAATCCCACCGCAGGCCCAGGTTCAGGGTCAGGTTGGTGAGGATTTTGTAATCGTCCTGAATAAATGTCCCGTAGTCGGTAGCACGGAAATAGCGCTGGGGATCGCCGGATGCCGCCTGCAGGGTATCGATCTGGCCGGCAAGGAAATCCTTAATATTGTTGAACCCCAAGGCGCCGCGGATGGCGAAACGGTTAAAGCGATTCAATTGGTAGCGTGTAGCCCCGCCGCCGGCCTTCAGCGTGTGCTTGCCCAGAACAATGGACCAGGTGTCGTTGTAATCGAAGCTATTGGAAACCGTGCCGCGCTCGTCGTTCACGCCGGTTCCGAAGGAAAACGCGCCCGTCACCGCTACCTGGTAAATGCCGGGAACTGTGCCGGAATTTGGGCGTGACGCGCCGATGTCAGACAGACTGGCAATGTCATTCGGGGCAAACGTGGAAAGGAAGCGGCTGAACCCGAAGCGGAATACGTTCAATTGCCGGTTGCTGATTTCCTGGGTGTGGCTGAGGGTCATGAAGCGGTTATTCTGAATCACCGACTGAGGAAACGCGAGCGCAGAAGCCGTACCGAACGGGGCGTTCGTGTTTCCGTTGTCATAGAACCAGCGACCGCTCACCTTGGATTTGCCGCTGAAGAAGGGGCGATCATAGGAGATGACATACTGCGTATCGGCCACGGGCGCGACCTTGCTGAAAACGCATTTCAGGTTCGCCGGTGTGGTCGCCGTAGCTGCGGCGGACTGGACGCATCCGGGCTGCCCCACACGCGGGATCAAGAACGTTCCGCCATAGTAGTTGTTCTTAAGATTCAGAATGTTCAGAGCCGTTGGATCGACCGTGGTCACGCCGGTAATGCCTGGCGTGGAAGCAATGAGCGCAGCAGAGGTGGTCCCGTCCGGATTCGTATTGAAGATGGGGGTGTTCACGTTGGTGAGCGAGGCTGTGCTCACCGCGTTGCGAGCCCGCAATCCCTGAACGTTCCCGAACCAGTTCCCGCCAAGGAACGGCATGGGACCGCTGCCGCTGAAGCCCAATACGTTCTGCAGGAATTTTCCGCGTGGATTTCCAACCTCGTTCGTGAACCAGTCGTTGGCGTTCAAAAAGTCATTGCGGTGCTGCCAGTAGGCTTCGCCGTGCCAGTCCTTGGTCCCTGATTTGAACACCAGGCCCAGCGCGCCGCCGCCTTTGGTGCCTGAGGAGGCGTCATACAACGAGGTGGCGACGTTAAATTCTTCGATGGTGTGCGGGTTAGGCAGAGGTACGGTGTCAAAGTGGGCCAGGTTGAAATCATTGACGTTGATGCCTTCCAGCGAAACGCTGTTGTTGCTCGTGCGCTGCCCGTTCACGTTGATGTCCACGATTCCACGGTTGGCCGCGCGAACGTCCGGCATCTCCCCGGAGGTGCCGGCGGAAAGCGAGAGCAGGAACATGAAATTTGGCACCGGCAGCGGCAGAGCCTTCAGCGTTGCCGAATCAATCGGGGTGCCGGTGACGGCGCTTTCCGTATTCACGGTAACGGCGCCAGCCGTCACCTCCACCACTTCGGTGGTGGCCCCAACCTGCAACGCAGCGTCAAAACGCGCAGTCGTGTTGAGCAATACCGCTACTTGAGCGCTATAAGCCCTGAAACCCTGGGCTTTCACGCTGACGGTATAGTCGCCCGGAGGCAGCAACGTAACCGAAAACAGACCTTCGTTGGTGGTCACTACACTGCGTTCCACGTTGTTGGTCGCATTGTTAGTGATGGTTACGGTAGCGCCGCCAATGGCCGCGCCGGTCGCGTCTTTCACTGAGCCGGAAATGCCCCCGGATTGTGAACCTTGAGAAATTGCGATTCCGGCCAACAACAGAACGGCCATGAACCAAACGGCAAAGCGAGACAGAACCCCCATGGTGTTCCTCCTCTAAAGATGGCGAGGTATGAATCCGAGGGTATGAACTCGAGGTATGAAAATTCCGCAGAACGAAATCGAGATTATGAAACTCACGAAATCGAGATTAAGAAACTAAAGAATGCGAGGTATGGAATTACTAGTATGTTGAACCCGAAAAAACTACTCACTTGTAGCTTTTAAGTCAACAACTTTGTTGCTGTAGGACGCTTTTTTGCCGTGACGAAATGAACGCTGGAGGCAGGTTGTAGAGTGCCGGCTCTCTCCACCGCCTGCCGTGCTGCCTCAAAGCTGCGTTTACGGCTCGCGGGCGCCGGCGGCCAGGCGTGACATCTCGTTTCTCTGCCAACTTTCCCAGAGCTGGGATAAATCCCTTTTTCCCGGCAACTTACCCCTAATTTTCCCAATGAGAAGCCACCCCCCTGAGGGCGCTGGTTCCAGAATGACCCAGCCTCTATGTCGTCCGACCGAATACGAGGTTGTGGAACTTGATCACTGGCTTGACTCCGGCTGACAAAAAAAGGGCGCTGCCCGCAAGCAGCGCCTGGTCTATGAAGCGACCAAGAAACCTTAAGCAACTTCGGCCCGCATCTGCCGTTCGAGATTTTCCGTTCCCACCGCACTGCTCTCGCGGATCTCAGTCAACTTCGCCAGTACGAAGGCAGCCACCGCTAATTCCAGATCGCGCACCGCAACGTCAAAAAAGTGTCCGGTCGTCAGGAGGGCCAGCGAAATGCAAACCAGCCATGCCGCCGCCACATAAGCGCCCAATCGCGTTGCCTTGGTCAGAATGGCCAAGCCAACAATCATCTCGATCACACCCACAGCATGCATGAGCGAGGTCGGGCTCAGGGGCACCATTTTTTGCGCCAGCGGGCTCACATACTGCTCCCAGTTGACGAGCAGGTTAAAAAACTTGTCCAGGCCGGCAAGAAAAGCCATGAGGCCGAGAGCAAATTTGGAAATCGTTTGTATGGTTTGTACCCTCTGCATCGCTTTATCACCTCTTGTTTGAATAGAGTGACGAGGCCAGGACGAAGTTACATGCGCGCTTTCTCCGTTGGCGAAGGTCGTGAAGTCAAGCGAAAGAATTGCGGCCATCGACTCACAGTCTCACAGCGATTTCGCAGGCTCCCCAAAAAATCAGATAAAGCAGGGCCAGTCCACCGCCGACCGTAACCACCTGTGTGCTCGCCCGATGTCGACGCAGATAAGCCATCTGGGTGTACAGCAAGAACATTCCGGGCATCGACATATAACTCAATGCTTCCACCGCCGGCCTGGCGTGATAAAACTTGCGCAGTACAACATATGCGGCTGCCAGGATCAGAGCGCCCAGCGCCATGATCACGCCGCCCAGAATTTGCTCCCGTTGAGAAAGTTTTGGACCGCCCGCTGCGCATCTCTTGATCATTTCATTTGTCATTGTCTCTCCTGGTGCGATTTCGCGTTCCGCTCCCTTTATTTGTGGATGCAGCCACGCATCGAGGGCTCCCCCGAGCACATCCACCGCCAACCCGAGGGACGGACGCTGATCTTGCAACACCAAGGCAAACTCTTCGCCATAGCGGAGTCGCCAAGATGCCGGATAGAACTGAAGCAGCCACTTCATGCTTGGGCAAGCCGGCGCTGCCCTACCCTCAACACAGTCGACATCGCATCCAGGCGGGCGCGCAGCGCGCGTTCGCCTAATCCTGTCAGCGCGTACGGATTACGGCGGTCTTGGCTTTTCAAAGGCTCGATCAGCCCCCGCGATTCCAGCCGCGCAATCGCCCCATAGAGCGTCCCCGGCCCCAGCCTTACCCCGGCAATCGATGCAATGTCCTCCGTCATGGAATAACCATGCTTCGGCCCTTCGGCCAGGCTGATCAGAATCAGCAAGGCCGGCTCCGAAAATCGCCCAAAATCATCCAGTTCGTCGTTGTCTTTGTTCTTCTTCATGGTCTATTCCGTCCCGCGAAATAATACGCATTACGTATTACGCATGGCGATATACTACGCGTCACGTACTAGCGTGTCAAGTGAGAAAATGGGATTGGAGCTTCGCAGGAAATCCGATCAGCGGCTCTTTATCGCCGCGCAAGCCGCTTCGAAGTCGCTCTTGCTCCCCTCGCGCAGAGTCACCGTCGAGACCTCGCCCAAATAGGGTCGATTCTTGCCGTCCGGGTAGAGGTTGGCGTTGTGATCGAAGTTGCGCTGAATGGAGCTGTCGTCGTCGAGCACCAGGTCAGGATTGTTCCAGCGGCCGCGCAGCTTGAGTTCTGGCCTGGCGCTCCCGCCGCTCAGTATGTGCGCCGCTGTGCGGTTGAACATATAAAAGCGTGCGCTCTTGCCGTTCAGGTCGCGGCCGTCGGCCTTGCCGAAGTCGCCGCCCAGGGTCAGCGTGAATCTTTCTCCGCGCGGAGTGCAGAGCACAGCGTTGCCCGCCACGTGCCGCAACCCGGAATAGCGCCGGAGCCGCGGATAGAAGTAGACGTAAACCGCGTAATCGCCACCGCCGGAGTTCGAGTGCAGGCGTCCCACGCCCTGCCAGCTGGGAAACCAGTGGAAGCGCCCGCCCATGTAGTACGCCCACGGACTGAAGAGATAAGTGGCGCCCGCCATCACGACGCCGACGATCACCAACGTCAGCACCAGCCGCGTCAGGCACCCGACACCCGATTGCCGCCGCATGGGAACGGTCGTCATTGCCAAATAGTTTACCGCAGCCGGATAAGGCCTTTTGCACCAACCATCTTCTCAGGCGTACAATTTTTCCGGAATGGATTGCTTCTTCCACGGCTTCACTTGACGGTAAGTCCGCAAACTCCGGTCGGACGTTCTCTTACTGTCACCATCGAACTGAGCTCGAAAGGAAGAAATCCATGTTGCGCAGAATATCTGCCCTCCTGATTTTTCTGTCGTTTGCTGTTGGTGCGTTTGCCGAGGCCAGGTCGCGCCATTTTGAACTGAACTACTCTTTCTCGGTCAGGATTACCGACCCGGGCAAGCCGCTCGATATTTGGTTCCCTATCGCCCAGTCCAATGAATTCCAGCAGGTAAGAATTATTTCCCGCAGCGGCGATCTTCCGCTCCAGGAAGCCACTGAGCCTGAATACGGCAACAAGATGTTTTACGCGCACACCGATAAGGCCGATCGCGCGGAATATCACTTCACCGTGAAATATGACGTTGTGCGGCTGGAGCATCGGGCCGCGGTTGCGGTGAAAGCGCCGGCTTCACAAAAAGAACTGGCTCGCTTCCTGCAGCCTGACAAACTGGTGCCGATCACAGGCAAGCCAGCGGAACTCGCTGCCGCACAGCTAAAACCCGGGATGTCTGATATGGAAAAAGCCAGCGCGTTCTATAACTACGTTTTCTCCACCATGAGATATGACAAGAGCGGGACCGGTTGGGGTAAAGGCGACACGCTGTGGGCCTGTGATTCCCGGCGCGGCAACTGCACGGACTTCCATTCCGTGTTCATCTCCATGGCGCGTTCGCAGAAAATTCCCGCGCGGTTTGAGATGGGGCTCTCGGTGCCCGAAGACCGGAATTCAGGACAGATTGCCGGCTACCATTGCTGGGCCGAATTTTATACACGCGAGCGCGGCTGGTTTCCAGTCGACATCTCTGAAGCCTGGAAGAACCAGGAGAAAAAAGATTATTTCTTTGGCGCGCATGACGCCAACCGCGTTCAATTCAGCCTGGGGCGCGATATTGAGTTGAGCCCGCACCAGCATGGCGATCGCGTCAACTATCTGATCTTTCCTTACGTCGAATTGGATGGAGAGCCATATCCTAATATCGCCAATGCAATTTCTTTCAGTGATGTAAACGGGGCCGACCGCGCTTCTCGCTAGCCGCCGCATTGATCCATTGCGGCCCGGACTTCTCTCTCTCCTTGGGTCCGAGCCGCATTTTTAGAGGCCGCGACGATCTTTATTAACTTCCACACGAACATACCCGTTTCTTCCAAAATTGGAAGCCGTTAAGAAAAGGGAACACTCAACATTGGTTTTACATAAAAGTATGTACAACCCCTGCTGAATGAGTGAGAATTGACGGCGCAAGTTCTGTGTAGATGGTTGGGTCTCAGGCGGAGAAATAATTTCGAGACCCGGATTAATCACCCTGACGGGCCGAGAAACGAACAAGCAGAGGAGAAAAGCTCAATGAGATTGCTAGAGAAGATGTGTTTTGTAGTGCTGGCCTCTGGACTGGCGTTGGGCCAGGCAACCGCATCGAATAGCGGCTCTGCCGGAACCGATCCAGTAGCAGATCAGCTAAAGGCTTTGCGCGAAGCCCTTAGTCAGCAGCAGCAACAAATCGCTCAGCAGCAGCAGCAGATCCAGAATCTGCAACAGCAGTTGCAGGAGAAGACCTCCGGCACGCTCCATGTAGCCGATGCTGCTCTACACACGACACCGGCTTCGGCTCCGGCCGCCGCCACCACAGTGCAGGAGACGGAAAAGCCCAAGGAATCGCCGCTCTCCTTCCGCATCGGCGGCACCGAATTTACGCCGGGCGGCTTCGTGGACTTTGAAAACGTCTTCCGCACCACCAACACCGCGGGCAACATCACTACACCTTTCGGTGGTATTCCCTTCAGCAATACCGTGCAGGGACATTTAACCGAATTTCGCACCACCGGCCAGTATTCTCGTTACAACCTGAAGATCACGGGCAAGTACGGCGCCAACGCCGTGACTGGCTACATTGAAGGCGACTTCAACGGAAACGATGCGACCAACGTGTTCGTGACGTCAAACCCGCACACCAACCGTCTGCGCCTGTACTGGTTGAATCTGAAGCGTGGCAGCTGGGAATTCACAGGCGGTCAAAGCTGGGGCTTGCAGACGCCGAACCGTGTTGGACTTTCCCCCAACCCGGCTGACCTTGCCATCACCCTCAATGAGGACGCTAACGTCAACGTTGGAATTCCCTACACCCGGGCGGGCCTGTTCCGCGCGGTCTACCATTTCAATGACAGCTTCCAATGGGGCGTTGAAGTTCAGAATGCCGAACAGTTCCTTACCGCTCCTGTGGTTGTGCCGGCGGCGTTCGGTGCACAACTGGGACCACAATTTGACGGGATCAACGGCGTCAACGCAAACGGCGTGCCCAATGCGTTCCCTGACCTGCATACCAAATTTGCCTTGGACTCAGACCACAACGGCAAGCACTTCCACGTTGAAGCTGGTGGAATTCTCACTTCAGCCAAGATCACAGTGCTCGCGCCATCGAATACACCCACCGCCAGTTTCATTCATGACACCGGCATTGGCGGGACGTTCCACGGCGCCTTCAACTTTGAACTGTTCAAAGGGTTCCGCATTCTGGCCAATGGCATGTACGGTACCGGCGCCGGTCGTTACATGATCGGTCTCGGCCCGCAAGCCGTTGTAGTCCCGATTAGCGCTCCAGGCAGTGTTTGCGCCATTGTAGGCACCGCCGCAGTTGGCTGCTCTGCCACTCTTTCCATGGTCCATTCCGGAGCGGCCACGGCAGGAGCGGAAATGCAGGCTGGTAAGAAGACGCAGTTCGGCTTCTATTATGGTGGAAACTATTTCCAGCGCAATGCGTTCCCGGACATCACCGCAACGACGGTCGCGAAACCGATTATCGGCTTTGGCGGATTGAACTCTGCCAACAGCGCCAACCGCGCCATCCAGGAAGGTACGATCGATTGGATCCAGACCTTCTGGAAGAACCCGCAATATGGAGCAGTGACGCTGAACACTCAAACCTCATACGTAACGCGTGCTCCATGGTTTGTCGCCGCCGGCGCACCGAAGAACGCTCACCTGATGATGGTTTACGTCAGCCTCAGATACATCCTGCCGTAGCCGTAAGAACTAAGCCCTTTCAAGCGCCGGTACATACTGGCGCTTTTTTATTGTCGCTTCGCTCCACACCGCCAGTGTACGTTGCTCCTGGTAAAAGCCTGTGCGCCGGAGGCGTGCGACTCGGCGCGCAAGGCGGCCTCCTGCCCGTCACGCGAAGTGCACGCGTGCCGGGGACCCGCTCTCCGCTTGGGTTGAAGATCAGCTTTGTTACCGCGGCGGCTCAGAGGATTACTATCGTTTTCCGATATCTCCTTATGCGCTAAGAGATTTGCACGGCCCACTATAATGTCTCTATGAAGAAGGTTGTTCATGCCGTCTGCTCGCATGACTGCCCTGACGCCTGCGGCATTTTGGTAACGGTGGAAGACGGCCGGGCCACACGGGTTCAGGGCGATCCCACGCATCCGGTAACGCGTGGGTTCCTGTGCGCTAAGGTCACCAAGTATCTGGATCGCGTCTACTCGCCGGAGCGCTTGCTTTATCCCATGCGCCGGCACGCACCGAAAGGACAGGGCAAGGGCGATGCCAGCGACTTCACCCGCATCTCCTGGGACGAAGCGCTGCATGAGATTTCCGAGCGCTTGCAGCGGATCTCCGATGATTTTGGGTCCGAAGCGATTCTTCCTTATTCCTACGCCGGCAACATGGCCTTGCTCAGCTATTCCGGCATGGCGCATCGCTTCTTCTATCGACTGGGCGCTTCCCAACTGGACCGCACCATCTGTGCTTCCGCCGGAGGCGCAGGCCTGGTCAGTGTGATCGGCCGTGGCGTGGGCATGGAACCGCAGGCGTTTCGCGATGCGAAGTACATCATCGCCTGGGGAGCCAATATCCATGCCACCAACGTTCATCTATGGCCGTTCATTGAGGAAGCGCGCCGCAAAGGCGCCAAGCTGGTGGTGATCGATCCGTATAAGACGCGCACCGCCCGTTGCGCCGACTGGTATCTGCCCATTAATCCCGGAACGGACGTGGCCCTCGCGCTCGGAATGATGCACGTCATCATCAATGAAAATCTCTATAACGCCGGCTACGTCAGCAAGTACACTCTCGGCTTCGATCAGCTCAAAGAACGGGTGCAGGATTATCCGCCGGAGCGCGTTTCCGCCTGGACGGGAATCAGCGCCGACGACATCAGAAAGCTTGCCCGTGAATACGCCACAGTGCGCCCGGCGGCAATTCGCGTCAACTACGGCATACAACGCTCGCAGAACGGCGGGTCGGCCATGCGAGCTGTTGCCATGCTGCCGTGCATCACCGGTGCATGGGCGGAAGTCGGGGGCGGATTGCAGCTTTCCACCAGCGGCGCTTTTTACATGAACGTGCACGGGCTGGAGCGTCCTGATCTGATGACAAAAAGTCCTCTTGGACGTCCGGCGCGCATCGTCAACATGTCCGAGCTGGGCAAGGCGCTGAACCAGCTCTCGGATCCGCCGGTGAAGGCGGTTTTTGTTTACAACTCGAATCCCGCTGTGGTCGCGCCGAACCATCATGATGTGCTGCGCGGCTTTCTGCGCCCTGATCTTTTCACCGTGGTCCACGAGCAGTTTTTTACTGATACCACCCGGTACGCCGACATTGTTCTGCCTGCGACAACGTTTCTGGAACACAAGGATCTGAACAAGGCCTACGGGCACACATATCTTCAATTATCCAGCCAGGCAATTGAGCCCCTGGGCGAGTGCCGCTCCAATACCGATCTGTTCAGCACCCTGGCCCAGCGCATGGGATTCACCGATGACTGCTTCCGCGAGAGCGTCGATTCACTGATCGATACAACACTCTCTCCGGCGCCGATTGCAAGGCCGGCCGGCTGGGAAAAATGGCTCGATGGCCTTACGCGGGAGCGCCTCGAAACTGAAGGTCACATACGCCTCAACCTCGGCGATGGCCCCTTTCTGCCCTTCGCCCAGGGCGGCTTTGCCACAGCCAGCGGCAAAGCGGAGTTGTACAGTGAAGATCTGAAGGCCAAGGGCCTCGACCCCATCGTCTCTTTTGTCCCGCCGGACGAATCGCGACTGTCTTCCCGCGCCAGGCAATTCCCGCTGGAACTTCTGGCACGGAAGGCGGATAACTTCCTCAACAGCTCGTTTACCAATATCCCGTCGATTCAGAAGATGGAGCACCCGGAGCTGCTGGAGATACACGTCGTAGACGCCGAAAAACGCGGCATTCACGAAGGCGACTGGGTCCGGGTCTTCAACCAGCGAGGCCAGGTACAGTTGCGGGCGCATGTGAACGGCGCAGTGCAGCCAGGAGTCGTGGCTGCCCGGCTGAATGCCAACCGCTTTACTCCGGACGGCAAGAGCATCAACAGCCTGACCTCAGAGACACTGACCGATATCGGCGGCGGAGCGACCTTTTATTCATGTTTGGTTGAGGTTGAGCCGGTATGCGGGCGTGAGCGCAGCGGGAGCCCGCAGGCGAAATCCTGAGCGAAGCGAAGGATCTGGTTTGTCGGCTACATTGAAGGCATCCGATAGGCCTTGCCATTCATATCAACAAAAATCTCAACTTCGTCACCCAGATACCCGTTCTCCTTGATCCACAAGAAATGCCAGCCAGGGATTTTGTCCTGATCAGGCGTCTTTTCGTCTCCTTCCAGCATGTAAGTGGCGCGATACAGCCAGAATGGGCCAATATCGATGTTCTGTTGGCTGATGAAGTCCTCGGCAAGTTTCAGCGCCCCCTGCAGTGAAACCTTCGGTCTGGCTCGTCTGATTTTCGGAATAGGGTCAGATTTTTCATTTTTTGCAGCACCATCCTGGGCCGGAGCGGACGGGAACCCTTGACCGCAGCAGTAAAAACTAACGAACAGCACCAAAAGCAACAGCGTTAATGCCCTCATGTGGTCCTCCCTCGCGCACCCGCCCTGATTTATTTCACCAACGATGTAACAGAAACCTCACCATATATCAAAAAAACCTTGCAAGCTTCTCGTTCAGCTGCGTTCCATGTTCGGGGAGTAGACTGCCCAGACGGGCAAAGGACTGAGATTCGGGGCTTCCTTTTACTCAACTCTGGCGTTGGTTTGAGGATTTAGGGATTAAGGGTATGTCCAAGTGGCACTTCGGCAATAACTCCCGTATAATCTGGGTTTTCCCACCTTGTTCTGAGGGTAGTCATATAGCTTCGTCGTTTTTTGAGGAATCCAGTCCTAAGCACGCCGCACGGATCGGGCCCTTGGCGCTGATCCTTGGCTTTTTTCTCTTCGGTGCGCTTCCGAAGACGGTTCATGCTGCTCCACGAGCCGAACAAGCCGCTCCACAAGCCGGACAAATCATAGAGAACATTGACGTCATCGGAAACAGGCGCATCCCCACAGAAACGATTAAGGCTCGTATCTATACGCGCAACGGCGATGTCTACGATGAAGCCGCCCTGCAGCGCGACCTGCGCTCGGTATGGAACAGCGGCTATTTTGAAGATGTCCGCATGGAACGCGAGCAAACGGCCAAGGGCTGGACCATTCACATCTACGTTCGCGAAAAGCCGACGATCCGCACCATCGACTACAAGGGACTGAATGCGGTTTCCATGAGCGACGTGCTGGACCGCTATAAGAAGACCAAAGTCCCACTCACGGTTGATAGCCCCTATGATCCGACCAAGGTGATCAAGGCCAAGGTGGTGCTGCAGCAGCTGCTGGCTGAACACGGAAGGCAGTTTGCCACCATCACCGTCCAGGTGCAGCAGGTTCCGCCGGCGTCCGTGACCGTTACCTTCAATATCAAGGAAGGTCCGAAAGTGAAGGTCGGCAAGATCGCCTTCAAGGGCAATAAACACGTGAATAGCCGCACCCTGCGCGCGGCCATGAAGAACCTGAAGCCCATTGGCATCCCCAATTCCATTTTTCTTGAAAACCTCTTTGCCAAGACTTTTGACGCTTCCAAGCTGGAAGAAGACACCGAGCGCGTTCGCGACGCCATGCAGCAGCACGGCTACTTTAAGGCCGTAGTCGATGACCCCAAGACGCAGCTGCGGGACACCAATTCGAAGATGCACGTTCCTTTCGCGCAAAGCGGCAAGGGCAAGGTAATGGACATCACCATTCCCGTCGAGGAAGGCGATAAATACAAGCTGAAGGCCATTAACTTCAAGAACACGCAGGCCATCAAGAACACCACGCTTTTGCGCAACCTCTTCCCCATTAAAGATGGCGATACGTTTGACAACCATCTGATCGGCAAGGGGATCGAAAACATGCGCAAGGCTTACGGTGAATTTGGTTACATCAACTTCACCCCCGTGCCCACTACGGAGATTGATGACGAGCACAAACTGATCACGCTGAACGTTGAAGTTGACGAAGGCAAGCCGTTCTTTGTCCGCCGCATCGAGTTCCAGGGCAATACCACCACGCGCGACCGCGTGATCCGGCGCGAACTGCTGGTTCAGGAAGGCCAGGTCTTTAACAGCCGTCTGTGGGAGCTCAGCGTTCTGCGTCTGAACCAGCTGAATTACTTTGACACTCTCAAGGCCGAGGATGACACCGAACGCAAGCTGAACGAGCAGGACGGAACGGTGGATCTCACGGTCAAAGTCAAGGAAAAGGGCAAAAACAGCATCGGCCTTACCGGTGGCGTGAGCGGTCTGGAAGGGTCTTTCATCGGCCTGAACTATGAGACCAATAACTTCCTGGGTCTGGGCGAAACGCTCCAGGTGCAGGCCAATGTAGGCAGCCTTTCCCGCGTGTTGCTGTTCGGCTTTACCGAGCCGTATATGTTTGACCGGCCGCTGACGCTCGGTTTCACAGTTTACAGCCGCAAGTATGATTTCAATCAGGCGCGCCAGGCGTCAATTCTCGCCGGACAGCAACTCAACCTGCCCTCGAGCGTCCTCAATCAGCTTCTGAATTACAACCAGTCCAGCACCGGTTTTACCGCGTCTTCCAGTTATCTGCTGGGGCATTCCTTCAAGCGCGTCGGTCTGACCTATGCGCTGGACAACACCACCATCAACACCTTCAGCGACGCGTCGCGCAATTTGTTTGAGACCCTCAACTTCCGCAACATTTCGGGTCCGAATGCATTGCAGGGAATCATCACCAGCTCAGTTACGCCCTCGTTCAGCTTCAGCACCATCGACAGTCCGATCCGCCCGCATCGTGGAAGGAGCTTCTTTCTTTCCACCGAAGTTGCCGGGCTGGGAGGAAACGTCAAGTTCTATCGTCCGCTGCTGACCTTCACGCAGTGGAAGCCGTTGTTCAAGCAGAACACGCTGGGCGTGCACTTCCAGGCCAGCTTCATTGATGGCTTTGGTGGAACCGTAGCCCCGCCCTATCAGCGTTTCTATATGGGCGGTGAAAACGATCTCCGCGGCTTTGACATCCGCACGGTTTCGCCTTACGTGTTCGTCAATACGGTGCAACTCTTCCAGCTGCAAAATCCTGACGGCAGCGCGGTTCCGCTTGATCCGACCAATCCGCGCCGCGGCAACGTACAGATCCCGCTGCCGGTCAACAACATCACCCTGCCGGGCGGCGACACTTCGTTCTTCACCAACGTCGAATATCGCATTCACGTCGTCGGCCCGGTGACGCTGGCGCCCTTTGCGGATTTCGGCATGGACTTTGTCACACTACCTTCTCAGCTCAAGATCGCCGGCGATTCGCTGACCCAGCTGAACAGCACCATCTTCGGCTGCCCGGCCGTTGTGAATTTCCAGTGTTCCGGCGGCACCGGCATACCGATCAACGGCGATTTGAAGCCCGTTGCCGGCACCAACTATGTTCCGCGCATGTCCACCGGACTGGAGTTGCAGGTGCTTCTGCCTATCGTGCAGCAGCCGTTCCGTATTTACTATGCGTATAACCCGCTGACTCTGGATACCATCGTCCACTCGCCCAGCCCGATCACGCGCAGTATGTTCCCGCCGGGTGCAGCAGGCGACTTCAGCTTCCAATCGGCGATTGCCACGCTGGCTCCGGATTTTCGTCTCCAGGAGCCGAAAAAGACGTTTAGATTCACCATTAGTACTACTTTCTAAGGAGAAACACTTGTTTGACGCTGCCGGAGGCCACAACCTATAATTTTGGGTATATTCGTCCCCCCGCAGATTTCACTGCATTCACTGAGCGGTCCAGAAAAGCGAGCATCGCGACGAATTGTTACGTAACAACCACTAAGGAGTCCAACATTTCATGTCAAAGAATTTAAAAGGCAGCGTCCTGGCTTTTGCTCTTGCCCTGACACTGGGTGCGCCGGCAAGCTCCGTGGCGCAGGCGGCTGCCGCCTCGCCTGCAGGCAATAAAATTGCCATCGTCAATATTCAGCAGGCGATTGCCAACACCAATGAGGGTAAGAAAGAGACGGATGCACTGGAGCAGAAGTTCTCTACACGGCAGGCCGCTCTGAAGGCGCAGAACGACGAAGTCGAGGGTCTGAAAAAGCAGCTCGAGACGCAGGGGGCCAAACTCAGCGACGAAGAACGCAATAATCGAATCAAAGTCGCGACCGACAAGCAGAAGGCCTTTCAGCGCAACTACGAAGATTTCCAGAATGAAGTTCAGCAGTCAGAGCAGGAGATTCTGAGCCGGCTGGGCAAGAAAATGCTGGATGTAATGGAAAAGTACGCCAAGGAAAACGGCTATGCGATGGTGCTGGACGTTTCCAATCCGCAGACGCCGGTGCTGTATGCCAGCCCCGCCACTGATATCACCAAGGAACTGGTGGAGGCTTACAACACTGCGTCACCTGTAGCCGCACCGGCAGCAAAACCTGCGGCCAGCAGCACGGCGCCGCGTCCGGGAACCGGAAATGCAGCACGTCCGCCGGCAGGTTCGGCGACACCCAAGAAACCGTAAGGTCCGCTAGGAACGCGGACGCGCACGATGGAATTGAAATTTAAGGAGCAAGTAAAATCCCATGAGCATGTCAAAAATTCAAATTCTGGCCCTCAGCTTCGGCCTGAGCGCAGCCTTCTCACCAGCCGTTTTCGCGCAAGCCGCGGCTGCACCCGTATCCGCGCCTGGGCCTGCAGCTACTACTCCAGGTCCGGCGCCAACACGGATTGGTGTTCTCAATATTCAGGAAGCCATCCTGGCCTCCGAAGAGGGCAAGAAAGAATTTGATGCGCTGCAGCAGAAGTTCGGTCCCAAACAGGCAGAGTTGAAGGCCCAGAACGACGAAGTCGAAAAGATGAAGAAGGACCTGGAAACGCAGGGCCCCAAACTGAATGACGATGAAAGAACTGCCCGCGCGCGCACCATTGAAACCAAGCAAAAAGCTCTGCAACGCAATTTTGAAGATGCCCAGGCTGAATATCAGCAGCAGGAGTCGGAGTTGGCCAACCGCATCGGCGCAAAGATGCTGGTGACCCTGCAAAAATACTCTGAAACCCACGGCTACGCGGTGGTGCTCGACGTCTCCAATCCGCAAACCTCTCCGGTCCTCTGGGCGACGCAGGGCACAGTAATCACGAAAGAACTGGTGGATGCTTACAACGCGGAGAATCCGGCCGGTGCGCCGGCGGCAAGACCGGCGGGAGCCGCTGCAACTCGGCCGGCCGCTCCAGCTCCGAAGACGACCACTCCTCCAGCCGCCCCGACACCGAAGAAACAGTAATTGTTCCTGCAAATTCTTAAAGGCCGCCCGCGTGGCGGCCTTTTTATTTTCGGCATTCACGGAACATCGCGCCGCGCCTCCGGTGTCAAATTTCTCTGTCGGAGGTACGAAGGATGTTCGCAGATACCCTGCTTGAATCTTCACCCGCTACGCGTAAACGCAAGCGGTGGCCCATGGCTACCGCTTTCACGGTCGAAACCATCATCGCAGCCGTCGTGGTGATTGTGCCGCTGCTCTCCACCGGTGTCATTCCGCTCTCGGCGCGCGTGCAGCCTCCTGTACCGTTGACGCGAGTTCCCGTTGAGCGCGTGAAACCTACACCCAACCGCTCCCCGAGATCAGGCCCGGCGACGTCTGCCCCACGGGAGATGGCGGTCGTACTGATTAGCAACAACCCAAATAGGATCACCATTGGTCCTCCGACAATCACAACCTCAAATCCAGCGGAAGTGCGGCCTAGGACCGACATCGGCTCAAACGATCGGATGCCTGAGATTGGCAACGGCAATGGAGAGCGCTCCGACGTCACCCTGGATCGCAAGCCTCTCCGCATATCAGAGCCGTCGCCAGCCCAGTTGTTGCATCGCGTGGAACCTGTTTACCCGCGGATGGCGGTGATCACGGGCGTTCAGGGCGATGTAAAGCTCCACGCCATCATCGCGCGCGACGGATCAATCATCAGCCTGAATGTGATCAGCGGACATCCCCTCTTGGCCCGTGCTGCGCAGGATGCGGTCAGCCAATGGCGGTATCGTCCTTATGTCCTGAATGGCCAAGCGGTAGAGGTAGAAACGTTTATCACCGTGCACTTTACCCGGGATCAGCGATGACGGGCTGTTTCCACAGAACAGCTGTGGAAAAGTCTGTGCATATTTGCCGCGGTAGATGGCCAGGACTAACGATTTTTCAATGACTTAACGGTTTCTGCCCTACTACCGCTGCAAATTGCAAATAGTTTATTTTCATGCGTTTAGATGCTCTCAATTTGGTGCGAGGTAGTGCACAACAAACCGAGCAACTCTGGCGGTGCAGGAACTTGAGATTTGCACATTCATCGACTGCAACATTCTATTAACAAAGGGCATCAGGCGTTTTCTCCCACCTTAAGCACGGCCAGAAAGGCCTCTTGGGGAATGTCCACCTTGCCAATACGCTTCATGCGCTTTTTCCCCTCTTTCTGCTTTTCCAGGAGTTTGCGCTTGCGGGTGATATCGCCGCCATAGCACTTGGCGAGAACGTTTTTACGGATGGCCGCCACGGTCTCCCGGGCAATGATCTTCGCCCCGATGGAGGCCTGTATGGCAACCTCGAACATCTGGCGCGGAATCAGCTCCCGCATCTTTGAAACCAGGGCGCGTCCGCGATCGTAAGCAAAATCCCGGTGCACGATGATCGAAAGCGCATCCACCGGATCGCCCGCCACCAGTATGTCGAGCTTCACCATGGGCGACTCCCAGTTTCCCGCCAGGTGATAGTCGAGCGATGCGTAGCCGCGCGAGATGGTCTTCAGCTTGTCGTAAAAATCGAGCACGATCTCATTCAGCGGCAACTCGTAGGTCAGCATCACGCGGCTGGAGCTCACATATTCAAAACCTTTTTGCTTGCCGCGTTTCTCTTCCACCAGCTTCAGAATGCCGCCGACGTATTCTTCATTGGTCAGAATCGTGGCCTTGATCACCGGCTCTTCAATCTTCGAAATCTCACTCTGGTTGGGCCAGCGTGAAGGATTGTCGACTTCGATCTTTTCTCCGTCGGTCTTGGTGATGTGGTAGCGCACGCCCGGAGCCGTAGTAATCAAATCCAGGCCGAACTCGCGCTCCAGGCGCTCCTGGATGATCTCCATGTGCAGCAGCCCAAGAAATCCGCAGCGAAAACCAAAGCCCAGCGCCGCTGAACTCTCCGGCTCAAAAAAGAACGAAGAATCGTTGAGCCGCAATTTTTCCAGTGCTTCGCGCAGCGCGGTATGCTCATGCGCGTCCACCGTGTAGAGCCCCGCAAACACCATGGGCTTGATGTCTTCGAAACCGGGCAGAGGCTCAATCGCCGGGCGCTCATCGTCTGTGATGGTGTCGCCAATCTTGGTATCAGCGACGTTCTTGTTGTTGGCGATCATGAAGCCCACTTCGCCCGCAACCAGTTGATCGATCTCCACGGGCTTGGGTGTGAGCACGCCCAGGGTCTCTACTTCCAGAACTTTTCCGTTCCACCACAAACGGACCTTCATGCCCTTGCGAAGCGTGCCCTGGAAGATGCGCGACAGCACAATCACGCCACGATAAGGATCAAACCAGGAGTCGAAAATCAGCGCCTGCAGCGGATTGCCGGGAGCGCCCTTGGGAGGCGGCAGCCGGTGTACGACCGCTTCCAGCAGTTCGGGAACACCCAGCCCGCTCTTGGCGCTCACCAGCATTGCGTCTTTCGTATCCAGGCCCACGGTCTGCTCGATCATCTCCTTCACGCGCCCGATATCGGCGCTGGGCAGATCGATTTTGTTGATGACGGGAATGATTTCCAGGCCATGATTGATAGCCAGGTAAGCATTGGCCAGCGTCTGCGCTTCCACGCCCTGTGAAGCGTCAACCACCAGCAGCGCGCCCTCGCACGAAGCCAGCGAGCGCGAGACTTCATAGGAAAAATCCACGTGGCCGGGCGTATCGATCAGGTTGAGCTGGTATTCCTGGCCGTCCTTGGCTGTGTACTTCATGCGAACGGCATGGGCTTTGATGGTGATGCCGCGCTCCCGCTCCAGGTCCATCGCGTCCAGCACCTGCTCCTGCATCTCGCGCTGAGAGAGAGCTCCGGTCAGCTCCAGCAGGCGGTCTGAAAGCGTGGATTTGCCATGGTCGATGTGGGCGATGATGGCAAAGTTGCGGATACGTGTGCGGTCCATGCGGATGGGCTTTAGTCTTCTATTTTAGCATCGGGGCGCGAGCCCATAGCCGCAGCGGGTTGCACAGATTCGTGCTCGCAAGTATCCTTCGGAGTCCCTCCAGGTGACTTCATGCGACGAATTCTATTTGCTCTTGCTATCCTCCTTTGCACGGTAACTTGCTTAGCGCAACCCCAGACCGCACCGTCCACCAAGGATTTCATCCGGGTGCAGTCACCCGTGATCGCTCTGGAACATGTGCGCGTGATCGACGGCACCGGCGCTCCGGCGCAGGCTGACCAGACGATCGTGATCTCCGGCGGAAAGATCACGGCCATCGGCAAAGCAGGCGCAGTGCCGGTCCCCGCGGATGCGAATCGCATGGATTTTGCCGGTTACTCCGCGCTCCCCGGCCTGGTCGGCATGCACGACCATCTTTTTTATCCCTCAGGCGGCGGCCTTTACCATGACATGCCGTTCAGCTTTCCCCGGCTCTATCTTGCGCTGGGAGTGACTACCATCCGCACCACCGGCAGCATGGAGCCCTACACCGATCTCGAAATCAAGAAAGCCGTCGACGCCGGAAAGATTCCCGGGCCCAAAATCAACGCCACCGGTCCTTACATGGAAGGCGAAGGCATTCCGCTGCTGCAGCTGCATCAGCTCACCGGTCCTGACGATGCCACCCGCACCGTGGAGTACTGGATTGCCGAGGGCTCGCGTTCGTTCAAGGTTTATAACTTCATCACTCGCGCTGAGCTGAAAGCGGTGATCGACACGGCGCACAAGCACGGCGTCAAGGTCACCGGACATCTGTGCTCCATCGGCTTTCGCGAGGCCGCCGACCTTGGCATCGACGATCTGGAGCACGGTTTGACCGTCGACACGGAATTTCATCCCGACAAGAAGCCGGATGTCTGTCCCAATCCTAATCAGGCCGCTGCTGCCGCCGCAAAGCTTGAGATCTCCAGCGAACCGATCCAAACCACGATTCAGACTCTGGTCAGCCGGCACGTGGCTTTAACCTCTACTTTGCCGGTCTTCGAACAATTTGTGCCCTCGCGGCCTGACGTACCGCAGAGAGTGCTCGACCTGCTCAGCGACGACGCGCGCAAGGCTTATCAAGCGAACCGCGCTCGCATCGCGCGCAACCAGCAGAGCCCATGGCCCACGATGTTCCCGAAAGAAATGGAATTTGAACGCGCCTTCGTGAAAGCCGGTGGAACGTTGCTGGCCGGCCTCGATCCAACCGGCATCGGCGGCATCATCGCCGGCTTTGGCGACCAACGCGAAGTTGAGCTGCTGGTTGACGCAGGCTTCACGCCGCTGGAAGCCGTCAAAATCGCTACCCTGAACGGCGCCCAGTTCCTCGGCGAAGCCGATCACGTCGGTTCGCTTGCTGCCGGCAAGCAGGCGGACATCATGCTGGTGAAAGGCGATCCCTCCACAACCATCAGCGATATCGAAAACGTGGAGCTGGTCTTTAAAGACGGCGTTGGCTGGGATTCAAAGAAGCTGATTGATTCGGTAAAGGGTCAGGTAGGAATCAGGTGAGCGATTGTTAATGATCCTTAACAATCGCGATCCGATTCACCGATTCGCTGCAATCGACCAGGCGCTCTGCGAAGCTGGACGACCTTTACTTCATGGTACATAGGATTGATCGTATGTTAAACGCCGGTTAAACAGACCTCCTCATTGCGCATTTCGGCGCACAACTTACATTCGGTCGCGCGAACTCACACTTCCAGCAGGGACTCACCTGCCGGGAGGTTCGCGTGATGTCAAGACCAATTCCGGGTTACCTGCGGCAGGTTGGTTTGGTGCTCCTTCTCGCTGCGATCATCGCCCTGATTGCACAATGCACGGGCCTGGATACAAGCAGCGGGAGTGGCGGCACATCAGACCCATCGCCGACACCCACGCCAACAACCCCCGCCACTCCCACGGGCTATCTAACCTGGAAAAACGACAATCAGCGGACCGGCCTGCAGCCGAATGAGACCGTGCTGACTCCGGCCAACGTGAACTCTGCACAATTCGGAGAAAAGTTTTCTGTTCCCGTGGATGGATGGACCTTCGCCCAACCCCTGTACGTTGCCGGCGTGAGCATTGGAGGCGCAAATCACAATGTGGTCTTTGTCGCAACGGAACACGCGAGCGTGTACGCTTTCGACGCCGATGCCGCTGGTGCGCCTCTGTGGCACAAAAGCTTTCTTGGTCCCGGCATTACGACGGTGCAGACTGCGGGCAATCCGGAGATTCCCGTGCAACCTGAGGTCGGCATAACCGCAACGCCTGTCATTGATGACAAAAGCGGAACTATTTATGCGCTCGTGCAAACGGTGGAGAATGGCGTTTTCATGAACAAACTGCACGCGCTGGACATTACCACCGGCGCGGAAAAGCCTGGCAGCCCCGCCGTGCTGAGCGCTCCCGACTTCGTGGACAAGCAGGAGTTCGAGCGCTGCGCGTTGCTGCTGGCCAATGGGAATGTCTACGTCTCCTTCGCGTCGTACGGGGACATTCCGCCATACCACGGCTTTATGTTCGCTTTCAATGCAGCCACTCTGGCGCAGGTCGCCGTGTGGAACGTGACGCCCACCGGCACCGAAGGCGGCATATGGATGGGGGCGGCAGGTCCGGCCGCAGATCAGAATGGCAACATATTCCTCGCCGCCGGTAACGGCACGTGGGATGGCGTCTCCGACTACGGCCAGAGCGTCGTCAAGCTGGACGCCACGCTCCACGTACTTGATTACTGGGCGCCCTTCAATGCCAATCAACTGAACGACGGCGATCACGATCTCGGCGCTGGAGGCGTGCTGCTGGTGCCTGACCAGACTGGAGCGTTTCCGCACGAAGCCGTGGTCTGCGGAAAGAATGAACCCATCTATGTCGTCAATCGTGACAATTTGGGGAAGAAGGGCGACACGGACGACGACCAGATTATCCAGCTCGTCCACAACCAGCTTGGCGGCTCGGGCCTCCAGGACGATGACCACTGCTTTACCACACCAGCATTCTTCCAGCAGACGCTTTACTTTATCGGTAACAATGATGTCATCAAGGCATTCTCTCTGGATGCCGCCAGCGGCAAACTGTCAACAACACCTACCTCCGAGGGTAGCTTTGTCTTTCCTTTCCCTGGCGGACAGGCAGTGGTCTCGTCAAACGGATCCAGCAACGGCATCGTCTGGGCCGTGGACTTCAACTTTGACGGGTCTCTGCACGCCTTTGACGCCAAGGACGTCTCCCACGAGCTGTATCGGAGTCCTTCGATCGGACAGCCCGCCAAATGGGCGGTACCAACCGTGATCAACGGAAAGGTCTACGTGGCAACCAAGACCAGGCTCGTGGTGTTCGGTTTGCACTAACGTGCAGCATTGAAGGTGATCAACGCATTGAGCAGAAAACCACCCCTGACGCAATTGGAGGGAACCATGGGATCTGCAAGGACATCGCTTCTCGCCCTTATTTCTTCCGGTCTTCTTCTGGCGGCGCTGTTGCCTCGCGTAGCCATAGCAGCGCACGAAGTGCGTGGTCGTGTGGTGGACGAGACTGGCGCTGCTATTGCCGGCGCGCAGGTGGCGCTCGACTTTGGCCAGACGGTCAGCAACATCAGCACTGACGCTGCAGGCATTTTCCTGATCGTGCCGCCTGCTCCATCAGGCAAGGTAAAGGTTTCAGCTCCCGGCTTTTCCTCCGTTTCACTGGATTGGGACCAATCCGTCTCATCACTGACCATTACTCTCAAGCCCTCTCCCGTCAGTGAAACGTTAGTGGTAACCGGCGAACGCACCCCAACCCAGATGGCTGAAACCGCAGCCAACATCGTTGCGCTCACTCCTGCGGAGTTGAACAGCCATGCTGTTCTCACGCTGGATGATGGATTGCGCCAGATTCCGGGGTTCACTCTTTTCCGACGCAGCAGCAGCCTTACGGCAAACCCGACGACTCTGGGAGCCACTGCCAGGGGCGTGGGCGCCAGCGGCGCCAGCCGCGTGCTGGTTCTGGATGATGGCATTCCCTTGAATGATGCCTTCGGAGGCTGGGTATTCTGGGATCGTGTACCGCGGAGCGCCATCGACCGGGCCGAGGTACTTCGCGGCGGCGAATCACTCTATGGCAGCAGCGCAGTAGGTGGTGTGGTGGACCTGATGACACAGCCCGACGGAAACCTCATTACCCTCGAAGCTTCCGGCGACAGTTTGTACGGACACGATGTTCAGGGCGTCATTTCGCATCAATTCGGAAAGTGGCTTCTTTCCGCCACCGGTGAAAACTTTGACAATGACGGCGCATTTATTGTTGCGTCAGACGACCGCGGCCTGGTGGATACCTTTGCGGCGCTCAACTTCACTAGCGCCGGTGTTCGCTTTGACCGCAAGTTGGGCAGCACGAGCAATGCATTTTTGAGCGGCGATTTGTTTTCTGAGGAACGTAACAACGGGACAGTTTTGCAAATCAACAGCACTCATCTGGGTGCGCTCAGCAGCGGGATCGATACTGTCGCAGGCAAGAACGCGTTTGCATTTCGTCTTTACGGCACCGGTGAACATTACCACCAGAGCTTTTCCGCGGTTGCCACTGACCGCAATAGTGAGGTCTTGACTCGCTGGCAGACGGCGCCGTCTGACCAGGTTGGATTTTCGTCGCAATGGATGCGGCCGGTCTCGATTCTCGAAATCACGGCCGGCGTTGATGGCCGGTTCATTCACGGGGAAACCGATGAAACGGCCTTCAGCGCAAATATCCCCACCAGCTTGAACGCGGCAGGCGGAAGAAATAATCAGCTGGGCGGCTTTGCTGAAGTCTCAGCCGCCATTACGCGACGGCTGCGCGCTACAGCCGGTCTGCGAGCTGACCACTGGTCCAACGAAGATGGATTCAATCGTGTTACCCCCTTCAGCACCAACGTCACAACCTTCACTCCACTGGACTCGCACACGGAGACGTCCTACACCCCCAGAGCCGGTGTTGTATACGGCCTAACGGATCAATGGCAGCTCACCGCGACCGCCTACACCGCGTTCCGCGCACCAACCTTGAATGAGCTTTACCGCGGCTTCCGTCAGGGGAATGTGCTCACGTTGGCCAATGAAGCGCTCCAGGCCGAGCACCTGCAGGGAGGCGAAGCCGGGGTCCGCTATTTGCGCCGCCGGTTGATGGTGAGCGGAGTGTTCTTCCGCGAGAACGTCGATGATCCTGTGGGCAATATTACTCTCACCACCACGCCCGCCCTGATCACGCGTGAGCGGCAAAATATCGGTGCACTACGTACGCTTGGTGCCGACATCGACTTTCTGATGAACCTGCCCGGGATACAGCTCCGCGCCGGTTATGAGTACGTGCATTCCATCGTCAGCAGCTTCAGCGCCAATCCACTGTTGGTAGGCAATTTTGTGCCCCAGGTTCCGGCGCATTCCGGAACTGTTTCTGCCGTGTATACAGCACCGCGGCATTGGACCATCATTGCGCTGGCTCGGACAGCGAGCCACCAGTTCGACGATGATCAGAATGTTTTTCCGTTGAACGCATATGCGGAACTCGGGCTCTCGGTTTCAAAGCGAACAGGCAAGTTCACATGGTTCGCCAGCGCGGCCAACGTCTTTGACACCAGGATCCAAACAGCGGCAACGCCCATTTTCACCTACGCGACGCCGAGAGTTATCGCCGGAGGAGTGCGCTTCGCGACCGCGAGATAGTTGCCGGCAGTTCGTTCTCAGCGGACATCCGGCGCTTCCACCCAGATGCTCACCGCGAATCCATCTGCCTCCTCCGCCAGCGCCTTCTGCCAGTGTCCAGTCAACTCCGGCAGAGAAGCTTTCCCCTGGCTGCGAGCAGAGATGCGAGCAAAGACCTGGAGCACCGGTTCATCGCGCGGCAGCTGCATGCGAATCATGCCATTCGATAAATCCACACGGCACGTGCGCTCGGAGTTGGTCACATATTTTCTGCGCAGCGCGAGCAATGACGCGTACCAGTCCAGCATCAGGTTCTCGCCCTGAACCAGCTGCCAGTTCAACTTTGAATGTGTGAAGGTCTCGGGATCCTGTGGATCAGGAACTTCGGTTGCCGCGAAATCAAAATCCTTGAATTCCTCGCGCCGGCCTTCGCTCACCGCTTTCTGCAGCGACGGATCGCCGTAGTCGGTGAAGAACAAGAAGGGATTGACCTCATCGAACTCCTGGCCCATAAAAAGCAAAGGCGTTTCAGGAGCAAGCAGGAGCAGCGCGGCCGCCAGCATGCGCGCACCGCGCGGAATGAGCACGGTGAGCCTCTCGCCGCGCGCGCGATTGCCGACCTGATCGTGGTTTTGCAGGCACGTGACATGAGCCGGGGCCGGCATACCGGCGCTGCTGGTGCCGCGAGGCTCGCCGCCCCAGAACTGGAATGGCTCGCCCTGATACACAAAGCCATCCTGCAAGGCTCTCGCGATTTGCTCGGGCCGGCCAAAATCCTGGTAATAGCCTTTGCGCTCGCCGGTGAAAAATGCATGGATGGCGTGGTGAAAGTCATCGCTCCAGATTGCATCCAGGCCATACCCGCCGGCCGCGCGAGGCCGCACTAACTTCTCATCGTTCTCGTCGGTCTCGGCAATCACGCAAACCGTGCGGCCAAGTTCCAGCGCGAGTGCGGCTACATTCTCGGCGATCTCGGCAAGAATGTGCCGGGGTGAGTCGTCATAGATGGTCTGCACCGCATCCAGCCGTAAACCGTCAAAGTGGTATTCGCGGATCCAGTAGAGTGCGTTCTCCACAAAATAACGGCGCACTCCCTCGCTGCCTGGTTGGTCATAGTTGATGGCCTCGCCCCAGGGAGTTTTATGCCTGGCGGTGAAGTATGGGCCAAACCACCGCAGATAATTGCCTTCATTGCCCAGATGGTTGTAAACCACGTCGAGAATCACGGCCAGGCCGATCTCATGGGCAGCGTTGATCAGCCGCTTCAGAGCGGCGGGTCCGCCGTAGCTGGCCTGTACCGCGTAAGGCGAGACGCCGTCATAGCCCCAATTGCGCGTGCCTGGGAAAGCCGCTACAGGCATGATCTCAATCACGCTAACGCCCAGCTTTTTCAGATAAGGCAGTTTGGCGATCGCTGCAGCAAACGTTCCCTGCGCGGTAAACGTGCCGATGTGCAACTCATAGATGACGTAGTCCTCCAGCGGTAATCCGCTCCAGCCAATGTCAGTCCATTCGAAATCCTCTGGATCACCAATTTCTGTCCGGCCATGCACGCCTTCCGGCAGCAGCCGCGAGACCGGATCGGGCACGGGCTTGTGTTGGTCGACGACGTAGAAGTACCGGTCACCGGCGTGGGCTTGAGTTTGCAAAACAAAGTGGCCGTCATCGGTGGATTGCATGGGCCAGTCCCTGGTTCCCTGCTCGTTGCTGAGGCGCAACGTCACGCCCTGCGCTGCCGGCGCCCAGACGCGAAATTGGCAGAGATTCCCCTTCAGATTAGCGCCGGGCATACCGGTCTCGATTTTGCTTAACATGCGGCTGTTCACGTATCTTGAGAGTGACGCCCGTATCCCTGAGGATGCTTCAGCAGGAAAAACCAGTTCTGATTTTAGCTTCGTCTTCGCCCCGCCGACAGCAATTGCTGCGCGAGGCAGGGATCGCCTTTGAGGTGCATCCTGCGCATGTGAATGAAGACCGGCATGAGGCCGAACCGCCGCTCGACTATGCTTGCCGCCTGGCGCGCGAGAAAGCAGCAGCCGTAGCGGCGCGTTTTCCCAACCGAAGCGTGCTGGGCGCCGACACGATCGTGATTGTCGAGCAGGAAGTGCTGGGAAAGCCGGGTGATGCAGCTGACGCAACGCGCATGCTTCGGCTTCTATCCGGCCGAGACCACAGCGTTACCACAGCTGTGTGCCTGATCTTGCCCGACGGAAGCAGCGAGACGCGCTCATCAACCACAAAGGTCTATTTTCGCGAGGTTACCGAGAAAGAAATTCAGCAATACGTCGACGGCGGTGAGCCGATGGACAAAGCAGGAGCGTACGCCATCCAGGGCGGCGCCTCACGCTGGACCGACCGCATCGAGGGGGAATATTCGAATGTGGTGGGATTGCCTCTGTCTCTGGTGACAGAAATCTTGCGAAAGAACGGGCTTTAGAAGTGAACCGAAGCGGTTACTTCTTTTCCGCAGGCTGAGCCGGAGTACCCTGCTCACCCTCTTTCATCGCGCCTTTGAAATTCTTGATCGCATCGCCCAGGCCTTTGCCCAGATCGCCCAGCTTGCTGGGACCAAAGAAAATCAATGCAATGACGAGTATGATTAGGAGTTCCGGAATACCAAGTTTTCCACCAAACATGTTGTGCTCCAGTGAAGGAAGCAGCGCAGTGAGCGAAGCTTTCCGTCGGGCTTATTGATTACTTCAGTGAGATTGTAGGCCAACTACACCAGCGAGTCAAAGTAACGTTGTAACCTATTGACAAATAAAGACTTGTTGCACTCGACTCTTAAGTTCTTTAATAATCATTAATAATCATGGGCTTCAAAGGGCCTGCAGCAGGCCGGCCAGCAGAGCCGTCCGCCGGGGTAGCTCAGCCACCACGATGGATTCGTTGATCGCGTGAGCACCTTCGCCGAGAGCACCGAGCCCGTCGAGCGTGGGAATGCCGAGGGCTGAGGTGAAGTTTCCATCCGAACCGCCACCGGTCGAAGACTCTTCCACATTCATGCCGATCGTCTGGCCGAGCTCCTGAGCAATCCGGAACAGGCGAATCGTACCCTCGGTTCGCTCCATGGGCGGGCGATTCATGCCGCCCTTGAGCTCAATCGAACAGGCAGAGTCGAATGGCTTGAGGGCAGCAAATTTTTGTTCCAGCGCCGCAGCATCGGCGGCGTGCGCAATGCGCAGATCAACCCCGGCCGAAGCTTCGGCCGCAACAACATTCGTCCGCGTTCCGCCTTGAATCACACCGGGATTCACGGTGATGCCTCGGCCGGCGTCAGTGAATTTCACCACCTCAAGAAGCTGCCGCGAGAGCTCCACGATCGCGCTATGCCCCTTCTCAAAATCCACGCCGGAATGCGATGCGACCCCGCGCACGCGGATTGTGATGTCGCCCACGCCCTTGCGCGACGTCTTCAGCTTGCCCTGAGGCCCCGTAGATGGCTCCAACACCAGCACGGCTTCGCAACCCCTGGCCGTGGCTTCCACCAGCGGACGCCCCGTCTTGCTCCCAACCTCTTCGTCGGTGTCCAACAACACGGTCACCGGGCGATGCCCGTTCTCTCCTGCTGCAGAAAGCGCGCGGACGGCATAGAACATCATGGCGATGCCGGCTTTCATGTCATAAACACCTGGGCCATAAGCGCGGCCTGAATCGAGACGAAATGGCATCGTGGCCAGGGTGCCCATCGACCAGACAGTATCGAAGTGTCCCAGCAGCAGAATCGGCTTGCCGGCATTGCCGGGAAATTCAACCTTAAGATGGTTGCCGGCCTCTTTCTCCTGAAACAACGTCGGCTCGCCGCCCCAGTGCTGAAAGACATGCGCCAGGAATTCACCCATTAGATCCAGGGCCGTTTTGTTGTCGCTGGGAGATTCAATCTCCACCATGCGCTGCACCAGAGCAAGCATCTCCTCCTGGCGCTGCTGGCAGAAATCGAGATAAGAAAGAATGGACTGATTTGCAGTTTTGCCGGTGGCCATGGCTCAAATGATACGGCATGAAAGGTTACGGCAACAAAAACGGCAGCCCGGTAAAGAGCTGCCGTTTTTCCGACGAAGGAGCGCCCTCAGAGCGCCATCGAACACCCTTTTTCTATTGCACGTTCACATTCTCCGTAAACCGGTAGAGTTTGCCTGCGGTGTCCCATGCCTGGATCACCAGAATATGCGTGCCTCTCGCAGCGTTGACTGGCTGATCCAGTGTAGGTCCGGAAGAAGCGCCCGCCTGCAGACCGTCAACATAAACCTTCATCGCCGTGATCGACGCTGTATTGAACTGGACCCCGGCAGAGACCCTGAAGGGGGACTGCACGTCCTCACCATCATTGGGAGTGTTGGGATAGATGCCCGGGTTGCACGCACCTCCCTTGGGCGGGCAATCGCCTTCATAGTAGGCCTTAAAGCTGATGCTGCTTTTATAGGCAACATTGTTGGTATCCCGGGCCACCACGTTCAGGGTGTGAGTTCCAGCCGTGGTCGCGCTCCCGCTGCCCAGCACCTGGGTTTGTCCTGGCGCCACGGGGAGATCAAAGACCGGAGTGCTGCCAATGTATGCCGTAACCCGCTTGATAGGGGCATTGCCCTTGAATCCGAGAGAAAGAGCCAGGTTCTGGGAAGCAGTCTGGCCGGCGCCTGGAGCGCAGATGCGCACGCCGACTGCCGTCGGCGGGCACGAGGGAAGGTTGCCGGTCACGGCAAATACCTGCTCGGCGCGGTAGAGCCGGCCGAAATCGTCCCATGCATTTACCGACAGATGATGCGTGCCGTTGACCACGCCGCCCTCAAAGAGGTCAATCACCGCTCCACTGCTGCTGAAAACGATCTTGTTATCGACATAAACCTTCATGCTGGTGATGCTGCCGGAAGAAGGATTGGCTACAGCTTCAATATGTGGAACCTGGTAGACGGTGGCGCTGGCGCTGGGCTGACAGATCACCAGCTTGCCGCTCGCCGGCGTTGGACAGGCGGCTTGAGCTGACAGCGACGCGCACAACACGGCTGCTGCCAGGATGAGTTGAGTTTTGAAACTGGGGAGGGACGGGTACTTCATGGTGATGGGCCTCGGGGAACCGGAATTTTGTCTTGCAACGTTGGCTACTCCGAGTGCAATTCAAAAGCCAAGCTGCTGCTCTCTGGAGAACGTCGTCGCAAAACAGGAAAGTGCGCAAAAGCGCCAAAGATGAGCACGTGAGTACCCAAGGAGAGCAGAAGCGGAGCTAAGGTGTTTATAGATTTTAAGAAAAATGGAATTTCGAGAACGGCTATCGCTTGCGCAATTTCAGGCCATCTTCCTTCAGCCCGATAAACCACAGATAGATTTCATCGACACGCCGGATATCTTCGTCCAGCATTTTGTGGTCAGCATATTCCCGGATTGCCATCTCAGGATGGCGGCGCTTAAGAACGGAAATAACCTGAAAAAGTTCGTTGACCTTGGAGTGCATGATGCGCAGGTCGGCAACCGCCCTGATTTCTTCGATTCTCAGGTAGCGCTCGTCTGCTTGCTGCTTCTTCATTAGAGTCCCCCCGATCCCGGCTATCTCACATCATCAAAAATCTACATTCGAACCACGGCTTCTCCCGAAAATACATCAAGTAAAGCGAAAGGGCTCGTCAAAACGGCCTGAGCATACGCGGAGCCACTGGTACTTTAGACGCTGCTCTCTTCGGCGGAGGTTACCACCTCTCCATTATCGATACAATAGTTCCAATGATGACTTCGCCGGCTCCGGCGGTTTCCACCCGGCGACAAATCTTCTATAATTCGCGCTTCAAGATGAACGAGACAGCCACCACAAATCCGGATCAGACTATAGAGAACGGCGCCAAATCCGGGCCGCTCGATATCAATCAAATTCAGGCCATTCTGCCTCATCGTTATCCCTTTTTGCTGATCGACCGGGTGCTGGAGATTGAGCGCAAGAAAAAAATTGTCGCGCTCAAAAACGTGACCATCAATGAGCCTTTTTTTGCCGGTCATTTTCCCGGCTTTCCCGTCATGCCCGGCGTGCTGATCGTGGAAGCCATGGCCCAGGCGGGTGGGGCGCTGCTGCTCACGGAAGTGGAAGACCGCAGCGGCAAGGTGATCTTTTTCACCGGAATTGAGAAAGCGCGTTTTCGCCGGCCGGTGGTGCCGGGCGATCAGCTTCGCCTGGAAGTGGAGATGCTGAGCTGGAAAGCGATTTCGTCACGCATCGCCGTGCGCATCGGAGGCAAGGGATTCGTGAACGGCAAGCTGGTGTGCGAAGCCACCCTGAGTTGCCAGCTTGTCAATCGCCCCAGCAGCCAGGCAGATACGGAAGCCGGCTCAGAACCAACGGAATGATCCATCCCACAGCAATCATTGATCCCACAGCGCGAGTTCCCGCCTCATGTTCGATTGGCCCATACTGCGTCGTGGGCGCCGACGTGGAGTTGGGGGAGAGCTGTGAGTTGATGTCGCACGTAGTGGTTCATGGTCCGGCGAAGATCGGCGCCGGCAATCGCTTCTTCCCTTTTTGCGCCATCGGCATTGAGCCCCAGGATGTTACCTATAAAGGCGAAAAAACTTCCGTGGAGATCGGCGATCACAACGTGATCCGCGAGTATGTCACTATCAATCGCGGAACAGCCAAGGGCGGAGGTACTACGCGGGTGGGCAGTCATACACTGATCATGGCTTATTCGCATGTTGGCCACGATTCCGCGATCGGCAACCACGCCATGCTGATCAACGGTTCCACCCTGGCGGGACATGTGACCGTGGAAGAGTGGGCGGTGGTAGGAGCTTTGTGCCCGGTGCACCAGTTTGTACGGATTGGAGCGCACTCTTACATCGGCGGGGGCACGGTTATCACAAAAGATGTTCTACCCTTCTCGAAATGCGTGACCCCACGCCATACCCAGACTTACGGGATGAACGCTGTCGGATTGGAGCGGCGTGGCTTCAGCCAGGAGCGGATTCGCAAGATCCACCATGCCTTTCGCGTTCTGCTGAACTCCAGGTTGAACACGACACAAGCGATGGAAAAGCTCAAGTCGGAAGGCGATCAGGGAGAAGATGTCGAGATGCTGCTGCGTTTCATTGAAGCCTCCGAGCGCGGCATCATCAAGTAACCTTGTCAGTTGTGCTGGGAGTAGTTGGTGGATGCCTGAAGATTAGGTAGTGGGTCAGTTTGTTTATTGAGATTCATCGCTGCGCGATGAACGTCTCGAAGATTACGCTGCTTCTTTGGCTGCAGAACTTCCGTTGAAGCGCCTTCCATTGGAATGGGATATCTGCTGCACCTTGCCGCGATCCTGAGCTGTCTCATCACCGTTGGGAGCATCCAGGTCTTCAACATCCGCGCCTTCTTCAGTCTCTTTGGCATTTTTAAGCAAGACGTCCGCGTAAGCAAGGTAATGGCGGACAAAACCCTGCTCCTCCGGCCGCAGTTCGGGATCGACTTGATCAATGATCTCTTCTTCTACTTCCTTCCGCAGGCCAGGCAGATGGTAACCATTGCGGCGCCTTTTGAAGGGCACTAATTGCGTGCTGTCCAGGTGGTCTGCCATGGGTTCCAACTTCGTTCAACTGGGGGTTGCCGCATCCCCGAAGTGTTTACTTCTTGGTTAAGATGCGATCAGGATTTTTTAGATGCCCGAATTTGGCGTAAATTGGCGTACTGTTAAAATCTGGAAGTGGCAGAAAACAAAAAACTTGGTTTGATCGCCGGAAACGGCAGCTTTCCTTTATTGCTGCTGGACGCGGCGCGCGCTCAAGGTGCTCAGGTGGTGGTTGCTGCCATCAAAGAGGAGACATCGCCGAGCATTGAGAATCGGGGCGCGGTAGCTGTCCATTGGCTCTCGCTGGGCGAACTGGGCAAGCTGATTGATACCTTCAAGCGTGAAGGAGTGAACACTGCGGTCATGGCAGGTCAGGTGAAACATAAGCAGATTTTCTCTGCCATTCGCCCGGATTGGCGCCTGGCCAAGGTGCTTTTTTCGCTTGGCACAAGGAACACGGATTCGCTGATTGGGGCGGTAGCCAGAGTCCTTGAAGATGAAGGCATTCATCTGATCAGCTCAACCTCCTACCTTGAGCCGTTGCTGGCGAAGCCGGGCGTGCTCACCCATCGCAAGCCGTCAGAAGCTGAACAGAAAAATATCGATTATGGGCGGCGGGTCGCGCGCCATCTTGCGCAATTCGATATCGGGCAGACCGTGGTGATAGCCGAATCCGCCTGTGTAACCGTTGAAGCAATGGAAGGCACTGATGCCACGATCCTCCGCGCCGGAGAAATCATGAAGAGCACGTCCCATGAAGGCGATTCGGTGCTCAGCCGCGCACTGACGGTTATAAAAGTGGCCAAGCCGAACCAGGACATGCGTTTTGATGTCCCGGTGATCGGCCTGAAGACCATAGAAACCATGCAGCATGCCGGGGCAACCTGCCTCGCCGTGGACGCCGGCAAATGCCTCTTTCTCGACGGAGAGAAAATCGTGGCAGCGGCCGATCACACCGGTATCGCAATTGTCGCAGCGTCCACACATGAAGAGCGTTAGCCGCGGCAGAGGCCTTCATTTTCCCAAAGTCAAGGGTGGACTTTAAGAGTCTCTAATACCGCTTTAATGAGTTTTTGGGAATCCACTGCTAGCCTTGCCTTCAGAGAGGAAGCAGCAGTTTGTCAGCCGACGCGTTTTATGTTCCGGCGAACTTCATCGCGCCATATATGACATGGCCCCCGTCACCGGCAAGGGGAAAGATCCTTGCCTGGAATGGCGCCGCCGCGAGGATCGGCTGAACTGCTGCACGAAAAGCTCAAGCCAGACGGCAAGGCGAGACCGCGCCTCATCTTGCCTCTGGCTTGTTGCCTGGAATACGTTTTGACCCTACGCCGCTGAACGATCGTCGCCCGAACCGGAGGCGGCTCCCAACACTTCATCGTGAACCGGTTGTTCCGGAGCGGCCACCGGTTCACTTGGCGCTGTGCTTTCAGATTCGGCGAAAGGCAGAAAGACCGTGCAACAGGTGCCGTGCCGCGCCTTATCGGTGCGGCTGCGTACGCGAAGCTTTCCCTGATGTTTCTGCACGATTCCCTGGCTTACCCACAAACCTAACCCTGTGCCCTTGGACTCCTTGGTGGTAAAGAACGGCTCGAAGATGCGCGACATGTTCCCTTTCGCGATACCGCAGCCATCGTCGGCCACGGTAATACGAATGCCGGCAACGCCGTTGCCGCCGTGCGCATGCCTTACGCGGATATAGATGTTGCCTGAAGGTGAGCTGGCTTCAATGGCGTTTAACACCAGGTTGGAGAAAACCTGGCGCAGTTCGCTGGGGAACGCCGCCAACTGTCCGACATCGGCAAATTGTCTGTGTACGACAATCTTTCCCTGTTCCAGCCTGGCGTCGTAAGCAGTCAGCACTTCTTCAAACAGCTGCGGCACAGAACTCATGACCGGCGAAGAGATTTCGCGATAGAACCCGAGGGTCTGCTTGGTGATGTGGACTACACGCGCAAGCTCTTCCTCCGCGGTCCTGACGAATGTCAAAGCGGAATCGGGGACCTTTGCGCTGGTGCGCAGGATATACAACGCATTCATCACCGAAGCCAGCGGATTATTGATCTCATGCGCGATGCTGGCAGCCAGGCGGCCCGTGGCCGCAAGCTTTTCTGACTGACGCAAGGTTTTCTCCGCCGCCTTGCGTGAAGTCACGTCCATGGCCACGCCCAGCATGCGCATGGGCGTGTCACCGATCAGGATGGTGCGCCCGCGCGCCTCGAGCCAGTGCACGCTCTTGTCGGGGAAGGTCACGCGATACTGCACTTCATACTCGCCATTGCTGGCCAGCGCGTCGGTAATGGACCTGTGCACCTGTGCGCGATCTTCCTGAACAATGCTTTCCATCCAGCTTTCATAGCGGCCGTCAAATTCTTCCACAGTGATTCCGTGCAGCCGCCGAATCTCGTCTGACCACACCAGCGCGCCGGTCTGCAAATCCCACTCCCATATGCCGATGCCGACATACTCCTGCGCCAGCTTCATGCTCTCTTTGCTGCGTTCCAGCATCTCCTGCGCGCGCTTGGTCTCGGCAATCTGCTCCTGGGCTTCACGGTAGAGGCGCACGTTATCAATGGCCACCGAGGCCATGTGCGTCAACTGCACGAGGATGGCTTCATCATCGGGGGAAAAATCCCCGCTCAGCTTCTGCGAAACCTGGATCAAGCCGAGGTTTCGCCCGTCGCGAGTGAGCAGCGGCGCAGCCAGCCAGCCATAGCGCGCAGCATCGGTCGCGCGCCGTACCGGTCCCCAGGTGTTGGCGCGGGCGCCCGCATTCAACCGCACCGGCTTGTTCAGGTTGCAGGCCAGCATGAACATTTCTGAGCTTTCTTTAGCGAATTCGATCGCCGTCTGCCCTTCCGCCACGGAGACGCAGGTAATGCTGCGGTTCAATTCGCCCTTCGGCAGCAGCGTAGCCAGAGCCTGGCGCGCGCCAATGATGTTGCGCGCCTGGTCGGTGATCGCCTGCAAGAGCGAATCCAGCGCCAGCGCGGAATTGATCTTGACCGAAGCCTCCGCCAGGGAGCGCAACACCGCAGTCCGTTGCTGTTCCGCGGCCAGGGTTTGCAGCGAATCATGATAGAGCCGCGCGTTGTCCAGGGCGTTGGCCGCCTGGCGCGCGTACAACTCGACCAGCCGCGATTGCCGCTCACTGGGCGAGTTCGGCTTGCGGAAGAACGTTACCACCACGCCCAGGGCCTCGCCGCGGACATTGATGATCGGCGTGCTGAAAATGGAGCGGAACCCCACATTGTCGGCGGCGTCGATGAACGGAAAGTAGGTACCGGATTTTTCGATGTCTTCAATCAGCACGCGGCGGTCGGGCGAGAAAAATGAGGCAGGGAAATCGCCAAACAAATTGATCTGTTCCGTGGTGAATCCGGCGTGCGCAGCCACATGCAGGTTCTTGCTCAAAGGTTCGGGCAACAGCAATAGCATGCCCAGATCGGTCTTCTGCAAAGCGGCGATGGAGGCGAGCACGTCCTGCAGCAGTCGCTGCAGTTCCAGATTACTGGAGAGGCGCACGCTGAGATCGTGAAAGCGCTTAAGATCGCTGCGTTGCGATTCCAACTCATCGCGCAGGCGCGCCAGATCGCTGCTGAGGCGGCCGGCGAGCATCTCCGCAGCCGACCATTTCTGCCGCGCCAGACCCACCACCATAACCACGGCAATCAACAAGGCTGACCACAGCTCATTGCTGGTGAGCGAATTGCCTGGCTGATAAAGATAGGCAAAGCCGTTCATGGCGGCCGTGTTCAGCAACGCGCCCACCAGGGCCGTCGGCAGGCCGCCAAGGACCGCGGAAATGCAGGCGGCAGCGATGAAGAACACTCCGGGACCGGAGTGGAAAAAAGGCAGACTATACCTGGCCACGCTCCACGCGGCAATCGGCAACAATAATGTCACGACCCACTGGAGAGCACGCCGGCGAGCCGCAGGGGAGGAATACATCTAGCTTGTTCTCCTGCTCTTCAAAAATTTGAGCAATGGAGACGAGTGGCAATTCGAGGATAACATGTTCTCAGATGCGCGATTACCCTCGAGCGGTCTACGTCATTGGGACAACTGACTAAGATGCACTGATTCAGTCCGGTGACGGGAATCGGCGCATAAATATTGGTCGAAGAAGGAACGTAAGGACGGTACAAATGCCGGCATGGGGCACGTCCAGATATCTCAGAAAAAACTAATGAAAGCCGTTAACCGGTTTTGATTTCTGCATTAAATCGGAATCAGACCGCGTTTGATCCCCAGGCTCACAGCTTCTGTGCGGCTGGCGACATTGAGTTTGCCAAGAATGGAGCTGATGTGGAACTTCACCGTGTGTTCTGAGATGGCCAGTCGATCGGCGATTTCCTTATTCCCGAAACCAGAACTCACCAGGCGGAGCACCTGGCATTCGCGGCCGGTAAGTTCCTCGAGGATTCCGTCATCCATCTTGCTGTCGGCAAAAGTTGCAGCCGCCAATCCGCGCACCGATGTTGGATGGAGGAGGACGAGGCCTGCGTCCGCTGCCTGAATTGCCAGACGCAGATCATCGACGCCGGAATCACGAGGCAGGATCGCGTTCACCGGCACTGCCAGGGCCGCTCGCACCCACGCAGGCTCGGGATGGTCGATGAGCGCGATGCCGCCCGTTCCCGCGGGAGCGCTTGCCAGCAAATCGATCAGGGCCGCGGCGGGCGAAAGAGCCTCCAGGTCGCAAAGCAGAAGCTCCGCACCGCAGGCCGCGAGCCGGTCGAGCGACGGGTGGGAATCGGAGATCACGTGCGCATGATCCGGCAATGCCTGGGAAATCATGTGCGCGAGCGCGGAGCGGCGCGTTGCCGCAGCGGCTACCACCATCACGCTCGCGATGTTGACCTGTTTCTGCATAACCCGGATGGAAGCGCCCTGCACATCTGGCTTCCGCGGCCGAGGCCGGCGCAATGATCCAAGCCGATCAGCGCCTTGATCTCGCTTCAAGTTGTACCGTCAACGTGGTTTGCACGCCTCCACGAACCAGGGCTGCTTCGATGCGGTCCCCCGGCTTGCGCGCACGCAGAATCTCCTGAACCGAATCGGTGTCAGCTACCGGCTTGCCGTCAAGCGTCAACAGCAGGTCGCCGAGCAAAAGGCCGGCTTTTTCGGCCGGGCTCTTCGGCTCAGCGTGCACCAGCAGCAGAGCTTCGCTTGCCTTTAGATTCAGGCGCGAGCGCAACGATTCCGGCACAGGAACGGCCTGCATCGCCAGGCCGAGATAGGGCCGCTCCACATGGCCTTTTTCCATGAGCTCGGCTGAGATGCGCGCCACAGTGGAAGAAGGCACGGTAATGCCGGAACGGTGCAGGCCGGCGGTGTTCATGCCGAGAAACTCTCCCTGGCTGTTCACCAGCGGGCCGCCGGAGAATCCGGGATAGAAGGTGACGTCGGGCCGGATAAATTGATCGATCTCGCCTCCCCGCCAGGTGCGCAAAGGGGCGTTGATCAGGCCGGAAATGATTCCTGAACTTGCCACCACATTGCCGCGCCGGGTGCGCGCCAACGCCAGCACCAACTCCCCGACGCGCAGGCCCGACGTTGAACCCCAGCGAGCTACAGGCGCATTCAATGGTTCCTGCACACGCAGGACGACGAGATCGGTCCCTGGATCGCGGCCGGCAACTCGCGCCGCCAGGGTTTGCCCCGGAGCAGTTACGACGGTGATTTCATCGTCGCGGCGGACGGCGTGGCTGGCGCCGATCACCACATCCGCGGCGATGACGATTGCGCTGGAAAAATGCCGCGCACCGTGAACACCCACAATTGATTTTCCCGCTTCGCCGGAGGCATCCGCCAATTCGCCGGCCAGCTTTGTCCAAATTTTTTCCATGTTCGGTTCCCTTCTTGTGTTGACTTGCATAAGACACTTTGCGGGAAAGGAAGGGAGTTCCGCATCCGCCATTCGGCTAGGTGGCCTGGGATTATGATTAGTAGAGAAGATTATTTTGAGCGCAAGCCGCGGATAGCATGCAGCGCCGCAAATTCGTAGAGTGGGTTTGCGGAGAAAAACAATGCAACTACAAACAACAGGCAGTCCGAGTCAGAAGTGGTCCTTGGTGTTGGCACGCGATACGCGGGCCGACGGCCAATTCGTCTACGCCGTGAGGTCAACCGGCGTCTTTTGCCGTCCTTCATGCCCCAGCCGCAGGCCCAGGCTTGAGAACGTGGAGTTCTTCGATTCACCTGCGCAGGCGCAGCAAGCTGGATACAGAGCGTGCCAGCGCTGTTCGCCGCTGGAACGCAACCGGCAGGCGCAGAAAATCGAAGCCGCATGCCGCTATATTGATGACAACCTGGATATTACGCTGAGCCTGACCGCGATCTCGCGGCACGTGGCCATCAGCCCGTTTCATTTTCAGCGATTGTTCAAACGCATGCTGGGCATCAGCCCTCGCCAGTACCAGCAGGCGCGCCGGGCCGGAAAATTTCGCCAGGCGTTGTTGAGCGAAGGGCGCGTAACCGATGCGATCTATGAAGCCGGCTACAGTTCCAGCAGCCGCGCGTATGAAAGCCTTCCGGCACAGCTCGGCATGACGCCTTCAGCTTTCCGGCGCAAAGGCGAAGGAGTCGAGATCCGCTACACTGTGCAGCCAACCGAGTTGGGCAAATTATTGATCGCCACTACAGAGCGCGGCGTGTGCGCGGTCCGGTTCGGCGAGAGCGATGCTGCGCTTCTGCGCGAATTCAAGCACGACTTCGACGCAGCCGAGATCATCCGCGACGATGAAGGGCTGGCGCCGATAGCCGGACAGATCAGGCAACTGCTCGCAGGAACGGCCGGCGCGCTTAACATCCCTCTCGATATACAAGGCACGGCATTTCAGCAGCTGGTGTGGGAAACGCTGCGCAAGATCCCATCCGGAGAAACGCGCAGCTATGCTGAGGTTGCTACGGCAATCGGCCGTCCGAAAGCCGTGCGAGCCGTAGCCAACGCATGCGCTTCGAATCCTGTAGCGCTGGTGGTGCCGTGCCATCGCGTGGTGCAGAAAAACGGCAGCCTGGCGGGCTATCGTTGGGGCGTGAAGAGGAAGAAGGTGTTATTGGAAAATGAGCACTCAGCAATCAGCACTCAGCAATCAGCCAAAAGAGCGATAGGCAAATAGCAACTGGCAATTAGCCAAAGCTGTCGAGGTCGGCAGCTTTGGCTAAAGCATAAGTGCTGGCTCGCTGCTAGTTGCTAGGCGTTAGTTTCCCTTCATCAGAAAAGAAAAGCCCTCAAACTTATATTCCACTTTGCCGCCACTCTTCACCGGCTGGGCTTTTCCGCTGCGAACCTGTTCCATGGCAGCGAGCACGCGAGGCAGAACCGCCGGATCGCCCACAGGAATGTTATGGGATGGCAGCAGCAGCTTGGCGTTCAGCGCTATCATCTTCCTGATCGACGCTTCGTAGGCATCCAGGTTGGTTTCCGGTCGATAGAGATAGATGGGCCCCTGGTAGTACATGTCGCCGGTGAAGAGCAGGCCGTTCCGCGCGTCCCACAGCGCGATCGAATCCGGCGTATGGCCCGGCGTGGAGATCACCTCCAGGATGCGGCCGCCAAGATCGATCTTATCTCCGCCGTGCAGCCAGTTCGTAATCCGAAACGCTCGCGTGCGGTAGGTCCTGGGGTTAAAACCGGCGGGCAGAGGTCCGCAGAGCATGTCGGGGGCGATTTCGGCTTGTGCATCTGCGATTGAGCCCTTGGCGCTCTCACGAGTGAAGGCCGTGTCCATGCCATAAACGCTGCTGAAGCGCCAGTTGTCGCCGATGTGGTCATTGTGCGTATGCGAGTTCACGACGCTGATGGGCAGGCGCGTCAAATGCTCCACTACTTGTTTTATGTTGCTGATGCCCATGCCGGAATCGAAGAGCACCGCGCGCTTGTCGCCGAGGATGAGGTACGAGATGACCTCTTCCTGCTGGTGCGGTTCATAGATGGCGAACACGCCCGGACGTATGCGGTAAAGCTCAAACCACTTATCCGGCACGCTGATGCGTTCCAGTTGGCGATATTCGGGGCGGGGCAGATTGTGGCACCAGTCTGGTGTCAGATTCGGTGGCTGCTGGCCACCCAGCGAAGCCAGAAAAGCAATGAACATGCCGGCGGCGATGCGCATCGAAACTCCGGGTTAAAATGAGATTGAATCAACCAAGAATATATTAGCTCTCATCCTTTAACCGATCCTGCCTGCCCGACCTGGTTTGACTCTTTTGCTAATGCTAATTGCCAGCAGCTAAAAAGGCGCCCCTTGTGAGGGCGCCTCTTGGGCTCGATGCGGATTGCAACTTATGGCTTTGGCTGCGGCGGTGGCGCCTGCTGCGGTTGCTGTTGATGCAGGCGGTCATCCTGCGCCTGCACCATCTGGTCGAACTTAGTCTTCTGCTCGTCGCTGGTCAGCGTGCCCCGGACCTTGGCAATCGTGCTTTCGCGCAGAGCATGGATCTTCTGGATCTTGTCTTCACGCTGCAGAGAGCTGTCCTGGATGATGGTCATGGCCTGCGTGTGCTGGTCCTGCAGTGCCGTCTTTACCTTGGCCTGCTGGTCAGGCGTGAGGTTCAACTGCTGCGACAGGATTTGCACCTGCTCATCAATATTTGATCCCGCATTAGATTGCGCGGCCCCAGGCTGCTGCCCCGGCTGGCCCTGCTGCCCCGGCTGCATGGCTCCCGGGTTTTGCGAAGGCGTTTGCGGCGGCTGTGATTGCGAAGGCTCATGCATACCCGGTTGCTGCATCTGGGGTTGGGGTTGTTGACTGCCGGATGGGTACTGCAACGCGAATGCCCCCACTGCCAGCATGGCTGTGCATAGAAAGATTACGGCCCTAACTTTGTTCATTGACTTGTGGTCTCCTTCCGGTATGGCGGCCAGTCCTTGTGTGATGCGTGTTTGCGGGCGGAGGAGGGCAGGCCAACTCACGATTACTCAGCGTGAAAGCATACAAAAATCTGTAAGCAGCTCTGGATAGGGACGGCGAGCAGCTCTGGCTTGCGGAAGGGTTGCTGGTTGAACGTGAGCGCTGCTGCTCGAAGATTGCAGATTGAAGACCGAAAGGGCGCGTCCAAACTTGAGCGGTAGCGCGCCCTTCCGCAAAAGCTACTTGGGATTGCTGTTGTCCCCGCCGCCTTGCTGGCGCTGGCGCATGCGTTCCTGCATTTCCTTTTGCATGTCGTCGAACTTTTTCTTCTGATCGTCAGTCAGCAGGTCGCGAATCTTACTATTGGAGGCTTCACGCAGGGTGCGCATCTTAGCCATTTTGTCTTCGCGTGACATCGAGTCATCCTGGAAAATCTTTGTCGTCTGGCTGCGCGCGTCTTCCAGAATGGTTTTCACTTTACCCTGCTGATCTTCGCTGAGAGAAAGCTTTTCCGTGAGGTTCTTGACCTGATCGTCAACGCTGGGCATGCCGCGGCGCGGACGGGACTGGTCGTCGCCTCCGCCCTGGGCCGGCGGGTTTTGTTGTGCGAATGCGCCCACGGCCAGCATGCACACGGCCAGCAAAATCAACTGATGGATTGTCTTCATTGCAATCTGTCTCCTTTTGATTGGTGGAACACTAGAGGGTTCCCAAAGCTGTGGCCTGCACGGCAGGAAAACAAGGGCCCAACGCTTGACTATCAGAACACAGATGCTCGGCCGGCAGTGTAAGAACTCCAGCCTGCGGGCGTAAAGTTTTGTAAAAGAGAAGAGACGCAGTTGCGCGTTACCGCTGCAGTGCTCTACGGGCGAGATCTCAGGCGCCGTAGCCCTGCTGCTGCATCACCTTGATGGTGTTGTTCAGCCGCGCAGAGTCCTCGTTACTGAGCGCGATGAAGCGAAACGGATAGGTGGCGCTGCCGTCGGGCGATGGCAAAAATTCCACCAGGCCGCTGACCTGGCCGGAGATGGTGTTCAATTTCGCTTCCGCGATGGTCGCGCTGCCGATGCTGGTGGTGAATTGAGCCAGACCGCCGGTCAACGAAATCTTCTGGAGAACGGCGGAAACCTGCCGGCCGCCCAGGTTGAAGCGGATCGATTCACTGTTTGGAACTCGAATTCGTGGAGAACGCTTGGGTTGGGCTTGGGGATAGTGGGGCATGGCAAGATGGTGCCACGGTAGCTGCAAGAGCTGAAGATTACTGAAGCCTGTGTCCAAAACTGTGAGGCGCAGGTGAGCTTTCGATGGAAATTGCGGTGCAACTTTTCACAAAACGTTAATGAAGGGGTTGGGGCGGTTGTTACAACCGCCGCCCCTCAGAAAATTTGAGCGCTTAATGTACCATCGTTCGATCGAAAGAAAAGTTACGTGGGTAACATGCGCGCCGGAAACGCGATGAGTGAGTGGAATGGGCCTTCGACTGACGCTGCCGATTGACAGACTTTTTTCGCTGATTGATTTTCTCAGCGTCTTCTTTGGCGCACTAGGAGGCGCGTTGGCAGCCGTGCGCGACACTCGCTACAACTACGATCTGGTCGGCGTAACGGGTTTGGCCACAGTCTCAGCGCTGGGCGGCGGAATTATGCGCGACCTGATCGTGCAACAAGGTGCGCCGCTGGCCTTCGCCGACGAGCGGTACCTGATGATCGCCCTGATCGGCGCCGCGCTGGGAATGCTGTTTGCGCGGCAAGCCGGCAAGAAGACTGAGCGAGCCATCGTTTTTGTGGATGCCGTGGCCCTGGGGCTGTTCGCCGTAGCCGGCAGCACGCGCGCTATCCACGCCGGGCTGACCTGGCTGCCCGCGCTGCTGCTCGGCGTCACCACCGCCGTGGGCGGAGGCTGCCTTCGTGACGTGCTCAGCGGACGTACGCCCCGGATCTTCGAACGCGGCGAACTCTATGCCATTCCCGCAGCATTGAGCGCAGCAGCGTACATTGCCTGCCGGGCTGCGGGTTTCCCGCGGCAGGTGGCAACAATCGCCGGCGTTCTCTCGGGATTTACACTGCGCATGCTGGCGATGAAATTTCATTGGGAGACGCGGCCGATCAGGCGCGATGTATCTGAAGCTCCGAAGCCTTAAGCGGAAGCCTTACAACTCTTTCCACTGCGCGCGATTTAGAGATTGGCAAAATCCACCGCCAGACACTAACATAATGCCGCTCCTATTACTTTTTGCAGCAACTCAGGTCAAACACACATATGAAAAAGTCTCTTCTCGCCTGTCTCCTGCTCCTGCTCGTAATGGTTTCACTGGCTCCAGCACAACAAAAGGCCGGGGGCCCGGCCAGCACAGCGGCTGAGCCGGCGCTGCCGTATTCGCCCAGCCTCGACGTGAATTCCATGGACAAGTCCATCGATCCCTGCGTGGATTTCTACCAGTACTCCTGCGGGGGCTGGCAGAAGAAGAATCCCATTCCGCCGGACCAGACGTCCTGGGGTGTCTACGGCAAGCTGTACCAGGACAATCTGAATTTCCTGCGCGGCATACTGGAGCAGGCCGCGGCGGCCAAGGGGCAGCGGGATGCGGTGACGCAGGAGATCGGCGACTTCTACGCCGCGTGCATGGACGAGACAGCGGTGGAGAAGTCCGGCGCTGCGGCGCTGAAGCCGCAGCTTACCGCCATTGCGCAATTGAAATCGGCGCGCGAGCTTGCACCTCTGGTGGCGCGTCTCCAACTAGATCTGGGCGGATCGGTCATGTTCGGCAGCGGCTCGCGCCAGGATCCGGATAATTCCGAACAGCAGATTGCCGGCCTGGGCCAGGGTGGTTTGGGCCTGCCAGACCGCGACTACTACACCAGGGACGATGCCAAGTCGAAAGAGACGCGCGAGCGCTACGTTCAGCACGTGCAGAAAATCTTTGAGCTGTTGGGTGATGCGCCTGCGGCCGCACAGCAGAACGCCGCGACAGTCATGCGGGTGGAAACCGCGTTGGCCACGGCCTCCATGACCCGCGTTGAATTGCGCGATCCTTACAAGCGCAAGAACAAAATCAAGCTGGCCGACCTGGAGCAACTGGTGCCGAGCTTCGATTGGCCCGGCTACTTCCATGCGCTGAAGACGCCACAGTTTGAAATTATCAACGTCGCGCCGCCTTCGTTTTTCAAGGAGCTGGAAGCACGGCTGAAGGAAGAGCCGATCGCCAATCTGCGCAATTACCTGCGTTTCCACCTGGCCAACGGATACTCGCCTTATCTCTCGTCGGCATTTGTGCAGGAGAATTTTGATTTTTACATCAAGTATCTGCGCGGAGCCAAAGAGATGCAGCCGCGCTGGAAGCGCTGCGTGCAATACACGGATCGCGATCTGGGCGAAGCCCTGGGCCAGGTTTACGTGCGCAAGGTGTTCTCACCCGAGATCAAAGCCAGCACTGTGGATATGGTGCGGCGGATTGAAGACGCCATGGCGCAGCGCATCGAACAACTGGACTGGATGAGTGCGGAAACCAAGGAGCAGGCGGTGGCCAAGCTGCATGGCATCCGCAACAAGATCGGCTATCCGGAAAAGTGGCGCGACTACAGCTCAGTGAAAATCGCGCGCAATGATTTTCTGGGGAACGTGCAGCGCGCCACCGAATTCGAGCGTCATCGCAACTTCAACAAGATCGGACAGCCAGTAGATCACGGCGAGTGGGGCATGACGCCGCCTACCGTGAATGCCTACTACAACGGGGCGATGAACGACATCAATTTCCCCGCGGGCGTGCTGCAGCCGCCCCTCTATGACGCCAGGATGGACGATGCACCCAACTACGGCAATACCGGCGGGACCATCGGGCACGAGCTGACGCATGGCTTTGACGATCAGGGCGCCAAGTTTGACGCCAAAGGCAATCTGCGCGACTGGTGGACCAAAGACGACAAGCAGCAGTTTGAAGAGCGCACCAAGTGCGTGGCCGATCAGTACGCGCAGTACGTGGTGGTGGACGACATCCACATCAACAGCCGGCTGACGCTGGGCGAGGACGTGGCCGATCTGGGTGGCGAAATCCTGGCCTACGTCGCGTGGCAGGGTGCGACCAGGGACAAAGATCTGAAACCGGAGGACGGTTTGACGCCGGACCAGCGTTTCTTTGTCGGCTTTGCTCAGTGGGCGTGCGCGAATGATCGTCCGGAAGACATGCGCCTGCGCGCGATGACCGATCCACATTCGCCGGACAGGTACAGGATTAACGGCGTGGTGGTCAATATGCCGCAGTTTGCCAGCGCCTTCTCGTGCAAAGCCGGGCAGCCGATGGTGAATCCGGCGGATAAAGTGTGCAAGGTCTGGTAGCTGTTCTAAATCCCGAGCGCAGCGAGGGATCACTACCCGCTCGTTGATCTATTGGATCAAGCTGATCGAGCGTGTATTGTCAGATTGGCGTGAGGAATCGCATTTTGCTGTTCGGGGGCATTCTTCGCTTCCGCGATACAAGAATACTGAGGGTAGTGATCCCTCCGCCTTCGGCGTTCGGGATTTCAGAAGCAAATGCCATTGACCATCGTACAAGCAGGCGAACCAGTATTGCGCAAAGCTGCGCGTCCCTTGCGTCCGAATGAGGTCCGCAGCCGCGAGATCCGTGAGTTGATCGAGCAGATGAAAGAGACAATGTATGCCGCACCCGGGGTTGGGCTCGCCGCGCCCCAGATCGGGCAGGGCCTTCAACTGGCGGTGATTGAGGATCGGGCGGAGTACATCAAGGATTGGACGCCGCAACAGCTGGCGGAGCGTGAACGCAAAGTTGTGCCGTTCCACGTGATTATCAATCCGAAGCTCAGCCTGCTGGGTGAGGAGCGAATCGAGTTCTTTGAAGGCTGCCTGAGCCTGCCACACCTGATGGCGATTGTGCCGCGGGCGCGAAGAGTGCGGGTGGAATGCCTGGATGAAAAAGGCGAAGCCAGGGTGATTGAAGCGTCGGGCTGGTATGCCCGCATTTTGCAGCATGAAATCGATCACCTGAACGGCTCCATGTACGTTGACCGCATGCATCCTCGTACGCTGATGACGGTGGATAATTACACCAGGCATTGGAAGGACCAAAGCCTGGCCGATATCCGGGCGTTGCTCTGAAGATTCCCCGGTGAGCGAACCCGTTCCCCGCCGGCATCTTCAATTAACGCTCAAGATGGTTTAAACTTCGCGTTTCAATTCAGGAGAGATAAGCGCCATGAAGAGGACTGTTATCCCTGTTTTTCTTTTGATCTCTGCAATCGCCATTGGATTTCCAGTGATCAACCGCGCAACCGCGCAGAATGCCGGTGCGCCAACCGCTGAGGGGAAGACTGCAGAGCAGGTCTTCAAAAACATCCAGACGCTGAAGGGCGTTCCTGCCGACCAGGTGCAGCCAACCATGCAGTTCATCAGCAATTCGCTGGGCGTGGAGTGCCAGTTTTGCCACGTGCAAAACGCGTTTGAGAAAGACGATAAGAAGACGAAGCAGACGGCGCGGGAAATGATCGAAATGCAGATGGCGATCAACAAAGCCAATTTCAAAGGAAGGACTGAGGTAACCTGTTTCTCCTGCCATCGGGGTGCGCATGATCCGGTGGGAGTGCCGATTATCGCCGACGAAGAGCCGAAGCGGCCTGAAACTCCGAACGCGGAGGCAGCCCAGGCCGCGTTGCCTTCGGCCGACCAGATCTTCGACAAATACGTCCAGGCGGTTGGCGGCGCGGATGCAATCAAGAAGATTACCAGCCGCAGCGAGAAAGGAACCGTCAACCTCGGCGAGCGCCAGTTCACCATTGACCTCCTGGCCAAAGCGCCCAACAAGCGCATTACGACGGTGCACACGCCCAACGGCGACAACATCACCGCATTTGACGGGCACGCCGGCTGGCTAGGAAGTCCCGGTCCGCGCCCGCCACGCGACATGACCGCGCACGAAAATGAGGCCGTCAGCTTTGACGCCACGTTTTATCTGCCACTCGAACTCAAAACCATGTTCAAAGATTTTCGGGTGCGCCCTTCCGACAAGATTGCAGGACACGACGCTCTCCAGGTGATCGCCATCAAGCCGGAACAGACTCCGGTCCGGCTCTTCTTCGATAAAGACTCGGGCTTGCTACTGCGCACGATCCGCTATGATGAAACCCCGCTCGGCCGCAACCCGGTACAAGTCGACTATGCCGATTATCGCAGTGACAAAGGCGTGAAAATCCCTTACCAGTGGACGGTCTCGCGCCCGTTGGGGAGGTTCACCATTCAGGTCACGGACGTGCAGCAGAACGTGCCGGTGGACGACAAGAAGTTCGAAAAACCTGCGGCAGCCGCAGAGCAGAAGCCGGCCGGCCAGTAGAGCAACAGAAATCGCCGCAGATTTGCGCTGATGCACGCTGATCTCGTTGATAGGATCAGCGTCTATCGGCGTGGATCTGCGGCGATCTGTTTTAGCCCTTCACGCCGATCGGTTGGCCCGAAGCTGGCGCCGGCAAGCTACCGGATGGTACCCCCCGCCGTTTCAACCTTTCCAAGCCCCTCAATTCGTCACCAACCCATTGCAAGCAAAGCACCTATTACCTCAGTAATCTTATTGTCTTTCCCATTTCGGAATAGACTCCGGGGCATGAGTATTGGAAGCCGTATTTGCGTCTTGCTTTTGCTGGCTGCGAGCCTGGGAGCTTCCTCAGAAGCCAAGCAGCTGGCTGTGATCGTTGACAAGACCAACAACGTGGGTGGGATGTCGGCCGCCGACTTGACGAAGGTGTTCAAGTTTGACAACCACAAATGGCCGGACGGACGCCCCGTGATACTGGTTCTTCGCGATCCTTCCACACCGGAAATGCAAACCGCGATTCAGAAGCTCTATCACATGCAGCCGGACGAGTTCAAAGCGCTGCTGGCCGCACACTCAAGCGGAGTCATCATGGTGCGTTCGGAGGAAGAGCTGCTGAAATCGGTGGAATCGATACCCGGAGCGGTGGGACTGGTGGACGTCTATTCCATCAACGGTCGAGTTAACGTGCTCAAGGTGGACGGCAAACTTCCCCTGGAGCAGGGATATTACCTGAAAGGCAATTAGAGCCTGGCTGGGCAATGCATGAAGGAATGCACGGTCGCGGCAGCAGCAGTCATTAAGGAGTCCAAGATGGGGTTGAGCAAGCTTCGAATTCTAATTCCGGCGGTATTCGCGCTCTTCGCGCTGCAGGCCATTGCTCATGACACGCCGACAGGCATGCATATCTCCACCAAATCGCAGCAGGCGCATGTCCTGTTTGAAAAGGGCATGGACAAGATGGAGATGCTGCATATCGAAGACGGGCTGACCAACTTCCGCAATTCCGTGAAGGCCGATCCGCAATTCGCCCTGGGCCATATCATCCTGATGTTTTTCTCGCAGGACCCGACCGAGCAGGTGGCGGAGCGCGAGCAGGCCCTGGCGACGCGGGCCACTGCCAATGCCGAAGAGAGTTTGATTATTGACTGGCTGGCCAATGCAAGCCAGTCCCGTTCGATTCCAGCCATCCAGGCGATGAACGAGGCCCTGGAAAAGTTTCCGCATGACAAGCACCTGCACTGGCTGGCCGGCTGGTGGCTGCTGGTGGATCACAACCAGTCGCAGCGCGCCGTGGCAATGTTTGAGCGCGTCATGCAGATCGATCCCAAGTTTGCCGACGCCTACAACGAAGCCGCCTACTGCTATGCCAGAATGGGCAATTTCGATAAAGCTTTCACCGACATCAAGCGCTATACCGAACTGGTTCCCAACGAACCCAACCCGCAGGACACTTTTGCGGAAATCTCGCGCATGGCCGGACGCTTTGAAGACGCCCTGACGCACTATCGCATGTCGCTGAAGATCGATCCCAGCTTCCATGAATCGCAGCTCGGTTTGGGCGATACCTATGCCCTGATGGGCCAGGAAGAACGCGCGCGGGAAGAGTACACCAAGGCGATTGCCACCGGCTCGCCGGTGCAAAAAGTGCTGTGGTCATTGCAGTCGGCCGCAACCTGGGTTCGCGAGGGCAACCTGGCCGGAGCGGACAACGCTTTCAACGCCGTCGCCGCACAAGCGCATGAAAAAGACTTTGCCAACCTTGAATCGGAGGCCTACCGCAGCATGTCTCTGTACCAGCTGGATGGCGCCGCTTCACTGCGCCTGCTGGCCAAGGCCGAGGCGGTGCTGAAGGAAGACCACAAGGTTCCGCAGGCGTTGCTGAATGAAGAACTGGCGTCCGTGCTGCGCACCCGCGTAGAACGCGCGCTGCAGGACAACAACAAGGAAGTCGCCGCGACCGCCTTCAAGCGACTGGAAGAACTGGCAGCGAACAACGGCGCTGACGGGCTGATTGAAACCTCCATGCACGCCGCTTCCGGCGCCAAAGCGCTGGCTGAGAGCAACTACGCCGACGCGGTCAACCACTACGAAGAAGACGATTCCAACGCCATCTCCATGCGCAACCTGATCCTGGCCTATGAAAAGAATGGACAGGAAGGCAATGCTCGCCGCCTGGCTGCCAAGCTGGCTTCGCTCAACGTTCCGCTGATCGAGCAGGCCGTGGTGGTGCCGGAGTTCCGCAAACAGCGCGCCGCAATGGCAGCAAAAAGCAATCCCGCGCTGGATCCGCGTGCCAAGTACTTGAAATAAGCAATCAGCAATCAGCAATCAGCCAAAGACGTTATGCAGAGGTCCCGCCGCAAGGCGGGATTTTTGCGTTTCGAGCTTCGTTTGGCAGGGCTAGAATAACCGGGCATGTCGAAGGAATTGCGGCTTCTTCTATCTTTTACACTGATTCTGATGGATTCGCCGGCGGTTACAGTGGCGAAATCAGCAGCCACACCCGTTGACGTGCGCTGTGACGGCGATGACGGATTAACGCAGCGGGTCTGTGCCGCAGTCCAGAATGGGTTCAAATCATCCCAAGACTTCACACTCACTTCGGCAGACGAACCTGGGATGTTGGTTGTAAGGATTCCCACTAACGTGGATTGGAAGCAGATGGGCAAGCGAACAAAGGTGCTCTATAAGATCGAGTTCACAACCGCGAACGATCAGAAGATTGCCGCCAGCAAGGGATCTTGTTGGGAAGATGCCATCTCAAAGTGTGTGGATCAAATCGTTGAGAAAGCGAAAATTGCAACACGCAAAATGGGATCAGCAAAATAGCCATCCGTTGAGGGCGTTCAGAATGAACGCGCACGAACCAGAATTCACTGCAAATCTCACCATCCAGGCCGTTCTTCATCTGGATAGCTTCGTCTGGAGGAAGCATGAAGAACATTGCGATGTTATTGAGCTTGCTGTTTCTGGCAGGTGCGTTATCGGCAGAAGACAAGCTGCCGGCTAAATTTGTTCGCGTGATGGGAACTTCAGAAGTCAAGGTTGTTCCGGACCGGGCGGTGATCGAGGTTGGCGTGGAAAAACAGAGCCCCAGCGCGAGTGCGGCCAAGCATGCTGAAGACGCGGCAGCAGGCAAAATCCTGGCAGTCCTGCGCGCTAGAGGGATTGATGAAAAGGACATTCAGACCACTTACCTCTGGCTGCAGCAGCAGTCCAGCTACATGAAAAAAGTGAAAATCTATTACTTTGTTGCATCCCAGACCATGACGATTACGGTGCGCGACATCTCTAAGTTAGACGCCCTGCTGGAAGCGCTGGTTCAGGCGGGAGGGAACGAGATCGACTCGATCCGATATGAGACCAGCGAGGTGAGGAAGTATCGCGACCAGGCCCGCGATCTGGCCGTGAAGGCCGCGCGGGAAAAAGCTGAAGCGTTGGCCAAGGCGCTGGGGCAAGACATCGGCAAGGCGCAGTCGATTGAAGAGGTGCCGGAGACCAACTACCAGTATTTGGGTGGAATTTCGGCCAACAGTTTGTTTGAAGGAGAATCATCACGCGGACGGGCTGGCGGGCCTTCCACGGCCGCAGGACAAAAGACAATTTCCGCATCGGTGACCGTGCAATTTGAGCTGAACTAGATCTGTCCGTTCGACCATGAACCAGCTTTCAGCAGTGGGTCGTAAAGGGCAGTGACCGGTGCTGTTGAACTAGTTCGCGCGTGATTGCGGTGAGGAGCTGCGCTAGAGTAAGGCAGCCCTCAGGGGAATGGATAGAGTTCTTTGACAACAAGCAATTAGCAGCTGGCAAATAGCAACTAGCCAGAGGGCAGCATCGCTGCGAATCCGAGCTGAACAACTCCTAGGATGGAGTGCACTCCGAAGCTGAGATAGTGAAGCAATACCTAAGGGGGTGCACCTGAAGAAAACATCCTCGACCTGGGTTAACCCTACGCCAAATTGGGATGACCTGGGATCAGATGGGATCAATAGGGAGGGGTAGGGGGGCGAGGCTGATCCCACCTTCAGGGTCCGGTAGCTGTTGCTGTGGATTCATCGCTTGCCCGCCCCAGCACGCGCAACAGCAGCGCGCGCCGGGGACCCCAGGTACGCGATGAACGTCTGTCGGCACCCCAGCGCGCCAAAACCGGGCGCGTCGGGGACCCCGCGAAGGCCCGCGATCCCAGCAAGCCGGAATCGCAGACGCTGATACTGCCGGTGCGTCAGTTCTTCAAACTGACCCACGGCCTGGGCTGACGGCTGATCGCTGCTTGCTGTATCCTTTCCACAGTTTTCTTTTTATTGCAGGCGAGGAGAATCAATGAAGGCAAGGACCTTTTTGGCCTTATTTAACGTGATAGCCATGGTTGTAGCCGGCGTTTTGACGACGGGCTGTGCCAGCGGGCATAAGGAGTTTGCCTATGTGGTGGGGCAGGGCACAAATGAGGTGTTTACGTTCCGCCAGCAGCGCAATGGCACTCTGACGCCGCTGGGAGTACCCAACTTCCCCGCCGGATCAATCCCTGTGGCCATGGCGGCGCATAGCTCGGGCCTCTTTCTTTATGTGGCCAACTCCGCCGGCAATAACCTGACGCAACTCGATATCAACAAGGGCAACGGCGAACTCTCCGTGCCGGTGAGCAGCAGCGTGGTAGCGCCCATCAACCCTATCAATATCTTCAACACGGGAAGCACGCCGATCGCGGTGGCGATGTCGCCAAAAGATCCTTTCCTCTTCGTGGCTAACCAGGGCTCGGGTGACATTACCGCATTCACCGTGGATCCGGGCAGCGGCAGCCTGAGCCTGATCGGCACGACGCCGGTGGTGCAGCAGCCCGCGCCGCCCGCGCCGCCGATTGTGGTCAACCCGCAATCGATGGCCGTTTCACCCAAGGGCGATTTTCTATATGTCGCCAACGCCGCGCAGGGCACGATCGCGGTCTTGACGATTGGCGCCAAAGGCGTGCTGGGCTACGCTCCGGGGTCGCCCTTTTCCGTAGGTGCAAGCGCGACTCCCACTTCGATCGTGGCGGAATCAACGGGTCGTTTTGTCTATGCCGCCGACCCGGCGGAAAACGCAGTTTTGGCATTCTCGGTCCAGAGCAACGGTACGCTCAGCCCGATCACTGGTTCGCCCTTTGTATCCGGCGCGCAGACAAGCGCCGTAGCGGTTGACCCGCAGGGGGCGCTTCTCTTCGCTGCAAACACCGGTTCAAGCAGCGTCTCTGCGTTTGGCATCGATTCCAAGTCGGGCGCGCTGGGGCAGGTAAGCGGATCTCCTTTTGCCACCGGAGGCATCGGCCCTTCCGCCCTGGCGGTAAATACGAACACCACCGTCGTCTACGTAACCGACCAGGTTACGCATGACATTGCTGCTCTGGGTATCCAGTCGAATGGCGGACTGAAGGCAATTGCTGGATCGCCTTTCCCGGTGGCCGCCGGAGGAGTCGCGATTACCCTGGTTCAGGAATAGGATCCGACGGCTGGATGCCGGGCCGGCAGCGCCGGCCTGACGCGAAAGTCCGCGACCCGGAGTGCACTGCCGGTATGCACTCCTGGTGTTTGTTGGCTCTTTTCGAACTGTGTTACACAGACGGTTACGATGGAGTCGGTGTATCAGGACGAAGAGGTCCAACAGGAGGCGGTACTTACGCCCCAGGACCAGATCAGGCTGCAGTGGCGACAGCAGCCCGGTTTCATTTCTTTGATCCGGCAAAAAAACGTCATTGAGCGGAACGCGGAACTGCTGCCCTATGCCGGCACCGCGGCGCTCGACGGCTGGATTCCGCCGCGCATGTTTGCTCTGCAGGGATTGGTGCTGCTCTCCCTGATCGCTTCCCTGCTCAACTGGCCGATGACCTTGCATGCCGGCAAACTCGAAGACCAGATTACCTCACTGCAAGCGAGTGTCCAGACAGAGACCACGCGCCAGCAGGAGATCATCGCAGCGACGCAAGCAGAGATCGCAAGGATCTCTCGTTCCAGCAAGGCTTCTTTCAAACTGCACCTTTCGGCAACGCCGATGACGCGCGAAGAGGCTCTGCTGGCCTTGAACAGCGCGCTGGAGGAGTCGCAAAGATCGGAAGAGCAATACAAGGAAAAGATGGCGACCGAGGAGCAGAGGCTGCGCGCGCGGCAATCGGCGCTGGCCATCGCCAACTCGGGAACGCCGCTGATCTTTTCACTCGCGCTGGTGCTGGCCGCGAACCTGATAGGCCGGGGTGGCCAGAATTTATCGCGCAACCGTCAAGCGAAATGGCTCACCGACTATTATCTCTACTTCGCGACCGCCGAGGGACTTTGGCCGAACCTGGTGCTTATTGTCTTCCTGCATATTGCCTTAAGCCGCAACGCGTACGGGGTGAGCGGCTTGTTTGAGAGCGTAGGCCCGCTCTTCTGGGTGGTCTTTTCCGCTGGATTTTATTTCCTGCTGCTGCGGTACTTTGTTGTGGTCGCGCGCGACATCAATCAGGCAATGCAAATCCGGCGTCCGGCCAATGAATATAGCCTGGACAACAGAATGCTGCTGCGGATTCACAACAGCGTACTGATCGTGTTTGTGGGACTGGAAGCCGCGTTCCTGGTGCTGTGCTACGGGCTGTATCTGGCGCAGAAGTCCTGAATTGATTTCTTCAACACGCACACCAAGCTCGATCGGACGAGAGTCTCCGTTCGCTCCATCCTTCAGTTTGAGTTGAACTCGCGCCCCAGGCGGACATATATGTTTCGCCACCTCTCAACCATGTCCTCGCGATAAATGTAGGGGCGCCATCCGAGCCTCAGGTAGATGGCGATTGCGGGAATCCTAAAGTCTTCTGTTCCCAGAAATGGCTGCCGGTACCCTTCCGCGAGCAAACGATTTGTTACCGACGCGGAGACGATCGTGCCCAGGCCGTTGCGCGTATGCGACGGATCAGTGACCAGCCAGCCCAGTTGTCCGGATTCAATGTGACGTGGTGAACTGCTGCCGCGCATCGCTACGCAGGACGCCACCAGATTGCCCGAGGCTCCGTGTTCAACTACGAAAAAGCCTCCTTCGAGTGCCCGTCCAACCGTCTCAAGGTATCGACCTTCATCGGCAAAAGCCAGGTGGAACAGATCGTCGTAGGGCCTTTCATCGCCCTCGCGTAACTGGCGAAGAAGATATCCTTCCGGAATGGGCGGCACGGGTGCAATACCCAGTGATGACGGCCTCACCAGCTCGAGTTGGTATGGATACCCCTGGTCATAGAATGGATATGGCGGCCGGCCAGGCAGCCCGCGCAATCTGTTCATAGCAATCTACCCCAGCGGCCTACTCCCGGAGTCCGGCGCTTGGTTCATCCGGCTAAATTCCTTCCGCCGCCTGGTGCAACAACGCCCACGCTTCCTGCACGTCTTTCCAGGTGGTTTCCAGGTTGCCGATGGCCAGCCGCAGGGTAAGCTTGCCGTTCAGCACGGTGCTGGCAATGAATACGCGGCCGGAGGCATTCACCTTCTCCATGATGGCGCGATTTTCGTCATCAGAACCTTTATAACGGAAGCAGACCACGGAGAGCGGCGCCGGCGCAACGCGCTCAAACTTCGGGTGCGCATCCACCAGCGCGGCAAAATCCTGCGCCCATTGGATATGCGAACGCAGCATGGCTTCGATGCGTTCACGGCCGAAGTAGCGCATCACGAACCACAGCTTGAGTGCGCGAAAGCGATGGCCGAGCGGTACGCCGTAGTCCATCAGGTTGTGCGCGCGCGGATCTTCCTGGGTCTTCAGGTAGTCCGGGGTGAGGGAAAAGGCGCGGCGCAGAATATCGGGCCGCCGCGTATAGAAAGCACTGAGATCGATCGGCGTGAGGAGCCACTTGTGCGCGTTCACTACCAGGGAGTGCGCGCGCTCCGAGCCGGCGAGGATATGGCGTTGCTCGGGCAGGATGGCCGCTGCTCCGGCGTAGGCGCAATCCACGTGAACCCACATGCCGTGTTTCTCGGCAACATCGGCAATCCGGGGCACAGGATCGATGCTGGTGGAAGAAGTTGTTCCCACGGTAGCGACCACGCAAAATGGCCGCTTGCCCGCACGCTTGTCGTCTTCGACCATTTTCGCCAAGGCATCGGCGCGCATGCGAAATTCTGAATCCGAGGGAACCTTGCGCACGTTTTGCTGTCCCACGCCGACCGCAATTGCTCCCTTCTCAATCGACATGTGCGACTGATCCGAGGTGTAGAGAACCAGATCGTTGCGGCTCCCCGCGACCCGCGCCTCGGGATCGATCAGTTCACGCGCGCAGGCGATGGCGTGCATGCTGCTGGTGGAAGCCGTGTCATAGACGATGCCGAACCACTCGTTGGTGAGTCCAATCCACTGCCGTAGCCAGTCCAGCGCCCGCTGTTCCAGTTCGGCCACCGCAGGCGAGGTCTTCCAGTGCAGACCGTTGGTGTTGAGCGCGGCCGCCAGCATCTCACCCAAGATTGCCGGCGTGGATCCGGTGCAGGCAAAGTAGGCAAAGAAACGAGGATGGTTCCACTGCGTAACCGCCGGCATCACGAGCCGGTCAAAGTCGCGCAAAATGGCATCAAACGGCTCGCCTTTATCCGGCGCGGATTCCGGCAGGGAATCGAGCAGCTCACCCGGCTTGGTTTGGGCCAGGACCGGCATTTCCGAAACCGACTTAAGATACTGGGCGATCCAGTCCACGGTCTCATGACCAGCACGGCGAAAATCTTCCACGTAGGAAAGCCAGTTGTCTGTTTGCCCGACGGCAGCGGTATCGTTCTGATCAGTCGTTTTGCTCATGCTTTTTCCTGGCCACGCGAACGCTCAACCGCCAAGTTCACGGCCAATCTCCCAATGGTGTCCAAAAGGATCGACCACGCGTCCAACGCGCCAGCCATGCTGATCCTGCACCGGGACCACCTGGGATGCGCCAGCGCTGATCGCTCGATTGAAAACGGCGTCGGGATCGGCAACGGTAAGGACCATCCGGACGGTTCCGCCGCCCAGCGATTGCGGGCTGAAATTTTCGTGCTGCGGAGATTCGTCACCCAGCCAGAATTCTGCGCCATCTACGGAAAGCCTGGCGACCACGGCTCCATCCGGGGCATCGATGCGAAAGGTCTCGGTCGCGCCGAAGGCTGACTTATAGAATTCAACGGCTTTTGCGCCATTTCTGACCGAGAGCCAGGGGGCAACGGAGCAGCGAAACTGCGTGCCGGCGGCGGTCATGGTAGAACCCCTTCTGTGAAATCCATATTAAATTCATCAACTTTCTTGACAACATCGGAAAATCTAGACTACTATCCTCGCAGCATGCACGCCAGCCGATTTACATTCGCGTTTACATACCGCTACCACTTTACGGGTAGCGGCGACGCGGTTGGTGTGCTGACAATGCAATAAAAAGTTAGACATCATAAACTACCGCAAGCCGCGATCCCAAGGGGTCGCGGTTTTTGCTTTCAGGAGCTTTCTATGAGCCAACCAAACGGCACGGATGAAAAGACGCTGGCAGACTGGCGGCAGGAAATCGACACGCTGGACACCGAGCTGCTGCGGCTTCTGAATCGGCGGGCGGCGATCGCGGGCGAGATCGCATTGATCAAAGTGGCTATGGGCCTTCCGGCCTATGACGCGAAGCGGGAAGAGCAGGTGCTGGAACGCGTCGCGGCGAAGAACAATGGACCGTTCGACCATGAGAGCGTGCGCGCGATCTTTCGCGCGATCATTCACGAAACGCGGCGGCTGGGAACAGAGCGGATGCAGGGTTTTTCTGAAACCCCGAAGCGAAGCGAAGGGGCCCTACGTGCTCAAGGGATCGCTCATGAGCCGATCTGTTCGGGAAAGCGAGATTCGATTGAATAGCGATCCCTCACCCGCGTGTTACGCAATCCTGATGTTCACAGCTTCGAGCGCGGGTTGCGGATTGCAGAAAAAGCCAAGCACTCATTACTAACTACTAAATTCTGAGGTATCCCAATGGTTATCAATATGGCGGCAGGCGCGACAGAAGAACAACTACAACACATCATCAACCGCGTGATCGAGTGCGGATTTCAACCGCACGTTACTCGCGGCGCGGAGCGCGCGATTGTCGCCGCGGTAGGCTCGGGCGGATCACGCAACGCCCTGGAGGCCTTGCAGGCCGCGCCCGGCGTGGACTCCGTGGTGCCGATCGCGCACCCCTTCAAACTGGTGAGCAAGCAGACCAAGAGCGGGCGAACGCAAGTGGACGTCGGCGGTGTGATCATCGGCGGTGAGGAAGCAGTCGTGATCGCCGGTCCGTGCTCGGTGGAGTCGCATGAGCAGCTTTTTGCCACGGCGCGCGCGGTGAAAGCCTCCGGCGCCACGCTGCTGCGCGGCGGAGCTTACAAACCGCGCACTTCACCCTATGATTTCCAGGGTCTGGGGATTGAAGCGCTCCGGCTGTTGCGCGACGTTCGTGAAGAAGTGGGCCTGCCGGTGGTGACTGAGGTGATGAGCACCAATGACATACAGCTCATCAGCGACCACGCCGACATGCTGCAGGTAGGCGCGCGCAACATGCAGAATTATGATCTTCTGCGCCAGCTTGCCAAGTGTAAAAAGCCGGTGCTGCTCAAGCGCGGGCCGTCGGCGACAGTCAAGGAATGGCTGCTGGCGGCGGAGTACCTGCTCGCCGGGGGCAATGCGAATGTTGTTCTGTGCGAACGCGGCATTAAGACCTTTGAGAGCGAGATGACGCGCAACACGCTCGATCTGGCTGCCGTCGCGCTGGTGCGCGAGCTTTCGCATTTGCCGGTGATCGCCGATCCTTCACATGGGACAGGCAAGCGCGAGCTGATCGCACCGGCGAGCCGGGCGGCGTTGGCGATCGGAGCGGATGGCCTGATCATCGAAGTTCATCCCTGCCCAGAGCGTGCGCTTTCCGATGGAGCGCAGTCTCTCAACCTGGATGAATTCGCGCGACTGATGAACGGTCTGTCGGCGCCCATCCGGCCGGTGGCAACGGCCATGGCCGCAACTGCGTAGCGATAAGTATTTGCGATCGTTGGGCGTTCTGCTGTAGCGTGATGCAGAATTGCCATGACCGAAAAAATTGATCCAGGACTCCTGCAGGCGCGGTGGGTGCTGAATGGCATCCGTCCGGAAGATCTTCCTGACTTGGCAGCCCTCGCGTTGGAGCAAGGCTATGATGGGAGTGCTCTCAGCCAACTTGCCGGGCTCGTCAAGCCTACTTTGGCCGATCTGGAAAATCTGCCGCAAAAGGCGTTTGCAGACATGGGCCTGCCGCCAATTGAGAAGGACGCAGCAGTAACAGTATTGCTGCAACGCGGCGTACCTCCAACCAACCCGACTGTTTCGGTGCTTCTCGAAAATTTTCCGGACTTCATGCCTCGATGGAGAGACCACCTTGCCTGGTGGGGCGGTGAGCCTGCAGGTGCGTACAACGATATGTCACAATTTGTGCATTTCGTCGTGGAAGATTTGTACGAGAAGGGTAAACACGACGAGGTCAAACGTGTTTTTCTGCTCTTTGAAAATCTCCTCGATGGCGCAGATCAGGAAACCATCGACTTGATTGGTATCGGCTTTTTGGAAACGCTGCAAAATGTTGCTTCCTGGCGCCCCTACGGCAATAGAGTGTTTAAAGAGTTTCTGGGAACGCAGACAAAGCAGATATGGCGGGAGATCGAGCGGATTTGGGCGGGCAAATCCAGCCTCATGGATGTCCTGCGAGCTGAGCGCAAAACCAAATCTTAAGCCTCTGTTGCTATACTCGAACACCCAATGCCGGTCGTTATATGCATGCTCCGCGGGGTGAACGTCCTGGGGCGCAACAAGATCAAAATGGACGAGCTCAAGGCCCTCTGCGTTTCGCTCAAGCTCAAGGACCCGCAGACTTTTATTCAGAGCGGAAATGTAATCTTTTGCACCAGTGAGAAGGATCCGGCCAAGCTCAAGAAGCGCATTCAGAATGCTATCGAAAAGAAATTCGGCTTCCGGCCCGGGGTGGTCTTGCGGACGATCGCCGAGTTACGCAGCGTGATCAAAAAGAACCCCTTTGCCGGCCGCAAAGGCATTGCGCCAGATAAACTGCTGGTTGTCTTCTGGGCCGACGAGCCCGCAAAAGAGGCTCGTAAGAAAGCCCAGGCCATCAAGACAGATCCGGAAGAGGTGCACCTGATCGGCGGGGAAGCATTCATCTACTTTCAAGAGGGTCAGGGGCGTTCCAAGCTGCGCTGGGAGGTGATTGAGCGCGCCGTCGGCACCTTCGGCACAGGCCGAAACTGGAACAGCGTGACCAGGATGCTGGCCATGGCGGAAGCGCTGGAGACCAAAAGCACTTAGCCGGGCACTTAGTTACCTCTGCCGCGCCTGCAGCATCCACCAGAATTTCACCTTCCGTTAACCGTTCTTTGACAAATCGGCCAAGCCAGCAGTTTAGCTTTTTGTCTCACTCCCAAAGTGGTCTTGCCGCAAGGCCGACCGCAATCCCGATGGAGAAGGCAGGTAATCATGTTTAAGCTAAGACAGTGGTGGCTTCGCGCAACCCCGCGCGCGATGCTTGCGTTGCTCATGTCATTTGCTATTACCGTACCCAGCCAGGCCCTGACGGCCAGAGACAATGACGATCGCGGCCGGAATGAAAAAGAAACCGAAACGCCGATCAAGCACGTGATCGTTTTGATCGGTGAAAACCGCACCTTCGATCATGTCTTTGCCACTTACGTGCCCAAGAGCAAAGACTCGATTTCAAATCTGCTGTCCAAAGGAATCATCAATGCCGACGGAACGCCCGGCCCCAATTTTTCACAAGCAGCGCAGTTCCAGGCCAAGGCTCCGTTCCGAACGAAATTCTTTGTCAGCCTGAACGCCGGCGAGAAAGAGCCCTACCAGATCCTTCCCGAACCAACGCTGAACTTTGCTCCGACACAGACGATCTTTCCTCCCGGCACGCCGCAGGCGTTGCTGGCAGCCGTTGAGCCGTCACTGGAGCTGGGCGACCTGAACCTGCTGACCACGGGCGCCGCCACCGGCTTTACGCAGACGTTCGTTCTGCCTGATCCGGATACGCGCATCACCAATTTCAATAACCTCCCGAACGGACCGTTCCAACTCACCGGCAAGACGCTGCGGTACGACACCTATACCGGCGATACGACGCATCGTCTGTACGAGATGTGGCAGCAATCCGATTGCAACGTGAAGAATGCCACGCGGGAAAATCCCTCCGGCTGCCTGAGCGATCTTTATCCCTTCGTGATCACGAACTACACCAATCAGCCGGATCCGGCGAGCAAAGGCGCAATCGACGACAACGGCGGCGGTAACTCGATGGCGTTTTACAACGTGCAAAACGGCGACGCTCCGCTGCTCAAGAGCCTGGCTGACCAGTTCACCATGAGCGACAACTTCCACCAGTCAGTGATGGGCGGCACCGGCGCAAACCACGTGATGCTGGGCACCGGCGATGCCATTTTCTGGAGCGACGGCCACGGCAATCCGACGACGCCGCCTTCGCACATCGCCAACCCTGATCCGCTGCCCGGAACCGACGACGTTTATACTGTCGACCTGAATTTCGACGGCAACTTCACCGAGTGCGGAAATCCCACGCAGCCGGGCGTCGATGCTGTGCGCGACTACCTGGCATCGTTGCCTTATCGTCCCAATCCGAATTGCCAGCCGGGCCACTTTTACATGGTCAACAATGACAGCCCGGGATTCCTGCCTGACGGAACGATCGATACGGCCGGCATCGCCGGCGGCGGCTCCGTCCCGCCAACGAATGTCCGCACGCTGGGCGAATCGCTGAATGAGAAGCGCATCTCCTGGGCCTATTACGGCGGAGCCTACAACGCGGCGGTCGAGTTGCAGCACAACCCCACCAGCACCGATCCCACCGTGCTGGTCGGCGCGGCGTATTGCAACATCTGCAACTTTGAGTCGTATGCCACGGCGATCATGGGCGATTCAGCCCAGCGCGCCGCTCACATCAAGGACTCGACCGACTTCTTTGCGGCGATCGCCAACAATACCCTGCCTGCCGTTTCATTCGTGAAGCCGGACGGCTTGCTCGACGGCCACCCGGCATCATCAAAGCTGGATTTGCTGGAAGGCATGACGCGGAAGATCCTCGACAGCCTCAATGCCAATCCCCGGCTGGCGGCGGAAACAGCTTTCATCATCACCTTTGACGAAGGCGGCGGCTATTACGATTCCGGCTACATACAGCCGCTCGATTTCTTCGGCGATGGACCGCGCATTCCGCTGATCATCGTCTCCCCGTTCACCAAGGGCGGCCATATCAATCACACTTATACCGATCACGTTTCGATCCTCAAGTTCATCGAGCGGAATTGGGATTTGAAACCGCTGACCCGGCGCAGCCGGGATAACTTCCCCAATCCAAGAGCAAGGAAGGACAATCCTTACGTGCCGCTGAACAGCCCAGCCATCGGCGACCTGTTCGATATGTTCCAGTTCGACCAGGACAAAGACCAGGACAGGGATCACGACGGCGGACGGGACTAAGCGTTTCGTTTCCAGGGCCGGCCGGGCACTTCCGCCCGGCCGCTTCTTTTTGTGCCCAATTTCCCGCTTGACCTAGAGTGCACTCGAGGTTGTGTAATGGTCGCTGGCGCAGGAGGAGCAGCAGCCATGGCGACCCACTTTCACATCGGCGCGCTTGCCATCAGAGCGGGACGCAGCATTCACACGATTCGCTGGTATGAAGCGCAGGGGTTGATTCCCGGCGTGGAGCGCGATCGCGGAGGGCGCCGCGTCTATAGCGAACTGCACGTGAGCTGGCTCGACCTGATGGACCGTCTGCGGCAAACCGGAATGTCGATTGCCCAGATGCGGCAGTACACCGCACTGGTGAAACAAGGCAACCGGACGTTGCGACAGCGGCAGTTTCTCCTGGGCCAACATCGCAGGCGCGTGAAACAGACGATTGGCGAGTGGACGCAGGCGCTGAAGCTGATCGACAGCAAGATCGATTTTTACGGGGCATGGCTTTCCACCGGGAAGCGGCCGGACCTGCCGGTGATCAGCCGGCCACTGAAGGCGAGAAAATTCAAAGCTAACGCATAAGGAGCAGGGCAATTTATGGACGCAGCGCAGAACAAGCAACTCATCCAGAACATTTTCGCCGAGATGGCGCAGGGGAATTCGCGGCCGCTGGTGGAGAACATGGCTGATGACTTCTGCTGGATTGTGAGCGGCAACAACCACTGGTCGGGAAGGTATGAGGGCAAGCAGAAAGTCTTGGATCAGCTCCTGGCGGTGCTGCGCTCGCGCATTGACGGCCGGATCAAGACTATCGGCCACCGCTTCATTGCCGAAGGCGATTATGTTGTGGTGGAGGCGCGCGGCAACAACACCACGAAATCCGGCAAGCCGTACAACAACGCGTATTGCTTCGTGATTCGGCTGGCCGACGGGAAGCTCAAGGAGATCACCGAGTACATGGATACGGAGCTGGTGACGGCGATACTGGGCGATGGCGCTGCGTGAGCCTGCAACACGGTTCGCTGCCCTAACGCCGCAAGAAAGCGTTTGCCTTCCGGCCGCTCTGGAGACGCGCCGGCGGTTGGCGCTAAGCGAGAAATAGCGGTGTTTCAGGTTGATTTTCCCACCTTACGAATGAATAGCCATTCAGTGTATTCTGTAATGCAATTCTTCAGCTCGAAGCAAACGACTAAGAATCAGGTTAGTGGACTAGTTTCGTCGAACTCAGATTTCGCCTGGCTGCAGGTGAATACGCGGGTTTTCATCGCTATGAACGTCTGCCTAAAGGCACGCGATTTGCTGGCAAATCGTTAGACGCTGATACCAACAGCGGATCAGTTTTCGACAAAACTGCCCCACTATCGAGGGCGCTATGACCGAAACATCCAGCGCGCCCAGGCAGCAGGGGATTCCCTGGCTGGTCTGGGCGAACGTGATCGCATCTGTCTCGATTGCCACCGGGCTCTACTGGGATATCTCCTGGCACGAAACCATCGGGCGCGACAGCTTCTGGACTCCGGCCCATTTGCTGATTCAATTTGGCGCGATACTGGCGGCTTTCGGCTCAGCCTGGGTGATCATGCGCACCACCTTCGCCGGTGATGCTGCGGCGCGGCGTGAATCGGTGAGCGTGCTGGGCTTCCGCGCTCCGCTGGGCGCGTTTATCGCAGCGTGGGGCGGCGGCGCGATGCTGACTTCCGCGCCGTTTGACAACTGGTGGCATGAAGCCTACGGGCTGGACGTGAAGATCATCAGCCCGCCGCACGTTTTGCTGGCTCTGGGTATTGCCGGAATCATGTGGGGCGGAGCGATTCTGGCGGCCTCGCACATGAACCGTGCCGAAGGCGAAGAGCGCACGCGGCTGCAGCGGATCGTGCTTTTTATCGGCGGGTTCATTGTAGTGCAGACGATGACGCTTAAGCTGGAATACACGAACCGCGTGCTGCTGCACAGCGGCATTTCCTACCTGGTCATCAGCATTGCCACGCTGCTTCTGTTGGAGGGGCTGGCGCGGGTCTCTGATTATCGCTGGGCGCGGACGATCATGACCGCCATTTACTCGGCTTTTGTTTTGATCCTGATGTGGGTGCTGCCGCTCTTTCCCGCGCAACCCAAACTGGGTCCGGTATACCAGACCATCACCCACATGGTGCCGCTGCCGTTTCCCATTCTGCTGGTTGTGCCTGCCCTTTTTCTGGACGTGATCTGGCCGGTGTTTAAGGAAGCGCCAAAATGGCAGTGGGCAATCTTTGGCGGCGTGGCGTTTCTGGCGATCCTGATTGCCGTGGAGTGGCCGTTCGCCACGTTTCTCATGTCCACCGTGGCGCGCAACCGGTTCTTTGCCACTACCGATTTTCCCTACTTCGCCTTACCGACCTCTCCAACGGTCCGCCACGTCTTTGTACAGTGGGAGCAGTCACCGCGCGAGTTCTGGCGCAATATGGGCATTGGATTTTTGGCCTCGATCGCCAGCATGTGGATCGGTATCTCCTGGGGCGAGTGGCTGAAGAAGGTAAGACGGTGAGATTCGATTGCCAAAATCGCCGAGATTGCCAAAGAATCCAGAATGAGGAGCTCGGACCAGACGATTTTTCAATTTTGGATTGTTTGGCAATTTTGGCAATACCGGCAATACCGGGGTCAACTTCAGGGGTCTATGAAGAAATTCATTCGCTTCATTTTAGTTTTGTTGTTTCCGCTTTTGGCGACCGCGCACGTCAACAGTCCTGACGTCTACTTTGACGGATATGCGGGCCCTTATCGCCTGCTGGTGACGCTGCGGCCGCCGGCCGTGGTGCCGGGTATCGCGCAGGTTCAGGTCAGGGCTGTTGACGGCGACGTTCAGGAGATCAAGATTCTGCCGCTACGCATGATCGGCCCAGGCGCGAAGAATGCGCCGGTAGCAGATCTGGCGAAGCGGTCAGCCGACGATCCCCAGTTGTTTACCGGCAGCCTGTGGATCATGGTTCGCGGGTCATGGAAGGTCCAGATTCAGGCGAACGGACAAAAAGGCGCGGGACAGCTCGATGTTCCTCTCCCCGCGGTTTCCATCAGCGCCCAACCGATGCAGCCCGGCCTGGGAGTTCTGCTGGCCGTGCTGGGGCTGGCGCTGGCAGCGGGGCTGGTGGGCATTATTGTTGCTGCGGTGCGTGACGCAGGCTTGAATTCAGACCAGACCCCGGCGCCGGCGCAGAAGAAGCGCGGACTGATCGGGATGATTGTTGCCTTGGTGATCGTGCTCGCCGCGCTGATCTTCGGCGACAGGTGGTGGGGCGGTGAAGCCAGCGCCAACGCACGGCTCAACTACAAAGTTCCCCAGATGCAGGCTTCGCTGGTGGGCGGCAGCCTTCTGCGCTTGCGTCTCGACAATCCGAACGAAGCCGAGCCCACGCGCTTCCGCAGCGAACAGCCGGACCGCATCCGCCTCGATGACCTGATCCCCGATCACGGCCATCTCATGCACCTGTTCATCGTACGCATGCCGGATATGAAGGGGTTCTGGCATCTGCATCCGGACCAGACGCAACCTGGAGACTTTGTCCAGAACCTGCCCATCATGGGCGAGGGACAATACCGGCTTTACGCTGACATTGTCCACCAAACGGGATTTCCGGAGACGCAGGTGGCTACGGTAAATCTGCCCGCGGTCACAGGCGAAGCGATGAGCGGTGATGACGCCGGTTCTGTCGATCTTGTGCCTTCTGATAAAGTGGCACAGCTCTCCGGCGGTTATCGCTTGGTTTGGGAGCGCGACCCGAAACCTTTGAAAGCGAACGAACCTTATTGGTTCCGTTTTCGCGTGGAAGACAAAGACGGTAAACCGGCCACGGATCTTGAACCTTACATGGGCATGGCGGGACACGCAGTGTTCATGAGCACAGATGGCGAGGTTTTTGCCCACGTGCATCCGGCAGGATCGGTTTCAATGGCGGCAGTGAATCTGGCGGAAGGCCACAGCCCCAAAGCGGGCATGGAACACATGAACCACAACTCCACCAGCGCCGAAGTTTCATTTCCCTATGGCTTTCCCAAGCCCGGCGAGTACCGCATTTTTGTCCAGGTAAAGCGCGCCGGCAAGGTGGAGACTGCGGAGTTTGTAGCCAAGGTGGAATAAGAAGAGCAGATGTCGACAGCTACGGCGGCACAACCCGCACCACAGGATCGGCTCAAATTGGGCGGGCTGTTGTTCGCCGCGGCTCTGGGTCTGGCGCTGCACTGGCTGCCGCTCACGCACGGGCTCACGGCTCCCGGGCGCCTGATCCTTCAGATCACCGCCTTTGCCGTGGCGCTGTGGGTTTTTCAGGTCATCAATCCAGGCGTGGTCTCCGTACTCATGATGGGACTGATGCTGCTCGCCGGCGTCCGCCCGCCTTCCGTCTTCAGCGGATTCTCGAGCGGCGGTTTCTGGGTCCTGGTCTGCGTGTTGTTTTACGGCTTTGCCATGCAGCAGACCGGGCTGGCGCAGCGCCTCTCCTATTACGTGCTTGCGCTTTTCCCTGGCACATACACAGGAGTGATGGCCGCGTTTCTAGTGATCGGCTCGGTGCTGGCGCTGGGAATTCCATCCATGACGGTGCGCACAGCGATCATGGTGCCGATCGCCTGGGCGCTGGTGAAGTCCGTGGGATTAGAGGCGCGCAGCCGCGGTTCAGCGCTGATCATGATTACCTGTGTGGAGATGGCCGTCTTTCCCGGCTGCGCTTTTCTCTATGGATCGCTCTACGGCCCGGTTGTTGACCAGCTCTTCCATGCGCGACAGCTGCCGCTTACCTGGCTTGGCTACGCCCAGGTGCTGACCTTGCCGGTACTGACGATCTGCGTCGCGCTGATCTTTTTGAATCGCGTGGCCCTCAAGCCGGAGGCGGCGCTTGATGTCTCGGCGAACTTCGGGCGGGAACGGTTGCAGTCGCTGGGGCGGATCACGCGCGGCGAGCTCATCACCGCAGCCGTGGTACTGGCGTCCATCGTCTTTTGGGCGACCGATCGTTACCACCATCTCCCGTCATTCCTGATCGGCATGTTCGGGCTGGCTGCGTTTGCGCTCTGCGGCATTGTGCGTGACAAGGATATCGGGGCCGGGATTTCCTGGCCGCTGGTGCTCTTTATGGGCGGCGTCTTCAGCCTGGCTTCCGTGGTTCAGGAATACAAGATTACTGACTGGCTGGCTGCGCTGGTGCTGCCATCGGTCACGCATCTGGTGGGAAGCGCTGTGCTGTTTCTGGTGGTGATCGGATTGGTCATGTATCTGGCGAGATTTCTTGATCCCTCAGGCATGCTGGCTATCCCGATGCTGTTTTTGCCGGTGGTCGATGTGGCGGCACACGCCGGCATCGCGCCTCTGGTGACGATGGCCGCGATCCTGATTACGTCGGTTCCCTTCTGGGCCTCATATCAGAATATTTGGATCGCGATGGGCGAAAACATCACCGAAGGCCTGGGGTTCACCGCCGGACAACGCGCCCGGCTGGCGACGGTCTACGGGATCGCGGCGTTGGCTGCGCTCGTGGTGGCTGCGGGTTATTGGAAGCTGTTCGGAATGCTGTGAAAGGCGAGACTGGTTCCTGACATTGAGCGCCGCGTTTAAGGGAGTGCAACGTGGCTTAAGGGAGGTGTATTGTCAACCATCAAAACATAAACAGCGGGCTCCTTGTCTTAGGTTGTTTCGCATTCATGGCTTTTGGGCAGACCGCGGGCAAGAACCAAGCTGCGCAGATTACGACGCTTAAGATTAGGTTCGTCGCTGAATCGAAAAGCAGTTGTCGGGAGTGGCTCGGATCCTTTCTGGGAGGATGCCAGTCGTTTATTGTTAAAGTGGGCGAACAGCAGCAGCTCGTAAAACTTTTATACCAGTTCCATGAAGAGCGCGAGGAGATTCGAAGCGAAATGTTGGATTACCGCGTGGTACATGCTTTAAAGGCTGTTCGAGATGATGAATGTGACGAATCCATCAAAGACATGAGGGAAATCAAGGGCACCGAACCCAACGGAAACAAGGTTGTCATTGGCAAGTCTGCATTAAAGATGATCAAACATGCTCCTGCCTTGAAGCATTCAGAAAGACTGCTGCCTTGTTATGTACTTGAGCCACGCGGTCTTTGAAGGCGGGAGAGTCTTCATGGAACGGCGACTAAATCAATGCCGTATAATGAGTTAACCGCATTCCCTCTTTCACGCGGAGAGGTGTGTGAGCGGTTGAAACAGTCGGTCTTGAAAACCGATGTACCCGGAAGGGTACCGGGGGTTCGAATCCCTCCCTCTCCGCCAGCATCTGCTCGGGTTCCTTCGCTGCGCTCAGGATTTCGGCTGCGGTCTCACACAGCGGCTTCCGCCTGGCTCACGCCCGCAAATCGCCTCAACTATATGCCGCGATTTTCCGGTTTGTTCCGGCGGAATAGGAACTGCTTAAAGTTCGGGTTAAGCGGGCTCGCAACCTGGTGCACAGCCTGCCATCCAAACTGGGCCGCATATTTGATTAGTTCTGAGGATTGATATCGGGTGGAAGTCACAAGGATGACATCTCCCCGATCGATCTTTAGTTTAACGTTCACAGACCAACTTGAAGGCACATCACTTGATTGCGTTTCCGGGCCCGGCTGCAGCCTGACTTCAATTCGATTGAGAGCCGTGGGCACGGATTCTCCGGCATGGGATTCGCTCACAACTGCACGGACGACCGGTTCAATAAATCGGCGCAAGTCACTGTTGTTGTATTTGTGAGTCAAGGTCTTCTCGACATCGTGCGAGGGAACTCCGTCGATGGTGTCAGCACTGATGATGAGCAGGTCGCCATCCTCAGCTGCGCGATCCAGCGAGCGGAAAAATGTGACCTCGCTAAAGTTTCCAATTGTCCCGCCCGTGATGGCAAATACCGCATTCCCACGTTCATGGAATATAGCCCGGTCTAGGCCCGTCATTTTCAGCACGTCGTGGTAGACCAATTGGAGACGAACTCTTTCAAAGCCCTCCACGGTACGCCAGTGATCGAGTATCCATGAGCGCGAGTCGGTCAGCATGTAAAAGCTGATATCGAGCAAGTAGTAGTAAAGAGGTTCAGTACTATCGGTTTCTGCCAGCAGGCTGCGCATCAGCAGCAAGTCCTTGGTCGGCGCCCCGCCACCGGCCAGCATCACCGCACTTTTTGGCCCGGTGCTCTTGACCAGCTCTTTCCAGGGTTCACTGTCAAACAGGACCTGCAACGCCCTTTTGCAATGATCATAGGTCGGGTAAGCATCAGCATTCACCAGCTTGCTCCACGCTCGGGCCGCATCGGGATCAAGATAGTAGTGCTTCTGATCGATTTTTCCAGCGCGTAACCCAGTAGCGATCGTCTCAACCTGCCCCTCCTGTCGCAACCAGATAAGACTGGCGGCATCGGATAGGTGCGCTCTCGCGGTTTCCCCCGGTACCGGCGGTATTGGTGCTACCACAAGGGCCTCCAATTTGCCGTTGGAACGGATATGGGCCAGTAACTCGCGAGCCCGATCTCGCCGGTAATCCGGGAGATATTCAATGAAACGATCGATATCTGCATCGATCAGCATGACGCCATTGACTGTGCCATCACAGTCCAACTCCACAGCCAGCCGATCCCAGAATTCTCTTGGTCCCCCTTCTTTCCTGGGATCATGTTTGTACCATTTGCGGAAACAGTCGTATACGCGCAGAGCGAATTCCTGGTTTTCTTCGCCCGGGAGAACCTTCTCGGCCAGTTCCATATTGGTGAACGCTCCGAGCAAATGCTTACAGATTCGAAGCTTTAATCTCCAATCTGGGACTCCGTGTTCATTTTTGAACGCTGCTGGCATCGTTGTACCTTAGCACCGGATTGGGAACAGGATTGCGGGACACACGGGACACACGGGCCAGAATAAAGTTGGCGGAAAGGGCCAGCAGAATTCCTGGCGCTGCTTCATTCATCATTCCACCCAGCCCCAAGTACCTCCACAAGATCGCTGTCGACGTACCGACAAAAACTGCGGCAATCAAGGATATATCCGTTCGCCGCCAGTTCAATACCCGGATTAGCATTGCCGGCGCTACTCCCGCCCCCATCAGCGATACGGATGACAGAGCCAGGTTGACTACAGTGCTGTGGATGCACAGGGAAACAACCATCGATACCGCCCCGAGAACGGCAACTACGACCCAGAGTTCCTCAGCAGTTTTCCGGCGGCCACGAATGTCGCTGAGGAAATCCAGTGACACGGTTTGCGCGAGCGCCACCAGCAGGCTGTTGGAGGTTGCTGCAATCGTCGCAAAGACATCTGCAGCAATGATTCCTGTAATCAACGGACCGGTGTTCGCGCGATGAAAAAGGCTCAGGCCAGTCTCAGGATCCGCAATTGCCGGCATAACTCCGCGGAGAGCCATGCCAAAGATCGTCATGGCAATCCAGGTGGACTGGACGAAGCCGTTGTAGATCCACCACGCCGAACGGGTTTCCTGCGGTGTAGCACCGGCCAGATAACGGGTAACCATCTGCGGTTGGCCCAGGCCGAAACCCAGAGATGCCGCTGCGAAACCCAGGATGACAGGTACAGGCGTAAACCATGAGCCCTTCGGGAAAATATGCAGGAAGTCCGGTCCGGCGGAATGGATGTTTTGCCAGAATGCAGCAGGCGCGCGCGAGGCGATGACGGTGACGGCGATCAGAGCGATCAGAGTGCCAATCACGCGCACAACGGCTTGCAGCGTGTCTGCGTAAACCGAACCTCGAAAACCACCTATGGCCGTGTAAATCACGATCAAAGCAGCAAATACCAGTAGCGATGTGATGTTTTCGAAACCGAACGCACCTTGAAGAAATTTCTGGCCGGCGATCCATTGAGCGGAGATGTAACCGCCCAGGCAGACAAGAACAATCACGGCAATGGTCCGCTTCAGGATAACTTGCGGCCGCGGTTTCAAGCCGTGCACGATAACGTCGGTCGTGGTTGTGGCATCGATCGCACGCCCTGCCGCGTTGATCCGGTTGGGGAACACCAGCCAGAACAGCATATCTCCAAGTAACCACGACAACGGCAATAAGAGCCACTGCGCGCCAAAGGTGTAGCCGAGACCAACGGCTCCGGTTACCACAAAACCGCTGTTGGCTGTAGCGCCGGCGCTTAGGCCAACCAACCATCGGTTGAGCCGGTGCTCAGCCAGCACGTCGGAAGCTACACGGTTTGAATCGCGCCGACCCAGGCAGGCAACAATAAACGTCGCTACGAGTGCGACAGCGAAAACCACCACAGAAAAACCCATGGGCGCATCTTGCATCCAGTCATGGTGCTACCCTCCTGGCAAGATTCATAGGGAACATAGCGGAAATTATCGGAAAGGCGATATTCTTTTGTTCGACAACCGATGGCTGCTCAACTGTAGCGGAATACTGAGACGGAAGGATCGCCCGGCTTGACGCGCACCGGAATCTCCTTTCCGGGAGAGAACATTGCCGCATTGATCTCTGCGATTCGCTTAAAGAGGAAGGGCTTTCTATCGCTGCCCGTATAGCGGTCGCCGTCTATTGAATAAGTGTAGACAACTTCGGCAGCTTCACAGCCTAAAACATCGGGGCAACCAGCGCTTATGACCGTCGCTCTGCGGATGGGCCAGTTCCCGCTCCTCAGAGTCGTGATGGACCGAGCAACGATCCTGAACAAATACGCGACTAAGACATCAAGAAACCAGCCACCAAGCATTTGCGAGTAGCTTACCAGAGCAGAGTGATTTCTAAAGGGCAAGGTTCCAACCTTCTCTCTCCGCCAGGTTTCTTCTTTCGTGCTCCTGGGTCGGCCATTTCCATTTTTCTCGCATTGACGTAGACTTCCCCACAAGCTTTTTAAGCTATTGAAGGGCCTAATTTCATGGCGCAGTGCAAGTCCTGCGGATCTGAAGTCCAACGCTTCGCTCGTTTCTGCTCTTCCTGTGGCGCGACCTTACCGGGTACCGCTGTACCGTCCAGTGAAGCGCCTACGCTTGCTTCCGAAGACCCAACGGCGCTCAGTCTGAGTGAACCGGCTGGCGGCGCGCGCGAAGAGGCTGCCGTTGCCACCGCGCGGACGCCTGTGCGGAGCAAGACCAAATCCAGCCGTCCTGGCTCATCGGGTGTGCAACTGGATGCCGGAAGATTTTTCCCTGGATCATTGCTGGCGGAGCGCTATCGCATTGTAGCCCTGCTGGGCAAGGGCGGCATGGGCGAAGTGTATCGCGCGGACGATCTAACGCTTGGGCAGCCCGTTGCCCTCAAGTTTCTTCCCGAAGAGGCGGCTAAAGACACGGCGTTGCTGGAACGGTTCCGTGGCGAAGTGCGAATTTCGCGCAAAGTCTCCCACCCCAATGTTTGCCGCGTATATGACGTGGGCGAGATCGAAGGCCAGACCTACTTCACCATGGAGTACGTTGATGGTGAAGATTTGGCTTCATTGTTGCGGAGGATCGGGCGGTTGCCCCACGACAAAGCAGTCGACATCGCACGCCAGCTGTGCGCCGGGCTGGCGGCGGCGCATACCCGGGGCGTGCTGCATCGTGACCTGAAACCCGCCAATATCATGCTGGACGGGCGCGGACAGGCCGTAATCACTGATTTCGGACTCGCCTCCTTGAGCGGTCAGGTGCAAGGCGCCGAAGTGCGCAGCGGAACGCCTGCCTATATGGCTCCGGAACAGCTTGCCGGAAAAGAAGTAACGGAAAAGAGCGATATCTACTCGCTGGGCCTGGTGCTCTATGAAGTCTTCACCGGCAAGAAGGCTTTCACCGCTGACGATCTGGATGAATTGTTGCGGTCGCGCACCGCGGACACGGTGAGCCGGCCATCGTCGTTCGTGAAGGACATCGATCCCCTGGTGGAACGGGTGATCCTGCAATGTCTTGAGACAGAACCAGCGAGGCGTCCTGCGAGCGCCTTGGCGGTGGCGGCTGCTCTTCCCGGTGGTGATCCCCTGGCGGCTGCACTGGCGGCGGGAGAAACACCTTCCCCGCAGATGGTGGCAGCAGCGGGACAGATTGAAGGCATGAAGCCCAAGGCAGCGTTGCTCTGCCTGGTGGCTTGTGTGCTTGGGGTAATCGGTGCAGTAGCGCTCATCAGCAGGAGCGATATGTTCTCCGACATGCCGCTCGACTTGACTCCCGACGTGCTGGCGCAAAAGGCAAAGGACATTGTCAGCCAGCTCGGGTACAACCCGAAGGCCGTTGACAGCGCCACGGGCTTTTCGTATGACTTCGAGCTTCAGCGCTGGCTGGAACGGAACGACAAACCGCGCCCGCAGTGGAACAAAATTCTTGGCGAAGACCCAACGGTGCTGCGCTTCATGTTTCGCCAGAGCCCTCGTTACATGGACCCAAGTGATCTGCAGGGCCAACTGACTCCGGGAATCGTCACGCTCAGCGATCCCCCGCCGCTGTATTCGGGAATGATCACCATGCTGCTCAACACCAGTGGAAAGCTGCTGTTCTTCCAGGCGGTGCCCCCACAAGTGGACGAGACACCCGCATCAGCCAAGCCGATGGACTGGAGTCCGCTGTTCGCGGCCGCGGGACTGGATCAGTCGCAATTTCAAACCACGACGCCGCAGTGGGTCCCCTTTGCCAACTCTGATGAGCGCGCGGCGTGGACGGGAAAATGGCCGGGCAGCGGGCGCCCGCTGCGGGTTGAAGCAGCTTCCTGGCGCGGCAAGCCGGTGTTTTTTGAAATGATTGGGCCGTGGTCGCGTCCCACTCGCATGCGGCCGCCGGAGCAGACGGGCTCGGGCAAGGTTGGCCAGACCATAGGCGTCATTTTCTTTTTACTCGTTCTGGTGGGTGCAGCGGTCTTGGCGCGACGCCAGTATAAGCAGGGCAAAGGAGACCGGCTGGGTGCTTCCCGCGTGGCCGCGGCCGTTTTCCTCGCGCAGATTGCAATCTGGTTGTGTTACTGCCACTTTGTTCCCGCGTTCAGCATTATTGGAATTTTTGTGCTGGCGGTGAGTACGGGCTTGTTCCTTGCCTGCCTGACGTGGGTTCTCTATATGGCACTGGAGCCATTTGTGCGCAAGCTATGGCCGCAGACTATCATCTCCTGGACGCGGTTGATGGGCGGCCGTGTACGTGATCCACTGGTAGGCCGCGATGTGCTCTTCGGAGTGTTATTAGGCTTGACCTGGGTAGTGATTCTTGAGATTAGCCTGACGGTAGCAACCGTCCGCTTTGGCGCAGCTTACCAGGTGCTCTCCACGGACTATCTTGCGGGTGTCCGCAGCACCCTGGGCGCGTGGCTGTTCCAGCTGCCGAGCGCGATTCAAGGCACCTTGCTTTTCTTCATCCTGCTGATCTTTCTGCGTTCTGTTCTACGCAATCGCTGGGCGGCTGCGGCTGGATTCGCATTGCTGTTTACAGCTCTCAAAGCGCTGGGGAGCACACACCCAATCCTTGACGCGGTAACCTCGATCATGGTCTATGGCATTGCTGCCTTCGCGCTGGTGCGTTTTGGTCTGATCACGCTGGCTGTGGCTGTCTTTGTCACCAACCTCATGCTCAACGTTCCGGTGACGCTGGATTTCTCGCGCTGGTACGCCATGGCTGCTATGAGTGTCCCCGTGGGCGTGCTTGCGATTGGAGTCTGGGCCTTCTACACCGCGCTAGGTGGCCAGAAGCTGATCAAGGATGAAGCAGCCAAGTGAAGGCCGCCGCTCATGAAACGCGGCTGCGTGGTGTGTCCGAGATTGCCTCACCGTAGTCCTGGGTCTTGCGACTATCGGGGATGTCCAGCGGCAGGCGCCAGTCGCGGGCGGACGCATGCCCGGCCTGAATCCATCCATACCGGGTAAGCAGTGATCCGATCACACCGCAGGCGGCCGCAGCCCGGCGGAATTTCTGCGATTTGTTACCGCTGGAAGCCGCTGCAAGCAGGCGCAGCACCAGCGCTGCGGGTCCCGACATCAACCCGCCCGTGCGCGTGACCGCTCCGCTTGCGCCGGTTTTCAATGGCTGCAGTTCAGTCTCGCCTCGACTTTCAAGGTGGGCGCCTTCCCAGCTTTCCCACAGAGCACTGCCAATGCCAAGCAGGTTGAGCGCGCGGCTGTTGCTGTGTCCCATCAATTCGAGCAGTGATACGCCCGCTTGCACCCCGGAAGCGCCAAAGTGAATCGGCAGCGTCTGAATGTTTTTGTTCCATACTGGAATCGCCGTCGCTCCGATCAACACCCCGGTGTAGTTGTGCAGCGGAAGCCCGAGAAGCGCAGAAAAGAACTGCCCCAGGTTTCCGATCATGCGTACCGCGAACCGGTCCCCGAAGCGGCGCTCCGCAGCCTTAGCGAAAACGGAGGCTGCGGAGCTGCCGCCGAACGCTGCCAGTGTCCACGCGCCTACGGACATCGGGCTCTGCATCTTGAAAATGCGCAGCATGTTTAGAAATCGTTCCGGTCTCCCCAGATCCCGAATCAACAGAGCGCTTGATGCCAGTGCTCCGCCGAAGGCGATCCAACGGGCGCGGCTGGCCAACCCAGGATCTTTGCCGAGCCAGTCGGCCATTGCGCCAATTACCGCTGCTGACCCGGCAGCTCCGCCAGTGAAGAAATACAGAGGAATCTCCGCGGTCCATTGCGGTTCCTTTAGGAGATGGATTCCGTAGTAACCGGTTTCTGGAGACGCTACCGGAAACGGTGCGCCTTCAGGACGAATACCTTGCTCAGCGACTTTGCCACGCTGCTTCGCGCCCTGGCGAATCTCCAGCAGCCGGGCTTCGCTGGCAGCATCGGGCGTTCGTTCTCTGCGTGGGCTAACCAGAGGATCGGCGTTCATCTGCGTTCGCTCCTTTCACGTGCGGTTCGGGGTGAAGCCAGGAACGCCAGCAACGCTCCTGCCAGCAACATGCCTGAACCAATTGCCGACGCTCTCCAGCCGTCACGCAAATAGGTGGTTGGCACTTCAGGTTTCGGAGGAAGGTTGTACTGGCGCGGGTCACCGCGAACAATGAAGAACGCGTGCAATCCTCCGACGCTCGTGTCGCGGGGATCGTACAGCTGGGCATCGTTCATTCCGCGATCGTGCAGTTCCTCGAGTCGCTCCTGCGCTTGGTTCCGCAGTGATTCAATTTCACCAAACTTGATCGACTCCGTTGGGCACGCCTTGGCGCACGCGGGTTCCAGCTCCGCTTTCTGGCGGTCATAGCAAAACGTACACTTGAACGCGCGGCCGTCATCGAGATTCTTCTGCACAACACCAAACGGACACGCCACAACGCAATAGGAACAGCCATTGCAAACATCGGGCTGCACGTACACGCCGCCAAATTCGGTGCGCACAATTGCGCCCGTGGGGCAGGCCTCAAGACAGCCGGCGACTTCGCAGTGTTTGCAGACATCCGAAGAAAAACCCCAGGAACTCAAATCCGCCGCGTTGCCGCCGGAACCGGGCTCCGGTTCATGCTCCACGAATTTCACGTGCCGCCAGCTTGAGGCTCCGACCGAGCCGGTGTTGTCATACGAATGCCCCGACCATTCGAACCCGTCGGCGGCAACATCGTTCCATTCCTTGCACGCGACCTCGCATGCCTTGCAGCCGATGCATAAGGTTGAATCGGTCAGAAATGCCGTGGTGCGATGCCCGTTGTGTTGTGCGAATGTCTCCCGGTTCATGCCGCCTGCTCCAATTTCGATTTCAGCTTTTTCAGTGCTTGTTTGCCCTGCGGCCTTCGGCCCGGGCGGATATCGCACAACAGCGCTTTGGTTTCCATAATGCGAACGTTCGGCTCTTCGGAAATCGCCAGCAGATCGTTCACCATGTCACCCTGCACCAGCCCATTCGTTCCAAAATGATAGGGGATTCCAACGTGGTGAACGGTCCTGCCCGCAACCTGAAGCGGCTGGATGCGATCGGTTACCATGACTCGCGCTTCCACAATGCTGCGCACCGTGGTGATGGTGGCGTAGTCGCCGTGGCGCAATCCCTGCTGCCTGGCCAGCGCGGGTGAAACTTCACAAAACAATTCCGGCTGCAATTCCGCCAGGTGGCTGAGTGTGCGCGTCATGCCGCCCGCCGTGTGGTGCTCGGTCAGCCGGTAGGTTGTAAGGACGAACGGGAATCGTTTGTCATTCAACGCCGAGTATTGATTATCAGGGCGCTCGCGTTTGAGCACGGCTGGATCCGTGCCATGGCTGGGATAGAGCGGATTCTTGAACATCGATTCCAGCGGCTCATAGTGGGTCGGCAACGGACCATCCTTCAGTCCGCTACTGACGTAAATCCAGCCCACACCATCCGGATGCAGAATGAATGGCTTATCTCCGCCGAGGGCCGCATCACCTTGGGCTCCTGGTGAAGGTCTGTAACCAGGCGCTTTGTCCCTGGTGAAGTCCGGCGTGTCGAGGCCCGTCCACTCTTTTTTCTTCTCATCCCACCAGACCAGCTTCTTGCGCTCGCTCCACGGCTGGCCATCGGGGCGCGCTGAGGCCCGGTTGTAGATAACGCGCCGATCCGAAGGCCAGGCGTAGCCCCACCCGTGTCCGTAGAGACCACGTGGTGAGCGCATATTGGCTTTGTTTTTGTTCTTCTCCGGGAAGCAGCCGGAATAAATCCACGCTCCGCTGGCGGTCGAACCATCAGCCTTCAGTTCCTTGTAACCGGAGACCAGCTTGTGATCGGCCACCGTCCAGCCGTTGACCTCCATCATTACTTCTTCGGCGCTCGGCTCGGCCATTCCGCCATGGGTCGAATAGCTCCATGTGAGCGCATTGAGCGGCGCGTTTCGGGGCGACGTATCCTTAGCTGCCCTGGCTTTGAGCCGGCGGCCAAGGTGATACATGAACCAGGTCTCGCTGCGTGAGTCGCCTGGAGGTTCAGGGCCCTTGTTGTGGAACTGCAGCAATCGTTGCGTGTTGACGAACGTGCCGTTTTTTTCGGGAACCCCCGCTGCCGGCATCAGGAAAACTTCTGTCGCGATGGTGCCAGGATCCAGTTCGCCGCGCTTAATCTCGGGCGAGTTGTACCAGAATGAGGCCGGCTCGATCTCCACCATGTCGCGAACCACAAGCCATTTCAACTTCGCCAGCGCTTTGCGCTCCAGTCGCCCGTTGGGAGCGCCCACAGCCGGATTCTGTCCCATGATGAAAAGGCCTTCGAGCTTGCCGTCAGCCATGTCGAGCCAGAAGCCAAAATGCGAGTGGTCGCCGGTGACTCGGGGAAGCCAGTTGAAACCAAATTCATTTTCCTTGGTGGCTGCCTCGCCGTAATACGACTTGAGAAAACTCACGATGTACTTGTCAAAGTTGGCCCACCAGCCGGTTCTTGAGCGATGGTGGTTGATATATTCGGTGAGACTATTCGCGTCTTTATTCAGAATCGGCGTGGGCAAATAGCCGGGCAAAATGTCATAAAGCGTCGCCACATCAGTGGAACCTTGAATGGAGGCATGCCCACGCAAGGCAAGGATGCCGCCGCCCGGCCGTCCAACGTTACCCAAAAGCAATTGCAGGATCGCCGCGGTACGAATGATCTGCACGCCGTTGGAGTGCTGTGTCCATCCGACCGCATAGCAGATGGTTCCGGTTTTTTCCGGCCCTGAAGCCGAGCAATACGCTTCTGCTACCTTGAAAAACAAATCCCTCGGAACCCCGCAATATTTTTCCACCATGTCAGGCGTGTAGCGCGAAAAATGCTTCTTCAGGACCTGATACACGCAGCGCGGATGCTGCAGCGTAGGATCGGATTCGTATTTTCCCGTATCACCGGCTTCTCCGCCCCGATCCTTGCCGTGCCCGCCGCTGTGCTCGTGATGGCTCACTGCCTCCTTCTCCGGCGATCCCTCATAGAGCCACGACGTAGGATCGTATTGCTTTTTTTGCGGATCCCATCCGGAGAAAAGTCCGCCGAGGTCTTCGGTATCGCGAAAATCTTCACGCAGGATCGTCGGCGCGTTCGTGTAGGCCACAACATACTCACGAAAATCTTTTTCCTTGGTAAGAACGTAGTTGATCAATGCGCCCAGAAAGAGCACATCGCTGCCCGCCCGCAGCGGCACCCAGATATCAGCCATGGATGACGTGCGGGTAAAACGCGGATCCACGTGTATGACCTTGGCATGATTCTTTTCTCGTGCTTCCATCACCCACTGAAATCCCACAGGATGGTTTTCCGCCATGTTGGATCCCATGATCAGGACGGCGTCGGCATTGCTCAGGTCCTGCTGGGCTGTGGTTGCGCCACCACGGCCAAATGATGTGCCCAGACCGGGCACCGTGGAGCTATGTCATATTCGCGCCTGGTTGCTGATGCAACTCATGCCCAGACCGCCGGTGAACAGTTTGCGGATCAGATAGTTCTCTTCAACATCAAGCGTGGCTCCGCCAAGATGCGCCATTCCCAGGGTGTGCATCACTGCTTTGCCGTTTTCCTTTTCCACAAACGTGCGTTCGCGTGTCTGCCATACGCGTTCAGCGATCATGTCCATTGCCGCTTCCAGAGGGATTTTTTCCCACTGGCGCGAATACGGCCGGCGATACTTCACCGTGGTCAGGCGTCCCGGATGCGTATGCAGTTGGTATGTATCTGACCCCTTGGGACATAGCCGGCCGCGCGAGATCGGGGATTCGGGATCCCCCTCGATTGACACCAGCTTTCCCTCCTTGTGGAAAACGAGTTGCCCACAACCAACACCGCAGTAAGGGCAGATGGAACGGCTTACCTCAGCTTTTCCGTTCTTGGGGGAAAGCTGCCGGGTACGCTCCGTCATGGCTTCAGTGCCTGTACCTCGCCATGCGCCCGCCTGAATTTGTCTCAAAACCGGCCAGCCAGAGAAGAAGTGGTTGGACATTGCAACCTCAGATGGAGAATTTTTCGGAATGCCGGAGGGGAAAGCCGGCTTACTACTTGAGACTTGAGGCGCTCATGGAAGGTTGTCTTCAATATATCGTAATGCGATAAAACTCGAAGACTTAGACAACCTGCTGGCCCACGGTGGCTTCTTTTCTAATAGGACTCCAAAAATCCTCCGCAGCTGATCCACCACGAATCAACTTGCGTTTCACAAGACGGAAAGTGCGCTGCCGGCGCGGTGGGGTTGTGTGTGTCCTGACGAGTGAGTGGAAAGGAGCTTGGCAATGAGTACGAATGCAATCAACACAATTCGACAAATGCCGGATAGGCTGGAAAGGCTGGAGCCACAAGAAGCGGGGCCGCAGGTAAATGTATCGCTGCAGCCGATCGCGGCGCCTTCAATTCTGGGACTGTACGGTTTTGCCGGCGCGACCTTTATTGTGGCTGCTCACATGGCGCATTGGTTCGGAACAGCACAAACTGACATGGTCGTCTGGCCGTTTGCCGCCTTCTTCGGCGGACTGGCGCAATTTCTGGCTGGTATGTGGTCTTATAAAGCTCGCGATGGCGTCGCCACCGCTATGCATGGTATGTGGGGTTCATTCTGGATGGCTTTTGGAACCCTGCAGTTATTGATAGGGCTCGGCAAGGTCGCCGTTCCGGCGCATGGCGCCGCGTTCACAGGGCTGGGATTCTGGTTCATTGTTCTTGCAGCAATCACCTGGGCAGGTATGGCGGCAGCTTCCAGAGAATCTTCCGTCGTTGCCTCGGTTCTGGGATTCCTGGCTGCAGGCTCGACCATCGCCGCAATTGCAGAGCTGGCCGGTTCAGAAGGCCTGCGTGTCCTGGCGGGCTATGTGTTCATTATCTCCGCGATCATCGCGTGGTATGCGGCCACGGCCCTCATGATGAATGGCGTCGCCGGCCGCCGGGTCATGGGACTCGGAATCACGCACAAACGGCCTGTTGAGATACAAAATGGGCTCGGAGAGCCTGGTGTATTGCGCGGGCAGTAGTGAGCGCGAGAGATCCAAACTGATCTGATGGACAGATTTGGGACAGTGCTGTAAGCGAACGCGTTGGTTGAAAAGAGCAGACTTTCGGCAGACGGAAGCGAACCATCAACGGCGCGTGCAGTTCCACAGCCTGTCCCTTTTGTTTGCCTGCGCTCACCCGTCCAGCGAAGGCTGGCCAACCCAAATCGCTTTCGGAAGATTCTCGAAAGCTTATGCAGCGGCCTGGTCGTGGTAGTTCATTTTTAATCGATCAGAAAAGGTAGCGCTCGCTGTCCAACAGATTCCCGGTAAGTTTCCGCCGAGCCGCAATCGAGTTTACCGGATCGAAGGCAGCCAGGTTGCGCAGTGCGTTCATTTGCCGGTGAAGATCATGGCCCTCAGAGCATCCGCTCAGGATGTTTTGCGCAGCAGCCTGGACTCTGGTCATGGCGTCGCGCAGAAACACGGAAGAGATTGCCGATGCGGCCACACTGCCGGAGGAAGCTGCAAGCTTGCGGGAGCGCAGCAGCGTGGATTCCATCGCGAAGGTCTCCATAAAGATATCGGAGAGACTCATTACGATTTCCTGTTGCTTCTCCATCTCGGAGGCCAACCGCGCGTCGGCCACCCCCAATGCAAAGAGCGCGATGGTCTTCGCATTCCGCACCAAACGCTTCTCTTCATCCTGTGCAAGCTCGGCCGTAGCGTCAGCCGGGCCTTCAAGCACGTCCCGTAAGATCTTGCGGGCTGCTTCCAGCAGCGGCAGTGTTCCTTTGGCAGCGCGCTTGAGGGGCATGCCGCTGATCACCAGGCGGTTGATCTCGCTGGTGCCTTCAAACAGGCGGTTGATTCGCGCATCGCGATAAGCGCGCTCCACCATGTAGTCCTGATGAAAGCCGTAGCCGCCATGAATCTGCACCCCTTCGTCGGCCACGTAATCCAGCATCTCCGCGGCAAAGACCTTCACCATCGAGCACTCTGCGGCGTATTCCTCCACGGCCTTGAGCTCCGCGCGAGCAGAGTCGGAGGCTGCATGGTCCGCACTGCTCAACTGCGTCTCAATCAGTCCCACCACGCGCCACGCCATTGACTCGGTGGCAAAGACGCGAATCGCCATCTCCGCCAGCTTGTGCTGCATGGCGCCAAAGCTCGCGATCGGAACGCCAAACGCCTTGCGCTGCTTGGCGTACTTGATACTGGCGGCAAGAACGCTCTTGGCAGCGCCCATCACCGCTGGCCCCAGCTTGAGCCGGCCGATGTTCAGAATGTTGAACGCAATCACATGGCCGCGGCCGATCTCACCCAGCACGTTTTCGACCGGGACCTTCACATTGTCAAAATAGATTGCCGTGGTGGAGCTGCCGCGGATGCCCATCTTGTGCTCTTCGGCGCCACTGGTCAGCCCGCCGAAGGCGCGTTCGACGATGAACGCGGTGAACTTCTCTCCACCAACTTTGGCGAACACAATGAACAAGTCCGCTGCGCCGCCGTTGGTGATCCACATCTTCTGCCCGTTGAGAATGTAATGCTTGCCGTCCGGGCACAGATCGGCGCGGGTGCGTGCCGCCAGCGCATCCGATCCGGCGAGCGGTTCGGTCAGCGCGTAAGCCGCCAGCAGCTCACCCTTGACTAATTTGGGAAGATATTTTTCTTTCTGCGCTTCAGTGCCAAAGAACAGAATCGGCAGCGAGCCGATTCCGGTGTGCGCGGAATGCCAGCCAGCATAGGATGCATCGCGGCCCATCACTTCAGCCACGACCATCACCGAAGGCAGGTCCATCTCCATGCCGCCGAATCTCTCCGGCACGGAAATCCCCAGCAGGCCAAGACCGGCCGACTTGCGCAAAACTTCCAGCGCCACACCGGGCTTCTTCTCACGGATCGCCGGCAGATTCGGCTCAACTTCATTGATCCAGAACTCTTCCACCATCTGCCCGACCGCGCGATGCTCGTCGCTCAGATCTTCCCGGGTAAAAATTTCTTCGGGGGCGATGTCTTCCAGCAAAAACGCCGCGCCCTGTTTGGCGATGGGAAAAGTGGTTGTGGTGGCCATGTTGAACGCTTCCTTCAATTTGATATGGCAGCGAGCCCGACTCGCGTGGCGAGCTTCTTGCCTCTGGAGCGGAGCACCTTTGCCACGGTCCTCGATCCCAGGGCGGTTTGGAGCGAAGCGACAGTCAATTAGACGCGCTCAAACAGCCCTGCCGCACCTTGCCCGCCGCCCACGCACATGGTCACAACGCCGTAGCGGGCCTTGCGCCGCTCCATCTCATTTGCCATAGTGCCGACCATGCGCGAGCCGGTCATGCCGAAGGGATGTCCAATGGCAATTGAGCCGCCGTTTACGTTCAGCTTTTCCGGATCGATGCCCAACTGATCGCGGCAATAAACCACCTGTACCGCGAATGCCTCATTGAGCTCCCATAGGTCGATATCGGACATCTTCACGCCGGATCGCTTCAACAGCTTGGGCACGGCATAGATTGGGCCGATGCCCATCTCGTCGGCATTGCAGCCCGCGATCTGAAAGCCGCGAAAAACCAATCGATACGGAATGCCGAGCTGGTCCGCGCGCTGGCGCGACATCAGCAGAGTGGCTGAAGCGCCGTCAGAGAGCTGTGAAGAGTTGCCCGCCGTGACCGATCCATGGCCGCTGTGCGGATCAAAGTGCGGTTTCAGCGCCAGCAATCCTTCCAGAGTGGTGTCCGGACGGTTGCACTCGTCTTTCTCCACGCAGACTTCTTCCTTGCCGACAACCTCGTTCGTTTTCTTGTCCAGAATTCCGCGCGTCACTTTGATCGGTGCGATTTCATTCTGAAAAAACCCTTCCTGCTGCGCTCGCGCCGTGCGCTGCTGGCTAAGGAGAGAATACTCATCCTGTACCTGACGGCTGATTTTGTAACGTTTGGCTACAACTTCAGCGGTATCGCCCATCACCATGTAAATGCCGGGCATCTTCTCCTGCAGACGGGGATTGGGACTGGCATCGCGCACGGCCATGGTGATGCTCTCCACGCCGCCGCCGATGGCTGCATCCACGCCTTCATGCATGATCTGGTGCGCCGCCAGCGCGATTGCCTGCAATCCGGAAGAACAGAAGCGATTCACCGTGAGACCCGCCACCGAAGGCGCAAGCCCCGCGAGCATGGCCGACACGCGGGCAACATTATGGCCTTGCGATCCGTGCGGCTGTCCGCAACCCAGCACCACGTCTTCAATTTCATTGGGATCCAGCTTCGGCGTCTTGCGCAGAACATCCTGGATGCAGTGCGCAGCCAGATCATCGGGGCGGGTGAGGTTAAACGAGCCGCGGAAAGATTTTGCCAGCGCCGTGCGCGAACTGGTAACGACTACAGCTTCTCTCATCGAACTCCTTCAACGATTCTTACAGGAATGAACTTATTATTCTAAATGCCCCGATGTCGCTGCTGAGGCGATGCCAAAAGGCCATATGCCTAGACCTCTCGGTGGCTCCATGTCTCCGTGGTGAGATTCACATGGTCAAAACTATTCGACCGGAAAGCTTTCCCGCTCGCATCTCATCCAGGATGGCATTCGCTTCCATCAGCGGTCGCACAGCCACCTGGCAGTGAAGCTTTCCGGCCGCAGCCATATCTAAAACCGCGACCAGGTCCTGTCGCGTGCCCGTAGCGGTAGCCTGGACGCGAATCTCCTTCGCAGACATCATGATCGGTGGAAAGCTGATCTCGGGAGGAAGACCGACCACCATGAGCCTTCCGGTCGGACGCACACACGGAAAGGCTGTGTCATAGGCGGTCTTGGATCCGGAAGCAACCAGCGCCACGTGCACACTGCCTGCGCGCCGCAACTCTTTCACCACGTTTGTCGATGTCGCATTGAGCGTCCGCGCCGCGCCCAGTGAGGTAGCCAGCGCCAACTTGTCGTCGGCAACATCAATGGCAGTCACCTCGGCGCCAAGGTGGCTGCCGATCTGGATCGCCAAATGTCCCAGACCGCCGACGCCAAAGACCGCCAGCCGCTGTCCGGCCTGGAGTTGCGATTGCTTGATCGCGCGATATACCGTCACTCCCGCACAAAAGAGCGGCGCCGCCTGCGCCGGCGAAACCGCATCAGGAATTCTGGTGGCATGCGTGGCCGGCGCTTTGATGTACTCGGCAAAACCGCCGTCCACGGTGAGGCCGGTGATCTTCTGCTTCGAACAGAGGTTCTCATAGCCTTCGCGACAGAATTCGCATTCGCCGCAGGTCCAGTAGACCCACGGCACGCCGACGCGGTCGCCCAGCTTCAGATCGCGCACGCCGCTGCCGACTTCCGCTACACGGCCCGCCACTTCATGCCCCGGGATCAGCGGGATTTTTGTAATCCCGCCAAACTGCTTCCAGTGCGCGTCAATGATGCTCAAATCAGAATGGCAAACGCCGCAGGCCTCAATCTGAATCAGCACTTCATTCTCACCGGGGCGCGGATGTTCGACTTCTTCCACGATGAGCGGTTTCTGGAGTTCATGCAAGACTGCGGCTTTCATGCGTTTTACCTCGCGCCTCGTGCTGCGGACCGCTTCTTCTGCGTCTTGGGCGCGGGAGCGGCCACGGTCTGAATTGATTCCTCCACCACTTTGGTGATCTGCTCACGCAGCCATCGGTTGGCCGGATCGTTATCTGCGCTCTCATGCCAGTACATGTGGATGTCGAGCGTCTGCAGGCTCTTGAGCGGGAACCGATAGAGGCGATTGCCGAACCGGCTGTTCAACATTTCTGCGTAATGCTCCGGCATAGTCAGCAGCATGTCAGTTTCGCTCACCGCCCGGCACGCGGCAAAATAGTTCTGGCAGCGCAGATCGATCTGACGCTTCTTGCCTTTTCGATTCAGCTCCGCATCCACCAGGCTTGGCCCGTAGCGGCGGGAAGAAACCAGGATGTGGTTCTGTGACAGATAAGTCTCCAGATCAAGCTCGCGACCGATTGCCGGATGGCTGGCCCGCGCAACTACCACCACGCGGTCAGAGAACAGAGGCTTGTGGCGGATGTTCTCGCTCATGTTGATGGGAACGTCCAGCGCCATGTCCAGGGAACCGCTGGCCAGCTCCATTTCAATTTCGCGGCGCTTCACACGCAGAGTCGTGAGGGAGACATCCGGGGCCGCCTCCGCCAGCACCGTTGCCAGGCGCGGCAGGATCATTGCTTCCATCAGTTCCCAGAAGCCGAGCTGAAAATTCCTGCGCGTATGCGCCGGATCAAAATTGCGGTTTTCATAGAGATTCACCTCCAGGATCTGCAGAGCCTGGCGGACATCATTGATCATGTTGCGGCTGAACGGCGTGGGCACCATGTTGGCGCCTTCGCGAATGAACAATGGATCTTTTAGCAGCTCGCGCAGACGCTTGAGCGCGTGACTCATGGCCGGCTGGGTAAGCTTGAGCTGGCGGCCGGCGCGGGTCAGGTTGCCCTCGCGGTAGATGGCCTCCAGCACCACGAAGAGGTTGAGATCGACCTGGCTCAGATGCACGGCACAAATCTTACACTATTCTATTGATTCATTTGATGAATTTAGCCCAATCGACTACGCTTATAGAGCCCGCAGCGCCCAGAAGGACACCATGAACTTTGAATACAGTGACAAAGTCAAAGAGCTGAAGAAGCGCCTGTGCGCGTTTATGGACGAGCATATCTATCCCAACGAGGAGCGCTTTTACAAAGAAATTGAGTGCGATCGCTGGGCGCCGACGCGGGTGATTGAGGAGCTCAAACCCAAAGCGCGCGCCGCGGGGCTATGGAATCTCTTTCTGCCGGACCAGGAACACGGTGCCGGCCTGACCAACCTGGAATACGCGCCTCTCTGCGAAATCATGGGCCGCAGCATCATGGCGCCGGAGGTCTTCAACTGCTCCGCGCCCGATACCGGAAACATGGAGGTCCTGGCCCGTTACGGCACCCGGGAGCAACAGGACAAATGGCTCAGGCCTCTGCTGGCGGGAGAAATGCGCTCCTGCTTCGCCATGACCGAACCCGCCGTTGCGTCTTCTGATGCAACCAATATTCAGTCCAGCATTCGCCGCGAGGGTGATGAATACGTACTTAACGGGCGCAAATGGTGGTCGTCGGGCGCGGGCGATCCGCGCTGCAAGATCGCCATTTTTATGGGGAAAACCGATCCCTCGGCCAAACGTCATCTGCAGCAATCCATGGTGCTGGTGCCCATGGATACGCCCGGGGTAAAAGTAGAGCGCCTGCTGACCGTCTTTGGCTACGATCACGCGCCGCACGGCCATGGCGATGTGACTTTTGACAACGTGCGCATTCCGGTTTCCAACATGCTGCTGGGCGAAGGCCGCGGCTTTGAAATCGCGCAAGGCCGGCTGGGGCCGGGCCGGATTCATCACTGCATGCGCTGCATTGGCGTGGCCGAGCGGGCACTGGCGATGATGTGCGAGCGCGTACAAAAGCGAGTCGCTTTCGGCAAGCCGCTGGCTGACCAGGGCACCATTCGCGCCGACATTGCTCTTTCGCGCATGGAAATTGAACAAGCCCGCTTGCTGACGCTCAAAGCCGCCTACATGATGGATACGACAGGCAATAAGGAGGCTCGAGCGGAGATCGCCATGATTAAAGTTGTGGCGCCCAATATGACGTTGCGGGTGCTGGATCGAGCCATTCAGGCGCACGGCGGCGCCGGAGTTTCCCAGGACACCTTTCTCGCCGGAGCCTGGGCCAATGTACGTACGCTACGCCTTGCGGACGGCCCGGACGAGGTCCATACCGAAGCCGTCGCCAAACTGGAGCTTCAGTCCGGCAGGAAAGCGACGCACTCATGCTGAAGGAGCAGTTGGCAATTAGCAACTAGCAGTTGGCTTTTTCTGAAATCCCGAACCCGCGTGGTTTGCGGGTGAGGGATCCATATCCTCGAAAATTCATCGGCGGTTTTGCTGGCAGCCCTTCAACGATTCCATATCCATCGGCTTCGCTCGCAGCCCGCCTCAAGTCTTCATTCTGTTGCGGCTAGCGTAGCCGTAGGGAATTCCGCTCAGGATTTCGCACGTCTCTTCTCGAAAAGACCTAGTCTGGGGACGGAGCGGCTCTGCCGCGAGGTGGCAGTCTTTCCGCTTCCCGAGGCCCCAACCTGTTTCGCTCAAGCTTTCGCAAGTCGGAGTGATACTATCTGCCGCGAAAGGATGTGCCATGAACTCAAATTCAGTCAGGACAACGTTTGTGACAATGACTGCGATGCTCATTGCGGTTTGCGTCTTTCAAACTCGATCAGCACAATCCCGCTCCGCGACCAGAGCCCAGGCTGTTCCCAAACCCCTCCTGCTGGAAAAAAATGAGGGTGAGCGGCGAATATGGCGCGACCCTCCTCCGGGAGAATTTACGCTGAAGGTCAGTCCGGAGAACAATGGCTCTCAGCACCTTGTTTTCGGCACCGAAGACATGGTTGTTGGAGACGAGATACCAATGCACAAACACCTGGGTCAGGATGAAATTGTGTACATTGAAAAAGGAACTGCTCGCGTTCATGTGGCAGACCTGGACCGCGAACTTCACGCGGGAGGAACAGTGTTCATTCCGGCATATACCTGGGTGAGTATAAAGAATGCAGGGAACGAGAGCCTCCGCATAGTATTCGTGTTTTCAGCGCCTGGCTTCGAGAATCTCATGCGTTGCGAATCGGTGCCGCCGAACGAAAAATCAATACCTATGTCCGAAGAAGAGCACAAACAGTGCGATCATCAAGGGCACGTCATCTACAAGCAAGAAGAAAAGACACAAAAGTAAATGTGGCTGCTTAGAGAACCGATCAGACCTTCGACTGGCTTCCGACCCAGAACTGTCCAGCAGCCGTAAAGGATCCCCCGTTTTGCTTCGGGATTTCAGAGAAGCTAACCGCTAAATGAAACGCCCGAAGAAACCCTGAAACGTCTGAACGATTCTCGCCGGTAAATCATCATCCTTCTTTTTCCCGAGCAACTCGTGGCCGGCGCCCTCCACTTCGATCAGCAAGTGCTTCCCCGGCAGCAGCGCAAGAGCGGTGCTCATTTCCACGTGGGAGCCGAAGGGATCGCGGCCACCATGCACAAAAAGCGACGAAGTCTTGAGCTGAGGAAAGTGAGCGGTGCGAAGCTGTGTGGGCTTTCGTGGCGGATGCAGAGGATAGGACAGCAACAGCAAGCCGGGCACCATCTCCGGCTGCTCAGCGGCCAGGATACTTGCCTGGCGGCCGCCGTAGGAATGTCCCCCAAGAAAAATACGTCCCGGCGATTTCTGGCGCAAAATCTCCACAGCCCGGCGCAGGCCTTCGCGATCACGGGGCGCCAGGGCTGGAAAAGGCGGCCCGAAACGACGTGACTGGCGAAAAGGCAGATCACAACGCAACACCATGAACCCTGCATCGGCGAACGCCCCAGCCAGTGCCGTCAGGAGTCTGGAGCTACAGTTCGCGCCGGCGCCATGGGTCAGCACAATTGCATCTCCGCTGGGTTCGGCTGGCTGGTGCAGAAACCCGCGGACGGCGGGTTCAACCGTAAGGTCGGCAAATTCATGCACGGCGTTCATGTTTGTGTAGACTTAATCAAAGAGAGCTATTGAAGTCGATTCATCCGAAAAAGTCTAGGCTGCCGCTTGCAAGAGCACACGGCAACGGCGTTCCTACTGGATAGAACACGGGGAAACCAGCTAGACTGATGCGCGAGACTTACCGGTACGAAATTCACGCCAGAGTCAAGACGGCTTTTTGTCGCCGGCTTGCGCTCCTATATTGAGATGAGGAAGCAGCGAATGAAGGCATTGATCTCCATAGCGTCATTATTCATGATTGTTCTCGCCGGCGGTTGTCTGGGCTCAAGCGGCAGCTCCAATGCGCCGACTCTGGCGTTCGTTTACGTTGTGGGCTCAGGCGCCAACTCCATTCAGGCTCTGACCGAGAAATCCACAGGTGACCTGGTCGTGCAGCCGGTCACTTCATTTCCCACGAACCCGCGCCCGGTATCCCTGGCGCTGCATCCCTCCAAGAATTTCCTCTACGTAGCCAATTTCACCGCCGCGACGGTTTCAGGCTTCAACGTGGATCATGTGGCCGGCATTCTGACGCCGGTCGGCACGGCGACGCCGCCGACCCCGGTCTGCGCCACCGCCGGCGCCTGCGCCAATCCCATCAGCCTGGCCATCAACTCGGGCGGTCAGTTTCTTGTCGTGCTGAACCAGGGACAATTGGTGCCTGCTCCGGGAACCAACATTCCGGCTACTATCTCGGTTTTCGGGATCGATGCCACCAGAGGATTGTTGACGCCCGTAGCCGGTTCGCCGTTTTCCTTTCCCTCGCTGGCGCCCGGAGGCCCGCAAGCAATGGTGATGTCGTCCACCGCCGGCGTGTTCTTTGTTTCCAATGGAGGCGCCGGGACGATTTCAGCGTTTTCTCTCGGATCGGGCGGCACAGTAACTGAAATTGCGGGATCGCCGTTCACTGCCGGCTCGGATATAGTGGGACTCGCCATCGATCCCAAAGGCCAGTTCCTGTATGCGGCAGACTTCACCAGCAGCACAATCTCCAGCTTCACCATTCAATCAAGCGGCGCGCTTGCGCCGGTTGCCGGATCTCCTTTTCCCACCCACACGGGGCCTTTCGCGCTCGCCGTGGATGCGAATGGGGCATTTCTGTTTTCGGGAGAGCAGGGAGCTGCAGGGGTTTCGTCCTTCACGACCACTGGCGGGGTGCTGAAGCCGGTGGCTGGTTCACCATTTGTTCTGGTACCCTCCGGCAGTCCTCAGCCGGCGTTTTTGACCGTCGATCCAAGCAACACCTTCCTCTATGTCGGGAATTCCGGCACCAACAGCATTTCCGGATACACGATCAAGCCAGATGGCTCACTGGCCCCGCTTACCAACTCGCCGTTTGTTCAGGCGGTCGGGCCGCAATGGATTGCAATTACGCAATAGAAGTTCTCGGCCACGACGGACCGCGGCCAGTATGCCTGAACGCGTGGGTGACTTACGCGGCTTTCTCTTCGCTCGGCCGTGGACGATGGATAAAGCTCTCCCGGGGACGCTGGATGAAGCGGCGCATCTTCCTATCGGCATAGCCTGCAATGCGGAACAACACGATGGCAGCGACGAGTATCGCCAGCCATCCTAATCCCAGAATAATCCAAAGTAGCATTGTGGTTAGATAGATTCAATTGCACGCCGCCGGGTTGGCACCACCAATCGTTCGCCTTCGCTCAGCGAACGGGCGATTTGTATACCTCGCCGCCTTTCATCACGAAATCAATTTTTTCGAGAAGCGTTACATCGCCCAGAGGGTCGCCCTGCACCGCGACCACGTCAGCATACTTGCCCGGAGCAATGGTGCCGACCTCATTCTGCATGCCCAGCAGTTCGGCGGCGCTGCTGGTGGCGGAGCGGATAGCCTGCGCCGGGGTCATGCCGTATTTGACCATGTATCCAAATTCACGGGCCGGATCGATACCCCAATCGAAACCGCCTACGTCGGTGCCGAAAGCAATCTTGACGCCCGCATTCAAAGCGCGGTGAAAAGTTTCTTCATGAATTTTAAGCATATCGAGCCAGACCTTGGCTCCGGCAGCGGCCCGGCCCGGGGCCACGTATTCGCCGACAAAGATGGTAGGCACGTAGAAGATGCCCTTCTGCGCCATCGTCTTCAGGTCGGCCTCCGCAATATAGTTTCCATGTTCTACGGAGTCCACACCCGCTTCCACCGAATTATGAACGCCATTGAGTGCCATGGCATGCGACGCTACTTTGTGATGTTGGCGGTGCGCCTCATCCACGATCGCGCGCAACTCGTCGAGGGTAAATGTTGGAATATCGTCCAGAACGCCGTCAGGCCGCACAAAATAGCTGCGGTCAGAGTAGACCTTGATCCAGTCGGCACCGAAGCTGATCTGCTCACGGACAGCCTTGCGGCCGTCTTCAGCGCCATCCACCACCTGCACGCCATGGGGCACGGAAATCTCGGGCGAGTACCCCTGCAGAGGATACGCGCCCGTCACGTCCATGGCCCGCGTTGCCACTCTCATCCGCGGTCCGGGGATGATGCCGTTGTTGATGGCTCTCTTCAGGTCGACATCGGCGTACCCTGCGCCTTCGGTTTCCAGATCACGAATGGTGGTAAAGCCATATTCCAGCGCCCGACGTACCGACCGCGTCGCCAGGATGGCGCGGTAGGCAGTCGATTGCTTTAGAAGCTGTTCGTCATAGTCGGCGGCGGTGATATCACCTTGCAGGAGTACATGCGTGTGAGTATCGATCAGGCCGGGAAGACAGGTATGGTCTGAGAGGTCGATCACGCGAGCGCCTGCCGGAGCAGTAGCATTTTCCTTTACCTCTGAAATGCGTTCGCCCTGCACGCCAATCAGAACGTTGCGCTGGAGCTTACCCGTCTCCGGCTGTACCAGCGCGCCGCAATGTACATACTGGATTGCCTGTCCTTGCGATTTTTGCTCCTGGCCCGCGGCCAGTGCCGGCAGAGCAACCGTGGCTATAAATAGAATGAAGCTTTTCATCAGTCCCCCTCAAATGGAAAGCTGGTAATCGTACCAGAAGGAGGAGCCAGGCACCTCTATCTCTCCTGGTTGTCTTGAGAAAGCCAGCGGAGCAGCGCGAAAATCTGCCCGGGGTTTAGCGATTTGTTCTATGCTACTATTCAGCCCTTCCCCCCGGACGGAGAGCCACTTTTCTATGGATTTAGCGCTGCGGCCCATGAGCACTTCCCAGGTGCTCGATCGAACGTTTTACCTTTACCGCAACAACTTTGTGCTGTTTGCCGGGATCGCGGTCATCACGCCTGCGCTCAAGTTGATCGCCCTGCTGGTGCAATTAAAGGTCTTTGGGCCAATCACCATGCCGCAGCAGCCCGAAGCTATGTCGCCGCAATTCATGCAGGCATTGGTGATACGGGCTCTGGTGGGAACGATCGTTGGTTCCGTTGTCTACGTGGTAGGCACGGCACTGGCTTCAAGCGCGACGGCTTACGCGGTCTCGATGGTTCATCTGGGCAAAACGACGACCATTGCTGAGTCCTACAGCAAAGTTAAGCCAATATTCGGGCGAATCATGGGCCTTCTCTGTACCATTCTGTTCTTTACCATGGGCCCTTTGTTGTTGAGCTATCTACTGTTCATCGCGGTGGCGTTGTCCATCGTTTCCTTTGCTAAAAGCGGTGGTGGTCCGGCAATTCTGGCGGTGGCAATCATAGGGGGATTGTTGGGCTTTGCCCTGTTCATTGGCGCCATCGTATGGATCTTTTTTGCTCTTTGCCGCTATGCCCTTGCGGTGCCGGCCTGCACCTTGGAGAACCTGGGCGCCATGCCGTCCATCAGGCGCAGCAAGTTTCTGACCTTCGGGGCCAAAGGCGGAATCCTCGGCATTATTTTTCTTACCGGGTTGATGACGGTGATTCTTACTTATGTCTTTCAGTTGCCCGCTCTTCTTGCCAGCAACTCTATGGTGATGACGGCCAAGACGCATTTGAGCATGCTGGCTACAGTGTGGATTTACATCGCCGATTTTCTTGGCGGCGCGCTGGCAGGACCCATCGCGACCATCGCCTTGGTGCTGGTTTACTACGACCAGCGCGTGCGCAAGGAGGCCTTTGATTTGCAGTTAATGATGGAAGCTGCGGGAGCAACTCCGCCTCCGCCGCCGGCGATGGCCGCGCCAGGTATCAGCTAAATTAGCAGTGGGCTATCTGGCCCATTACCAAGTCATTCCGCCTCTCTGTACCCCGCTCATAGTGTGGTACTATGCAAACCTCATCCCCCGAGAAAGATGCCCTTCATGGATTCAACCTTGCGGCCCATGAGCACTTCGCAGGTGCTCGATCGGACCTTTCATCTTTATCGGAATAATTTCTGGTTGTTCGCCGGCATAGCTGCTCTGCCTCCTGCCGTCATACTTGTGGCACAAACCGGTTTCGTCCTGCTGGCTTTTCTCGTGGCCGCGCCAAAGCTCAATGCCGTGGCCACCGGAATCGTATTTGCCGCAGGCGTGATCTTGATGATCATTCTGTATTTGCTGGCTCTGTCGCTGGCCACCGGAGCGACGGTCTATGCCGTTTCGCGCGTCCATCTTGGACATGCGGTAAGAATTGGCGAGTCATACCGCGTGATTCGTCCCCAGGTATGGCGGATTGTGCGCATTGTCATTACGATTTCGATTCGCTTCGCAGGAGCCTTGCTGATTGCTATAGCGGTCGGCTTCACTCCGCCTTACCTGCTGTCAAAAGCCGTGGTGATGCAGTCTTCTGGAAACTCTCTGCCGGCGGGTCTGATCGTTGGCACACTGACCGTAGCAGCGGTTGTGGTATGTGTGATTTGGGCGATTCGGCTGTACTGCAGTTACCAGCTGGCGATACCGGCCTGCGTCCTGGAAAGGCTCGGCGCGTCCGCCTGTTTGAAGCGCAGCCGGTTCCTGAGCAAGGGTAAATGCGTCCAGCGAATCATGCTGGTGCTCTTTCTGGCGGGACTTTTCGGGTACGTCCTCACGCTCGCGTTTTCCATTCCTGTATTCATCGTGGCAATGTTCGCCCTGGAAAAATCGGCTGGCCTCGCCTTCCCCATGACTATCTGGCAATACCTCTCCGGATTCATTGCCGGCACCCTTGCCGGCCCCATCGCCACCATTGCCATTGCGTTGCTGTATTACGATGAACGCGTGCGCAAGGAGGCGTTCGATTTGCAGTTGATGATGGAAGCCGTCGGCGAACAGGCGCCGCAACGAATGGCCGCTGCCGCTCCACCTCCAGTCGGATGAACTACTCTAACGCAATCAGATCTGCACTGCTGGCCATGCTGGTCTTCTTCTGCGCAGTAAGAGCCCACGCGAACAGTATCTCTGTCTCGGAATACCGGCAACAACTGGCCGACATCAGCCAGAAAGTCGACGCGCTGAAGGCCGATCCCGATCAGGCTGCTCAGCTGGTTACCGAGATCCCGGACACCGTTTCCGTAAGCACCGGTTCCGGCGAAGTTCAGGTCAATTACAAGATTCTCAAGGCGGATCTGGCTGCGTTTTCTCGCGCCAATGAAGAAAAGCGCGCATCGCTGCTGAACCAGATCCAAAACTATGTTCAGGCTCTCACCTCTGAGGCCGAGGCCTTTGAGAGAGCGGGCACCGATCTTTCCGCCGCGCACAACAAACTGGCTGCCATCCTTGCCCGGCACGAATTCAGCAAGGTTCGCGGGCCCAACGCCAAAGATGCATTGCTGGCACGGATCTTTCGTTGGCTCTCGCGCCATCTTGGCAGGTTCCGGGTTGGTGGCAAATCCACTTTTGATGTGATGTTGTTTTTCATCTACCTGCTGGTGGGCACCGCGGCGGTTTTTCTGCTCGTCTGGACCATTGGCCGCCTGCGCCGCCCCCAGGAAGAGCTGCCGCAGCGCGAGATCATTCCCTTTTCTCCTTCAGCCCGAAGCTGGCGTAAGTGGCTGGCGGAGGCGCGCGCGCTGGCACAACAACAAGACTGGCGCAACGCCATCCATCTGGCTTACTGGGCCGGCATCTCTTACCTGGAGGAACACGGCGCATGGAAGCCCAACCGCGCGAGAACGCCGCGCGAGTATCTGCGGCTGATCGGTTCACGCGGCGCGCAATATCCCGTGCTGGCGGCGCTCACGCGCAAGCTGGAACAAGTGTGGTACGGGTATGCTGACGCGGCCGAGTCTGATTTTCATGAGACCCTGGGCGAATTAGAGAAGCTGGGGTGCCGATGAAGATCGACAAGAGCGATCGCCGCCTGCTCATCTGGACCGGCCTGGCCCTGCTGCCCATCATTATCGCTTTGGCGCTGCTTTCCCAGGAAGAAGAGGAGACCGTTGTCCCCAGCACCTATTCCGCACAGAGTCGCGGCGCTAAAGCTGCGTACCTGTTGCTCCAGGACATCGGTTATAAGGTGGAACGCTGGGAGCAATCTCCCACCGAATTGCCTGTCGACGCGCCGGCGCACACGGTTCTGGTTTTGGCCTCTCCTTTCCGGCTGCCGTCGCCGGAAGAAAAAAATGCTTTGCAGAAGTATCTGAGCCTGGGCGGAAAAATCCTGGAAACCGGCTCTTCTCCTTCGCTGTACTTGCCTCATGCGGAAACCGAAGCCGAACGATTGCCGGCTCCGCTTTGGAGAGACTACCAGCCCCAACTGCTCACCTCCATCACGCGCGGCGGTGCGATTCAAATGTCGCCCACCGCATATTGGAAGGACGCTTCAACGGCTTTTCTCACCCACTATGCCGATGAGGCACGGCCTATTGTCGTCTCCTACAAAGTAGGACAGGGCGAGGTGATCTGGTGGGCTTCCAGCACGCCTTTGACGAATGCCGCCATCGCGAAGTCCGGCAATCTTGCGCTGCTGTTGAATTCACTTGGCCAGCCCGGTGATGTGCATGTCTACTGGGACGAGTACTTTCATGGTTACAAGGAATCGTTCAGTGGATACTTCCACCAGGCGCCGATTGTTTACGGCCTGCTGCAATGTGCGCTGGTCTTTGCCGCTCTCATCTTCACTTTTTCCAGACGCAATGGACCTATTCACCCCCTGGCGCAGCCGGCTCGGCTTTCGCCGCTGGAATTTGTGTACACGCTGGGCAAGCTCTACCGCCGCGCCAAAGCAACCCACGCTGCGCTGGAGGTGCCGTACGCCCGCTTTCGTATCCTCGCCACGCGACAGCTTGGCATCAGCCCTGATATTCCTGCGCCCGACCTGGCGCGGGTGGTGAAGAGCCGGATGCGCTATAACGAGGACGACCTCGCTGATCTGCTCGAACAGATTGAGGCCGCATTGCGCAACCCCGCGTTGTCTGAAGACTGGGCGCTTGAGCTGGCGCAAAGATTGAGCCGTCATACGCAGAACCTGAAATTGATTTCGCTGAAACAGGAGACTACCTCGCATGCAGACCGTGTCGCAGGTTCTTTCGCACGGACGAACTGAGCTGGCCAAGGTTATCGTCGGCCAGCAAGACCTGATCAACCAATGCCTGCTTACCATTTTGTGCGGCGGCCATGCGCTGCTGGAAGGCGTGCCGGGAATCGCCAAAACGCTGGTCATCAAGACCTTTGCCCGCCTCTTCGATCTTGAATTTCGCCGTGTCCAATGCACCTCTGACCTGATGCCGGCGGACATCATCGGCAGCAACGTTTTGAATCTTTCCACCAGCACCTTTTCCCTGCATCGCGGGCCCCTGTTCACCGATCTCCTCCTGGCCGACGAGGTCAACCGCATGCCTCCCCGCACCCAGGCTGCTGTGCTTGAGGCCATGGAGGAACGCCAGATCACCATTGATGGCGCAACTCATCCGCTCTCGCAGTTTTTCACCGTCTTCGCGACGCAAAACCCAATTGAATTTGAAGGCACCTATCCCCTGCCGGAAGCGCAGCTGGACCGCTTTCTGCTCAAAATCAAGGTCGGCTATCCTGACGCCAATCAGGAGATCAGCATTCTTGAGCAGCACCATCATGGCTTTGACGCGCACAACCTTGCCGCAGCCAATATCAACCCTCTTTCTGCTGAGGCGCTGGCGCAGGCTCGCGCGGAAGTTCGCAGCGTCAAAGTCGAACCGGCGCTCTTCCGCTACCTGGTGGAGATCGTTCGCCGAACCCGCAACTGGCCGTCGCTCGCGCTGGGCGCAAGTCCTCGCGCCGCCATCAGCCTCATGATGGTGGCCAAGGCCTCCGCGGGTCTTGAAAGCCGGGATTACCTGATCCCTGACGACGTTAAATCCTCCGCGCTGCCCGTGCTCCGCCATCGCGTGATGATGAAGCCTGAAGCCGAACTGGAGGGCCTGGACAGCGACCGGGTGCTGACCGAGATCCTCAACTCGGTCGAGGTCCCCAAGTAATGCAGCAGAAGCTTCTTGCGCCCGCGCCGATCGCTGTGCGCCTCAAGCGCTCCAAGCGCCTGGCTTTCGGCTTTGGCCGGCGATTCTTTCTCATCACGCTGCTCGGCCTGCTCTGGGCCATTCCCGCATTCTGGGATGTGCGCTTCCTTCTGGTCATGGCAGCATGGGATCTCTGCGCGCTGATCGCCTGGGCGGCCGACCTCATCCGTCTTCCCCGCCCTGACCGGCTTGTTCTGGAACGATCCTGGGCCGGCCCGCCCTCGCTCAGCAATTCGATGAAGGTCACCCTCGAGCTGCGCAATCAAAGCGGCATTGCCGTTGCCTGCAGCGTGCTCGATGATCTGCCACGATCGATCATCCCCGACCCCCCCACCGTGGAGATCAAAGCGCGGGCTCGGGATTCCGGCTCTGCTCATTACATGGTCCGGCCACTGGAGCGCGGCGATATCAATCTCGGCCCAGCTTACCTGCGTTACCACAGCGGCTCGCACTTTGCCGAGCGCTGGGCTCGCGCCGACTTGCAGCAGACCATTCGCGTCTTCCCTGACATTGAAGACGCCAAGCGCCACAACATTTATCTCTCTCGCGCACGCCAGATCGAACTGGAAAAGCGGCTGATCCGTCAGCGCGGCGTCGGCCGCGAATTTGAAAGTCTGCGCGAATACCAGAAAGGCGACGAGTTCCGCAATATTTGCTGGACCGCCACTGCGCGCCGCGGCAAACACGTGACCAAGCTCTTCCAGGTTGAGCGCAGCCAGGCTGTCTGGATCGTAATGGATGCCGGCCGGCTCATGCGTGCGCGCGTCGGCGAGCTCAGCAAACTCGATCTCGCCGTCAATGCCGCCCTTTCGCTCGCGCAGATCGCTCTCTACTCCGGTGACCGCGTCGGACTGCTGGTCTATGGCCGCGACTTGCAGCAGCGGGTTGGCCTGGGCCGCGGTCTGAGCCACATGCGCTCAATTATCGAGAGCCTGGCTTCCGCTCGCGAAGAAGCTGCCGAAGCCGATCACCTTCGCGCCGCCTCGGTTCTTTTGCACCTTCAGCGCCAGCGCGCCCTCATCATCTGGGTTACCGACCTTGCCGACACTTCCATGACGCCGGAAGTCATTGAGAGTGCTTCACGCATTCTCTCCAAGCATGTGCTCCTGTTTGCCGTGATCGCCCAGACCGACCTCAACGAGCTGGCAGCGCATACTCCGCAGAGCGTGGAAGAGCTCTATGAAATCTCCGCCGCGCAGGAGATGGTTCATCGCCGTGAAACCCTGATCGGCAAGGTGCGTAACCAGGGCGCTCTGGCGCTGGAGATCGCTCCCAGCCGGCTTACCACGACGCTGGTAAATCAGTATCTGGAAGTGAAAGAGCGGAACCTGATCTAGTTCGCGAACGGCAACAGCCGATGAACATCTCTCTTGGCATTTCATCTCTCCTCATTTAATCTTTCCTGCCCGTTCATATCGACTGACAAAGGGACTTCATGAAAAGACCTCTGCTGTGTCTCGCTCTCATCCTCGTCCTGATCGGTGCAGTGCCAAGCAGCTCTGCACAATCCACTCCGCCCGATGGCGCCCCGCAGTCGCTCAGCGACGCCTTGCGCAAACTCGTTGAAACGCCTGCGGTCGCGGGCTATGAGCAATCTCTCAGCAAGATGATTGCTGCCGAGTTGAAGGCAATGCCGCAGCGCTACAACGTCAGGATCGATAACCTGAGCAATGTTACCGTCACGGTTGGTTCCGGCACTCCCAAGCGCCTGATCGCCGCACCGATTGACGAGCCAGGTTTCGTCGTCAGCGGCATTACGCCGGAAGGATATCTGACGCTGCAGCGTCTTCCCCAAGCCGGCACTCTGCCGCTCTTCCAGGAACTCTACGCGGCCAACCCGGTGCTGCTGCAGACGCCACGGGGCAATTGGATTCACGGCGCGACAGCCGGCATCTCGATTCATCTCCTTCCCCAGCGCCAGCATCCGCCCAGCATGGCTGATCTCGACAACATGTATATCGATGTTGGCGCGACCTCAGCCGAGCAAGCCCGAGCCGGCGGCGCTGATGTGCTCAGCCCGCTCGCGATCGACCGCAAATTTTATGCTCTGAACGGCGGACAAAAGTACGCCTCGCCCTCTATTGGCGATCGCTTTGGCGCGGCTTCTCTCATGGAAGTGCTGCGCACGCTCGATCCCGCCAAGCTTAAAGGCACGCTCACCGTCGCCTTCGTCACCCAGCAATGGCTGGGCGCGCGCGGCTTGCAGAAGATCCTTTATCAGCTCAACCCTGACGAGCTGATCTACGTCGGCAGGCTCATGCGTGCGCCTGCACCTCCCGCCGGAGCGAACGCGCAAGGTGGGCAGCGTGAAACGCCCGGGTTCAAACAAGCGGTGGGAAGCGGCGTGATTGTTGCTTCAGAAAAGCCGGACAGCAACCTCAGCGGCCTGGCCGCCGATATTAAGCAGGCTGCGGACCAGGTTGACGCTCCGGTCACAACCGATTTCACCGCCCCGCTGCTTCCGCGCGCCGGATACATGGCGCAGGCGAAGCTACCCGAACGCACTGTGCACCTTGCGATTGCCACGGCGTGGCCCTCGACGCCCGGCGAGCTGCTCGACTCCCATGACCTGACGGCACTCACGCAAACGCTTGAGACCTATCTGGAAGGATCGGCTGCAAAAACGGAAGAACCGTCAAAAGGTACGGCGACATCTGGCGACGATGCGAAGCCGGCGGTCGCGCCACCGCCGGAGAAAATCCTGCAGCGCCTGGTTGAAACCTACGCTGTGAGCGGCGGACATGAAGAGCGGATGCGCCAGGCAGTGTCGGTGCTGTTGCCCGCCTGGGCGAAACCTGAGACCGATGATGCCGGCAATCTGATTTTGCACTGGGCAGGGGCAGCCGGCAGCAAGGCGCCGCGCATTGCGGTCGTCGCGCATATGGATGAAATCGGCTACGAAGTTCATTCCATCCTGCCTGACGGCCGGCTTGAGCTCGAATCAAAAGGCGGCGGCGTGCTGGCATACTTTCTCGGCCATGATGCGCTGGTTCACTCCTCCGATGGAGATCATCCCGGCGTGCTGGAGCTGCCGGACGGCTGGGACAAACCCGGGTTCGAATGGCCGCGCGGACCGCGCATGATGTTCCACATGGATATTGGCGCGCGCAATCCTGAAGACGTTGCCGCCATGGGCATCAAGACCGGCGACTTCGTCACCATTCCCAAGCAGTATCGCAAGCTCATGGGGCGGCGCGCTTCGGCCCGCGCCTTTGATGACCGCGTCGGCTGCACCGCCCTGGTTGCTGCAACCTGGGCGCTGGGACAGAACTTGAAAGGCCGCGACGTCACTTTCATCTGGTCAACCAGCGAAGAACTCGGACTGGAAGGCGCTGCCGACGCCGCCAGGCACCTGGCCGCGCAAGGCAAGGCTCCTGACTATGTCTTCGCCATCGATACCTTTGTCAGCGCCGATTCTCCGCTTGAATCCAAGCGCTTCGGCGACGCGATTCTCGGCCAGGGCTTTGTGGTCCGCGCCACTGATAACTCGAACATCGTTCCCCGCGATCTGGCTGCTCGCGTGGTCTCCCTGGCCCGCACCGCCGGCATTCCCGCGCAGTATGGAGTCACCGGTGGCGGCAACGATGGCGCAGCCTTCCTGCTGTACGGCTCTACCGACATCGCAATGGGCTGGCCCCTTCGCTATTCGCACTCACCGGCTGAAGTAGTCGATGTCCGCGACGTGGAAGCGCTGGGCAGGATCATCACCGCCATCGCACAAACGTGGTGAGCTGCTTGCGTCGAATGGGAGGCAAGCAATAGAAGAAGGCCGGGGGCGAAGTAGTGCGTGATACGATTGCCGCAACATGAACTCCGTTGGCCGCGACCTCCGCTTCGCGCTGCGCGCATTTTTCAAGACACCGGGCTTTACCGCTGCTGCGATCCTGTCTCTGGCCATCGGTATCGGCGCCAATACAGCCATTTTCAGCATCATCAGCGCGCTCTTGCTGCGGCCGCTACCCTATCAAGATGCAGGCCGGCTGGTAATCCTGTGGAACACCTCGCCCGGGCTGGGCATCACCCAGGATTGGTTCTCCACGGCGCAGTATTTTGATATCAAGAACGGCCACAGCGGTTTTGAGCGGCTGGCTATCGCGATCGGCGGCAATTTCAATCTTACGGGCCAGGGCGAACCCGAGCGCGTCGGCGTCATGCGTGTCTCTTCCGGCTTGTTGCCGATGCTCGGCGTACAGCCACTGCGGGGACGCCTGTTCACTGCCGACGAAGACTCTGTCGGCCACCCGAACACCGCCGTTTTGACTTACGGGATGTGGACGCGACGCTTCGGCGGAGATTCCCGAGTCATCGGCCGCTCGATCACGCTCAACGGCGCGCCCTACGAAGTACTCGGAATTCTTCCCCGGAATTTTGCTTTACCGCAGGAGGTGCTGCCGCTGCTCTACGGCACCGAACAAGCCGACATCTTTGTGCCTTTGCCGCTCGCAGCCGGCGCCGCGAACATTCGCGGCCACGAGGATTACAACCTCATCGGCAAGCTCAAGCCAGGCGTCTCTGTTCAACAGGCTCGCGCCGAAATGGCTACCATTACTGCGCGGCTTCGCCAGGAGCACCCTGAAGTCTACCCGCCGAATGGGAATTTGACCTTCAACATTGTCCCGCTGCAGGAGCAGGTGGTGGGCAACGCGCGCCGGCCGCTGTTCATTCTGCTGGGGGCAGTCGGATGCGTTCTGCTGATCGCCTGCGTCAACGTGGCCAACCTTTTGCTTTCTCGCGCCGTGGGCCGGCAGAAGGAAATTGCAGTTCGCACCGCGGTGGGCGCGAGTTCGGGCCGAATCATCCGCCAGTTGCTGAGTGAGAGCGTCTTACTGGCTCTAAGCGGCGGTGTACTGGGGACACTCTTCGCCGTGGTCAGCCTGCAATGGCTTCACGTGCTGGGCTCCAAAAGCGTTCCTCGCCTGGCGGAGATAGGCATTCGCGTTGATGCGCTGCTATTCACTCTGCTCATCTCCGTCGCGTCCGGCATCCTGTTTGGACTCGCGCCTGCTCTTCGCGTCTCTCGCCTGGACTTGTTGACCTCGCTCAAAGAAGCGGATCGCGGCTCCTCCGGCGGCAGCGCCATGTGGGGACGCGGAAACAATCTTCGTCGATTGCTGGTGATCTCCGAGCTGGCCATCTCGGTCGTCGTGCTGATCGCAGCGGGGTTGCTCATGCGCAGCTTTGTGCGTCTGCAGGGTGTCTCGCCAGGTTTCAACTACGCTAACGTGCTCACCCTGGAGCTCACCATGAGCGGTGATCGCTACAAAGATCCACAGCTTGTGCGGTCTACCTATCGCCAACTCTGGGAGCGACTGGAGCGATTACCGGGTGTAACCTCAGCCGGCGGCGTCTCGTCACTTCCGCTTAGTGAAATGTACGCGTGGGGGCCCATTACCGTGGAAGGCCGTATCTCTCCGCCGGGCGAGAATTTCATCAATGCCGATGAGCGCCTGGTCGCCGGCCATTACTTTGAAACCATGCAAATCCCGCTGCTCAAAGGCCGTCTGTTCAACGACCAGGACACGCCCGACAAGCCGCAGGTGATCGTTGTGGATGAATTTATGGCCCAGGAGCTGTGGCCCAATCAGGATCCGCTGGGCAAGCGCATCAGCTTTGGCGATCTCGCCTCCAAGCCCGAGTGGGCGACCGTGGTCGGCGTAGTCGGACGCATCAGGCAGGACACGCTCGAGGCTGATTCGCGCATTGCGCTCTACCTGCCGCAAAGCCAGCATGGCGGACGTGCCATGAATATCGTGGTCCGCAGCACGAACGATCCAGCAGCTCTGACCACAGCGGTTAAAGCACAACTTCATGAACTGGATGCTGATCTGCCGATGTATCGAGTGCTCACCATGGAGCAGCGTGTGGCGGAGTCGCTGGCGCGACGCCGATTCTCCACCGTGCTGCTGGCGCTGTTTGCCGCCTTCGCGCTGGCGCTCGCGACCGTCGGTATTTACGGTGTCATGGCGTATCTGGTAACGCAGGGCACGCGCGAGATCGGCATTCGCATGGCGCTGGGAGCCTCACAGCAGGGAGTTCTCAGGCTGGTGATGAAGCAGGGAATGCTGCTCGCCGGCTGCGGAGTTGCTGTCGGCCTGGCAGGCGCCTTTGCGTTTTCACGATTCGTGAGCAGCCTGCTCTTTGGTGTTCGATCTACAGATCCACTGACTTTTGCTGCAATTGCTTTGCTGCTCATCCTGGTTGCGATGCTGGCGAGCTATATTCCTGCGCGCCGCGCTGCGCGCATTGATCCCATGGTCTCTTTACGGTATGAATAGCATCCGCGGCATATGCGACGAAACATTATCCTGCCGCCTCAGCCTTCGGCTTGTAGAAGCCCTCGCTGCCAAACCCGAAGATGCGATTCGAACGCGCGCGATAGTTTTCCCAGGCGATGGCCGCCCCCAGTTCAACCAGTTGCGGCGTGGTAAAGCGCTTCTGCAAACGCTCGCGCAATTCCGGCGTTACTTTGGATGGCGTAGCGGTCAGCGCATCCGCCAGTTCGAGCACCAGCTTTTCATCCGCGCTGAACAAGTCGCTCTCGGCATACCAGTTCAGGTTGCGGATTTGATCTTCGCTCAGGCCTGCAATTCTGCCTCCGGCAGAGTTGATGTCAATTCAAAAAGGACACTCCACCAGCTTAGCGGCGCGAATCTGCCCCAGCGCTTTCAATTTCGCAGGGACAAGATTGGTCTTCTCCAGCGCCATGCTGAACTTGGCATAAGGAATGAGCACGCCGGGATGGGTTGCAGTGGTTTCAAGCGGGGCAATATCTTTCCCCAAACGTTTTCTGGTGAATTTGCGAATAAGAGCAACCTGCAATTTAGTAAACATCAGTTCTCCCCGCGAACAACCGCGTGATCCCTGCCCTCGTCCCATCTGACTCAGGGAAGCGCATTTCTATTCCTAAGTTCTTGGATAAGCGCAATTGCTCCTGGGTTTCTTTTTGTTTTGGGTATCAGCGTCTAGCGATTCGCAGGCGAATCGCGGGGTCCCCGACGCGCTCGATTTTGGCGCGGTGGGGTGCAATCGCGGGCCTTCAGGCAGACGTTCATCGCGCCAGCGATGAATCCAGCACGAAACTGTACCACTGCCTTGTTTTGTGGGAAGTGGCGCGCGACGCGAACAGAGTTATTCTCGCTTTGGCTAGCTGCCAGTTGCTGATGGCAAATTGCTTGTTTTAGTGCACGACTCCCATTTTTTCCATCGGCCAATAGCCAAAGACAGCTTTACCGTAGATATAGCTGCGCATGATCGGACCAAACTCACGGCTGTCATTGGAACTGTTGCGATGGTCGCCGAGAACAAAATAGGCATTGGGGGGAACAACGGTATCGGCATAGGAACGCGCATCCTGGTAGTCCTCAAGCACGTATGGCTCCGGAATCGGCATGCCGTTGACATAGACGCGCCCCGAAGAGATACGGATGCGATCCCCTGGCAGGCCGATGACTCTCTTGATGAAGCTCTTGCGCGTATCGCGGGGATAGCGAAACACCACAATGTCTCCGCGTTCGATACTTTCAAACCGGTAGACCAGCTTGTTGATGAAGATGCGTTCCTGGTCTTCCAGGCCGGGCTCCATGCTGCCGCCCTCAACTTTTACTGGTTGGTATAAGAAGAGCCCGATAAAGAACAAAACCAGCGCGGCGAAAAGCAGATCGAGTACCCATGCGTGTAACGCTCTCGCGCTGACGGGTTGGGGAGGCGCCGCTACAGGGGGCTTAGGTTCGCTTTGTAGGGCAGGGCCCTGTGATTCAGGTGTTTCCATCAGCCTCAACTCTCGCCGAAATTCGATTATACGCGGGTAGTGCGTTTTGCCGCGATAGCCAGGAAACCGATATCGCCTTGCTGCCAGCCCAACTCCGGCTATCCAGTGCCTTTTTGAGACCTGATCTATTCTGGAGTAGAATGACTTGGTTATGAAGCACTTTCTCGCGGTAGTAACCATCGCTCTTACGGCCGTCATGACCCACGCCCAGTTCACGGCAAACAACCAGGTTCCGGCTTTCCACGCAACGGCACCAGCGGCAGGAAGCAAGTTGCCGGCAATCCTTACGGAAAAACAGCTTGCGGAACAGGGGCTGATTGCGCCGGCGCAGAAGGCAGCGTACGCGGCTGCAGCCAAAGCATCCTCAGTTGTTTACCAGATGCCGTGTTATTGCTATTGCGACCGCAATCATGGCCACGCCAGCCTGCGCAGCTGCTTTGAGGCGACGCACGGTGCGAACTGCGGTACCTGCATGCAGGAAGCGCTTTATTCTTATCGGCAATCCAAAAAGGGATGGTCGGCCAAGGACATTCGTGATGGCATTATCCGCGGCGATTTCAAGATGATCGATCTCGAGAATGTGCCGCCGATACAGTAAGAATTGCACTGTTTATGGTGCAGTTGACGCATGTTGAAATTGTGCGTATAAAGGGCTGCAACCGTAAGCAGCCCTTCCGCTTAAGGTATAGCTGATCAGTCTGATTTCCACAGCCCAAACTTCCCGCTAGTCTGGCGTGGGCCGCAAGGAAACAACAGAATGAAGAAAAAAGTGGCAGGAAGTGTTAAGCGTTTGCCTGCTAAAGATAACAAAACAAAAGGTATTAGGAATAGAACGACGATGTCTGGGAAGAAGCCGCCGGCGCCGCCGCAAAAAACGACCTTCAAAGAAGACCCTGGTTTTGCACAAGCTGTGCAAAATTACGAAGCCGCGATCAAGGCTATGCAGGAGCACAAGTTTGAGAAGGCGAAGACGCTACTGGAAAAGATTCTGGCGGGTGGAACCAAGGAACTGATGGACCGAGCCCGCGTCCATCTGAATTTATGCAATCAGCAACTGGCGGGCGCAGCCACCACCTTCAAAACCCAGGAAGAGCATTTTGACTACGCCGTATCTCTGATGAACTCCGGCCAGTTTGATCAGGCGCGCGGCCATCTGGAAAAAATCCTCAAGCAGAATGTCAAGGCCGATTTCGCTTACTACGGCATGGCAGTAGTGGATTGCCTCACCGGGCAGGTGGAAGCGTCGCTTAAGAACCTGGGCGAAGCCATTCGGCTGAACCCGCAGAATCGCTTTCAGGCGAGAAATGACTCTGACTTTCAGAACATGGCAGACGATCCTCGCTTCACTGAATTGCTCTATCCCGAGCCGACCGATACTCAACCTTCCGAACCAAGGAAGCACTAAGAGTTTCGATGCCGCATGCAGAGCAGAGCCGGGGCCGCTTCCCCAACGGGATTCGTGTAGTAGCCATCGGCGGCGGCACCGGTCTTTCTACATTGCTGAAAGGGCTCAAGCAATACACGGTGCACGCCGGGGAGGTTCCGCCCGAAGGGCAATTCATCTCCGATCTTACGGCCATTGTTACCGTGAGTGATGATGGCGGCTCCAGCGGGCGCCTCCGCCGCGAGCTGGGGATGCTGCCGCCGGGCGATGTGCGCAACTGCCTGGTCGCGGTCTCTGAAGATGAGAGCCTGCTATCCAAACTCTTTCAACACCGCTTCACCAGCTCGGGGGATCTCGAGGGTCACAATTTCGGCAACCTGTTCCTGGCCGCGCTTACGGCCATGACGGGCGACTTTGCCGTCGCGGTGAAGCAGGCTTCGGAAATCCTGGCGACGCGTGCTCATATTCTTCCCGCGACTTCCGCCAACGTGCAACTCGAAGCCATCATGGACGATGGCTCGCATGTGCTGGGTGAGACCCGCATCAACGCCAGCCATCACCGCATTGTCGAACTGCAGATGGTTCCTGCCAATCCGGAGCCGTTGCCGCAGACGCTGGAGGCAATCGCGCGCGCTGACGTGATCACGATCGGCCCCGGTTCGCTTTTCACGAGCCTTGTTCCCAACCTGCTGGTGCGTGGCGTTGCGGAAGCAATCGCCGGATCGCACGCGGTGCGTGTCTTCATATGCAACCTCATGACGGAGGCCAATGAAAGCCTGAACATGACCGCCTCCGATCACATCAAAGCAATGTTTAATCATTCGCCGGGGAAGATTTTTGATTATGCATTGGTCAACACGGCTGAGGTTTCGGCCGGCATGCGCGTTCGCTATGCCGAAGAGCATGCCGAGCAGGTGCATGCCGATATCGCCGCAATTGAACAATTGGGCGTCAAATGCATTGCCGGCAACTTTATTCTGGAAGGCCACTACGCCCGTCACGACACGGACCGCATTTGCCAGGAATTACTCCGGCTGGCGAAATTTGCCCGTCATCCCATTGATTTGGCTCCACAGGCTTTAAGATGATTGCTTCATGGCTCACCGTTCCGTAAACAGCTCGGATACATTCGCCATCGTGATCATGGCGGCAGGCAAGGGCACGCGCCTCAAATCCAGCCGCGCCAAAGTGCTACATGAGATTGGTGGAAAGCCTTTGCTGGCGCATGTAGTCAACGCGGCGCGGCAGATCGTCCCGGCCGGCGACATTCACGTGATTATCGGCCACCAGGCTGATGCCGTGCGCGCTGCCGTGGAACCGCTGGGAGTGAAATTTGTCTTGCAGGAGGAGCAGCGTGGAACAGGCCATGCCATCATGTGCGCTCGCCAGGCTGTGCAGCATTACGAGAATATTCTGGTGCTTTCCGGCGATGTGCCTTTGATCCGGCAGGAAACGATCGCGCGCGTGCGCGACTTCCATCTGGCGAAGAAGGCCGCCATGACGATTCTTACCGCCGAACCTTCTGAGCCGTTCGGCTATGGCCGGATGATTCGCGCCGGCGCCGGCAGCGATCGCGTGAAAGCCATCGTCGAGCAAAAGGCGCTCACCAAGCTGCAGCAGAAGATCCGCGAGATCAACTCCGGCATTTATGCGTTTGCGACCAAGCCTCTTTACTCCCACATCGACCGCCTGAAGTCGGACAACGCGCATCGCGAGTTCTATCTCACGGACATGGCTGTCCTGCTGGTTAAAGCCAAAGCGACGGTGGTGGCCCTCAAGGCCGGCGACGCGGAGGAAGTGCTTGGCGCCAACACGCTGGCTGAACTCGCTTCTCTCGACGCCACGATGCGCATGCGCAAATGCGATGAGCTGATGGCTGCCGGCGTAAGCATCTATCGCCCGGAAAGCTGCGTGATCGATCCCGAAGTGGAGATCGGCGCCGACACGATTCTTGAGCCCTTCGTACAGATTCTGGGCGCGACGCGCATCGGCTCCAACTGCCGCATTCGATCTTACAGCGTCATCAGCGATTCGCAGATAGCCGGCAACGTACTGATCCGCCCAGGCTGCATCATCGACCAGTCACAGATTGCGGCCGGAGCGCTGCTTGGCCCGTATTCACATCTGCGGCCCGGCAGCGAGATTGGCGAAGGCGGGCATGTGGGCAATTTTGTAGAAACAAAAAAAACGCGGCTGGGACGCGGCTCAAAGGCCAATCATCTGAGCTATCTCGGGGATGCCGAGATCGGCGAGCAGGTGAATGTCGGCGCAGGCACGATTACCTGCAACTACGACGGCAAAAAGAAGCATGTAACCGTGATCGAAGACGGCGCGTTTGTCGGCAGCGACTCGACGCTGGTAGCGCCGGTGCGGGTTGGCAAAGGCGCGTACGTAGCCGCGGGATCGACGATTACGGAAGACGTCCCCGCTGAAGCCCTGGCTCTGGGCCGATCTCGCCAGACCACCAAAGAAGGTTGGACGCGGCGGCAGCGCGACCGCGGGGCCAAAGTGAAGACGACGAGCTAGGCAACTCTGCAGACTTTTTTAAAATCCACTCGTTTTTTGGCCTTACTAAAGTTCGGCTGGCACGTCGAACCTACAGACATTCGATAGGACCCCCGTTCCGCCTCATCTTCAAGGAGGATTCCAATGCGCTGTTTGCCGTTCTTAGCTCTCCTCTGGCTGGCTTCATTCGCTTCCGCCCAACAAGAAAACGACTCAGACCAGCTGCCGAAGCTTCAGCACCTGAATGCCGACCAGGTGGACACGCAGATTGATCCCTGCACTGATTTTTATCAGTACACTTGCCACAAGTTTTTTGCCGCCAACCCAATTCCTCCGGACCAGGCGGCGTGGGGAGCCGCAGGCCCATTGCTCAAGTGGAATGAGGTAGTGATGCGCCAGTCGCTGGAAGCGGCCGCAGCCAAGAAGCAGGGACGTACCGCGGTGGAACAGAAGATCGGCGATTACTGGTCGAGTTGCATGGACGAGAGCAAGGTGGAAAGCGCATCGCTGAAGGAGCTCCAGCCGGAGTTGAAGCGGATCGACGACCTCAAGCAGAAATCCCAGCTGGTGGACCAGATCGCGCACCAGCATTCCACGATCGGCGGTGCGTGGCTGGCAGATGACAACGCCACCTTCGCGCCCATGTTCGGCTTCAGCGCCCTTCAGGACTACGACGATGCGCAAAAAACAGTAGCGCAGTTTGACCAGGGAGGTTTCGCGCTCCCGGGCCGCGACTTTTATCTTTCCGACGATGCCAAGTCAGTGGAGATTCGCAAGAAATATCAGCAGCACGTCACCAACATGCTGAAATTGGCCGGCGAACCCGAGACTCAGGCAGCAGCCGACGCAGCCGTGATTCTGGCGATGGAGACGTCGCTGGCAAAAGGCGCAATGGACGTGGTGAAGCGCCGCGATCCGAAGAATATCGATAACAAGATGACGCTGGCGGAATTCCAGAAGCTCACGCCTTCGTTTGACTGGCAGCGCTATCTCACGCTCATCCATGCGCCCGCGCAGCAGACTTACCTGGTGACTTCTCCTGATTTCTTCCGCGCGCTGGAACAGGTCATTCAGCAACATTCGCTCGCAGACTGGAAGGTCTACCTCAAGTGGAATTTATTGCATGACTCAGCGCCGTATCTCAGCAAGCCTTTCGTCAACGAGAGTTTCAGCTTCTTCGATCAAACACTTGCGGGTACGCCGGAGGTTCCGGCGCGTTGGCGCCGCTGCGTCCATTCCACAGACAATGCATTGGGCGAAGCGCTGGGCCAGGCGTATGTTGCCCGCGCCTTTCCGCCGGAAAGCAAAGAGCGCGTGCTGAAGCTGGTGAACGCCATTGAAGCCGCGCTGAACCAGGATATCTCCAGCCTGGCGTGGATGTCGCCGCAGACCAAGCAACAGGCCAGCGCCAAGTTGCACGCGATTTTGGATAAGGTCGGCTATCCCGACCGGTGGCGCGATTACTCAACGCTCGAGATCACGCCGAACAGTTACCTGGAAAATGTTCACCGCGCAACTGCGTTTGAGTTCAACCGCTGGGTGCAGAAGGTCGGCAAGCCAATAGACCGTTATGACTGGACTATGTCGCCGCCCACGATCAACGCCTATTATGATCCGCAGTTCAACACCATCAACTTCCCTGCCGGCATTTTGCAGCCTCCCTTCTTCAGCAGCAAGCAGGACGATGCGACCAATTTCGGCTCGGAAGGCGCGGTGATCGGCCATGAGATCACGCACGGTTTTGACGACCAGGGGCGCAAGTTCGATGCCAGCGGTAACCTCCACGACTGGTGGACCGCCGACGACGCCAAGAACTACGACGAGCGCGGCAAGTGCATCTCGGACGAATACACGCAGGAGATTCCCGAGGCCGGCGTGAAGCAGAACGGTTTGCTAACCCAGGGTGAGGACACGGCTGACAATGGCGGCATATACATCGCGCTGATCGGCCTGGAAAACACTCTGAAGCAGCAGGGAAAAACGCTGGAGACAAAGGGCGACGACGGCCTTACCGAACTGCAACGCTTCTTCCTCTCCTTTGCCAACGGCTGGTGCGAGGAGCTGCGCCCGGAGGTCATGCGCACCGTAGTTCTCACCAATCCGCATTCGCTGCCGAAGTACCGGGTCAACAATACCGTGGCCAATATGCCGGAATTTGCTCGGGCTTTCGGTTGCGCCAAGGGCAAGCCGCTGGTCCACGAGAAGGCCTGCCGCGTCTGGTAAATGTGCAGGAGTTGGCCAGCGAACAATGTTTGCTGCTCTATCCACTGCCGCTTGTTAGACTAGGCGCCATGTCCGCTGCCAGGAACGTCGCCAAACCATCCGCCAGGACCTTTGAAGCTGTGCTGGAGCGCACGCAGGATCGCCTGCAATGGGTGATCATGCGGGTGCCGTTTGACGCGGCCAGCCTGTGGGGTAAACGCGGCCAGCTCAGGGTGCAGGGAGAGATCAACGGGTTCAGCTTCCGCAGCACGCTTTTTCCCAACGGCAAGGGCGGGCATTTTATGATCGTCAACAAGAAGATGCAATCGGGCGGCAAGACCGCGCCGGGGTTAACAGCCAAATTCCGCCTTGCGCCGGATGCGACGCCGCGCGAACCTGTCCCGCCCGCGAACGAACTCCAGCGCGAACTCAAGCAGTCACGGCGGCTGCTCAAGTTTTATGAATCGCTGCCCAACTCATGGAAGAACGACATCGCCAGGTGGATTGCTCAATCCAAGCAGGAAGAGACGCGTACACGGCGCGCCCGCCAGCTGACAGAGCGGCTGCTGGAAACAGTAGAAGCGGAACGCGATCTGCCGCCGCAGATCGCAATAGCTCTCGCGCAGAATCCAAAGGCCCGCACGGCCTGGGAGAAAATGCAGCCATCCCACCGGCGCAGGCATTTGTTCGCCATCTTCCACTATCGCAATCCGGAATCGCGTGCCCGGCGCATCTCCAAGTGCATGGATGAGATCGCCGGATTGCCGCGGAAGACGAGCAGCCGCGACGAGTTACTGGATTGGGATTATTCGTAGCGCAACGCCACAATCGGATCCACCCTGGTGGCTCGGCGAGCAGGAATGAAACATGCCAGCAGCGCAATCAGAGCCAGCAGGGCGGCGATCGCGGCGAACGTCGTCGGATCCGTGGAGCTCACGCCAAAAAGAATGTTTTCGGTCACGTGCTTTACGGCAAATGCCAGCGTCAATCCCAGGGCCAATCCCAATAAGAGGCCAACAGCGGCCAGGCGCGCCCCCTGCGAGATCACCATCTTCAAGACCGCAGCACGAGAGGCGCCCAGAGCCATGCGAATGCCGATTTCGCCGGTACGCTGCGTAACGGTATAAGACATCACGCCATAAATGCCGACGGCTGCCAGCACCAGCGCCAGCAATCCAAATGAGCCGAGCAGGATCGCTTCCAGACGCGGTTGCGCGGCAGACTGTGAGACCACCTCGTCCATGGTGGCGACGGCCGACATGGGCAGGCTTTTGTCAATCTGGGCCAGTTGGCTGCGGATGTCGTCGAGCAGCAGTGTTGGGTCTCCTGCGGCGCGCACGGTAATGAAGGGGGTGAGAGAGTAATCGTGTTGCAGGACTGAGGCATAGACGGTTGGCTCGACAGGCTTGTCCAGGCTGCCGTAATGCGCATCGGCAACCACGCCAACGATAGAAAAATGCTGTACGTGAAAGCCCGGAGGAATTTGATCCCGCGGAATAAGGCTTTCAGGAGGAGTCAGGAGTGCGATCTTGCCGATCGGATCTTGTCGCGGCCAGAATCGGCGAGCCAGGGTTTCATTCACGACAATAGAGTAGGGGCTGTTGGGCTGATCATGCTCGTCCAGCAGGCGGCCCTTCACTAACGGTATTCCCATCGCGCTGAAGTAATGGCCGGCGACGGCCCGGTACTGTATGGAAGGGATCTGTTCAATAGCAGTGGGCAACGGGCGGTCAAGAGGCACGAAGAATTTGCTCCACTTTTCGCCCTGCAGGGGAAGACTGGACACCGCGCCAACTGCCTTTACCCCGGGAAGCTGCTGAATCCGAGGCAGCAGTTCCTGAAAGAAGGCCACCACGCGGGGCGGTGCGCCGATCCTGGTGGGATCGGGATTCGGATCATAGGTCTCCGGCAGCGGGACAAAAAAGGTAAGCACGTGCTCGGCATTGAACCCGCGGTCAACCCGGAGCAGGAGAGAAAAGCTTTTCAGCGCGAGCCCTGAGCCAATGAGCAGGACCAGCGCCAACGCAACCTCAATGACTACCAGTACCTTGCGAATGCCGCTTTTGCTGCCGGAACTCGAGGTTCGTCCACCCTCTTTCAGAGTATTGCTGAGTTTCCCGGCACGCGCACTCTGCAGCGCCGGCAGCAGTCCGAAAAAGACACCGGTCAAAACCGAAATCGAAAACGTAAACAGCAGTACCCATCCATCGAGCTGAATCTGCTGCATACGCGGCAGGATGTTTTGGGCCAGCGGAAGAAGACGCAAGCTGGAATAAGCCAGACCCAAGCCGCAGGCTCCGCCTATCAGCGCGAGCAAAACACTCTCAGTAAGAAACTGCTGGAATAACCGTCCCTTTGCGGCGCCCAGGGCAGAGCGAATGGCGATCTCCTTTTGCCTGCCCGTCGAACGGGCCAGAGCCAGGTTAGCCACATTGACACAGGCAATCAGGAGCACAAACCCCACAGCGCACAGCAGGACCAGCAGAGCCAGGCGGACGTCGCCCACCCACGCCTCGTTCAAGGACAAAATATCAGCGCCGATGCCCTTGTTTTCCGGGTACTGCTGCGCAATGGCCAGCATGATGGCGTCGAGGTCAGCGCGGGCCTGTTGCGCTGAGACTTGCGGGCGCAGCCTTCCTATCATGGTCAGAAAATAATTGTTGTGCGAGTCATAGTTGTCCCCGTGCTTCCAGGCCATGGGCACCCACAACACGGCCGGCGTCGGAGTATAGAAGCTGGCCGGCATTACGCCTACCACGTTGTAGGTTTCCCCATTCAGCGTGAGGGTCTTACCGTAGATGTTGCGGTCAGCATTCAGATGGGTGCGCCAGAACCCATCGCTTACAACGGCCACATAATGCTCGCCCCATTTTTCTTCCTGCGGCAGGAACCCCCGTCCAATCATTGGCTTCACCCCCAGAGTGGTGAAGTATTCCGAGGAAACAACGTCGCCGGCCAGTCTCTCCGGCTGTTGCGCACCCGCCAGATTGAATGATGCTGAGTAGAGTGCGGAGAGATTCGTGAGTGTGCGGTTGCGTTCGCGTAACGTCCTGAAATCCGGCGGAGACGCTGGGGCCTGCGGGAAACCGCGCGAAGGCGCGCTGTTGAACACGTACACCAGGCGGCCGGGATCGCCATACGGAAGAGGACGCAAGAGCACGCCGTTCACTACGCTGAAGATCGCGGTGTTCGCTCCGATTCCAAGGGCTAGCGTGATGATGGCGACTGCGGCAAATCCCGTCGACTTGCGCAGCATGCGCGCGGCATAGCGGAGGTCCTGGGCCAGCACCTCCAGGAAGGGCAAACCGGCTTGATGGCGATAGTCCTCGCGAATGCGGGAACGATTCCCCAACGTAAGCGCCGCCTGCCGCCGCGCTTCCTCCGCCGGCATGCCGCGCCGGATATTTTCTTCCACCAGCAACTCGGCATGGAGGTGCAACTCTTCCCTTAAATCACTATCGGCCTTCGGGTGGGGCATGAAACCCTGAAGCCGAGAGGCAAATGCACGCAGCCAGGCCAGCATGAGAAACCTTCTTTCCTGTTACCTTTCCCCCTGTTGATTGTCAACAGGAGAGGAGCGCACGAAGCGCGGGGTTGATTTTCAATTTTAGTTCCTGCCACGGATCAGCTACTTCGCCGGCAGGGCAAGGAGTTCAAGCCTCCTGGCTACCCAACAGCCGGGCCATGACTCCTGAGATCCGCTCCCAATTCCTGGTTTCCGCCGCTAATTGGCGGCGGCCGGCATTCGTGAGTTGGTAAAAGCGGGCTTTACGATTGTTGTCTGAGAAACCCCATTCGGATTTGATCCAGCCCCGCTGTTGCAAGCGCAATAAAGCGGGATAGAGTGTTCCCTGGTTGAGTTGGAGCAGGTTCTCTGAGATCTGCTCGATACGCCGCGCGATGCCGTAGCCGTGCAATGGTCCAAGGGCTTCGAGCGTTTTCAGCACCATGAGGTCCAGTGTGCCCTGCATTACGTCGGTCTTGATGTCGGCCATCGTGGCAGCATCTCCTGTTGTCTATCTACAGAAGATAAAATACCAACTGTTGATTGTCAACAGGAGAGAGGGAAATCAGGCCGAGACGCCGCAACGCCGCCGACAAGGAAAATATCGGTCGGGAAACAGGATCTCGGGAGCAAACCACGAAGCTTCTGCAATGTTTTGCATAGGCAAGAGCTAAGGAACAGTTTCTAAAGTAATCCAAGGTACATTGAATCGAAAGCACTTACGTAATAAGGCATATTTACCGCGAACACTAAAGGATTAATTAATCAGCAACTCTCATGTTTTACGGTATCCTAGGACGCACTAAAGTGGTTACGTCTGTGCTATGCCCACGGTAAGACTACAAGGCGCAATCAAACGATCACGCAGGAAACACGCGGGGTTTACCCTGGTGGAAGTCCTGATGGTGGTGATGGTGATTCTAATCATCGCGGCAATCGCCATTCCCAGCCTGGTGCACGGCAAGATGAAGGCGAATGAAGCCTCGGCCGTTTCTTCCGTGAGAAATATCCAGATGGCGCAAACTCTCTATGCCAATACTTATCCAGAAGTAGGCTTTGCCTCCAGCCTGGCCAACCTGGGAAGCCATGGCAGCACCTGCGAAAAACCATCCAGCACGAACGCGTGCATCATCATGGATGAGGCGCTCACTAACGGGCTCAAGAGTGGCTACATCTTTGAGCTGGTCAACGATGGCAAGAAGCCTTCCGTAGCCTACAGCCTTACCGCGACCCCGGAATCAAGCGCAAGCGGGCGCTGCTCCATCAGTTCCTCCGAGAGAGGCGAAATCCACCTCACTGTGACTGTGGGTGGCGGTTCGGGTGGTGGTGGCGGCCGTACCGTGGGCTCCGGCGGTAGCGGCGGCGGCTGCGAACTCTAAGTCCTCCGGCTTTATAGTGCGTTCGGATCTCTCCCACCACCCTTGATATCTTCCTACTCGGCCTTCACTAAAAACTGATACGCGCGTGTCTTTCCAACCCAGGTTGAAGTCCGCGGTTCTCTCGCCTTTTCCTCGAGGGAGATGGAATGTTGGCTCGAACTCGAGGCCAGAACGAAAAACGAGAGACTCCAACTGCTAAATATCCCTGCGGCATCTTTTGCTTTTTCTTTCGCGATGAACCAAAGTATCATCGCCGTGACGGCGCAAAAATGTTCGCGGCCGCGCGGCTGGGGCGATTTTCCGGGGGGTCACGAAAGTACAAGCGGGAGCGCTGTACCAGGAACTCCTTTTCATAAAGCCCGATGTCACATAAAGTTATACCGAACCGATCCATCAGAAAATCTGAAGTGAGGCATTCCATGAAAAAGTGTGTGGCCATATTGGCATCTCTTTGCTTGACCGCGGGGGCAGCGCTGGCGCAGTCGTCAACGCAGCAGGCATCAGCCCAGACCGCGGCAGGGCCGGCGGCGTCGGTGCATCGCACCACCAAAGCCGTGAACTACCGTTTGCGCGGCGATGCGGTGAAGATTGATTTTCACGGCACGGAACTGATGCAGAACGCCTCCGGGGAAGCCAAGGTCACGGGCAAGAAGAGCAGCGTGGAGATCGACGCGAAATTTGACGGCCTGGATGATCCCACGAAATTCGGCCTGGAGTACCTCTCGCTCGTGCTGTGGGCGATCTCGCCTGAAGGACGCGCGGTGAACCTGGGCGAGCTGGTGAATGACCACGGCAGCAGCCACGTGAAGGCCATTACCGACATGCAGACGTTCGGCATGATCGTAACGGCGGAGCCGTATTTTGCGGTCAACCAGCCGGGCAACATGGTGGTGATGGAGAACATTGTTGGCGCTACCACGGTAGGCCGGCAGGAAAATATCGATGCCAGGTATGAACTCCTGGGTCGCGGCACCTATTCCGCCACCAATACCAAGATTCAGGATGCTATTTTCGGCATCGATCGCAAGACACCACGCGTGCTGTTTGAAGCACGTAATGCGGTGCGTATCGCAAACCTGGCCGCCGCCGACAAATATGCGCCTTCCATCCTGACCAAGGCCACCCAGCAGCTGCACCAGGCAGAAGACGCTTATGCCCAGAAACGCGACAAGAGCACGATCGAAACGCTGGCACGCGATACCGTGAGCACGGCCGAAGAGGCCCGCGTAATGGCGGTGAAGCAGAAAGCAGAAGAAGATGCACAGGCGAAAGCCGCCGCGGATAAGAAAGCCGCGGAAGATCGCGAAGCCAAAGCCCGCCAGGATGCTATGGACGAAGCCAAACGCCGGCAGGAAGCCGAGCAGGCACGGCTGCAGGCCGAGCAGGCACGGCAGCAGGCTGAACAGTCTCGCCAGCAAGCGCTACAGGCGCAGGCTGAAGCGGAGCGCATGAAGGCCGAGGCGGAAAAAGCCCGCCAGGAAGCTGACACCGCTCGCGCCGCCGCAGAACAGCAGAAACAAGCCCTCGCCGTAGAGGCAGAAAAGGCCCGCCAGGCGGCGGAGGAATCCGAACGGCTGCGGCAGCAGGCGGAAAAAGAAAAAGCCGATCTGCGCGCCCAGCTCCTGCAGCAACTCAACCAGGTCCTGGCGACCCGCGACACAGCGCGCGGCTTGATCGCCAATATGTCTGACGTGCTGTTCAAGACCGGCAGCTTTGAATTGCTCGCCGGCGCACGCGAGCGCCTGGCGAAAGTCAGTGGTATCGTGATCGCGCACCCGGGTCTGCATCTGGAAGTGGAAGGCCATACCGACAGCGTCGGCGGTGACGACTACAACCAGCAGTTATCAGAAAAGCGCGCCGGGGCGGTTCGCGATTATCTGGTGGCGCAAGGCATTTCAGCGGATGGAATCGTTGCGCGCGGCCTGGGCAAAACCCAGCCCGTGGCGAGCAATGACACAGCGGAAGGCCGCCAGGCAAATCGTCGTGTAGAACTCGTGCTGTCCGGCGATGCTATCGGAATGAAGACCGCTGACGCGAGCGCACCAGCTTCCGCCGCAACCCCTAAGTAAGATCGAGCAAACCAATTCCCGAAACGAAAAGAGGAACCCGCCATGGGTTCCTCTTTTAAACTCTTGTCGGGCTGCACGCCGCCAAAGAGACTTTAGATAGCTGCGGGGCGGATTTCATCCTGGCGCTGAAGGATTTTCAGAACTGACTTCAACACGCCTTCGCGCGAATCTCCGGTGACAAAACAATTTCCATCGATATCAGGCCGGGTCCGGCCCATTTGCAGAATTGGCGCGTCGGGGAGGTAGTGCCTGATGGTATGTCCGATGGCCTTTTTCATCTTCGGCTCAACGCTGTCAGCAACCAGGACGATATCAAAACGCTGGGCATGGCACGCCTGGTCCACATCTTTCAAACTGGAAGCGGTGCGTACACTGTATCCAGCGCGTTCCAGCCATTCAAGTCGCAAGCGCAAGGCAGGCTCTGTTGCCACGATCAATAACAGTACAGCAGGGGGATGTTGAGCCATGTAATACTTCCACAAACCTAGGATTAGGATACTCTAAATGTCTTTCTGATTTTCGAACAGGGCATTGGCCCTAACCTTTTTCTTTCAGCAACTTACAACAGAGTTTTCGGTCGAGGCAATTAAAAACTCCAATAAAGGGGTTCCCCTTCGCTTTGCGTGCGGCCGCGGAAGCAACGTTATCGCTGAACTGAGATTGGATGCACAATCTTTTAACTTGAGCGAAATAATTTTTCTCGGCCGTAAACGCACGGACGAAAGTTGTTGCGATAAGCTTCCAAGAGGATCAAATCCATGGCCAGCTCAACCGCAGGTACCGCGCCCCCAACCTATACGTTGAAAACGATCCTGCAACACAAGCCTTTCCGCACGCTGTGGCTCGCCCAGTTTGTCAGCATCTTTGGTGACTTTCTGGCGATATTTGCCGTCATCAACCTGATCACGTTTCGCTGGCACGGAACGGCCATTCAGGTTACGACCGTCTTGATCGCCTACATGCTTCCGATGGCGTTGATCAGCCCGGTGGCAGGCGTCTTTGTCGATCATTGGAACGTGAAGCGGCTGATGATCGCCAGCGACCTCATTCGCGCTGGACTCATTTTGTGGCTGGTTTTTGCGCACGATGTTGCCCAGATTTGCGTCATTTTTGTGCTGCTGGCCGCAGTTTCCAGTTTCTTTGCTCCCGCGCAGTCGGTCACGATGCGGACCATCGTTCCACTAGAAGGCTTACTCGCGGCCAACGCCTTGATGCAGCAGGCATTCTTTGTCGTGCGCCTGTTGTCCCCTTTCGCTGCCGGCCTGTTGGTCTCCTGGTTGACGGAAAAATCCTGTTTCTTTCTGGACATTGCCAGTTTTGTTTTCTCAGCAGCCATGATTTCCCGCCTCGTGGTTATGCGCGCGGCGCGTGCGCAGACCGAGAAGACGGTCAAATCGCTGACCCAGGATTTTCTCCAGGGCAACAAGTTCATCTTTACCCACGCGGGGCTGTCCTTTGTGTTCATCGCCATGGCCTTCGCCATGTTTGTCTTGAGCTCCTTCAGCCCCCTGATCTCGATCTATATCCGCGATTCTCTCCTGGCGGGCACCTTCTGGTTTGGCACAATCAGCGCCATGGTCGGCGTAGGAATGATTACAGGGACGCAATTGGTCAGGCGCCTGGCGGAACGCAAGTCGAAATCTCACGTGGTGCTGAACGGACTGCTGGCGCTGGGGGTTGGCGTGGCGATCCTGGGAGCGTTTCACAACATACCGATGGCGTGTATCAGCACCTTTATGATGGGTCTTGCCATTGCTTTCGTCTGGGTTCCGGCCCAAACCATGTCGCAGCAGGAGACGCCGCCGGCCATGGTGGGACGCGTCAGCAGCAGCTTCATGTCGCTGATCTCGGTGGCCCAGGTGCTCGGCCTGGTGCTCTCGGGCTACCTGGCGCAAAAGCTTGGGATCAGGCCGCTATTCCTCTCCTGCGCAGGCGTGCTGGGTCTACTATCGGTGGTCGGATACCTGATGATGCGGGGACGCCCGGAATCTGCTCCCAGTACCCCTCCAACGCCCGCTCCACGGGCTTCTGCGGCGAACCCGGAATAACCCGCAGCGGCTCGCTGACGGGCGAACTAGAGTCAAATCCTCGCGCTTTACGCGTCGGCGCGCCACCCTCTTCTCTCGTGCGTCCGTTTGTCATGCAGGTTACTTTGGTGACTTTGTAGCCATGCTTGTTTTTGATTACGATTCGCTTAACAGTGGCGCTTGCGCCACACGAACCATTGGCACGCCCATTGCCACTGGTCAGTTTAAGGAGAAGAAAGTGAATCGTTCTTGGCGCCATGCACGCCCCCGATGGATGCGACCCATAATTTATGGCTGCTTGCTGGTCGTGTTCTTACTGTTTTCATATCATCCGTTTCTAGCTCAATCCTCCTCACGGAAAGTCAAGACTCGCATTGAGCCTGAATATCCTGAACTGGCTCGAAAAAACAACATCACCGGAACCGCCCGCGTGGAAGTGCTGGTGACGCCTGAAGGCAAAGTGAAAGATGTAAAAGTTCTCGGCGGCAACCCAGTCCTGGTGCAGGCCGTGGTCAGCGCCGTAAGCAAGTGGAAATATGAGCCTGCGTCAGAAGAGACAAGCATCGTCCTGAAGTTCGATTTTGGCAGCCAGTAGCTTTTCTCCTTGTAAGTCTCTCCTGTTGAAACATCGTCGGCCCGGATGGAAGATGATCCGGGCCTTTTTTCTTGCCGAACGGGAACTGTCTTTGCTTCGCCTTCGCGCTTCAAACAGACGCCGTCGACCAAGATAGATGCCGGCTCCGGAGTTCTCGAAAAGTCGAAACGCGCGATCTATGTATGGAAAATTCACCCGTATGAGAGCATTTGTCGCCCCCCCGGATACTTCCCCAGAGACGCCTGAAAAATTCGACTCAGGAAAAGGACAACCTTAGAAAACCAAACGACCTCCCACGTCACAACGGCGGAATTGGCTCACAAGGACCAGCTGCAAGCCAGAGAAGGAGCTTCTGCGTAAAAAGGACGCTTTGGTGCAGGCGGGTCCCCACTATGAAACCAGAGAGCGCGTCCGAAAAACCGATGCTTCGCGGTTCGCAAACAAGCGGGCGAACGATCTCAGGTCCATGGCTGGATCAGAATAGGGGCACTTACGCTGCCCTTCTCCTGTTGACGCTCGGGGCGCTCTACGCCGCGTACCTTATCTACCGGCCGTTCCTCAAATCGTTGTTTCTTGCGCTGGTCTTGACGATCGCATTCTCTCCTGTGCACGACCGGGTCCGTCGACGCGTACGCGGGCCGACTCTGGCAGCGCTTGTCACTACGCTGGCTGTCGTCTTGGTAATCGCGGTGCCGCTTCTGTTCGTCAGCCACGGCATCGTTTCACAGGCCGCGACTCTCTACGGCTTCGTATCACAACAGATGAGCGGCCCGTGGTCCGGTCATCTTACATGGGCAAACGAGGCAGTCCAGCGACTCGGCGAACAGACTGGAATACCGCCTCAGCAAATCAAATCCACCATCACCGGTCGCGCGCAGGAGTTCGGCGGTTGGCTGGTGGGAATGGCCGGCTGGGCAGCGCGAGGCTTCATGCAGCAGGTCGGCACTGCCATCCTCACATTCCTCATCATGTTCTTTTTTCTACGCGACCGCGATTACTACGTTCACGTCATCGTTGACATGCTTCCCCTTCCTGCGGGACGTTCGCGGCAACTAGCCTCGACGCTGCATGAGACTGTGGTCGGTAACCTCTATGGCATGGTGGCCGTGGCGCTGATCCAGGGAAGTCTCATGGCCGTCGGCTGGTGGATGGTTGGATTGCGCGCGCCGTTGTTCTGGGCCGCCATCGCTTCCATTTTTTCTTTCGTGCCCCTGGTTGGCCCTTCGCTCGTATGGTGGCCGGGTGTGTTCTTCCTGGCGATCCAAGGCCGATGGATCGCGGCCATCGCACTTCTGGTGTGGGGCGCAGTGATCGTGTCGTCGGTTGACTACATCGTGCGACCAAGGTTTGCCGCCAAGGGGGCGAACACAAATACCCTGCTTGTGCTGCTTTCTCTCCTGGGGGGATTGCGGGCTTTCGGTGCGATCGGGATCATCGCCGGCCCGGTAGTGCTCTCTGCCGTCACCGCACTGTTGAGGATGATCTACGAAGAGCGACAGGTGGCTTTGGGCGGCGACACACGCGAGCAGAACATCGCGGCATGAGTCCCGAGCATGAGCGAGGGACCTGGCACCGACGCTCACCCGAGCGACGGTAACTTTCATTGTCAGTTTATGAGTTGGTGGCGGCGGTTGGACTCGAACCAACGACCTACGGATTATGAGACCGTCGCTCTAACCACCTGAGCTACACCGCCAGTCGAGAAGGGGCAAACCAGACAAAAAAGAAGCTGCGCGAGCAGTTTTCGCCGGCAGCAATATTGATTGTAAAGTTGCTGCGATTCGAGTGTCAAATCACTCGCCCGAGGCAAGCGCTGGCTAAGAAACGCGGCCAACTGATGGTACAGGTCAGGCGCCTTCTTTGCTGCTCGAGACCTACTTTTGCGGCGCTGCGGGCGTCATGGCTTTTCGTTTTTCCACCTGTGTCTCGACTGCCGGAGCCAGCCGGGCAGCAGCATGACTGCTGATCATTCCCGTGGCCTGGGCCGCCTTGACGGCCGTGTCGGGCACGCAATTCGAGGTTTGCGCCAGCACCAGCTGGATGTCATTGAACGTAACCTTCACGCTGGTCCTGGTTCCCGCTTCATCTCCGTCTGTATCGCCGACGTACACAAACCGTCGCACCAGTTCGCCCGTGCCCAGGTCAAACGAGTCTTCCGTGGTATTGCTGTCAATGTAGTGGTGCGAGCTTGTGGTTTTGCCAATCACCTGTTCAATTCTCCAGCCAGGTTCAGGCGCATACAGCTGGTAGGTCTGCCAACCCTCGACTTCAGTCCAGTCTGACTTTGTTTCCTTGGCATGCATGTGCACCTTGGCACTCAGTGCATGCGGCGTGACAATAAGCGTCACGTCGGCGTTGACGTCAGGTCCGTTGCCGTTAAAATCGGCGTCGCCCTGGCCGACCTTGGGCGGAATATACGGGCCGATGGTCCCCGGGCTCACCGTTTGTATCTTTGAGGCACAGACCGGCGTGGAGGGCTGGATTACGGCTACGCTCGAAATCTGCTTGCCGCCCCATTCCAGCACGATGCGCGAACTGGTTTTGTCCAGCTGCACGCCGCTGGCGCCGAATTTCAATGTCATAGCGTACATGGTAGGCGTGTCCAGGCTGCTGGTGACGTTGACGCGATCGCCGGCGGTGCGTTCCACGAAGACGTCAAGTTGGCTCGCCTGGTTGAAATTGTAGCCATAGAATTCAAGCTGCTTAAGACGGTCCGGAATCAGCTCCCGATCCACGGCCAGCGGCACCACCTGGCAGAATGCCGGATCCACCACCGGCTCAGGCTGTCCCAGATACCTGGCTTTCAGGCGGATAAGGTCTTCCCTGACCTTGCCTCTTTGGAAGTCCGTATCGCAGCGAAATTCCACTCCGGCCTGGGCCGTGGTGCGTGACAGCAGGTCTGAGATCTCGCTGCGCAGCGTGGACTGGGTGTCCTTGGTGAGCTTGCTCATCGTGTCCTTGAGCACCTGCTGCCAGTTCGCAGACTGTGACTGCAACGCCGTGATGGCGTCGTTCAGGGTGTTCACCGTCTCGGTGCGCGTGTCGGTGCCAAAATTGAGAAACTGGCCGCTATTGCACCCGATGAGCAGGCTAAACAGGAAAATCGCGAGTAAGGCGGGTTTCCGCAGGCGTGATCCGGCTTTCATCTCTTCCTCCCACGTTCCCAGCCCCCTGGGAAGGGACGCTTGTCGCTGGTTCAAAGGATCCGGTGAATTCCTTCTACTCTGGAGCCAGGGCCGAGTCAATCGCAGACTAAGCCGAAAGCCGTGAACGATTCCCATCCGGCGCAGAATCAAGAGCCCGCTTCGGCTACAATCAATGGTTTGTCCAAGTTCATTGAGCAGACGCTCTAAGGAATAGTGTTACCAACCGATGTTGCGTTACTTCACCGCCGGAGAATCCCACGGAGAGACCCTGGTAGCCCAGCTTTCCGGGATGCCTGCAGGCCTGGATGTGGACCAGGCGTTTATCGACCGCGAACTTTGGCGGCGGCAACAGGGGTTTGGCCGCGGCGGACGTATGAAAATCGAAACCGACCGGGCCCACATTGTCTCCGGTGTGCGCCACGGCAAAACGATCGGTTCGCCCATTGCGATGCTGCTGGAGAACAAGGATTGGAAAAACTGGCAGGAATCCCTGCCCGTAGAAACGGGCGATCAGGGGAAGCATAAACGGGTAGCGTCACCCCGTCCGGGCCATGCCGATCTGGCAGGGGCGCTCAAATACAACTTTGCCGAAGCGCGCTATGTGCTGGAGAGAGCATCAGCGCGTGAATCGGCTGCGCGTGTTGCCATTGGAGCAATTGCCAAGCTCTTTCTTCGTGAACTGGAGATTGAGGTGCTTAGTCATGTAATCGCCGTGGGCAAAGCCGCGCTTGGCAACGCTGAGGTCGGGTGGAACAAGCTCAGCCAGCTGCATGCCCGCGATGAGGTGCTGCTGAACTGCGCCGATCCTGAAGCCGAGCAGCGGATGAAGGCGGAGGTCGATCAGGCGCTGCGCACCGGCGATTCCGTGGGCGGCGTATTTGAGGTGGTCGCGCACAACGTTCCCCCCGGGCTGGGAACCTACGCGCAGTGGGACGAGCGGCTCGACGGCATGCTGGCCATGGCCGTGATGTCGCTGCAGGCGGTGAAGGCGGTGGAGATCGGCAGCGGTGTGGAATCAGCGCTTTCCTTCGGATCGGCTGTGCATGACGAGATCGGATACAACAAGGAGAACGCACGGCAGCCCTTCACCGGCTTTACGCGGGCGTCAAACCACGCCGGCGGGATTGAAGGCGGAATCTCCAACGGGCAAGACATCCTGGTACGGGGCTATTTGAAGCCGATTTCCACGCTGCGGCGACCGCTGGGGTCAGTGGACTTCGCCTCACGTGAACCCGTCAAGGCGGCCTATGAACGCTCTGACGTTTGCGTGGTTCCAGCGGCGGGCGTGGCGGCGGAGGCCATGGTCGCGCTCACGCTGGCGCGCTGCGCGCTGGAAAAGTTCGGCGGCGATTCCATGGATGAGACACGACGAAATTTCGCGGGCTACAAACAACAATTGCGGGAGTTCTAGCAGAAGAGAATGATTTATCCAATCGTGCTGTACGGTAACCCGGTGTTGGAGATGCCGGCTGAACCGGTCACAGAATTCAATGAAGACCTGAAAAGATTGGTCGACGACATGTTTGAGTCAATGTACGCTGCGCACGGGGTCGGGCTGGCCGCGCCGCAGATCGGCATCGGCAAGCGGCTCGCTGTCATCGACGTGACATTCAAAGAAGATCCGAACGCCAAGCTGGTGCTGGTAAACCCTGAGATCATCCGCCGTGAAGGCAAACAGAACGGCCAGGAAGGCTGCCTGAGCCTGCCCGAGTTCCGCGAAAACGTGACCCGCGCCAATGTGGTCACCGTGCGCGCACAGGATGTCGACGGAAATTGGTTTGAAAAAACCGGCGACGAACTGCTGGCCCGCGCCATCCTGCATGAGACTGATCACCTGAACGGGCGTCTTTTTATCAGCCACGTGAGTGGGCTCAAGCGCGACCTGATCAAGCGCAGAATCAAAAAGCTGGTGCGCGCCGGCGAGTGGGCATGAAGCTGGTTTTTTGCGGCACGCCGCAATTCGCCGTGCCGACCCTGGAGCGCCTGGCCGCCGCGGGCTTCGACATCCAACTGGTGGTTACCCAACCCGACCGGCCGCAAGGGCGGGGCATGGAGTTGACGGCCCCGCCGGTAAAGCAATCGGCGCTCAAGCTGGGCCTGCCTGTTCTGCAGCCGGACAAGATCAAAAAGAACGAAGAGTTTCAGGCACAGCTGCGCGCAATTTCGCCGGACGCGATCATCGTGGTCGGCTATGGACGCATCATACCGCCGTGGATGCTGACGCTTCCTTCTTACGGCAACATCAATGTGCATGCGTCACTGCTGCCGAAGTACCGCGGGGCCGCGCCGATCCAGTGGGCTATCGCCAACGGAGAAAGAGTGACCGGGGTGACAACCATGCACCTGAATGAAGGCCTCGATACCGGCGACATTCTGCTGCAAGCGAAAATGGAAATCGCCTACGAAGACACGACGGTCACTATGGCGCCCAAACTTGCAGAGTTAGGAGCGGATTTGCTGGTGCAGACGTTGCGCGGACTGGAAGAAAAACGAATCGCGGCCCAACCGCAGGACCATTCCCAGGCCACGCTGGCGCCGATCCTCAATAAGGAAGACGGGTTCGTTGACTTCCGGCGTACCTCTGATGAGATCGTCAACCGTTTTCGCGGCTTTCAACCGTGGCCGGGAGCATACACGCAATTTCGGGGAAAAGGGCTCAAGCTGACCAGGATCAGACCGTCCGGGACCGTGGGCAAGATTGAGCCGGGACGAATCCATATGTTTGAAGGCCACCTCCATGTGCTTTGCGGCCAGGAAACAGGAACAATTCTTGAGCTGCTTGAAGTCAAGCCAGAAGGCAAAAAGGCCATGAGCGCACGAGAATTCATGAATGGGTACCGTCCTGTTGAAGGCGAGCACCTAGGCTGAGCTATGCCAGTTTCTCCGGCGCGTCAGGCGGCATTCACGATCCTGCTGCGGGTGGATCGCGAGGCAGCGTATGCCGATGAGTTGCTTCACTCCAGCCTGCTCGATGGTCTTTCCCCGGTTGATCGCAATCTGGCTACTGAAATCGTGATGGGAGTGCTGCGGTGGCGCTCCGTGCTCGACCGCACCATCGCGCAGTTCAGCTTCACGCCTTTCCACAAACTCGACCTGGAGGTTTTGACGGCCCTGCGCATAGGCGCCTATCAAAAGCAATTTCTGAGCAAAATTCCTTCTCACGCGGTGGTGAACGAGACAGTTGAGCTGGTGAAGCAGGCCAAGAAATCATCTGCTGCGGGGCTGGCCAACGCGGTGATGCGCAAGGTCAAACGCGGTGGGGGCGAGGCTTCCGCAGGCTCGTTAGATGACCATTTTCCCGCCCCGTCGTTGGCACATCCAAAATGGCTCGTAGCGAGATGGACAGAAAACTTCGGCGCCGACAAGACCAGGCTGATTTGCGAATACGATCAGCACATTCCAACAACTGCGATCAGGCTTGCAGCCGAGGCGAACGCAGCCGCGCTTGCCGGCGAGGGCATCCAGCTCGAAGCCGGCGCGCTGATGCGAAGCGCACGTATCGTAGCCGGCGGCGATATCAGCGCAACGGAGCTGTTTCGCACCGGAGAGGTTGCTATTCAGGACGAAGCCTCGCAACTGGTGGCTGCGCTGGTCGGCGAGGGCAAGCGAATTCTTGATTGCTGCGCCGCTCCCGGAGGCAAGACCGGCGCGCTGGCCAGCCGGATGCCGGAAGCCGAGATCTACGCTGCTGAGCTGCATCCGCATCGCGCGCGACTGTTGCGCCGGCTGGCGCCTCAGACCAACGTGCACGTGGTCACCGCAGACGCGCTGGCTCTACCCTTCGCTGCCGACTTCGACCGCGTTCTGGCCGATGTTCCCTGCTCCGGCACCGGCACACTAGCGCGCAATCCGGAAATCAAGTGGCGGCTTACCGCGGATGACCTGCGCGATCTGCGGTCGCGGCAAATCGCAATCCTGCGCGCGGCCATGCAACACGTTACGCCTGGAGGAAGGCTGGTGTATTCCACTTGTTCGCTGGAACCCGAAGAGAACGAAGAGGTAATTGCGGCTTGCTTGCCGGGCTCAGGATTCAAAGTTGTTCCCGTCATAGACGAGTTGCTGCGCCTGCGGCAATCAGACGACCTGGTCTGGAACAGCATCGATCATCTCGTCAGCGGAGATTTTCTGCGGACCATCCCCGGGATACATCCGTGTGACGGCTTCTTCGCCGCGATTCTGCTCCTGCCACAATCCGTCGACTGATCAGAATTTGCAGGGTCGCTAGACGATCGCTTGAGTTAAAATGCCTGTGCTTCATTCCCCAAAAGCCAATGAAACTCAGCGCCAGCAAAAGCCTGCTTGTCCTGTTGTTTACTCTTCCCGCGTTCGCCCAAACCGCTCCTGCTCCCAAGCCGATCGATCTGCTTCGCCAGAAGCTGGAGCAGATATCGTCCGGCGTGACGGCTGACTGGAGCATTTACGTCAAGTCGATCGATACCGGAGAAGAGATCGCCATCAACGCCGACAAAGCCATGGATACCATGTCGACCATCAAGATTCCGCTCATGGTGGACGTTTACCGGCAGGTGGATGCCGGCAAGATCAACACCGCTGACCGCATCGTGATGAAGACCGCCGATAAGCGTTTTGGCACCGGCGTGCTCCGCACGCTCGATCCCGGGCTGAACCTGAGTTTTCGCGACGCGCTGGAGCTGATGATCATTCAGAGCGACAACTCCGGCACTGACATGGCTTTTGCCCGCGCCGGAGGCCCTGCGCACGTCACCCAGACCATGCATGAGCTGGGGCTGAACTCGATTACGGCGACAGGAACCGCCTTTGACTGGTTTCGCGCGCTGGCCCTGGCCGGTGATCCCTCATATGCGAATGTGACACCGGAAGAGCTCTTCACCCGGGGTTTTCCGAAAAACCTGACTGATGCCGAAGAGGAGCGCTTCCATTTTGAAGGCAAGCATCCCTTCGGGCTTTCCAGCGCGCGCGACATGGGCACGCTGCTGGTGATGATCGCCACCAACAAGGCGGCGAGCGAAAAGTCCTGCAAGGAAATGATGCGCATGATGAGCCAGCAGCAGATGCGTACCCGCATTCCTCGCTTCATGATGGACGATGCCAATACGCCGCACAAAACCGGCGACTTCCCGCCTTACATCGCCAATGACGTGGGGTTGATCGAGACGCCGGCAGGGCGCGTGGTGGTGGTGTTTTTCTCGGCGCACCATCGCGGCTATTACCAGGAGCTGGAAGATGCGATTGGCCGGATGAGCGAGCAGGTGTGGGCGTATTTCAATTATCGGGAGAAGAAATAAACGGGGCCGGCAGGCGCTCATTCGTGCCCGTAAAAATATTACAAAACGGTCATAGCAGGTCTGAGGCAAAATAACTTCTGCTTCGCCTGAGGGGCAGACATTCGAATGAGCGATCTATCTTCAATTTTTCTCCTGGCCCTAATGGCCGCTGTCGTCATTCTTACGTTTGTCCTCACGCCCAGATTCGACGGTGATCGCATCCGCGAAAACGTTGAAGAACATGGCGGCAAGGTGATTGAGATTTCCAGGACATGGGAATGGATAAACCACTATGACCGGAAGTACGACGTGAGTTACCTGACGGCTCGCGGCAAGCGCGTCACCGCAACCTGCAGGACCAGCATGTGGAGGGGCGTGTATTGGATTCACGACCGTCCGCCCGGCCTGTTTTCGGATGAAGGCGTGGCTGACGACCCTTCGATGGACTACGATGCACGCGAGTCTTCAATAGCGGCCGAACCCATTCAGTGCCTGGACTGCGGCGCCACCATCCCGGCGAGCCAGACGAGTTGTCCGAAGTGCGGCTGGAGTTACCGTGCTCAGCATGCGGGAAAGTAATCCGCATATTGGCTCAGCATACAAGTTCCTATGATGGAAAATCTGATACCGATCCTGGTCTTCTTTAGCGTCATCGGCAGCGGCATCGCAGCATTCATTTTTGGGCGCTCCCATTTTGCCAAGCTCGATCGGCGCCGCATCACTGAGAACTTAATCCAGAATGGAGGCGAAGTTCTGAACATCGAACTCCATTCGCCTCCTAGAATCGGCAACAGATCTGACAACGTCTACGACGTGACATTTAAAACACGGCGCGGGAAGCGCATCACCACGATGTGTATGACCAGCGTCACCAGCGGCGTGGTGTGGATCAGCGACAAGCCACCAGAAGATGGGATTGAGGTTTCTGACGAGCCAGTTCCGACAGAATCGATCAGCTGTCTGCAGTGCGGTGCGAAAATCTCACCCAATGCCTCGCGTTGTCCGCAATGCGGTTGGAGTTACACGCAAGCATAAGGTCCACACCGGCGACGTCTTGCCTTACATAGCTAAAGACCTTGGGCTGATCGCAACAAATGAGGCGAGGGCAAACCGGTGCCGGGTTGCCCCAACCAAGGCTAAGTCAGTCTAGTTTCAGCGTTGTTTGCACTGAGGCGATGATCCGCGAAGGCAGCGGCAAATGGCCGCGGTCGGCGAGCAAAGCCTGGCCGTCAGTAAAGAGAAATTTCAGAAAACCGCGCAGCGCCTGCGCCCGGGACGAGGTCATGGCTTCCGCACTCACGAACATCCAGCTGAATCCCGTGATGGGATATACATTTTCACCCGGCATGTTGGTCAGGGATGCGCGCAAATCACCTTTGGGATTTTTGGGGCATGCTGCAGCCGCGCTCTCCGGTGAAGCTTCCACAAACGCTCCGCTGGCATTCTGCACCAGGCCGATGCCGGCCGTCCCTTTTTGGGCGGTGTTAAGCTCCGCGTAGCCGATGGCTCCCGATGTATCGCTCACCATCTTCACCAGGGTTGAGCCGCCTTGCGCCTCCAGTCCGGAGGGCCAATTTGGGGAAGCGTTGATACCGATCTTTGTGCGAAAGGCCGAGCTGCTCTTGGAAAGAAAGTCCGTAAACAGATAGGTGGTGCCCTTGGCCGCCTCGCGATGCACCGTGGTGATCGCCAAATGCGGCAGCTGCGCTCCGGGATTCAGTTTCACCAAGTCGGGATGATCCCAGTATTTCATCTCGCCGGAAAACATATCAGCCAGGACCTTTCCTGAAAATCGCAGTCTCTTGCTGACGCCCGGAACGTTGTAGACAGGGACCACGGCGGTCAGGAAAAGCGGCACCTGGTGAATGGTCTTGCCGCTCTCCTTCAACTCCTGGTCCGAAATTGGTATCTCCCCGGCTGCGAAATCGGCCGACCCCGCGGTGATCTGCCTGATGCCTTCGCCTGAACCGAGCGGCAGGTACTTGATTTGTACCTGCGGGTTGCGGCTTGAGTAAGCGTCGCCCCATGCGGTGTACAGCGGGGCAGGAATCACAGAACCACAGCCTACCAGTGAAACGGATTGTTGCGCGGGCAGGGCTAAACTGAGGGCGACAACCAAAAACCAGACAACCATGGAACTTCCAAGTGGATTCTTCTTCACTGGAAATGTTCTCCTTATTTAGTTTTCCAGGGGCCGGCCTCCACGGGGTTTTGGAAGCCCAACTTTTGCAGCTGAACTGGGGCACTAGCTCTCGACCGAGGAAGGGCACTTGATTTCCTGGACCGAGCGCGGAACGTAGGATGCATCATAGGTTTGGTTGCAGAACGGCTGAAGATAACCAGGGTAAGGTGACCAAGGTAACCCAGCGGCCGGGCAGTGTTACGCGTATTCCCGGCCAGACGCCTATAAGCGCTTTACTCGCGTGTGGTTTGCTGGGTCATGCTTTTGACCAGTCCCAGCGCTTCTTCTTTCGTGGTGATTGAGCCCTCGAGCTGCGCGTCTTCCACAGCGGTCAGCAGCTCCTTGAACACCGGTCCGGGGGGGTAGCCGGCGGCAATCAGGTCGCCGCCGCTGATGAGCGGCTGCGGACGGATCTGTTCCTGTGGCATGGAATGGAATCTTTGCTTCGCAAACTCATAGAGGCTCAGGTCGCGATGGCTGCTCGAGCAGTCCAGGCGATGCAACTCGATATGCTCCTCAAAATTCGGCAGGCGAAAGAAGCGCTTGAGCGTTGATTCCTTCATATGGGCAATCGAGCCGAAGCGCATGTGATTGGCAACCAGCGACATCACCTGCTCGGTCTCTTCGTTCGACATGCGAAAACGGTGGCAGATCTCTTCGGCCATTTTCGTGCCCACCTCAGCGTGCTGGTCAAAGCGAATGCGATCCGGGGCAATGCGAAAGGTGGGCGGCTTGCCTACATCGTGCAGCAGCGCGCCCAGGGCCAGTGTCTTTGAGACGCCGGCGGGAAGGCCTTCCAGCAGAAGCAGAGTGTGGACCCAGACGTCACCCTCAGGATGATACTGCGGCGGCTGCGCGACACCCTGCATCTTTTTGATCTCGGGCAGGACCTGTTCCAGCAGCGTGGTCTCATCGAGCAGCTCAAAAGCGCGTCGCGCTTGGCCTTCCGTCAGCATTTTCAGGATCTCATCGCGCACGCGTTCATGGCTCACCTGGTGAATCTGCGGCGCCAGCTCGCGGATGGCGGAGAAAGTCCTGGCGTCAATCGTGTATCCGAAACGGGCGGCAAAGCGCACGGCGCGCAGCATGCGCAACTTGTCTTCGGCGAAGCGGTGGTAGGCCTCGCCAATGGTGCGGACGGTGCCGCTCTGGATGTCAGCCTGGCCCCCAACGTAGTCCAGGATTTCTTTGGTATCTGGATCGAGCAGCAGGCCGTTGATGGTGAAGTCGCGCCGCTGCAGGTCAAGGCGGACATCCTTGGAAAAACGTACCTCGTCAGGATGGCGGCCGTCAGAGTAGGCGCCGTCGCTGCGGAAAGTTGCGACCTCGGTGGCAAAGTTGGCGCGTGCGCCGTCAACCTCACGGAGCGCTGGAATCAACACCACGCCGAATTGCGCGCCGACCGCGTAGGTCTGGGGAAAAAGCTGCATCACCTGTTGAGGAGTGGCGGAAGTAGCAACGTCAAAATCGGCGGGATCGCGGTTGAGAAGCAGATCGCGAACACAGCCGCCCACCAGGTACGCGGAATGTCCCTGGGCGCGCAGCGCGAGCGCGATGCGGGTGGCTTCACGAGCTTTGTCAGAACTGAGCTTCATCCACTCCTCGATTTTCACCGCAGAGAACGGAGAGAAAACCGGGTACATTCCCTTCCTTGCAGCAATCTGTATTACATCGCTGCAGCGCTAAAGCCGAATGAAGCAGGGCCTTCCGCAGCATAAATGCCTGCTCCAGCACGCGACGGAAACGACGACCTTCTGGAATAAACACACCCATGCGATCTCTCTGCGATCTCAGCGTACTCTGCGGTAAACATGTGTCGCATCCCACTGGCTCTCAATTTCCAATAATATTAGATATATGGCGGAAAGCTACATTTTGGGCATCGAGACTTCCTGTGATGAGACCGCTGCCGCGGTGGTGCGCGACGGCGAGCGGCTGCTCTCGAACGTGGTTTCCTCGCAGATTGCTACGCACCAGCCTTATGGCGGCGTGGTGCCGGAGCTGGCTTCGCGCGAGCATCTGCGCGCGATTGTGCCGGTAGTGCGGCAGGCATTGACCGAAGCGGAGCGAAGCTATGAATCGATCGACGCCATTGCGGTGACCCAGGGGCCAGGCCTGGCGGGGGCATTGCTGGTGGGCATCAGTTATGCCAAGGCGCTGGCCTTCGCGCTGGAAAAGCCGCTGATCACCGTCAATCACCTTGAAGGACACATTCACGCCGTTCTGCTCGAAGAGAAGCAAAAGGGCAACCCGCAGATCGATTTTCCGCTGCTGGCGCTGGTGGTCTCCGGCGGGCACACGCATCTGTTTTTGGCGGAGCAGCAGGAGCGTGGCTGGAAGTATTCGAACATCGGCCGCACGCGCGACGACGCCGCCGGCGAAGCTTACGACAAAGTCGCGAAGTTGCTGGGCCTCGGCTATCCGGGCGGCCCCATCATCGACGCGCTGGCTCGCCATGGCGATCCGCGGGCGGTGAAGTTTGGCCCGTCGCAGATCAAGCACAGCAATCGCGGCACGCCGAAGTCGGAGCAAACGCCGCACGATTTTTCCTTCAGCGGGATCAAGACGGCGGTCCTGCGCTACGTGGAACTTGAGGGGATGCGCGAATCGGTAGTAGCGCGGCAGGAAGCGCTCAAAAGCATTACACGTCCCACGGCGGACAACATGCTTCCTCTGTGCGACCGCAAGACGCTCAACCTGGTGGCCTCATTTCAGCGCGCAGTAGTAGAAGATCTGGTGGGAAAGACCTTGCAGGCCGCGCGTGAACGCGAAGCACGGACTCTGTTTGTGACCGGCGGGGTCGCCGCCAATAGCGAACTGCGCGACACGTTTGCCCGGGAGGCCGCCAATGAAGGTTTGCCGGTATATTTCCCTTCGCGCAAGCTGTCGACTGACAATGCAGCCATGATCGCCGCCGCCGCTTATCCCAAATGGCTGGCGCAGGACTTTGCGACAGCAGAGTTCTCTGCGGAAGCCTCATTGGCACTGCGATGATTGTTCTGAAGCAAAAGCTCAAGCGTTGAACAAAAGCAGGCTTCGGAATTTGATCTTACAAAAGGGCAGGAAACCGCCCTTTTGGATCAGGACCAGCATGAGTCGCCAGCGATGGGATGAAACTCAGGCTTCCTCAGGCCTGATATCTTCTTCAATGGCCATGTCTTTGAACTCACTGGATTCAAAAACATCGCCACATTCCTGGCATTCCACAAACTCAGCGTCTTCATCGCGCGCAACGACACGTACGCGCGTATGCCTGCAGATTTTCTCCATAGGTATTGGTTCGGGGGGCCGTTTCGCAATAGGTGGATTCTGACTCGAGTTCATATTCGCATTAAGGCGCACTCGTGGCCGGTGCCTGTTCACGAATTGCGGGTATTTTAAGCCCGTATCGCGAGATGTCAAGTGCTTCTGCAGGCTGGCGGAGCGCCATATAGAACACAATGGATGAGGAAAGAGCAATTCAGGTTGCTGAAAAATCAAGGCATGGGGAAGATTCCCGCGGAACGAGCCTGTTCTACGATTACCTGGGTAACCGTGGAGGGCGCATGGCGGGCGAGACCGTCTTCGGCTGAGGCCACGGCCTCGGCAAAGGTCGTCCTTCCGGTGAGGGCCGCGTCTATCATAAGGAATTTCGAAGATCCTTCAGCAACTCGAACACCCGCGTAGGCGTGCCCGGGAACAATCACCACCGTGGCATCCATGCCCAGATTCTCAAAAAGGGACGCATACATCACTGCGGCATCAATGCAGTTTGCGCTGCTCTGGCTTAGGCTTACACGGGGCATGCGCACGCGTTCGCTCACCCCTTTGTGGTCGCCGAGGGTAAGAGAACTCTTAACATACGAAAAACCGGATCGCTGCAAAGCTGTAAAAATCGCTTTGGCCTGTCGATAGGTAGCCTGTTCCTGCTCCTCTGGATTCTTCCAATCTTCATAGCCGGGCAAGCGACGATCACTGGTGAATTGCTTGGCCCGCACCAGCAGGCTTTCGACTTCACGATCGTGCGGCGTAACCCAGGAGGCGATAAAGGATGCGTATTTGAAACCCTTTCCCCAAAACATATCCTCGGCCGAGCGAAGCCGCACGGGCTGAGTGGTTTCGTACACATTGGCCGAAGCCGGGTCAGTGATGTAAATCCGGGCCGTGGCCGCTACGATCTCATGGTTCTGGTACAAGCGGGGCAGGAATGCCGGCGCGAACACCAGTGTGCGAACCGCACCCGCAGCAACCTCAACCGTTTGGATCTCTTCGTCGCTCCAGCCGGGAATCTTCACACTCACACTGCGGCGGATGAGGACATCGCTCGGGTTGGAGATGGTAACCGATACCACGCCAAAGGTTCGATCACTCTGCCGCTGCAGCGAAGCGTAATTGGCGAAAACCGGGTAAATCTCGCCGTCAATTCCAGCCTGAATCTTGTAAGTCGGTTCAAGCGTGCGTTTGGCGGCAGTTGAGGTACGGACGTCGGGGCGGTCGGGGCGGTCCGAGGCTGCGTCGCCGGCAAAAACCAGCGTGGCCAGCAGGCTGAACAGTAGTACGGCAGCGATGCGCAGTTGTCCCCGGGGCAGCATTGCGCTTCGGATGATAAACGTGCCATTGCAAAAGGCAATCAAGCGTACGCCTTAAGCCTTGTAAGTGCAGCGCTTGAACGAGGAAGAATCTGTGAGGGCGGAGTTGCTTCCAAATTTGGAAACATCTTAATCATTCGCGAAAAAACAGCGGGCGGGAAGAACGAACAGATGATTCTTCAGCGAATGTCCCCTCGAGCGAGGAAGAGCCGTTCGCAACTTTGGCATCGCGGTTCCGAGTGAACGCTCCGCCGGCGAGAGCCAGGATTACGGGGAAGCACTCCAGTACATACCGCGGTTCGGGATTTTCGAGGGACGAAAGAAATAAAGTCCTGATCACGACAAAGCCGACCAGAAAAATGCCTGCCGCGCCCAGGCGGTGGAGCAGCCAGCCGCGGAGGGCAGCCAGAATGTAAAGGAGATTGATTGTGGCCCAGACCAGAGCGAACCAGCTCTCGCGCGGATGGTTGTCAAACTCCCACCATCGAGTCTCAACGTCGAGCATCTCCGTTCGCGGGCGCAGCCACATATCGGCCATGCGCAACGTGGGCAGCCATATGCTGTAACGCAGCGGACTGGATTCCACGCGCGCCTGGGCAAGCTGGTCAAACTCGGCATCCATCTGCGGATCGATGTAAAGCTGCTGGTTGTAACGTGAAATCAAATCCTGCGTTTTCTGATATTCCGGCCAGTTATCAAAGGCACGCTGAGGAATGCTGTTGAGATCGAGCGGCTCGCCGGAGACCTTCCAATACACCTCGTCGACGGAGACAAAATCCACCAGCCATGTCTTGATCCAGTGGTTGAAACCGCGTGGGACAAATTCTCCGGGATCATTGGCATATCGCGATGCCAGCGGCTGCCACTGATGGAAGACGCGCCAGTTGCGCACGGTCCAGGGGACCAGCGGGGTAAGGCTGGCGACCGCGACCAGCGCTCCGGCAAGAATCGCCTGCTTTCGTGTCTTCGTGCGAATCAGAAACACTGCCAAAGCCAGTCCCAGCGCAGGAAGAAGCACGCCATTATCTGGGCGCATCAGGATTGCGGCCGCGGTCCAGAGGCCTGCGGGCAGCCAAAGCAACGGCGCAAATTGCTCTTCCTGCAGTGCCTTGAGGCCGCGCACACCGTAATACATGGCGTGAGCCACGCAGAAGATGCTCAGTGTTTCTGAGAGAGGCGCAGCCACGTAGTTCGCCGTGAAGGGGCAGAGCGCGGCCAGCAGATAGGCGGCTTTGGCCGCTCGTGAGTTCATCAGTTCCAGGGCCAGCCCGGCGATCACCAGGCAGGTGTTGGTATCGATGAGCGCCTGAGCAATCAGGACGGCGCGATAGTGCTCGTGGCCGAATATCGCGAAGATCGCTGCCAGAAAGGCGGGATATCCCGGGAGACGAATGAGTGTCGGCCTGACCATGCCATCGTCGGTCACGCCGAAAACGCCGTGGTTCAGCCAGTTCCGGGCGATGTCGCCGTAAATCCAGGTATCACCCGCAAGGTGAGGCAGGCGGAAGACGAAGAAAAATCGCAGCGCCAGCGCAGCCAATGTGGCCAGCAGGAAGAACAGCCAGTTCTGCCGCACCAGTGCAATGAGTTTTTTCATGAATCGGGAAGGCCAGTGTAATGGCAATTCCGGCGCGGGTTCAACTGCAGCGCACTGGGAGTTTCGCTTGATTGACCAGCTCTGCTCCGCCGACTACCATGGTTTGTAATACATCCTGCAATGGCAAAGTCAGTTTTTTATGATCCGCAACGGAAGCGTTGGGGGCGCTTGCGCATCCTCTTTAGTGTGCTGGGAGCCGTCATCAGCGCCCTGGTGCTCTTTTTTATTGTCACGGTTTTCGTTGAAGCGGACCCGCTGCCGCGAGTGCTCATGCCGGAGCAGAAGCGCAACCTCCGCGCTTTGAAGGAACGCGAGCATCGGAAGCGGCCGAAGCCCAAAACCACGCATCGCAAGACCGCTGCGCCGCCGTCACAGGTAGTGTTGAACACCGATGAAGGCATCCGGGCGGCCTACTACGTAAATTGGGACGCCGCCAGCTTTGTTTCGCTCAAAGAGTACTATCCGCAGATCGACCTTCTCTTCCCCGAGTGGCTGCACGTGCTCACACCGGACGGCCATCTGCAGGGCTTCGACAGCGTGAACCATCCTTTCCAGGTGGTGGAAAACGGAATCGTGCACTCGACGGACGATCGCGTGATGCCTTTTCTGCGCGCGGAAAAAGCGGAAGTTGAAGTCTTTCCGCTCATCAACAATTTCGAGCCGGTAAGCAAGCAGTGGCTGACGAATATCGGGGCTTTCCTGAACGATCCCGCAGCGCGGCAGACCTTCCGCTCTGAACTTCTGCTCTATCTTGCCAGCGATAAGTTCAAAGGCGCGTCGCTCGACTTCGAAGAGATTCCATTGAAAGCTCAGCCGGGCTTCAATGCACTGGTGGAAGAACTGGGCGCCGATCTGCATGCTCGCGGCTTGCGGCTGTACGTAAACGTGCCGGTGGCAGATAAGGATTACAACTATGCCCGCCTCGCCGCCGCGTCCGACGGCCTGGTGATCATGAACTATGACCAGCACCAGGTCACCAGCTCTCCGGGGCCGGTGGCTTCGCAGGACTGGTTTAACGCAAACCTGCGTCAAGCGGTCAAGGACATTCCCAAGACCAAGATCATCTGCGCTATCGGCAGCTATGGCTATGACTGGGCCCTCAAGAAGCGCCGCGTGGTGAACGTCGACACCAACAATGTGCAGGAGGCGTGGCTTCACGCCAATGAGTCGGGTTCTGACATCGACCTTGACTCCGATTCTCTTAATCCGCACTTTGCGTACGAAGAAGACAACGGCGTGCGCCACGAGGTCTGGTATCTGGATGCGGTTACCGCCTTGAACGAGATGCGCTCGGCGCGCGATCTTGGCATTCGCACGTTTGCGCTCTGGCGCCTGGGCTCGGAAGACCGCTCGCTATGGAAGATCTGGGACAATCCGAATGAAGCCGGGGCGGAAGCCAAGCTCAAGGCGGTTCCCTCGGGCGAAGACGTGGACCGCGAAGGCTACGGCGAAATTCTGGTCATCGAAAAGCAGCCCAGCCCGGGCGAGCGCGACGTTACGCTCGATTCCGATCACAAATTCATTACCGCGGAAACAATGACCACCCTGCCCGAGCCCTACCAGCTTCGGCAATACGGCTGGAAGCAAAAACAGGTCGCTATCACGTTCGACGATGGGCCGGATCCAGCCTACACGCCCAAGATCCTCGACATTTTGAAGCGGGAGAATGCGCACGCTACATTTTTCCTGATCGGATTGCAGACGCAGAAGTTTCCTGGACTGGCGCGCCGAATCTACGATGAGGGCAACGCCATCGGCAATCACACCTTCACCCACCCTGACATCAGCGATGTCTCGCAGTGGTACATGAAGCGCGTGGAGTTGCAGCTCACGGAGAAGCTGTTTGCCAGTACGTTGGGAGTGAAGCCGCAGTATTTTCGTCCGCCCTATTCCATTGACCAGGAGCCCGACGTGGCCGACCAGGTGCGGCCTCTGGAGCTGGTGCAGGGCGAAGGCTACATTACCGTGGGATCGAAAATTGATCCGAATGACTGGCGCAAGGGAGAGACTGCGGATTCGATCATCAGCGCGGTGATGGCGCAGGCACAGGTGGAAGCCACGAAAGGATGCGAGACGCGCGCGCCCCTTTATTGCGGCAACATCATCCTGCTGCACGATGGCGGCGGCGATCGCACGGCTACGGTTCAAGCTCTTCCTTACATTATCGAAGGGCTGCGGAGCCGGGGCTTCAAGATCGTGAGCGTGGAAGAGCTTCTGGGCAAGCAACGCGCCGACGTGATGCCGCAATTGCCCGCCAACCAGGTGCTGGCTGCGCGGCTCCAGGGTTACGTGTTCACAGCGTTTGGCTGGCTCACGGAATTCGTAGTCCTGGTCTTCTTCATCGGCGACATTTTGATGAGCGGCCGCCTGCTGGGCATCGGCGCGCTCGCGACGTACGACCGCCTGCGCCGGCAGCCGCCTGTGGCCAGCCCGGGCTACCAACCGTCCGTCACCGTCATCATCCCGGCATTTAATGAGGAGAAGGTAATCGAGCATACGGTTCGCTCTGTTCTGGCTTCGGATTATCCACAACTGCGGACGATCGTAGCCGACGATGGCTCAACCGACTCAACCTCAGACGTAGTGCAGGAAAAGTTCGGCAAAGAGATTGCCGAAGGCCGGGTGGTATTGCTCAGAAAGCCCAATGCGGGGAAGGCCAGCGCGCTCAACGAGGCGCTGAAACTGACGAATGACGACATCTACGTCGGCATTGATGCCGATACCGTGATCGCTCCTAACGCGATTTCGATTCTTGTGTCGCATTTTGCCGATCCCAAAATCGGCGCGGTTGCCGGCAACGCCAAAGTAGGAAACCGCGTAAACCTGTGGACGCGCTGGCAGGCGCTGGAATACATCACCAGCCAGAATTTTGAACGCCGCGCGCTGAATGTCTTCGGCGCCGTCAGCGTCGTGCCGGGCGCAATTGGAGCATGGCGCGTGGCCGCGGTGCGCCAGGCCGGCGGATATCACACCGATACGGTCGCGGAAGACGCAGACCTGACGATGTCATTGCTGGAAAACGGCTGGATGGTGGTGAACGAAGATCGCGCACTGGCTTTTACTGAGGCGCCGACCACGGCGCGCGGCCTCATGCGCCAGCGCTTTCGCTGGTCGTTCGGCATTCTGCAGGCTGTATGGAAGCATGGCGACGCCATCCGCAGACGCAGCCGGCTGGGCTGGATCGCCTTGCCCAACATCATCATTTTCCAGATCCTGCTGCCCCTGGTTTCGCCGTTCATCGACATCATGTTCCTGTTCGGCATTTTGCAATACGTTGTCACCAGGTACTTCCATCCTGAGAGCACAGATCCCAGCAGCTTTGAGCGCCTGGCATTCTATTTTGTGATCTTCCTGGCGATTGATTTTGTGGCTTCCGCGCTGGCTTTTCTGCTGGAGCGGCGTTCTGAAGGCGCGGGGGAGGAACCGCAATTACTTCTGCATTTATGGCTGCAGCGTTTCTCGTATCGGCAACTTTTCTCGGCCGTGCTGGTCAAGACACTCAAACGCGCCATTGACGGCAAGCCCTTCGCCTGGGACAAACTGGAACGGACTGCAGCGGTACCGAAGAGCCATGCGGTGCAGGAAGTCCATTAGCGCATCCGAGGGCAGCAAGATTTGCCGAAGGTTGTTCAGCAGCTCAATGTAGAGACGCAGCCTGCTACGTCCCTGCGCCGAACTCCTCAACCCTGCTTGAATTTACGCGCGCTTTGTACTCAGCTTTACTGCGGCTTGATGATGTCGCTCAACAAATCAGGCTGGCCTTCTTCGCGCACCAGGTGAGGATTTCGTTCTCCTTCGTGATAATTCACCTGGTAGGTGTTGTAGTACTCGCCGTTTTCGGCCAGCAGCGCCAGGGGCTTTTGATTGTGAACGCCGCTCTTTAGCGCCGTGCGGATGATGTCCTTGGACCACTTGCGGCCGTTGACGGCGATGATCTTCATGCCTGGCCCCAGTCCGGCTGCGTACGCAGGCGAGCCGGGAATCACGTCACGCAGTTCACCCTCTTTGGTGGCGATGAATCCCAGCGAGAAGCTCAGATCAATGTTGTTGCTGCTCTTCTCCCGAGCCTCCATGCTTGCGTTCTTCTGGTCGGTGTAGACGAGCTTCCACCCGCCATTGGTGATGCCGCCCATGGGCGCGCGCGGCGACTTGGAGTCCAGCCGGTCGCGCAGCAGCTTGCTCCAGTCATAGGCCACAACCTGATTGAGCCCGGCTACGACGTCTTCGAATTTGTAGGTAACGACCGTTGGCGGGCCGCTCTGTCCGCCGTGAAACAGGTGGCAAAAATCATTGAGAGACTTCTGTCCATTGGTTTTCTGCCGGATCAGAGAGTCCACTTCCAACCAGATCAGATAGCCTTCAGGGTAGTAATCGGCTGTGCGCCGCCAGTTGGTCCACTCCGGCTGAGCGGCAAACAGGCTCTGCACCGACGTCGCCGTGTCCTGCAGCGGACGCCAGGTGCGTCCGGCGCGATGGTCGAGCATGGCCGCGGTGTAAGCGAGGTTTTCGCGGAATTGATCGGGCGAGCGAAAACCGGTGCGCGCGGCAAGGATGTTGCCGTAATAGTCGGTCAGCCCCTCATAGACCCACAACAGGTCGCCGTGCATCGGATCCTGGTAATTTGGGGTGGCCAGCCCGGCCGGACGGCGATACTTGCCGTTCCACGAGTGAAAAAATTCGTGAGGCAGGAGATCAGCTTCAAGATCGTGCGCGCCCGGGCTGCTGAACATGTCTTCCGCCGCGCCGTTGTCGCTGGATTCGTGATGCTCCAGTCCGTGGTGGGCCGTCTCGTCGCCGAGGATCAGCAGAAAGTGATATTTGGTATAGTGCCGCGCGCCAAAGATCCTGCCGGTTTGCGCCACCAGCTCTTTCAGGCTGGCGATGTCTTTGTCGGTGATCTGGATTGCCTCTTCGCTTTCCCCGGCCATGTCAATAACGTGAGTGATGGGTTCACCCGGAGGCGTGATCTGTACTTCGCGGAAAAACTCGCCGGCAATCAGCGGCGAGTCTACCAGCGTGGTCAGTGAAACGGTTTGAAACTCGGCCGAGCTGCCGTTCTGCTGCGTCGGAGTGAGCGCTGTTCCGAACTTCCATCCTTCGGGCAGGCGCACGGAGGCGCTGACGCGAACTGCATCGCTCTTGGTGTCCTTGGGATAGAGCACCACCTGGTTCCACACCAGATCCAGCACCTTGCTGGAGGCAAGAGAGCTTTTTCCGTAGTAGGTGATCGTATCCAGGGCAACCTGCAGCTCGGTTGTGCCGGCCGGAACCTGCAGATGAAAGACATACATATCTTCAAGGTCGCGCTGCCACTCCAGCTCTTTTCCGTTCGCGGTAAAGTGCAAGCCGGTCAGGTTCTGGATGGGCCCGGTCGGACGGTGGTTCCCGGGGAGCCATTTGGGATACACCAGCGTAAGCGGCCCTGACGTGACCGGGATCGTGACGGTGGCATGCAGGATGTTGCGCGGAGCATCGGTGGCATCAACTTTCAGCCGTTCGGTGCCGTTGGTCTGGGCCAAAGCGGCGGCGCTTAATAAGAGGGTAATGACGATTGCCTGCCTGATCATGAAGGCTCCTTCAACAAAAACAAAGTTGATATGGTACCTTTTGCAGACGCGCTTGGCGAGGCAATTTACTTGAGAGTGGAGGGTCAACTTGATTTCACAACGGCAAAGATCGTTCTTTCATTCGAAATCATTTCGGACTTGTCATCCTGAGCGCCGCACGAGTCCGGCAAAGCGGGATGAGTGCTAGTCGAAGGATCCAGAGAATACTTCAGTTGTCCATTTTGCCTCAGGGAGTTCTACCCACGAATTCCCGGATCCAAAACAGCTTCCGGCAACGATATGACGCAGACCATCGGTAGAATTCCCTGTTGCGGCATGGCCAAGGGTACATTCTCGGGATCCTTCGACTCTACCTCGCTCTCCCGCCTTGCGGGATCGCGAGGTGCCGCTCAGGACGACAGGGGTAAAGTTTCTCAAAGGAGATCTTCTTGCCCACATTGATTGAACATCCCACGCGCATTCAGGCGGCAGGCAATATGCCGAAGCTCATCGACGAATACGTAGGCCGTGTGAACACGCCCGGAAGCACACCCGATTCCGTGGCTGGGCGTATTAGCGTGGCGCACATGCGCAGTCCAGCGGGATGGACCGAGCCCGGTCAGACGCCGGAATTTGAAGAATACACGCTGGTAATGCGCGGGAGGCTGCTCGTTCGCCACAAAGCTGGGACTTTTGAGGTAGCAGCAGGGCAAGCGGTGATTGCTCATCCGGGTGAATGGATCCAGTATTCGACTCCCAATGAGGCCACGGAGTATATCGCCATCTGCCTGCCGGCGTTTTCACCGGACACCGTTCATCGCGACGAGTAAGTCTTTCAAACCGGCAAAAAAAGGGCGGCCCTTTTTGAGGCCGCCCAAGTTTGCTTTGTTCTGCGGTTACAGTTATTTCGGGTTGCTGTTGTCTTTATCACTCTTGGGCTGCGCAGGCGCGGAGGCAGAAGCCACCTTTAAGTGGCTCTTTACCTTCAAGCCGCCGGCATTCTCCTTCGCAATGCGCTCAGCTGATTCTTTCGCGTCCTTGCTGGGCACGGTTCCGCTCAGCTCAACTGATTTTCCGTTCTTTACGTCAACAGTGATATTGGAGCTGGCCAGGGTCGGGTCTTTCTGAATGGCCGACTGAATATTGCTCTGGACATCGCCGTTCGCGGCTGCAGGAGCGGCGTCACTCTGCGGCATCTTCTGTTGTGCGCCCTGATTGTCTTTATTCTGGTCGGTGTTTGGAAGCGTGCTCTCCGGAGTCTTGTTCTGGTCAGGAGCCGTGGAAGGCTGCTGATCAGTGCTGCTCGGAGAAGAAGTGCTCGGTTGCTGCGGCGATTGCTGAGGCATGCTGCTCTGCGCCAGAGCGAAGCCGCTCCCCAATAACACGATCATTGCAAGCTTATAGAAATGTTGTCTCACTAGATCCTCCGTTTTCAATGTTCCGCTGATTCGGCCCCTCGGCAACAGATACGCGTATACCAAGGTTGAATTTGACGAAGCTCGCGTAATCGGGGCCAGTTTCTGACCTACGACTCGTTAGATGCCCCCCTCCGAAGCGAGTTGGCCCAGCAGAGCGGGAATCGAGAGCTGCTGAAACGGGACGAAGAGCGCACAAGTTCTCATCCGCGGGCCTTAGTCTGCGCCTTCTGCCTGATATAGTTATCGCCCGTGGAAACCCTGGCATCAACGGTGGACCGCCATTCCAGCGCTTATCAGGCGAACTATGCAGCAATGCAAACAGCGCTGGAACGGCTGCGCGCGGAGCTGCAACGAACCACTAAAGGCGGTGGCGAAAAATATGTGAGGCGGCACCTGGAACGAGGCAAGCTGCCGCCGCGCGATCGCATCGAACTGCTGCTGGATGAAGGCTCCTTCTTTCTTGAAATCGCACCGTTGGCTGGTTTCGGCATGGAGAATGAATCTCCGGGCGCCGGCGTGGTAGGTGGCGTGGGATTGGTATGCGGGCAGGAGTGCCTGATCACGGCCAATGAAGCCACGGTCAAAGGCGGCGCGACGGGCGAAGCCGGTCTGTGGAAGAATGCCCGCCTGGCCGACATCGCGCGCGAGAACCACCTGCCGAGTATCCTGCTGGTGGAATCGGCCGGCGCCGATCTGCCGCAACAGAGCAAGATTTTTGTGGCTGGAGGCCGCGGCTTTCGCGAGATCACGCGCCGATCCAAAGAGGGTATTCCGACCATCGCGGTGGTCTTTGGCAGCTCCACCGCCGGCGGCGCTTATCTGCCCGGGATGTCTGACTACGTGATCATGGTGAAGAAGCAGGCGCAGGTTTTTCTCGCCGGGCCGCCGCTGGTCAGGATGGCGACTGGCGAGGTGAGCGATGAAGAATCTCTGGGCGGAGCGGAGATGCACTCGCGTATATCCGGTCTTTCCGATTACCTGGCTGAAGACGAGATGGATGCGATACGGCAGGCACGCGCGATCGTCAGTCATTTCAATCGCGCCAAGCCCAACCTGCCGAACTTGCACCCGGTTACAGAACCCGCGCATGATCCGGACGAGTTGCTCGGTATCGCTTCGGCCGATGTTCGGGTGCCGTTTGAGATTCGCGAAGTTATTTCCCGCATCGTCGACGGCAGCGCGTTTTCAGAGTTCAAATCCGAGTATGGCCAGACGCTGGTCACGGGCTTTGCCCGGATCCATGGGTTCCCGGTGGGAATCCTGGGCAATAACGGCGTGCTCATGTCGGAGTCGGCGGGCAAAGGTGCGCAGTTCATTCAGCTCTGCAATCAGCAGGATATTCCGCTGCTGTTTTTGCAGAACATCACCGGATTCATGGTGGGCCGCAGCTATGAAGAAGACGGCATCATTCGCAACGGCGCCAAGCTGATCAACGCGGTTTCCAATTCCACGGTGCCCGCCATCACCATCATGGTCGGCGGCTCTTACGGCGCGGGAAATTACGCCATGTGCGGACGCGCCTATGCGCCGCGCTTCCTCTTTACCTGGCCAAACCATCGCATCGCGGTCATGGGGGAGAAACAGCTTTCCGGCGTCATGGACATCATCCGGCGTGAAGCGGCAGCGAAGACGGGCCAGCCTGTGGATGAGGCCAAGATGGCATTGGGACGCAAGATGCTGGAAGACCAGATTGCCCGCGAATCGGATTGTTATTTTGCCACCGCGCGGCTCTGGGACGATGGCATTATCGATCCGCGCGACACACGAACGGTGGTGGCGATCGCTTTGTCCGCCGCGTACAACGCGCCGGTAAAGGGAACCATGGAGTGGGGAGTGTTCAGGCATTAGCAGTTAGCAATTAGTAATTGGCAACTAGCAAGGCATGACTCGTTGAGCGTTGCCAAGAATTGTCAGTAAAGGGAGGCTTGCTAATTGCCAGTTGCTATTTGCCAATTGCTCGTGGTGGCAAGGCGAGGATCGCGGGTGAGTCGGGCTTGATTGAGCGATGAAGAATTTTGCCAGGATACTGATCGCCAATCGCGGCGAGATCGCCGTGCGCATCATGCGCACGTGCCGCGAAATGGGTATCGCTTCGGTTGCGGTCTATTCAGACTTTGATCGTGACGCACTGCACGTACGCCTGGCCGAACAGGCCGTTCCAATCGGTGCGTCTGCTCCACGCGAGTCGTATCTCAACATTGACAAAATCATTGCTGCGGCGCGAAAGGCCGGTGCGGACGCCATTCATCCTGGATACGGCTTGCTGGCGGAGAACGCCGGCTTTGCGGCTGCGTGTGAAGAGGCCGGCATCGCTTTCATCGGTCCGCGCGCAAACGTGATTCGCGCGCTGGGATCGAAAGCCAAAGCACGCAAGCTGGCGGAAGCAGCCGGCGTACCCGTGGTGCCAGTGCCGGGCGAGGGCGAGTTTCCCAAGCTGATCAAGGCATCGGCCGGTGGAGGCGGACGCGGCATGCGCATCGTGCGCAATGCAGCCGAATTCAAAGACGCTCTGGCCGCGGCGGCGGGCGAGGCGGAGCGCGCGTTCGGCGATAATGCCCTGCTGGTCGAAAAGTATATCGAGGGCGCGCGGCACGTTGAGGTACAGATTTTTGGCGATCATCACGGCAACGTGATGCACCTGCTCGAACGCGACTGCTCGGTGCAGCGACGCCACCAGAAGATTATCGAGGAAAGCCCGTCACCGGCGGTATCGCCGGAACTGCGGAAGCGCATGACAGACGCGGCCCTGGCGCTGGCGCGCGGCATCGGCTACACCAATGCCGGGACAGTGGAGTTTCTTTTGGCGCCTTCAGGTGAGTTCTACTTTATCGAGGTAAATACGCGCATTCAGGTGGAGCACCCCGTGACGGAGATGGTGACCGGGCTGGATTTGATTCGCTTGCAGATCGAAATTGCTCAGGGAGCTCGCCTGCCCGCAGAAGCGGCTGCGCAGCGCGGCCACGCGATTGAGGCGAGGCTGTACGCTGAAGACCCGGCCAACGGGTTTCTTCCCTCAACTGGAACTCTGCACGTCTGGGAGGCTCCCGCGACGACGATCGGTGTGCGCGTTGACAGCGGCGTGGAAGAAGGAAGCGAGATCGGCGTGCACTACGATCCACTGCTGGCCAAGGTGATTGCGCCCGGGGCTGATCGCGAAGCTGCCCGTCACAAGCTGGCCTATGCTCTGCGGCACTTTGCCGCGCAGGGCGTGCAGACGAACCGCGAGTATTTGATCGATGTGCTGGAGCATTCGGATTTTCAGTCGGGGCGCGCACACACGGGTTGGAAGCTACAAGCTCCGCCTGCCGGCGAAGAAGCGATGGATCGCGTGTTTGCCGCGATCGCGCATGGCTGGGCTGAGCGGACTGAACATGCACAGCGAAAAATCCTGCCGACCGTTCCGCTGCGTTTCCGCAACAATCCTTATCCTGCTCCGGTGGTTCGCTTCGCGATTGCAGGACGAGAGGTTCACCTTCGCGCTGGCGCTCCAACGCCCGAGATTCTCACGGTCGACGGCGAATCGATGGAGGCGGTGGTTGACGGGATACGCCACCACTTCTTTGTCCGGCGCGCCGGGGATACATACTATGTCCGCTCTGATCTGGGGCAACGCGCGGTAGTTCGCCAGCCGCGGTACCCTCGTGCAGCCAGCGCAGGAAGGCAGGCGGCGAATTCGCCGATGCCCGGACAGGTGCTTCGGGTGGTGATTTCGCCAGGGCAGAGAGTGACGCCCGGCGATCCGTTGGTGGTGCTGGAAGCAATGAAAATGGAGCAAACGATTAGGGCTACAATGAATGGCGTTGTGGGGGCAATCCTGGTGAAGCCGGGAGAGATCGTGGCGCCGGGACAGATGCTGGTGGAGATTCGCTCCGTGGAGGAGTCCGATGAGCATGCAGGCAGTTCAGCAGCAAAGCAGTGAGTATCCGTACTTTACCGAAGAGCATGAGCTCATCCGCCAGACCGTAACCCGTTTCTGCCGGGAGGAGATCGCGCCCTACGCCGCCGAATGGGACGAAGAAGGCATCTTTCCGCGCGAGCTGTTTCCCAAGGCCGGCGCTCTGGGGATGTTCGGCATCCGCATTGATCCGCAGTGGGGCGGCAGCGGCCAGGACTGGTGGGCGACGGCGGCGTACGTCGAGGCCATGAGCAACTCCGACAGCGGCAGCATCAACATGGCGTTCCTGGTGCAGTCGGATATGGCGCTGCCGGTGATTCAGGAACTGGGGACCGAGGAGCAGAAGGCGGAATTCATTCCTCCGGCGGTGCACGGCGAATGGATCGGCGCGCTGGGCATCAGCGAGCCCGGCGGGGGCTCGGACGTTGCGGCGATCAAGACGCGGGCACGCATCGAGGGTAACGATCTCATCATATCCGGCCAGAAGCTGTGGATCACCAACGGCACGCGCGCCGACTACATTGTGCTGGCCGTCCGCACTGGGGCCGAAGGCCACAAAGGGATCTCGCTGGTTTTGTTTCCCACCAAGACCAAAGGTTTCTCGGTAGGCAAGAAGCTCAAGAAGGTCGGCAACCTGGCTTCTGACACCGCGGAGCTGTTCTTTGACGAATGCCGCGTCCCTGCGCGGTATATCCTGGGCGAGCGCGACCGCGGTTTTTACTACATCATGGAGAATTTCCAGGGCGAGCGGCTGGTGGCGTCGCTGGGCGCGCTGGCTGCCATGGACAAAGGGCTGCGGTGGGCCATCGAGTACGGCCATGATCGCAACGCCTTCGGCATGCCGATCGGAAAATTTCAAGTCTGGCGCCATCGCTTCGCCGAGCACCTGACCAACGTGGAAGCAGGACGCTGGCTCACTTATCGCGCTCTGGATCTGGTCAATCGGGGCAAGCGCGCCGTGCGCGAGATCACCATGGCCAAGCTCTACACGACGGAGCTTTCACAAAAGGTGGCTTACGATTGCATGCAGATTTTTGGCGGGTTTGCCTATACGACGGAGTATCCCATCGGCCGCATGTGGCGCGATCTGCGCCTGAATACGATCGGCGCGGGAACGTCAGAGATCATGAAAGAAATTATCGCGAAGGAAGAAAAGTTGTGAAGAAGCAGCAATTAGTAATTAGTAATTAGTAATTAGCAACGGCGCCGGCGAGACTCCCCGCTCCTTTCTTTCAGCTAAGTACTAAATACTAACTACTAAGTACTAATGACTGTCGCATACAACCTGATCCATCGGTTCAACGTAGGCGATGCCCTGCGGCGCAGCGCCGCGCGCGCTCCGCAGCAACGCGCCATTTATTTCCAGGGTCGTGAGCTCAACTACGCCGAGCTGGATGCGCTGGCTAACCAGATGGCGCGCAGGCTCATGGAAAGGGGCGTGAGCAAGGGAGATTCTGTCGCGATTTACGCCACGAACTCGCCGGAATATGTGGCTGTATTTTTTGGCTGTGCGCGCATTGGGGCGGTGCTGGTGCCGATCAACCTGATGTTTACCGCAGAAGACGTGAGCTACGTGCTGGAGAAAACACGGGCCAAAGCTCTCCTGGTGGAAGCGGCTTTTGCAAGCAAGGTGACAACGAAGCCGGCGGTTTGCTTTCTTCTCGACGAAAAGTTTCGCGAGTCGCTTTCCGCGTGCAGCGGCGCCGCAGTTGAGCAGCTGGTGGAGAGTGAGTCGCCGCACCTGATCATCTTTACCAGCGGCACCACCGCGCGGCCCAAAGGCGTAGTGCTGACCCATCTGAATTTTTATGCCTACCTTCTCGCCAGCGCCGCCGATTACAGCCTGGATCGAAGCATCAGGTTCCTGCTGGCGCTCCCCATGTTTCACATCGCCGGGCTGGTGATGACCTTCGGCTGTTTTGCCTCCGGCTGTGAGAGCGTGATCATCCCGTTGCCAAAGCCTGATCAGATTATCCAGGCAATCACGGTGCATAAGGTCAACTGTCTCTCACTTCCGGCCACGGTATGGATCGGGCTGATCCGCATGCCGCTGATTGAAGCCATGGATCTTTCCAGCCTGAAACGGCTCTTTGTCTTTCAGTATTTGCCGACACCGATCTTCGAGCGCTGGCGCCGCATTGCTCCCAACGCTGAGTGGATTAACTGCTGGGGACAGACAGAGACGACCGCGCTGGGCTCAACCACGCCGGCGGCGGAGCTGGGCCGCATGCTGGCCTCGCCTGATCCCATTGGCGTGCGGCACCTGGTGCTGGAATTGCGGCTGGTGGATGAGGAGATGAACGACGTCAGGCCCGGTGAACCCGGCGAGATCGTGCTGCGCGGACCTTGCGTTTCGCCCGGCTATTTCGAAGATCCTGCGGCCAATGAAGCGCTGTTTCGCGGCGGCTGGCATCACACCGGCGACGTTGCCCACGTGGATGGGCACGGTTGGCTTTACTTTCTCGATCGCAAAAAGGACATGATCAAGACCGGCGGCGAGAATGTTTCCAGCCAGGAGGTGGAAGAAGCGATCGCACAACATCCCGGCGTAGCCGAGGTCGCGGTGATTGGCCTTAATGACCCTTACTGGATTGAAAAGGTCGTAGCCTGCGTGGTGCCCCTGCCGGGCGTGACGGTGAAAGAAGAAGAACTGCTGGCGCATGCTCGCACGCAGCTGGCTAGCTTCAAAGTGCCTAAAGAAATCCACGTGATGGCCGAATTCCCCAAGAACCCAACCGGCAAAGTGCTGAAGCGCGTGTTGCGGCAGCAGCTCAACGGCGACTCTGCCCCGGAACGCGCAACACCGGCGCGCTCCGCCATCCCAGATTCCGCAAAGGCGGCGGAATCCGGGAACCCTGGTTCTGGGGACCCCGGTTCTGGAGCAGGAAGATGAAACAAGGCCGGGTTCGGATCGCCAATGGCTCGGCTTTCTGGGGCGATTCCGCGGAAGCGCCGCTCGAACTCCTGCGCGGCGGCCCGCTCGATTACCTGACGCTCGATTACCTGGCCGAAATCACCATGTCGATTTTGCAGAAGGTGCGGGAGCGCGATCCACGCGGCGGTTACGCCCATGATTTCGTCGGTGTGATCAAACGGGGCGCGAAGGAGATCGTTGAGCGCGGCGTGAAGGTGATTGCCAACGCCGGAGGCCTCAATCCGGTTGGGTGCCGGGAAGCCGTGGCTGCGGTGTTGCGCGCCGCGGGTTACGGCGGGCGAGTGAAGATCGGCGTGGTGACAGGTGATGACATCATGCCGCGGCTGGAAGAGCTTCTGGACGGGCGGATTCTTCTTTTTGACGAAGCCGACTCGCTGTTCGGCAAGCGCACGCAGGTGAAGAGCGCCAACGTTTATTACGGTGCGTTTCCGATCGCTGAAGCCCTGCAGCAGGGCGCAGACATCGTCATCACCGGCCGATGCAATGACGCGGCCCTGGCGCTGGGGCCGATGATCCACGAATTTGGCTGGAAGAACAACGAATGGGACCGCATCTCGGCCGGAACGATTGCCGGGCACATCATCGAATGCGGGGCACAGTGCACCGGAGGAAATTGCCAGGCGGATTGGGAAAGCATCCCCGATTTTGCCGGGATCGGCTATCCGATTATTGAGGCGGAACCCGGCGGCACGTTTGTGGTCACCAAACACCGGGGCACCGGCGGACGGGTGAGCGTGGCCGGCGTGACCGAGCAGCTGCTCTATGAGATTGGCGATCCCAGGAACTACATCACGCCAGACGGCATTGCGGACTTTACCACGATTCAGCTGGAACAAGAGGATACGGATCGTGTGCGCTGTTGGGGCATTCAGGGACGCCCGTCGACTGAGTTCTATAAGGTCTCCATCAGTTATTCCGCCGGCTTCAAAGCTGTGGGCACGCTGGTGTATTCATGGCCTGACGCCTACAAGAAGGCCCGCGCTGCCGACCAGATCCTGCGCGAGCGCTTGTGCCGCCTGGGCCTGAAGCTGGATGCGGTTCATTCTGAGTTTGTTGGGGTGAATGCCTGCCATGGCGAGATGTCCGGGGAGCCGGCAAACGATATCGCCGAGGTCGTACTACGGATTGGAGCGCGCAGCGCGGAAAAAGCGCCGGTGGAGCGGTTTTTGAAGGAGCTTGTGCCGATTGCGCTGAATGGGCCGCCATCGGTGACAGGATTGAACGCCGGACGGTCTAAGGTGGATGAGATCATCGCGTACGCACCGGCGTTGATTCCGAAGAAATGCGTTGCGCCGCAGGTTGAGGTGGTGAGCGCGTGAGCGGAATGCGAAACCATACCACTGATGAAGACAGATAACACGGATTTGCACGGACAAGAAGGAGAGATCATGAGGGCATTATTGTTGCTGCTTGTCTTATGCGCCAAGCCAGTTCTGGCCCAGAAAGTGCCCGAAGGAATCTGGCAGGGCTATGACGGAGAGTGGCAGCACGTTACCAGCCAGCTGATCGCGCTGGCGGAAGCGACGCCGGCAAACAAGTTCGCGTGGCGGCCGGCAGCGGGAGTGCGTTCGACCAGCGAAGTGTATATGCACATCGCGATCGCGAACTTCTGGCTTCTGAGCAATACGGGCGTGAAACTGCCGCCGGACATCAACATTAATCTGGATAACGAGAAGAAGGTAACCTCAAAAACAGAGGTCATCCGTTGGCTCAAGCAGTCGCTGGAGGCGGTAAAGACGGCTCGCGCATCGCTCAAGCCGGCCGACATGCAGCGCAAGGTGCACATTGTGGACCGCGACGCGACAGTCGACGGCATCTATCTGCGCATCATCATCCACGCCAACGAGCACATGGGACAGCTAGTAGCATATGCGCGTATGACCGGCGTGGTGCCGCCGTGGTCACAATAATTTTCTGATTTCAGCTAATGCAGGCCGCAAGGATCATGAAGATACAGCTTCGACAGATCGCGCACGCCCGCTCCGGCGATAAAGGCAACGCCGCGAACATTGGAGTAATCGCGCTCAAGCCGGAGCACTATCCCACGCTGCTTCGTGAGGTTACCGCCGATCGTGTGAAGGAGCATTTTGCCGGCATTTGCCTGGGTGAAGTGGAGCGGTACGAACTGCCGAATCTGCATGCGTTGAATTTTGTGCTGCATCGCGCGCTGGATGGAGGCGGCCTGGTGTCACTGCGTACAGACAACCAGGGCAAAACCTACAGTTCGGCGCTGCTAAGAATGGAAATCGATGTTCCATAAGATCATCTATGAAACCCGTGAAGGCATTGCACGGATCACGCTGAATCGTCCGGAGAAGCGCAATGCTCTGGATGGCGAGTTGGTGGCGGAATTGAAGGATGCGCTGCGCCAGTCGGTAGAAGACGCGCAATGCCGGGTTGTGCTGCTGGGCGGAGCAGGCACTGACTTTTGTTCCGGCGCGGATCTGGCGGCGCTGGAAAAAAGCAGTCGGAGCAGCGTGCTGGACAACATGACGGAGGCACGCTCGACCGCGGAGCTGTTCCTGGAGATGCGCCGGCATCCGCGACCGGTCATCGCCGCCGTGCATGGACGCGCGCTGGCGGGCGGCTGCGGCATTGCCACCGCGTGCGACATCATTCTTGCCGCGGAGTCCGCGCAGTTCGGTTATCCGGAAGTAAATATCGGATTTGTTCCGGCGATGGTGATGGCGATCCTGCGGCGCTCGATCTCAGAAAAGGCGGCGTTTGAACTTGTGGTTACGGGCGAGATGATTCCCGCGGCGCGCGCACACCAGCTGGGACTGGTGCATCGCATATTTGCCGATGCCAGCTTTAGGGCTGATGTCGAGGGGTATGTGAGCAAGCTGGCGGCGAAACCGGCGTCAGGCTTGATGCTCAGCAAACGGCTGCTTTATAGCATGGACTCAATGTCATTTGAAGCTGCGCTTGAGTCAGGCGTACAGATCAATGCGATTGCGCGGATGACGGAAGATTGCAGGAAAGGCGTGGAGAGGTTTCTGAAGAAGCCTTAGCAGCGCTCCAGAAGACCTGACCTGTATCAGGCACCGCTTTGGCGGGTGTCGTAACTGGTCCCACTTACGCCCGTTCGTTTAGGGGCGCCGCCCAACCTTAGTATGGCGCAAACTGACTGGGCGTTAGTTCTCATTGGTCGAAAACTAAAAATCATCCGCGCGCCGATTCGCAGAATCAATAACGGGAGTCAATTTCTCCTTCGAGGTGCTCGCATGCAACTCAAGCCATTCCTGCTCGATGCCTGGCTCGATCAGTACGAACACGACATAGAATTCAATCTAGCGGCGAGTACCGGACCGATCTGGACCGTAAACGAAATTCTCGCCCTCGCCGGCGACGAGACGCGTCACCGGTTCCTGAACCACAACCTGGTTTACAGCCGCCCTGCCGGCGCCGACGGTTTACGTGAGGCGATTGCTGAAATGCAGCGTGTCCCCGTAGAGGCCGTCCAAATCGTGACCGGTGCCTCTGAGGCGCTCGTGGTCTTGATGTGGCTGGCCGCCGAGCCCGGGGCGAACGTCATCATCCCCCTGCCTGGATTCCCTACTTTCTCAGCCCTGCCGGAGTCACTTGGCCTGGAAACACGCTTCTATCGCGTGCGCCGCGAGAACGGCTTCCGCATTGACATCGATGAGATCAAGCGCCTTGCCGACGCGAAGACCAAGCTGATCCTGGTTAACAGCCCGCACAACCCAACCGGCTCGACCATCGACGACGAAGAGATGGAAGCGCTGCACGACTTCACCGCCGAGCGCGGAATCCAACTGGTGAGCGACGAGGTCTATCATCCCATCTACCACGGAAAGCAAGCGAAATCGGCGGCGCGCCTGCCGCACGCCACCGTGATCGCCGACCTGTCGAAGGCATTTTCGATTGCCGGGGTGCGCACAGGATGGATCATCGAGCACGACGCTCAGCGCCGCCGGCAATACTGGAACGCGCGAGCCTATTTCTCGATCTCGAACACAACCACGGGAGAAATTCTTTCGGAAATCGCGATCCGCAAGCGTGACATCGTGCTCAGCAGGACCCAGGAAGCCGCCACGAAAAACCTCAAGCTCCTCGAGCGCTTCATGGGGGACCATCGCGACGTACTCGGCTGGATTCCCCCGCAAGGCGGCATGACCGCGTTCCCCTGGTTATTAAGCGGAGAGGCCGACCGCCCCTTCTGCCGGGCCGCCACCGACCGTGGAATCCTGCTGGCTCCCGGCGATTGCTTCGATGCCCCGTCGCATTTCCGGCTGGGTTTTGCCGCCGCCGGAGACAATTTCTCCCAGGCGCTCGACCGCTTTGGGACATTCGTAAAAAGCTGGTCGCCCACAATGGCCGAGGTGTGATGTCACAGCATGACGGAACTTGCTGTGAGGCGATCGACACTATTTGATTATTGCTGTTCCGACGCTCGAGCGCAGCGGAAGAGACCGTCAGCTCTGCAATCGCAAACGCAGGGATAAATGCTCATGCGACTTGCTCGCCTACACTCACCCGCTCTGAGCAGGCTCTGCTCCAGGCACTTGAATGAAGGCCGGCCAACACCGGACAAACCGAGCCCCAACAGCAAAAGGTGCGGCCGCTATTTCGGCGCCATGCGGATAGCGCCATCCAGGCGGATGGTCTCGCCATTGAGCATGTTGTTTTCGATAATGTGCTGAACCAGAGCGGCGAACTCTGGCGGCTTCCCCAGGCGATTGGGGAACGGAACCTGCTGTGCGAGCGAAGCCTGCGCGGCTTCCGGCAGGCCGGCCAGCAGCGGTGTGTGAAAAATTCCGGGCGCAATGGTACAGACGCGGATACCGGAGCGGGCGAGTTCGCGCGCCAGCGGGAGAGTCATACCAACGATGCCGCCCTTTGAGGCCGAGTAGGCAACCTGACCGATCTGGCCTTCGTAGGCAGCGACAGAAGCCGTGGTGATGATGACGCCGCGGCCGCCGTCTTCGTCGGGCTGGTTTGCGGACATGGCGTTGGCGGCGTGGCGAATCGCGTCAAAGGTGCCGATGAGGTTGATCTGGATGGTGCGCACGAATTTTCCCAAATCGTGCATACCGTTTTTACCGAGAAGTTTTTCGGCGATACCGATGCCAGCCGTGGTGATGAGAAAATGCAGGCCGCCCTGTTGCTTGGCTGCGCTTTCAACGGCTGCCGCTACCTGAGCGGCGTCAGTGACGTCAGTCTTAATGAAGCTGACGTTCGCGCCGAGTTCCTGGGCCAGCGCCTTGCCGGCGGATTCATTGATGTCGGCGATGGTAACCTTGGCGCCCTGCGAGGCGAGCATCCGGACTGTGGCGGCCCCGAGCCCGGAAGCGCCCCCGGTGACCAGCGCGCTCTTGCCTTGAATATTCATGAATGATCTCCGATTGTTCTTACCACTGATTCACACTGATAACACTGATCGAAACGTGGCAGGAGAAGCTTTGTCAGTGCCATCAGTGTTGATCATTGGTAAATGATTCACTGTATGCGCTCTATGAGCGTCGCGTTGGCCATGCCGCCGCCTTCGCACATGGTTTGCAATCCGTAGCGACCGCCGCCGCGCTGGAGTTCGTGGACCAGTGTAGCCATCAGGCGGGCGCCACTGGCGCCGAGCGGATGGCCGAGCGCGATAGCGCCGCCATTAACGTTGACACGAGATAGATCTGCTTTCGTCTCGCGCTGCCAGGCCAGCACAACGCTGGCGAAGGCTTCATTGATCTCGATGAGGTCGATGTCTTCGAACTTTAGATCGGCGCGATCGAGAATCTTGCTGGTAGCTGGGATCGGCGCACCAAGCATGAGGACGGGGTCCTCGGCGGCGAGAGCGAATTCGACAAAGCGGGCCATCGGCCGGAAGCCAAGCTGTTCCGCGCGGGAGCGCTCCATGATCAGCACGGCTGCGGCGCCGTCAGTAATTTGCGAGGAGTTTGCGGCGGTGACAACGCCATCGGGTTTGAAGACGGTTTTGAGTGTGGCCATTCTCTCCAGTGTTGTATCGGAGCGGATACCCTCGTCGCGGGAGACGGTCACCTTCCCCAGTTCGGTTTCGATTTCGAGGGGAAGAATTTCGCGGCAAAAACGGCCTTGGTCGGTGGCGCGGGCGGCGCGGCGATGGCTTTCAAGACTGTATTGGTCCAGACAGTCGCGCGTCAGCTTGTAGCGTTCAGCCAGCATCTCCGCACTGATGCCCTGATTGAAGTGGACGTTGTGGTAGCGATGCGTCATCGCGGGGCCAAAGGGCTTGCCCGGGCCGTTGGCGGCAGAAGCGCCCATGGGAACGCGCGTCATAGATTCGACGCCGCAGGCGATGGCGACATCATAACTGCCGGAGAGCACGCCCTGGGCGGCGAAATGAATAGCCTGCTGGCTGGAGCCGCATTGGCGGTCGACGGTGGTGCCGGGGACGGACTCCGGGAATCCGGCAGCCATTACGGCGTTGCGAGCGACGTTGAGAGATTGCTCTCCCACCTGCATCACACAGCCGGCGATCACGTCGTCGATCGTCGCGGGGTCAAGTTTGTTGCGCGCGACCAAGCCACGCAGGGTGAAGGCGAGAAGATCGACGGGATGCCAGGACTTCAGCATGCCGTCGCGACGGCCGAGAGGGGTGCGGACGGCGTCGATAATTACTGCTTGCCTCATTTTTTGTCGCTTCGCTCCAAACCGCTTTTACAGCTTATTTAACTCTAAACTCTTCTGCCCATCGGCAGGTGGCTCGGCGCGTGGTCGGCCTCGCCACCCAGCAAGCGTCGAAAGTCAGGCAGCGACGCTGGCTTTCTGGTCGAAGTCGGCGAAACCTTTGCCTTCCTCGGCCAGGCGACGGAGCAGAGGCGCGGGCTCCCAGAGCTCGCCATGCTGCGCGTGGAATTCATTGATCCGCGCGAGTACGTTCTTCAAACCCACTGTATCGGCGTACCACATTGGCCCGCCGCGATAAGCGGGAAAGCCGTAGCCATTCAAATAGATTATGTCTATATCCAAAGCCCGGAGCGCAAATCCCTCCTGGAGGATCCGAGCGCCTTCGTTGACAAGCGCATAAACCAGGCGATCGACAATCTCTTCTTGCGAAATCCGGCGCTGCTGGATGCCGGCCTCAGCAGCGGCCTGCGCCACCAGCCGCGCGACCTCCGGATCAGGAATGGCGCGACGATTCTCGTCATACTTGTACCAGCCCGCGCCGGTTTTCTGGCCGTAACGGCCCATCTCGCAGAGGCGATCTTCCGCCAGCGACTGACGCACTCCGGGTTTCTCCAGGTGCTTATACTCTTTGCGAATCCGCCAGCCAACATCGAGCCCAGCGAGATCCCCCACCGCCAGCGGGCCCATGGCCATGCCCCACTCGTACATCGCCTGATCGACCGCCGGCACGCTCGCGCCTTCTTCCACCAGGAACTGCGCCTCACGCCGATAGGGATGGAACATCCGGTTGCCGACAAATCCCCGGCAGTTGCCCACCAGCACCCCGATCTTGCCGATCCTCTTCGATAGTTGCATGCATGTGGCAATCACCTCTTTGCCCGTGGCCTTGCCGCGCACGATCTCCAGCAAGCGCATCACGTTCGCGGGCGAGAAGAAGTGCGTGCCAATCACCGCTTCCGGCCGCGACGTCGCCTGGGCAATCTCATCAATGTTCAAGGTCGAGGTGTTCGACGCCAGGATCGCGCCCGGCTTACAGATTTTGTCCAGCTCGCCGAATACCTGCTTCTTCAGCGCCATGCCTTCAAAGACCGCTTCAATCACCATGTCGGCCTCGCTGAAACCGTCATAGGTGAGCGTGGGCCGTATCAGCTTCATGCGATCGTCCATCTGCTGCTGCGTGAGGCGGCCTTTCTTCATCGTATTCTCGTAGTTCTTGCGGATCGTGTTGATGCCGCGATCCAGCGCCGCCTGGTCCGTTTCTTTGAGCAGCACCGGGATGCCGGCGTTGGCAAAGTTCATCGCGATCCCGCCACCCATCGTTCCCGCTCCGATCACCGCCGCACTCTTCACCGGGATGACCGGCGTTTCCTTCGGCACGTCAGGGATCTTCGCCACCTCGCGCTCGCCAAAGAAGACATGAATCAGCGCTTTCGACTGGTCAGAGAACAGGCACTCGGTAAAACGCTTGCGCTCGGCTTCCACGCCTTCATCGAATGGGAGTTTCGTCGCGGCTTCCACGGCGTCAATCGCCGCCAGCGGCGCCATCAGGCCGCGGCCTTTTTTCTTCGCGGCATCGCGCGCCGCGGCAAAGATCGCGGCGTTCTGCTCCGGCGTGCCCAGTTTTTCGTTGCGCTCGCGCGTCTTCGGCGCAGGCTTGCCGGCCACCTCGCGGGCAAAGGCTACGGCGCCCTTGAGCAGGTCGCCCTCAATCAGGCGGTCAACAATTCCCGCCGCCAGCGCGTCTTTGGCTTTCACCGGATTGCCGTCCGCGCACATCTCCACGGCTTTGGCCACGCCGGCCAGCCGCGGCAGCCGCTGCGTTCCCGCCGCGCCGGGAATAAGCCCCAGCTTCACCTCAGGCTGACCCACCTGCGCATCCGGCGACGCCACACGATAATGCCCCGCCATCGCCAGCTCCAGCCCGCCGCCAAACGCCGTGCCGTGGATGGCCATCACCACCGGCCGAGTGGAATCTTCAATGCGCCTGAGCAGCGGCACAAAGGCCACGCCGCGCTGCGTTTTTCCCGAGGTGATCTTGCCGAACTCCTTGATGTCGGCGCCCGCCACGAAGGTCTTTCCTGCGCCGATCACCACCGCCGCCTTCACCGACGGATCGTTGCCAATCTGCTCAATCGCCTCGGCAATGCCCTCAGGCACGCCCGGGCTCAGCGCATTCACAGGAGGATTGTTGACGGTGATGATGGCGATATCGTTGTCTTTTGTCAGGTGGACCAGATCACTCATGGGAGGCTCTCTTTGTGCGGCGATTAACGAACGGGTAAGTTTAGTGAATGGCGGTTCAGTGGGTCAACCCATTGCATGGGCCACTTGACCGCGATGCTAGGATTGAGAGCGAACGTGCTTGAAATCGTAAAAATTCTTGTGGCACTGTTGGGTGGAGGCCTTGCAGGCGCGATCGCCAATGAGTGGTTTAGACGGCGCGGTGGTCGGGTTCAGAAGATCCCTCTCATTGAAAGGGTTAATCGAATTGTCAGGCCCCAACTCCACGGGATTACTCTAGCGCGGATTACGGAGGCCTCGGGTGACGGGGCTGCCTCCCAATTGGAGGCGATTACTAATCTTCGCGAGTACCAGCTAACTCTTAGAAATACTTCTACGGTTCATCTCCAAGACGCCGAAATCCAGTTTGAGTTCCCAGCCGAAGATTCTCAAGCTTGGGCATCTCGGCCTGCTCTAAGTAAGACAGCGCTGATTAGAATCGACACGGTTCCCATCGACCCGTGGAAAAAGGCGTTTAGGTGGAAAATTCCGCACTTACCGTCGGGGGATTCTGTCGAATTTACTTTCCAGTCGGTAAACCCGCCGTCACGATCTTATGAAGTCTCTTTATACAAGACTGAGAGGGTGATAATCGAGAAGGTAATCGGCGAACCTCGCCCAAATCAGGATGAACGAAAACGGTTCCTGAAGGTTGCGTTGCTATCTGCTGGCATCGCGGCGATAGCTGGCGTGGCCTTCGATATGGCGTCGAGAAGCCCACACAAGATTACCAACAAAATCACGGATAACGGATGCGAATTGAGCGTCACCTCCTACATAGAAAGCGCCCGCATAAGCGGAATCGGAGATCCCGCACCACCACCGAGTGCTATCGATAGGTTTCTAAATGTCGGGAATCAGAATTGCATAATCCAGTCTTCTGAGCTTGGACTCAAAGATTCGGTTAGTCTTGCTCCAGGACAAATGATTGAAAGAACGCGCTTTGTGGACGACGAAGTTTCAGCGCGTGTGGAATTATCCTTCGGTACTACAAAGGACAATCTCAAGAAGGAGATGGTGCGAGTTTACATTGAGAAATAGCTGCCAGTGATGGGGTCAAGAAGTCCAGCCCTCACGCCATTGGGTGATCCGAAAGTTGTGTAGGGGCACAGCTAAGACCTACGCCGGCCCAAGCCTCGCGATCGGCGAATCGGCGAGAGTCTTCATCGCACCTTTCAGCTCCACCACCTCCAGCGGACACTCCTCCCAGTTATGGCTCCAGCACACAATCAAATGACACTTCGCCGGATCGTGCATATGGGTTAGAAAATTCCGGCTTTCATACTCCAACTCAATCCATACGCGCTGCCAGCGTCCTGGCTCTATTTCCCGATATGCCTCACAATCCGGAAACCCGGTCTGAACTCGGATCACGGCAAAACCCATCTTTCTTGCCACGGCTCCAAATAGAAACAGCACGCCTTGCTCGTTCGTCGGTTCCATCATCAGGTGCGCATCGGTCATCGGCGCGCCGTAGAGGGGCTCATCCAGTCGGATCTTCGCCGTGAAAAGCGCCTCACTCCTGCTCATCGAGATCCTGGCGTTCGCCGCTTCCTCCTCCAGATGGTTCGCCACCACCTCCATGACGTCGTTCCATTCGCTTTCCATATCTTGCTGCTGCGCATAATGCAGGAATCCCCCAGGCACGTTCCGCCAGCTGCCGAATTGCCGGGTCAGTGGCTTTACGCTGTGCTTCCCGTGCATCTTGTGCTCCATCACTGATGGCACCTTCCCCAGTCGTCGTACCACCCAAGCCCAGTCCGTAAATAGCGATCTCAAATCCAGGCCATAACCTTGCCCAACATGCTCTAAACCAGCCGCGATGAGGGCCGCCTTATAGGAGCCAAACGCCGCTCTTACGTCGTATCGATTGATTTCAGCCGTCTTTACCAGTTCGTCCAGCGTGGGAACGCGGCCCAGTTCGTCGCTCGCCTGTTTGATCGCAGCAATCACTCTTTCTGGTCTAGTCATTTCTTCTTTCTCCGTAAATGAAAAAAGCCACCCGCTGGGTGGCTCCTGTCTCTGATTTTTTCTTGGCTAATTGCTAAGTGCTAATTGCTAATTGCTAAAGGCTGGCGGCCTCTGGCCGCCACTGACACACTTCAGCTGTAAGCATTTCTTGGGTCAAGGCAGGCGTACGATGACAAACTCCGCGGACCTTTGACAGGTTGCTGGCCGTTCGGAGCCTTTGCCTTTTAGCTAAGAACCAACTACTAAGTACTAAAGGGCTGCCGTGCTCCCCGACGCCGCTCTCGGTCTTGCCAGTATGAAGAATAGGCGAAAATGGGTCTAAAACTCAAGCGCGAAATAGTACATCTTGACAAACCCACCCTGCGGTCGACGTGTGCTTTTTAGGGTGGAAGAGCGGCCCTTCAGGGCCGCGTAGCAATGCGCTATGTTTCTGAAGGACTTTAGCCCATGCGCGGGCACGCCCGCCGCTCCTGGCGTTCGCGTCGCCCCTGCCCGCCAAAAAAGGAGGCACCCAGCGCTAACGCGCCTGGGTGCCGTGGTTCCCCCACGCTTGCACGACATCCAAAGGGCGGGTGTAAGTTTCCGGATCAAGCCCGACGGTGACGCTACTCTTGCGATCGCGCTAATCCCTGCGACTAAGCGAGCGCCGTAGGCGCGTAAGAGGTTAGCCCACCCTGAAGGCGAGCACACGCGAGCCGGGAAGGGTGGGTAGGCTGGAAAAACAGACGAGCCCCGGAGGGGCGGCACAAGCCATTGGATGAAGTTCGTTCGAAGAAAGGCGTCTGTGCGAGAATACGAAAGGTTTTTGGGGAGAAATTAAGAACGTGAGTTACTCAGAGCTGTTGCAAGGGTTGGGGTTCAGACTCGACCCCTTTGCTAAGACCAATGCTGACGAAGAAGAGCTGCTAAAGAGCTATTTCATAGAACCGCCTTTTTTCAAAGCCGTCTACGGCGACTTATCGACACCCAAATCTGCTGTGGTTTTTGCGCCGCGTGGCGGAGGAAAAACGGCTCTAAAGAGAATGTTGGAAGTCGCCAGTTTAAGCGATGGGTTCATGTGCGTTACTTATAATCAATTCCCAGTCGCTGGCTATAAGTTGGACAAGATCGATCTCGAATACCATCTCCGCAACATTGCACGTTTGCTGCTTGTAGCGGTAATCAGCACAACCGCTGAGAAAGGTGTCGAGCATTTTACGTCGGATTCTCGACATTTGTTGTTTTTAATGACAAAGGAGTATTTGTCAGATATTGACACTACGGAATTGAAGGCCGCGATTTCCTCGGTTCAAAAACTTATCAGACAAAGCAAAGGAATGGTGGAACAAATTCACTGGCCCTATCGGAGTTGTGATCAACGCATTATTAGCGAAGATCGGATTGGGGAGCGCAGAACTCGACAAATTTTCCGCTGCGCGTGGCAAACTGGGGCAGAGACAGGATCAAATCCGGATTCTTGGCGAATTCGCAATCGCCTTGGGATTCAAGTGTGTGTATGTTCTGATCGATAAAATAGACGAGAACTCCTTGACTGGCCTAGCGAGCACATCTTTTCGGTTCATTGCGCCATTGGCATCAGATCTGCAAGTTCTCGAGCTTCCTAATTTTGGTTTCAAATTCTTTCTGTGGGATTTGCTCCAGGGCGAATATCGATCGGTTGCTCGCCCTGATCGCGTGAAATACTACAGTCTTAATTGGAGCGTAAGCCAACTGAGAGAAATGCTGAGCCGACGACTGCTGGCTCACAGCGATGACAGGGTCACGAGCCTGGCGGCCATTTCTGCAGCAAACGTACCAAAGAACATTGATGAAGTTGTTGCGCTTTTTAGCCAAGGATCACCACGAAATGCAATTCGTCTTTGCAAGGAGGTATTGGACCAGCAGAGCGAAATAGATTCTTCGGCGAAAGTGATTTCTCTGGACGCAATCGTAAAGGGCTTCGAGGTGTTCGCGAAAAACTATACAAACGAAATTCTGGACGAAGGCATAATCAGAGATTTGCAAAAAATCCGGCGCGCTGATTTCACAGTCAAATATGTTTACGCAGATGTCTTCAAATTTACCCAACAAGCCGGTGTTAACAAGGTTCGATTGTGGGTAGATGCCGGGGTCGTGGAGCAGATAGGTGTCATTCAAGAAACCAAAGGCGCCCGCTCAAGTAATCACTACGGACTAAGCAACCTGCTTGTGCTGAAGAGTATATTCCCGGAACTTACAGTTTTTGGACTTATGGATTCAAAGGTCCGCATGTGCGGCTGCGGGCAGGTCGTCATCCGCGATTGGGATCGAAGCGCCGGCCACTCTTGCCAAAACTGCCAACGCCCTGTGGGTCCTACAGTCGCCGCTGCCACGGAAGCTCTACTGCCGTTCCCACAACAAAACTAACGTAATCAGCCGGGTGCCCCACCCTTTCGGGCCTTTTCGAAAGGGTGGGATTCCCGCAACCTACACCTTCGTCTTTCTGCTGGCGGGCGGCACAATGCCGTTCATCCGCAGGTACTCCACCAGTTGTCCGTAGTGGTCATAAGTATGGACCATGTCCTCGATCGCCAGACCGAGGCGTGTGGCTGTGCCCTCCGGCCACGGCGAGAGCCACGGCGTGGAAACAGGCGTGTTCGTGTCATCGATCGCCGCAGCAGCGCGATGCATGTAGGCGAACGAGTCTTTGAGATAGGCGAGTAGCTCCGCCTTGGTGCGGACCTTCATTGATCCGCTCTCCGCCGTACCAACGTCGACGGGAGGTTTCTCGCCCAGGATGGCGGCGCCCAACATGTAGTTGTCGGCGGCGATATGCCGGACCTGCGCGGCAAAGCTGCGCACGCCCTTGAACTCGCCGTTGACCGGGGTAAATTCGTACTTGTCGGCCGGCATGGCCTCGGCGGCGCTGACTACCTCACGTTCCTGGAACGTGAGGATGAATTCGACAATCTGCGTATTGCTGCGATGCCCCTGAGCGTTGGCAACAGGGTTCGCTGCAAGACACACCACTACTGCAAAAATCAAATGTTTGATTCTCATGAAATGCTCCTTAAACGATTGGCAAAAAACACACGTTGTGCGGGCAGACACACATCAACCCGCAAGCAGGCAATTGCCGTCTGTTCAGGAGCGAGGAGGGCCGCGGTCAGTCTCAGATGGACCGACCGAGGAGACAATGATCACCGCGTCGCCGATGCGCATAGCCTTCACCGATTGCGGCTGTGGCGCGGAGAACGAGACCGCGACGGGTTGCGCGGTGGAAAACTGGGTAAATGTACGAAAGCCACACCGTGGCGGCGCTGCTGAGATGATTGTGCTGCAATCTGCCGTTTTGAGATCGCTGCCGGTGGACTTCACGGACGAATGCCGCTTGCACTCATTCGGCCGATGCAGACCTTCTTTACAGAGCACGGCTGTTCCGCTACCAAACCCAGCTACACACGCCGAAGCGAGAGCGGTAAAGACGGTTAAGAGCAGCCCGGCTGTGACGGCTCGTCTCATACCTGAATGTTAGACGTTTTAGACAGGGAAGGTGTTAATGGTATTTTTTATCAGCTCTGCCGGACCTGCCGGCTCGGGTGCCCCATCTGCATTTTTTGGGAAAGCGCGAGATACCTATTCCCCTGTCTCTCTTCCATCTGAAAGTGATAGCCTTCTCACCTGAAAATCATCATGAAGAAACTGCTCGTTCTTGGTTTCGTCGCGTTCGCCTTACTCTCCTCGGCGCAAGCACCATCGCGCTCCGAGGCTCCGCTCTTTTCCGCCGACGAACTCTCCATCATCCACACGCTTTCTCCGCTTCCCGCGCTTCCCGCCGATCCCACCAACAAATACGCTGACTCGCCCGCGGCGGCGCTGCTGGGACAAAAACTGTTCTTCGAACCGCGGCTATCGGGGCCGATCCAGGCGGGCACGCGCCAGGAAGGCCAGCTGGGCGACATCGGCGACAAGGGAAAGATTGCCTGCCGCAACTGTCATATGCCGGAGTCGAAGTGGTTGTTTGATATTCGCTCCTGCGTTCATTCACAAGACGTTCATTCGCAAAATCAGGGCGGTGCACTTCCCAACGCCACGGCGGTGGGCTCGCAATGGATGTCACGCAACGCCAGCAGCGTGGTGAACACGGTCTTTTACGTCAACAAATCCGGCGCCCACTGGCGCGAGAATGACGGCTATGCCGATTCCGAATGGTTTGACGCGCAGAGCGAGCCCGAAGGTCCGATGGTGCAGAACGGATCGCGCTTGCAGCTGGCGCACGTGATCTTTGAGCACTATCGGCGGGAGTACAACCGCGCCTTCCCCGAGTGGCCGCTGAATGACGCAACCGGGCTGGCCGATTACAAACGCTTTCCTGCCACCGGGTCGCCATACACGGATGAGCCCAACTGGCGCAAGCTCTCGCCCGCTGACAAGGAGATTGTCAACCGCATTCTGGCCAACTATGGCAAGGCAATGGAAGCGTATCTGCGCAAGCTGGTGAGCCGCAACGCGCCGTTTGACCGCTTCGTGGCCGGCAAGCAGGACGCGATCAGCGCCGACGCCAAGCAGGGATTGAAGCTCTTTATCGGCAAGGCCGGCTGCGTGCGCTGCCACAACGGGCCAAGCTTTTCTGACGACGACTTCCACGTGATTGGCCTGGCGATTGACGTGAAGCTCTCGCCGCATGCCGACCCCTCAGAGCCGGGACGCGCGGCCAACCAGGGGCTGATCTGCGATCCGAAAGTTGCCGGCGGCGACTTCAACGTGAACGGCCATTTCAGCGATGATCCGGCGACAAAGCGCGATGGCGACTTCTGCCAGCAGAAGATTGCGGTTGGACTGTGGCGCACCAAGAGCCTGCGGCAGGTAGCAGAGACCGCGCCATACTTCCGCGACGGCCAGGCCGCTACGCTCGACGATGTGATCAACTTTTACGATCGCGGCGGCGATCCGGATGGCTTCCTGGGCGGCCCTAAGGAGATTCAACCGCTGAACCTGTCAGCCGAAGAGAAGCGGCAGCTGAAAGAATTTCTGAAGACGCTGACCGGTGATCCCGTGCCGGCAAAGTACTTGAGGGACCTGCACAACCGCTAAAACTCACCACTGATGAACGCTGATAACACTGATCTGAAATAGGTTTTCATAAATCTTCCTAACGGGCAGTTTCGCCGTCAGCGACGAAAACGTTTTGTCGCGCCAGAATTTTCTTGGATCTACGTTCTGACCAGTGTCATCAGTGCGGATCAGTGGTCTGTTTTTGTATTTGCTAAATACCAATTACTAACTACTGCCTCTTAGTATTTCCACGAATTATCCGCGCCCTTGGGCGCATTCACCGTGATGTGGTTTGCCATGGTGCGAAGCAGCTCGGCCTGGTTCAGCGGCGTCCAGCCGTGGCCTTTCATGGGGCGTCCGTATTCCACCGATCCCCCGTACGGCGGGTTGGCGGTGCGTAGAAAGTCTTCCAGCCGGTACACGGCCAGGTTCAGATAGAAGTTGTCCATGTCGCCGCAATAAAGGTGGATCTTACCCACGAGTTTCGGCCCGATTGTCGCCCAGTTCTGTTGCAGGTAGTAGCGGAGGTCGAACCCTTGATCGCGCATGTACAGCGCCACCGAGGTATCGATCTTGCCCGTGGTCTTGTCCCACAGCGGCTTGGGATATCCGTCGGCGCCGACGGGACCGTATACCGCTTCCCAAGCTTCAAACTGCTGGCCGGAGCGCCCATGCGAACCCAGCACCTCTTCCAGTTGCGACATCTGCCGCATGGTTACATCCACCTGTCCTTCCGGCGTGCGCGACATCGGCCGCTCCGGGATTGGCGGATCATAGTTCGGCGCCAGGAACGCGTTCACGTCGTTATAGATGTCGACCATCTGGTAACGGCTGAAGTCCACCGGATCAGGAAAGAAAGTCCACGTGCCGCCGAAGAACTCGGGATGAAAAACCTGCAGGGCCAGCGATTCCCATCCGCCGGTCGAGCCGCCGCTCAGCACCCGCGCGTAGGGCTCGCGAATGATGCGGAAATGCTCTTCCAGGTACGGAATCAGCTCGTTCATGATCGCGTCGCCGTAAGGGCCGTTGTTAGCTGAGTTGACCGCGTATGAATCGTCAAAATAGACCGTAGGATGCTGGAAGGTGACCACGATCATTCGCGGGAAGCCCGCTCCGGTCCAGCGCTTGTACAGCTCCGGACCAGTAATGCGCCCCGGCCGGGGCTGCATCGCCGCCGGCGACTCTTCGGTGGAAAAGCCCAGCGGCGCCAACAGGCTGAAGTGGCCCTGCTCGTACAGCACCGGATAATGCGCGTTCGGATGCGCATCATAGCCTTCCGGCAGAAGAACTGTTGCGCCCAGATAGATGGGTTGTCCCCAGAATTGGGTGAGCAGCTTGCTCTGGATCTTGATGTGCTTCACATAAGCCGTATCGCCGGGCGGCAGCGGGGTAGGGATCGTGTGGTCAAGGTTCAGCCGGATCTCATATCCCGTCAGCGGATCCAGGTGGAAGTGCCCAACATCGGAATACAGATTTCCCGGCGATTTATTGAACTGCTGTCCTTCCCAATGGTCCAAATGGGCGAAGATCGTATTCCCGTCAGCGCGTTGAAACCGCGTGTAGACGTTGAATAGGGCTTGAACGTAGTAGTCACCGGCGGGCAGCTCGCGCACCGATTTAAGCGGAAATCCCAGAGTCAGGGCATCGATGCTGGCAGTTTGTCCCGCTGCCAGCCCGGGCACGTCCATGCCCAGCAACTCCGTCCGCGAATGCCATCCCCCTACCTGTAATCGGGGTTCGGGATCACCCGCCCGCGCAATGATAATAAAGACCCGTCCGGTGATCGGCTCTCTCTGGCTTGCCGGCAATGTGACTTTGAACGTGATGCTGGAAGCGCCAGCGGGCTGAATGGCAAAGCTAAGAATTGCACAGACGATCGCGAACTTGATCCAACGCAGGGGATGAGTCATGGTTTCTCCGGAAACTGATGAAAGTATACGGTGTGTAAAGAATTTCCGGGAAGGGTGAGAACCGCGTTGTGCACCCGCTTGCACACATTCCAGCCATGGACATGGCCAATTTCTTGCTGGATTCTAGCAATTCGCTTCCAATGCTGACGTTATAATGTGCAGACCGGGGTGCCCTATTCGCAAGCTTTTTCACTTTGACTCTCCACGCGAACGCTATAAGTGTGACGCCGCCATCGTCTGGTGCTTCGACAATCGCTTTGAGATGGCGCTGCGCAAACTGATCAAGCGTTTGAATGTGACCTATTTCGATCCTATCCGCGTGGCCGGTGGCGCCAAGTGCCTGGCCGGCGATGATAGCGAGGCCGATCGTCAGTTCGTTCTTGAGCAGCTAAGAAAATCGGTCCAGCTGCACCAGACGGATACCGTGCTCCTGATGCTCCACTCCGATTGCGGCGCTTACGGCGGCCTCGCCGCCTTCGACAATGACGCCGCTCGCGAAGCCGAGAATCATCGCCAGGACCTGCATCGCGCCGTCGATTTCCTGCAGGCAAATCTGCCGCAGCTCAATGTTTTTGGCTACTTTGTCGATTTTGAAGGGGTTTGGGAAGCGCTCAACAGCCGCGCTCGCGAGCTTACGGCTTGAGGTTCTGGGAAGGAATATGTTTCACGGTGTTCATGGCGACTATCGTTGGCTGGAAACCCCCGCGCATGAAATCTACGACGTACTCCACCTTTGTCCTGCGGTAGCCGCCAATAAACATATCGTGATCACCTCGTTTGACTCGGGTCCGTTGCAGCCGACACCCGAAGAGCTGCGCCGCGGCTGGCGCGTTGATGGCCGCTCCGTGCACATCCCCGTCGGCGAAAACGTCTCCGCCATTCCATTTGAGATCTTTGACGAGTGGTACATCTTCGCTTCCGACTCTCCACAGATGGACTACAGGGTTTTTGTGAAGTATGAATGGTTCACCCTTGGACCGGCGCAGGCCGCCTATACCCGCGCCGGCAGCGCCTTCGATCTCAAGCGCATGCAGCGCTGGTTTTGGCGGGAGCTCGAACGGCTGAACCCTGAGACTTATCTTGCTCACGGCAGCCGCCTCAAGTTTGTCACTCGCGAACCGGAGCTCTTCCATCGCGTGCTGCGCGGTCTGACCGCGTTGGCCAAATTCCGCGCCAAGTCCGCCCAGGCACCAGCCTGATGCACCATCGTCACGTCTGCGGCTGTATCCTCGCCTTGTTGTCATCAGAATTCACGGTAATATTCAACGGTTATGTACTCATTTTGGATGGTCTTAGGTGGCGTGTGCCTGGTTTTTAGCGGCTTGGCGCAGCAAACTTTTCCCTCGCCTCCTGCTGTGAATGAAGCCAGGGCAAAATTGCACAGTGAACTACGATCGTTGGCGAAATTGGCTCAAAAAATAGCTGACGCGGCTACTGACGAAGAGAAGGCGAGGGACTGGCTGGAGTTGAATCGGCAGGCAAGGAAGTTCGGCCAGGAAATGAACGCAGCCTTTCCTGAGACTAGCATCCAGGGCGACAAAATTTCGCCAGTCGAGGCACTGAAATTAGCTCAGACCGCGACGTCCTACGGCGTCCGCGTTGATTTCTGCGAGCCAGGCGCAAATTGGGCGGCGGACAATCAAGGCTACTTCAAGTATCTCGAGCTATGGCCGCGGGGTCCTGAGGCTGATGAGGCCACCTGGATGGGACCAGTGGGGAATGGATCTTTTTGCGGTGATTCCGAAGGTTCCGCCGAGGAACTCAAAGAGTTCATCGCGCAACGTAAGCTATTCCTTGCAAAACTTTCCCGCCAGCCGTTTCGCTGCGCAGGCAAGAAATAATATTACGGAAGCGCAAGTGCAACTTGAAGAGGTGCTCAAATCTGGCCGCTAAGTACGAATCCCCATCAAGGCAGACCGAACACCCAATTTCAATTTCCAGTCCACGAACGCTATACTGACCCCATAGTCCCAAACCATGGCCAACATACTTTACGGCGTGAACGGTGAGGGTTCAGGCCACTCCACTCGCGCCAAGGAAGTCATCCGGCATTTACAACGTCAGGGCCACGCCGTCCACGTGGTCTCATTTGACCGTGGCCTGCGCAACCTGAGCGAGAGTTTTCCGGTCACGGAAATCTTCGGGCTTCGCCTCACCTACATCAATAATCGCGTGCGCTATAAGCGGACGCTGGCCAGCAACCTGATCAAGGCGCCCCGTGCCGCGCGCAGCCTGAAACAACTGGTCCGCCTGATCGAGGACAAAAGCATCGATCTGGTCATCACCGACTTTGAGCCGCTTACCTGTCACGCCGGTCATCGCAAACGCCTGCCGGTGATCGCTATCGATAATCAGCACGCCATTACCAACACCCGCGTCTCGCTTCCGCGCGGTTATCGCCGCGATGTAGCCACCGTCAAGCTGGTCACGCGCATGATGACCCCGTGGGCCGATGCCTATTTTGTGCTTTCTTTTTTCCCCGCCGCAGCCACAAAGCGCAATACCTTTGTCTTTCCGCCCATCGTCCGCCAGGAGGTTCTCTCCACCACTCCGCGGAGCGGCGACTATGCCCTGGTCTATGTAACTTCGCCGGCCAAAGATCTGGCCGCGCTGCTCAAACAGGTGCGCTACAAATTCATCGCGTATGGTTTTGGCCTGGAAGGCCAGCAGGGCAACGTCCTCTTCAAAAAGCCCAGCATGGATGGCTTCCTGCGCGACCTCGCCGGTGCCGCGGCCGTCATTGCCAACGCCGGCTTCTCCCTCGTGAGCGAAGCTCTGTACCTGGGCAAACCCTACCTCGCCGTTCCGGTAAGCCGTCAATTTGAACAGACCTTCAATGCCTATTACGTCGACAAAATGGGCTATGGCGCGTTCTGGGAAAAGCTGAGCAAAGAGAAAGTAGAATCGTTTCTCTTCAACCTCCCGCAGTACACGGAAGCTTTGCGCTCCTATCCGCGCAGCGGCAACCATGCTTTGCTCGCCACGATGGACGAACTGATCGCTCAGTTAACCAGGGGCAAAGCCAGAGGCGGCGATGTCTGAACCGCCAGCGCATACGGGACGCAAAGACGAACCCCCTGGGTCAGAGATCGCGGCCGAGCCGATCGCGTTTTTTGAAGTAGCGATTGTCATCAGCCTGGCCATATCCGTTCTTTGCCTGTTCGTCTTCGTCTGGCTGGGCCGCGAGATGCGCGCCGGCGACACGCTCCGCTTTGACGAGACCATCCGCAACTGGGTGCACCAGTTCGCCACGCCCGGCTTCACCACCTTGATGAAGATCGTCTCCATGATGGGAGCCCAGGTTCTGGCCGTAGAACTTCTGATCGCCTTCGTGGTCTTCGCCCGGCTCCGATGGAAGCGCGCCGGATTCTGGCTGGCCATCGCCATGGCTGGAGCCCTCATTCTCGAGGTGTCATTGAAATATGCCTACCATCGCATCCGGCCGCAGGCTTACTTCGTCCCCGAACCCGCATCGTACAGCTTCCCCAGCGGACACGCGCTGACCTCGTTCTGTTTTTACGCTGTGATGGCCGGCCTGATTACCGACCGAATCAAATCGCTGCCCTGGCGGATCGCCTTATGGACCGTCGCCGCCCTGCTCGTGATCTCCATCGGCCTTTCCCGCATTTATCTCGGCGTCCACTATCCCAGCGACGTGCTCGCCGGATACCTCGCAGCCACGGTCTGGGTGGGCACCATCATCGTGCTCGATCACGTGCGCAAAGTGCGGAAAAGCTCGAAGCCGAGTCTTGCAGAATAGACATCCCCAACAAATGGTCGCGGATTGAGTTCACCTCACGAATCGTCATCCCGACGGCCGTTAAGCGAACGCGCGCCGTCTTCAGCGCGTGAGTAGGACGGAGGGACCTTGTGGTCGGCTTGTTGAAATCGGCGTGTGGCAGAAGATAAAAGCGCAAGGATTAAAAACCCCTGAAATCTTTCTCCTTGACAGCTTAGGAGAGGCGGCGCTACACTCCTAATGATCTTAGGAGGGCGGCATGTCCGACCAGGCCCAGATCCTTCCCGGTACCCTCGATCTTCTAATCCTCAAGGCCGTTTCTCTCGGCCCATTGCATGGCTACGGCGTGCTTCTGCGCATCGGGCAAATTTCCGGCCAGGCGCTGCTGATTGAGCAGGGAGCGCTCTATCCGGCGTTGTTCCGCCTGGTCCGTCAGGGTCTGCTGAAAGCCAGTTGGGGAACATCAGAGAACAATCGTCGCGCCAAGTTCTACGAGCTCACCGCCGCCGGACGCAGGCGGCTGCGCGAAGAACTTGCAGGCTGGAACCGTCTGGCTGCTGCCATGGGATCTGCGCTTGCCGCCGAACCGGAGGAAGTATGAAACTTCTGGCCTATTTTCGTTCGCTTGCTGCCAAATTTTTACGCCGTCCTCAAGCTGAAGACGACATTGAAGAGGAGATGCGTGCGCATGTCCAGAACCGCGCTGACGACCTGGAACGTTCCGGCCTGGATCGGGCCGAAGCCGAACGCCAGGCGCACATCGAATTCGGCGGCCATGGTCGCTACAAGGAAGAAAGCTACAAGGCGCTCGGCGGCAACTTTATCTCCACCGTGGGGCAGGATGTCCGCTACAGCCTGCGCATGTTGCGCAAGTCGCCGGGATTCACCGCCACTGCCGTTCTGACCCTCGCCATGGCCATCGGCGCGAATGCAGTGGTCTTCGGTGTGTTGAATGTGCTGATCCTTCACCCGCTCCACGTGCCTCATCCGGAGAGCCTCTACGCGATTCAGCATTCCAATGAACCTTCTTCGTATGAGTCTTATCCTGACTATCTCGATATTCGCGATCATAACCATACCTTTGAAGACCTGGCGGCCTACGGCGCTACCATGGCTGGACTCGATGCAGGTGAAAAAAATCCAACCCGCGTGTGGCTGGAAGAAGCCAGCGGAAATTATTTTGATGCCTTGGGTATTGAGCCGGTTCTCGGCCGCGTCTTTCACGCCTCGGATGAGCATGGCGCGAACAGCGCTCCCTACATTGTGCTTGCCTATTCGTTCTGGCACAGCCACTTTGATGACGATCGCAATATCGTGGGCCGCACCGTTCTGTTGGATAAACACCCTTTCACCGTCATCGGTGTCACGCCGCCTGATTTTCATGGCACGCTGATGTTCTTCAATCCCCAGGGGTTCATTCCCTTCGTGGACCGCGAGCTGATTGATGGCGAGAATGATCTGAACGCGCGCGGCAAGCTGACCGTCTTTATGACCATGGGTCATCTGAAGCCCGGTGTTTCTCAGGCCCAGGCCGTCGCCGATCTCAATTCTGTCGGTACATGGCTGGGAAAAACTTATCCCAAAGACGCCGGCCAAAGAACCTTTACCCTTGCCCGGCCCAGTCTCTACGGCGATTATCTTGGCCGGCCGGTGAAAGCATTTATGACCGGACTGATGCTGCTTGCAGGTCTCATCCTGCTGGCGGCCTGCGCGAACCTGGGCAGCCTGTTTGCCGCGCGCGCCGCGGACCGCTCCCGCGAAGTTGCTCTGCGGCTTGCCATTGGCGCCAGCCGCCTGCGAATTCTACGCCAGCTGTTTACGGAAGCCGTGCTGATCTCTCTCATCGGTGGCGCTGTTGGGCTATGGGGCAGCGTTCTGCTTTTAGGCGCCTTGAGCCGCTGGCAGCCAATCCAGAGATACCCCATCCAGGTGGATGTGCATCCGGACGCAAATGTTTATGTCGTTGCCTTGTTGCTTGCTGTGGTCAGCGGACTTCTCTTTGGCGCTGTTCCCATCCGGCAGGTGCTCCGCACCGATCCGTATGAGGTCGTCAAGGCGGGCTCCACAGCCAGAGTTGGCCGCAGGCTCACCGTTCGTGACTTGTTGCTTGTGGTGCAGATCGCCCTCTGCGCCGTTCTGGTTACCTCTTCTCTGGTTGCGGTGCGCGGGCTGGCTCGCTCTCTGCACGGTGGTTTCGGTTTTGAGCCCGAAAACGCCATCCTGGCGGATACTGATCTGTTGTCGGGCGGTTATAGCCGCCAGCAGACGCCGTCGATGCAGAAGCGGATGATTGATGCTCTGGCCGCTCTCCCTGGCGTAGAGTCGGTCGGCTTGGCCAACGGCCTGCCACTAGGCGTCGACGCCGGCGATTCGCTGGTCTTCACCGACAAGACCACCGATCTGCGTCAGCCCAATGCTGCTGCTGATCCAAACACCTACAGCGTCTCTCCCGAATATTTTCACGCCGCGGGTACCGCGTTGCTTGCCGGCAGAGCTTTTACGTGGCATGACGATCAGAATGCGCCGCGCGTAGCTGTGATTAATCCGGAGCTTGCCCGCCGGGTCTTTGGCTCCGTTGATAATGCTGTGGGTGGGTATTTCAAGCTGCCGGATGGAACTCGCGTGCGAGTGGTCGGCATTACTGAACAGGGAAAATACGCGAGCCTCGCTGAAGCGCCTGCCCCGGCCATGTTTTCGTCCATCCTCCAGGCGCCCGCGAGTCAAAGCTACATGATCGTGCGCTACACCAGCGAGTCTCAGAACCTTGTCCCGGCCATCAGGAACACGCTCCGCGGACTGGACTCCGGCCTGCCGTTTTACGTCGAGAGCTGGTACAAGGATCTGGACACGAATCTGTTTCCCGCCCGTATGGCCACGTTTTCGCTGGGAATCATGGGCGCGATCGGCGCCATGCTTGCCGTAACCGGCATCTTTGGTATGGCAGCCTACTCCGTCAGCAAACGCCTCAAGGAATTGGGCATTCGCATGGCTCTCGGCGCTCAGCGCATGGAAGTTTTGCAGGCTGCACTCGGACGCGCAGTCAAATTGCTTGCCTTTGGCTGTGCCGCGGGCCTGCTCCTGGGACTCCTCGCCAGCCGCGTTCTGTCTTTCATCGTCTATCAGGCCACGCCACGCGATCCACTGGTATTGGCGGGTGCTGTCTTAGCGATGGCGCTCTTGGGCTTGCTGGCCACCTGGATTCCCGCGCAACAGGCGCTCTCCGTTGATCCTGTAATGCTGCTGCGGGAGGAATGAAAACGACTTGCAGAAGACGCAAGGGGTGCCACGATGGAGCAGGCATTTCCGGGGTCCCCAACGTGCGCCGGGTTTGCGCACGGCTGGGGTGGATGTATGCCTGCCATCAAGCGAGAGAAATTGCGGCTTGAGTCGCTGCGGCAATGCTTAGTGCCGCGTCACCCGGAAATTCCCTTCCGGCCTCTCCGCCGCCAGCCGTACCATCCGCCGCGATTCTCTGGCCGGACGCGACGCTTCATAGTCCAGGAACTGCTGAATCACCCGGCCTGCATCCCGGTATCCCTGAATGATGATCGGGCCAACCACCTCGCTTTCGAAGTCGAGCGCGCCTGCCGGCAAAGGTTTCTCTGGAGCAATGTTGAAGAATTTCACAAAGCGGTATCGCTGCTTGCCGACCTCCAGCTCCAGCTGTTCCGGCTTGACGCCCATCTCGTTGGCATAGATCGAGCACAGGCGGTTGATGTTGCTGAGCAACGCAATGTCGGACTTGAAGTTTTTTGAGACCAGGATGTCTACCGCGGTCACTCCCACATCGAGGAACGTCTTGATCTTGCCGGTCTGGTCTTCGCCTTCGAGCGGCGCGATCAGCACCAGAAACAGCACGTCCGCGCCCAGCCGCAGCGCCGGCAGAACCGGTTGATTCGTCATGATCCCGCCATCCGTCCAGAGCCGGCCCTCCATGTTGACCGCCTCATACGCAAAGGTATAAGACGAAGACGCCACTGCGGCCAGCACCAGGTCCTGCGGCTGCTCCACTTCTTTACGGACGAATTCCTCCTGCGCGCCCGGATCAGCCAGCAACGTTTCCACCGGGACATTGGAAAAAAAGCGGGCTGTGCCGCGCTGAATGTCCGTGGCGGTCATGATCACCCGGATGGCTGAGTTGCGCAGCTTGTCTGCCGGAATGCGCGCGCGCAAAAACTTGATGCGATCGAAGTTGGGAAACAAGCCGGTGCGCAGCGGCAGGCGCAGGAAGCGATGGCTCAGCTTGCTCAGCGGATCTTGCAGCAATCGATAAATCCCCAGCGCGACCAGCAGCGCTGCCAGCACCGGTACATGCGTCGCTATATCAAAGTGCAGCCCACCCTGGAGCGGCAGGTGAATATAAGTAAAGCCCAGAAAGAGGATCAGGAATCCCCACACCAGCACGTTGGCGCCGAGCGAAACCCAGGTTTTGCGCCAGTCCGGCTCCCAGTCCCGCTTGCGCGCAAACTTGATGATGACGTACGCGACGTAAGAAAGCTTGTCGGCAAACAGCAAAATGGAGATCCCCGCGACAGCCAGCGCAAACCAGGTGAATTTAGGATGATGCGCGTGCAGAAAAATGCCGTGTTGCTGCATCCACAGCCAGAGAAAATTGCCGATCCCCGCCGATGCCGCAATCAGTCCGGCAAGAAGAAAGATGTAGCGCGACCAATCTATCCCTAGCGTAGCTGGCGTAAGTTCAAGCCAGGCATTGATCAGGGGCTCGGCCTTCCCGATGAAGCCATCGGCTTCTGCGGCGTAGGAAGCGGCGTTGATGCTGCCGACGGACGTAGCAGTAATGATGTGGGTGGGAACCTGCGCGTCCTGGAACGCCATAAGCACGCCGGCTTCATAAGCTCCGCGAGCCCCGCCGCCGGAAAGGACTACACCGGTACGCGACGCAAATATTTGGGGCCTTCTGGACGTGCTCATGCGCGCGCGAAACTCTTCACGCAGCGCGTCGAGTTCTGCCAGAGCCGCTGCGCGATGCGGTTTAACTGGGTTGAAAGGCATCTAACAGGCAAAGCATACCCCAGCTTCGAATAAAAGCCTATCTGCAATGGTGCCGCGCCGGAGTACGTGACGGTCGGTATCGAAGGAGTGATCAATACAACTATAGAGAGCTTGCCTCGCAGATCGTTGGTGACCGCCATCCTTTGTAGTGACGTGTAGCTATTATTTTTTGAAAATCCAGACGCTCTGAAATATGCATTCTGGAATGAGATTTCCCATCGCCATCTCTATACAAAGCAAGACTTTCACGTAATAAAAAAGTCGGTGACGATCTATCTTTCTGCTCGTCTAATCCAGCAGAAACAACCACGAACCCCAGGGTGTCAAAGTATGAGCACAGCAGAAGTCACGATCGCAAGCGGAAGAATACCTCTCAAAGACAACGGGCGCACTGTCTTTGTCTCTCTCGAGGAAGTCGAATTTTTTGAAGCGTCAGGCAATTACGTTCAGGTGCACGCGGGCAGCGGACAATACCGCGTGCGCGAGACTCTGAGCACATTTGCCGAGCGTCTGCCGGGCCGCGATTTTGTACGCATTCATCGCTCCGTCATCGTGAACCGGAATCGCATCCAGGAGCTGCGCCGTTCGTTCAGCGGCAAGTATCTGGTGACGCTGATCTCCGGCAAACAGGTAACCTTGAGCCGCAGCCATCGCCAGCAGCTTTCCGCACTGAAAGAGCCTTTCTGAAGCTTGCCTTTTGAAACGCAGAGCTGGCGCGCTGACTTGAAGTCACTGCGCCAAAGCCGAGACGCGAAAAAAAAGAGCGCACCTGCCTGGGCGGTGCGCTCTGTGTTTTTTGAGGGTAAACTTCTGCTAACTAGTCGCCTGACGCCTCCCTGGCCTCGCGGAAAGCCTGTCTCACGTCGGCCAGAAACAGGTTGGAATTCTCGTTCTTCGGCCCCTGCCCGGTAAGGATCTCTCGCGCAGGCACCAGCTTGCCATAAAAGGCGCGAGTTGAATCGTCATCCGGCTTGACCGCGGCGCCGCTCAAGTCGATCCCGGCAAACAGTCCCTTCGTGCGCGAATAAACCAGTATCTTGTTCTTCATTTTCCAATCGGTGCTGGCCTGCGCTTCGCGGCCAACGGGCCCGCCCGCAACCCCGGCCTCAGCGCCCAACTTGAATTGCGATTGCAATAGCTGCTGCATTCCGGCGTCGCCCAGGAAGACCATCACCAGGTCGACTGACTCCACGCCGATTTGTGCGCCCCACGTTCCCCCGGTGATGGCAAAGAACGAAGGCTGGCTCCAGCCGTGGCCGGTGCGGCAGGTAGCTACGCCGCGGCCGTGGTTGGCGCCAACCACAAACCCGCCCTTGACCATGTCCGGCACCACGGCGATGCACTTGGCGTCTTTCAGAACGTCCTCAGGAATTGCGTTGTCCGGCGCGTTCATTAGCTGTTTCAGATTGTCTCCGGCGCCGCGCAGCCTGTCGACAATCTGCGCCTGCTCGCCGTACACGGTTTTTCCGGTTGCCGTGGTGGCAACGTGGTTGTGCGAACATCCGGCCGTCCACACGATGCATGGCGCGGCCAACAATATGGCAAGAAACTTTTTCACGTGTTCCCTCCTGGGTTGACTCCCGAACTTCAGAGAACGGGCGGCTGCGATCGCCATGGCAAGGCTTCAGGGGAGGGCCTCCTGTGGCGCACGATCACAGACATTTCATTGGGCAGAGAACGTCGGCAAAAACCGCTTGCTCGCTCGCGAAGTGTTCGGTCCCCTTTTTTGAATAGGACGATAGATCGGCCTGGCGAGTTGCATCACAATCAAGGCAACCAATTCCCAAGCTGCTTTTCCATTGCGGAAGGCCCGTCCAAAATGCGTGGAAGGCAACTTCAGGTAAACTGCTGGAATCCCAGCCAATAGTTGAGGTGATTCGGATGAAGTTGAAGCTTACGTTGGCCTTTCTTGCCCTTGCTTTCTCACACGGCGTATGGGCGCAAAACGACAATGGCGGAATCAAGCAGGACACAAAAGACGCAGCGCACGCCACAGGCAGAGCGGCGAAGAAAACCGCACACAAGGTCAAACAAGGCACAAAGAAGGTCGTGCACAGCGGAGCCAAGGCTACGGAGAAGGGAGCCAGTAAAGTCGAACAGAAAACTGCTCCCACACCCAAACCGAGCCCTTCCACGCAACAATAAAGGTGCAGAACCGCTCGCAATGTTGATTTTCTGTTGACGGCGTGTGTTTATCGGACTTAATATCCGCTCTAGACGCGCCTCGTCTTTGGATTCCTGATGCATAAACTCGCAAAGAGTGCCGTGCGGAAACCCGCTTCCGGCGAGGTCGTTATTCCGGACAAGCTTTATTTTCGTATCGGCGAAGTCAGCCGCCTCTGCGGACTGCCCAGCTACGTCCTGCGTTTTTGGGAAACCGAATTCCCTCAGCTCAAGCCAACCAAGAGCGGAACCGGCCAGCGTATGTATCGCCGCCTTGACGTCGAGGGTGTACTGCGCATCAAGAATCTCCTGTACGATCAAGGGTTTACAATCGCTGGGGCGCGCCAGCAACTGCGGGCTGAGCTTAGAAAAAAGCAATCACCCTTGCCCTTTGCTGCCCCGCCCACCAACCGGGCTGAGCTAAAGCAGGTTCGCCAGGGTCTAAGGGAGATTCTGGGTATCCTGAGCGCCCGGCATTAGCGCATTTTGGCCCAGTAACTCAAGATTTCCTGGCTCTCGGGAAATCCGGGCTGCATCCAAAAAAATGGCTATAATAGATTGGTAGCTCACCCTTACCGGTGTTCTTTCGTCTTTAAAGGGATAGGTTTCTTCTGATGTCGAAAAAGATCCAAGTTCTTCTCCTCACCAGCTCCATGTTAGTCATCGCCTTTGTCATGATTGGCAGCCTCGGGGTACACGCCTCAGGCCCCAACAGCGGTGACGTCACGTTGAAACACATTGGCGTGTACAGCGAAGTGCTCTATCGCGTGCGCGCGGAATACGTAGAAGAGCCCAACATGAGCGTGGTCACCAATGGCGCGCTGCATGGGCTGCTGGAATCGCTGGACGCAGATTCCAGCTATCTGTCCCCATCGGAATATAAGGTCTTCAAGCAGAAAAAGACCGAGGGCAAAGCGGGTCTTGGCGCAACCGTTTCCAAGCGCTTCGGCTATGCTGCCATCGTCTCCGTGATTCCCGGAGGTCCGGCCGACAAAGCCGGATTGAATGCCGGAGATATTATTGAGACCGTGGAAGGCCAGAGCACGCATGATCTCTCCCTGGCAGCGATCAAGAATCATCTCACCGGCGACCCCGGATCGCGCCTCGATATGACCATTATCCGCACGCGGAAAATCGAGCCGCAGAAGATTACCGTCGTTCGTGATGTGGTGGCGCTCCCCGCCGTGCAGGAGTCGACGCAGGGCGAAGTCGGCATCATCAAGGCGCAAGTCCTGACCAAAGGCAAGGCCCAGGAAATTGCCGACAGGATCAAATCCCTGCAGAAGAAGGGCGTCAAGAAACTGGTGCTCGATCTTCGTTACAACTCTGAGGGCGAACAGGAAGAAGGCGTGGCTGCTGCCAACCTCTTCCTGGGCAAAGGCACCATTGCTTCCTTGTCCGGCCAGAAATATGACAAGGTGACTTACACTGCCGATCCGCAAAAAAAGATCACCGACCTGCCGGTAGTCGTGCTTGTCAATCGCGGGACCGCGGGCCCTGCGGAACTGGTAGCGTCTGCTATCCAGGATAACCAGCGCGGCGAGGTTCTGGGCGATAAAACGTTTGGCGAAGGCTCCATCCAGAAGCTGATCGAGGTGCCGGATGGCTCAGCCTTGATCCTCTCGGTCGCCAAATACTACACGCCCAACGGCAAGGTCATACAGGATACCGGCATCACGCCGAACGTCCTGGTAGCTTCTACCGACGACATCATCACCGTTACCGACGATGACGATAACACCACGACCGAAGAAGCTCCCAAGGCGACGCAACCGAAGGATGATGAGCAAATGCGCCGCGCTATCGAGCTTCTGAAAAACAAGCAACAGAAAAGCTAACTCATACTCCTCCTCCAAAAAAGCGCGCCTGCGGGCGCGCTTTTTATTGCTCACAGTTTTGACACTCGCACCCAGGTTTCGTCCACTGGACGGTGAGGCCGGCTTGCGCGCCGAACCGCTTGACGCAGGGCGGAAAATACTAATTCACCGGATTTCTGTCAAAGCGGTTTGGAGCGCAGCGACATGAAGGAAGTGGTCCTTTGTAATGAGACGATTGGCGGTAACCCATGCTATGCTGGCCCTGATCCAACACTCCTCCAATGAAGTTCCTTTCTGAGCATCCGGCATTCAAAGTGGCGGCGAAACTTGTGGCCGGCCGGCTTGTCTTTGGAGCGTTGATCCTGATCGCGGCTTTTCTGGGCGCCATGACCGGCCTGCTCATGGTTTACTCCACTGACCTCCCCCAGATCAGTGAGCTTGAGCGCTACCGCCCCAGCACGATTACCGAACTCTATGACGACCAGGGCCGGCAGATCGGCTCATTCGCCCTGCAGCGCCGGGTGCTGGCTTCGTATGACGATTTCCCCAAAGTCTTGCGTGACGCCATCATCTCCACGGAAGACAAGAATTTTGAGAAGCATTGGGGCATCAACTTCTGGCGTGTCATGGGTGCGACCTATCGTGATATTACTTCCGGAGCGCGCGCCCAGGGTGCTTCCACGCTGACCATGCAGCTCTCGCGCAACCTGTTCCTCTCGCCTGAACGTCATTTCAGCCGCAAAATACAGGAAGCGATCCTGGCCCTGCAGATCGAGCGCCACTTCACCAAGCAGCAGATCTTCACCATGTACTGCAACCAGATTTTTCTGGGTCACGGCGTCTATGGTTTTGAAGCCGGCGCCGAGTACTACTTCAACAAGCATGCCAGGGATCTGAAGCTCGAAGAAGCTGCGCTTCTCGCCGGACTGCCCAAGGCTCCGGTCTCGTACTCTCCGATCAACTACCCTGACCACGCGCTGAAGCGCCGCAATCTGGTCATCAACAACATGCTCGAAGACGGCAAGATCACGGCCGAAGAAGCCGGCCGGGCCAAGACAACGCCCTTGCGCCTGAATATCCAGCCTGAGATGTCGCCCGCTCCTTATTTCGTAGAAGAGGTGCGGCGTTACCTGGAACGGAAATATGGCGCCGATCAGGTGCACGAAGGCGGCTTGCGCGTTTATACCTCGCTCGATCTGGATCTGCAAAAAGCCGCTACGCAGGCTGTGCTCGATGGCCTGGCTGCCTATGAACGCCGCCACGGATGGAAAGGCCAGCTGAAAAATGTGGTGCAGAGCGGCGAGTCCATCAGCAAATACCAGGATTCCGACTGGCAAAAACCAATCACCGTCGGCGAATATCTCAACGCGCTGGTGATCGATACCGGCCTGCAGTTCTGCAAAGTCAAGTTGGGGCGTTACAGCGCCTATCTCGGTCCCGCTGAACTGGCCTGGACCGGCCACCAACTGCCGCGAAAAATACTCTCACCCGGCGACATCATCTACGTCAAAGTGCTCGCCCTGAACGCTGACGGATCAGCGAAAGTCTCTTTAGAACAAAACTCCGGGGCTCAGGGCGCTCTGCTCGCCATTGACAACGCCACCGGCGACATCAAGGCCATGGTCGGCGGCCGCGACTATGACGAATCCAAATTCAATCGCGCCACGCAGGCGCGCCGCCAGGTGGGGTCGTCATTCAAGCCGTTCGTCTATACCGCCGCAATCGATCAGGGCGCCGACCCGGATGACATGATTCTGGACGCGCCCACAACCTTCAACAGCGCCGGGACGCCGTACTCACCGCGAAACTTCGATCGCCGCTTTGAAGGCAACATCACGCTGCGTCACGCTCTGGCTGAGTCGCGCAACGTTCCCGCAGTCAAGCTCGCGCAGAAGGTCGGCATGCCGGCGGTTGCTGACTACGCGCGTCGTTTCGGCATCAGCTCGCCTCTGCCGCCCTATCTGCCCACAGCCCTGGGCGCAGCCGATCTGACGCTTTATGAACAAACCTCCGCCTTCACGGTCTTCCCCAATGACGGCCTGCGCATCGAGCCGCGATACATCCGCCAGGTCGCCGACTATGAAGGCCACGTGCTGGAGCAGGATTTTCCTGACGCCAAGGACGTGATCAGCCAGCGCACGGCGCGCACCATGGTGTCACTGCTGCAGGAGGTGGTAAAACACGGCACCGGCGCTCCGGCTCGCAAGTTGAATCATCCGGTCGCGGGAAAAACCGGCACCACCAACGATTACACTGACGCCTGGTTCATCGGCTTTTCTCCCAGCGTGACCTGCGGCGTCTGGGTCGGCTTTGACGAGAAGAAGAATTTAGGTGACAACGAAACCGGCGGCCACGCCGCCCTGCCCATCTGGGTCGACTTCATGCACGCGGTGATTGCCGATCCAGCGCGCAAGAACGAAACGTTTCTTCGCGTGGTCGCGGATCGCCGGAAACCCGGCATCAACCGTGCGGCCATAACGCCGCCTCGGGCAACGGGTGATGCGGAGGCGCACTGAGTGCTCCGCAAGCTGGTCAAATATACGTTTCGCGCTCTGGTGCTGCTGCTGGTGTTTCTCGCTGCCGCGCTTCTCGCCATGCGTTTCGCCATCCAGGGACGCGAAGTCAAGGTGCCTCGGCTCACCGGCCTGACGCCGTCGGAAGCCGAGCGGGTCGCCAACTCTGACGGCTTGGTGCTTTCCGTCGAGAGCCGCTTCTACAGCCCCGCCGTGCCTGAAGGCCGCATTGTTTCCCAAGCGCCCGCTCCCGATGCGCCGGTGCGCCGCGGATGGAAAGTCCGCGTGGCGGAGAGCCTGGGGCCGCAACGCGCAGCCGTTCCCAATCTGATCGGCCAGAGCGAGCACGCAGCGGGCATCAACATCAGCCGTCGCGGTCTGGAGATCGGCACCGTCGCCACGGTTCATGTTCCGGGAGCCCAGCCCGATACCGTAGTCAGCCAGAATCCTTCGCCCAACGCCACTGAAGCTGCGTCGCCAAGGGTAGGCCTGCTCTTCTCGGCAGCTGACAATGCTCAGCTCTACGTGATGCCCAATTTCGTCGGTAAGTCGGTTGCCGAGACCTCAACCGCCGTGCTGAAAGCCGGTTTCACGATCGGCAAAGTGCGTGAGGTCACCGCCACTGCGGACAATAATTCGTCGGTAGCCGTGGCCGGAACCATCGTGCGCCAGTACCCTCCGGCCGGCCAAAGAATTGCCGCCGGCGCCGCGATCAGCTTTGATGTCGGGAAGTAGTCTCTAGACCACAATCGCAGCGCCTGTCATCGTTACGACAAACTAGAATCCCTGTCCACGGATCAGGCTCATTGGGTCAGGCGCGGCAGCGCCTCGCGCACCCGCTGCCCCGGCTTTCTCTTCGATCTTGTTGCCCTCGCCCTCGCCGGGTGCAAGGAACAGGTTTTCTTCCAGCCCGTGCTGGCGGGTATAGAGATCGTGATAGCGGCCCTGCAGAGCAAGCAATTCAGTATGCTTGCCACGTTCCACGATCTTTCCCGCTTCCACCACCAGAATCTGATCGGCCTGGCGAATCGTGGAAAGCCGGTGCGCGATCACAAACGTGGTGCGTCCCTGCATCAGGTATTTGAGACCCTGCTGGATGTAAGCTTCCGACTCTGAATCAAGGCTCGACGTCGCTTCGTCAAGGATGAGTATTTTAGGATCGGCCAGCACCGCGCGTGCGATCGAGACACGCTGGCGCTGCCCACCGGAAAGCTTTACACCGCGCTCGCCGATGATGGTGTCGTACTTGTCTTTAAATCGCTCGGCAAATTCGTCGACGTGGGCGATGCGGCAAGCCTCCAGCACCTGCTGCTCGGTAGCTTCGGGCCGTGAAAACGCGATGTTCTCGCGGATCGAGCCATCGAACAGGAAGGAATCCTGCAGCACCACGCCCAGCGCAGGGCGGTAAGAGTCAAGCCGCACCTTGCTGAGATCAAAACCGTCTACCGTCACCTGCCCTGACGTTGGTTTATAGAAGGCTGCCACCAAGCCGATGATCGTCGACTTGCCCGAGCCTGACGATCCGACCAGCGCGGTCACGGTGCCGGGTTGCGATTCAAAACTGACATCGTCCAGCACCGGCTTGCCCGCTTCGTATGAAAAATCAACGTGTTCAAAGTCGATCTCGCCGCGAAGTTCCGGCAGCATGATCGTACGCTCGGGATCGAAATCTTCACGATTCTCTGTCAGCACTTCACGCGTACGGTCCAGGCCGGCGAGCGCCTCCGTGATCTGCGTGCCGATGCTGGCGATCTGCGCCACCGGCGCCACCAGGAAGCCCATGAACATGGTGTAGCTGAAGAGACCGCCGGGCGTCATATGCCCGGCAAAAATCTGCCGCGCGCCCATAAACATGATGATGGCGCCGACCACTCCCAGCATCACGCTCGAAATCAGGCTCATCATGGACATGGCGGTGAGCGTCTTTAAAACGTTGTCGAGCAGGCGTTGCACGCCGCCGCTGAAGACGCCGGCCTCGCGCTCCTCGGCGTGATAGCCCTTTACCACGCGCACGCCGCCCAGCGACTCCGTAAGCCGGCCCGTGACCTCGGCATTGATCTTGGCTCGCTCACGAAAGATCGGACGGATAGTCTTGAAGGTCCGGCTCAACGCGACCATTAAAACCAGCAAAAAGCCAATTGCCACGCCGGTCATGGGCGCATTGATTCGCAGCAGAAATCCCAGCGCGAGCGCGGCCGTCAGCACGCCGCCACAAAACTCGACCAGGCCCGTTCCGACCAGGTTGCGCACGCCCTCCACGTCGCTCATGATGCGCGAAACCAGGGCACCGGTCTTGTTCGCGTCATAGTAGCTGAGCGAGAGGCGGCCCACATGCTTCTGCACCCGGCGCCGCAGTTCGGCAATCAGTCTCTGCGCCTCTTTCGACAGCAGCTGCGTCAATGAAAAAGAGGTAATGCCCTGGATCAGCGTCGCCGAAACCACCACGCCCACCAGCGGCAGGAGCAGGTCTGGCCGGTGCTTGGTAATCACGTCATCCAGCAGGAATTTGGTTGAGGCCGGCAGCACCAGACCGCACAGCCGCCCGATCAATAGCAGCAAGAAACCAAACGCCATCAGAGCTCGCCGGGGGCGTACCAGTTCCCAGATCAACGGTTTGACGGACTTGAAATGCTGCGCGGCTGATTTCTTCGGCTTGGGCTCAACTTGGGGGGCCACCGGGAAAACTCCAATCAGGAAAACGTTCCTACTAGATTACATGGGAGCACGATTCGGTGCTGCTTTTTTTAAATAGCTGCCATCACACGGGTTTAGCACGACAAGCAGAACTTTTACCAGCCGCCCGCCTGGCTATTTTTTTCGATAGCGGTTGAATTGGTGGTCACCCACGCGATGGCAACTCATCCACCGATACCAGGGAGCGGCCTTTGAAGTAAATCCCGGCCCCATGAAGGTAGTTGGACGCAGGTTGAGCGCACTTCCGCCGGCAGATGGAGCAGGGGCCTGCGTGGTCGGCACGGGCTTTTGTTCTGCTGGCGCAAACAAGCCGATTTCGACCGGCGATACCGTCACAAACTTTTCATCGATCAACCCGGCCCGCGTCATGCTCCCGTACAGCGTTGGACCACCCTCACAAAGCAGGTAGCGAATATTCATCTCGGTGCGCAATTTGTGGACAGCATGCGGCAGGTCGATTGCCCTGCCTTTGCCCGCGACGATCATCTGCACGTGAGGCGCTGTGGACTTCAGTCGCGCTGCGCCTGCCGCCGTGGTAAGAATGAATGCCTGCATCTGGTCGCCATCGAACACACGATAAGCGCCAGGATCAATCATGGCTGAGGCAGTCACAAAAATCACCTTCTCCGTACCGCGGCCGAGCCTGGCGCGCAAGTCACGCGCTATCGGATCTTCAATGCGATAGACCGGTCCTCGGCCGTTATTCAGCTGCGGCCAGCTTAGCGTCTCTTCCGTCAGAGTATTCACGCCCATGATGATGGCGTCGGCATGGGCGCGCAGCAGGTCCATCAGCCAGCGGTCTTCCGGCGATTGGGAAATATCAGCGCCGCTGGCATGCCGGCCTTTGAAGGAAGCCACGCCGTCGATGGATTGAACAAAGTTGGCCCAGGTCCAGGGCCGGTCAGCATGCGGTTCGGGAAAGCCCAGCCTACCGTAAGGAGCGTAGGCCGGATGGTCGATTGGCGAAGGCTCAGCGTCGTCGAAGAGTGTTTGGAAGTCGCGCACGGAAGCAGCAATCAGGCTACACCGGAGTTTTTAGATGAGGGAAGCCAATTTCCGAACAGTGCAGGATGTAACTTTGAGCCCCCACCGATTTCGTCGAATCGACATTTCGATATCGAGCCCGGGAACCGTCAGGCATGGAGGTCTCCGCCGAATCAGGCGTCAGATCCGCGAAGATTCGGTTGACCCGCCACTGATAGCCTTTCAAAAACTCGTCCGGTGCCAACGCTATGGCGGGAAGACCGAGTCCGATCTTTCCGCTTACATAATTCCCTTGTTGGCAGCTCACCGGCAAATTCGAACGGTATCCACCGGCCCAGATTCCAAAGTCAAGGACGCAGTCCTCTTCAGAAAGATAAATTACCTCAGCACACACGCGGTATTCGAACTCCGGTAGGGCAATTGCCGATTTGGATTTTTCTGCGGTGTTTACAAGACCTTCATGGCTCCAGAACTCGACTGTAAACCAGTCAAAGATGTCGCCCACGCTACGGTGCGGTTCACCATCGCCAATGATCCAGGCTTCGTAGCGAAGGTTCCACTCTGTCGGGACGTCGTTCATGGGCGTATTTTACAGCAGCCTGGGATTAATTCTCTTTCTGCGCGAACGTCTGCAAGTGGGCAAGAAATGCCCGCTGGACCCGGCTCAAAAAGCGCCCCTTGAGCGTCGCCACGCCGATGGTGCGGGTAGCGCGATCGTCTGCGACCGCGACAAACGTGCAGTCCGGTCTCTGTTCCTGCGCCATCTCCGGGACAATGGAGATTCCGAGGCCCGCGCCGACCATGGCGAGAATACTGCCGAACTGTCCGCTCTCAAAGACCACGTGCGGCGTCACCCGCGCGCGTTTGCAGGCTTCCATGGCGGTCTCGCGAAAACAGTGGTCTTCGCGCAGCAGGAGAAAAGGCTGGTCGCGCAAGTCTTTGAGCATCACCCGGCGTTTCTTGGCCAGTTGATGCGAGCGCGGCACGATGGCAAAGAGCCGTTCCGTGCGCAGCGGGAAGGTTTCAATATCGTGCCCGCGCAGGGGCAGCGCCAGTACGGCCAGATCAATCTGCCCGGCGCGCAGCCGGTCCATCAGACGCGCAGTCACATCTTCCACCACGGTGACGTCGGCTTGCGTATACTTGCGCGAAAACAGAGCCAGCGGTAGAGGAAGAAAATACGGCGCAATGGTGGGAATCACACCGATCGAAACCGGGCCGGAAACGGTGGACTGGCGCTCCGCAACTTCATCCTTCGCGGCTTTCAGTTCCACCAGAATCGCCCGCGCGCGCGGCAGGAACACCTGGCCAAAACCGGTAAGGCGCACCGCGCGTCCCAGGCGGTCAAACAGGCGCACGCCCAGCTCCTCTTCCAGTTTCATGATCTGCTGCGAAAGCGAAGGCTGCGCTACTTGTTCTCGTTCGGCAGCGCGCGTAAAACTGCCTGATTCCGCAACAGCGCAAAAATAGCGCAGCTGATGCACTTCCATAGTATGGCGCTTCCTATAGTTATAGCCTATTAAATTCAGTCCAATTATATATTGGACAGATAGATGAATCACCACTATTTTGTGTGGAGCTGATTGGCAGCTGTAGGCCGATCAAAAACTTGTCGTGGTCTGGCCCAGGGGCGCCGGGCCACGAAAATATCTTTATTCCTCGGCAAATCATGTCCGTAATCAGTGTCCAGGAATCGTTTCTGAACGTGGCCTTGGCGGCTGGCAAGCACATTACTGTGCACCTGTTGAATGGCGCAAGAATTTCCGGCAACGTCCGCTCGTTCGACAAGTATTCCATCGTGCTCGAAACCAACACTCAGGAACAACTCATATTCAAACATTCAGTTTGCACGCTGCTGGTCTGCTGCCGGAACAAACGCTGCAGCGAGCAATGCCTGTCCGTCAAATCCTGACCACAGTCCCCGCCGATTGCTTCTTTTCCTTGCGCTCCGCCATCTAAACTTGAGTCCGTGGCATAGGTCCGCCGTCATGACCAATAGAACGGTTCCTTGCCGGGAGCGTGCAGATGAGCCAACAACTGCCTGCAATTTTCATTGGCCATGGCAATCCCATGAACGCCTTGCAGCACAATTCCTATACGGACGCCTGGACCGCGTTGGGCCAGAACATTCCTCGTCCCAAATCGGTACTGTGTATCTCTGCTCACTGGTTTGCTCCCGGGACCGGCGTGACGGTCACCACCGCGCCGCGCACCATCCACGATTTTGGCGGATTCCCGCGGGAGCTGTACCAGGTGAAGTATCCGGCGCCCGGCGATCCCGACCTGGCGCGCCGCGTGCAAAAGCTCCTGGCGCCTATGCCCGTTGCCCTCGACGAAAGCTGGGGCCTGGATCACGGAACCTGGGCGGTGCTTTGCCACGTTTACCCGAACGCCGAAATTCCCGTGGTTCAGCTCAGCATCGATGAAACCCAGCCTCCGTCCTTTCACTACGAAATCGGCCGCCGGTTGGCGCCATTGCGGGATGAAGGTGTTCTAATCGTCGGCAGTGGCAATCTGGTGCACAACCTCCACACTTACGCCTGGGGCCGGCACTCCGTAGAGCCTTTCGATTGGGCTATACGCTTCGAACAACAGGCTCGAGAAATGCTGCTGGCTGCCGAGCATCGTTCCTTGGTGGATTATGAAAGGCTCGGACGCGACGCCCTGCTTTCGATTCCCACGCCGGACCACTATCTGCCTTTGCTATATGTGGTCGGCACCCGCCAGGCAAGCGAATCAGTTTCATTTCCGGTTGAGGGCATGGATGGAGGCTCGATCTCCATGTTGTCCGTGCAGGTCGGATAGGCGTCTTCGTGTGCGAACAAATCAGGCAGTCTTCTTGTCTGTTTTCACCTCTACCCTGCGCAGTGCAGTTTACTTTCCCGCATTCGCGCCGGCGGCGGTGTGCCCAACGCCCATTTCAATGTTCAGCCAGCGATCTACCAGTTTCTGCAGGCAGGCTTGCCCGCACAGGTGCTTCGCGCTGGTGTCATGTGCCAGCATGTTTTCCCAGGGATAGATCTTGAACATGTGCCGTTGCGGCGCGTCGGGATGAGGGCTATAGGGCTCGCTCCACGCCAGCCACCAGTGATCGACCGTTCCCTTCTGCTTGCCGCAGATATCGCAATTGAACGTCTCAGTCCAGGTCACGCTGCCCTCCACCATGCTCATTAGGTTTTGCCAAGGTAGCTTATATCGGGTGCCATAATCAATTCGCCAATTTGTGTCATTCCCAGCGCAGAATTCAACCGATTTTACCAATTTCCATATCCGCCGATGTGCAGTGTCATGCTTTGCACAGCTGTCCACAGGACTTCCACATCTTTTTTGTGCAGCTGTTCACAATGCCGTAACAATGTCCCGCTAAGATAAGCCGGAAACATTGCGGTATGCACCATTTCTAGGTTGCTTTTCTGACTTTGCAGATTATGATGGGTGCCCTAGATTTCCCGGTAGCCCGCCACCTGAAGTCCCTCACAGGAGAGAGAGCATGATGTCACGCTTTTGGAGTTCAATTCCACGGCTGGTTGCAGCTGCGCTTCTCGTCATGAGCTTTGGCGCTCTGCTCCATGCACAGTCCACCACTGATGGCGCCATTGGCGGCACAGTCTTTGACAGCACAGGCGCTGTGGTGCCCAATGCAAAAGTTACTGTACACAACAATGAAACCAATGCCGAGCAGAGTGTAACCAGTGACGCTTCCGGCTACTTCCGCGTCACCAATCTTCGCTCGGGCAACTACACCGTCACCATCAATGGTGGCGGGTTGGCGCCTTTCAAAGCGCAGGACGTGGTTGTTTCCGTAGGCAGCGTTACCGATCTTTCGCCCCGCCTGGGGGTTGCCGGCGCGTCTGAAACGGTTGACGTTACCGCCGAAACTCCGCAGATCAACCTGACCTCGCCGGAAATCGCCACCACGCTCAACCAGGTCGCGATCGACAACCTGCCGATCAACGGCGGACGCTGGTCGAACTTCTCCCTGTTGACCCCGGGCGTAGTGAGCGATTCCAACGCCTTTGGTCTGCTCAGTTTCCGCGGCATCAGCACCCTGCTCAACAACAATACGGTTGACGGCGCCAATAACAATCAGGCCTTTTTCTCGGAAGAACGCGGGCGCACCCGCGCCGGATATTCAACGCCTAAAGTGGCCATCGAAGAATTCCAGGTTAATACCTCGAATTACTCGGCCGAGTACGGCGGTTCCGCCGGCGGCGTGGTCAACACCGTGACCAAGAGCGGCACCAACACCATCCACGGTGAAGGCTATTTCTTCGATCGCGACAACACCTTTGGCGCTGCCAATCCGTTTACCCAAATCGCGGTTCAGAGCTCGCCCGGCGTCTTTACGCCGACCAATTTCAAGCCCACTGACTGGCGCAAGATTGCCGGCTTCGGCGTCGGCGGGCCCATCATCAAGGACAAGCTCTTCCTTTTTGTGGCCTACGACTGGTACCGGCACAACTTCCCCGGCACTGCGGTTACCAGCAACCCCAACGCGTTCTTTGCCGCGCCCTCGGCAACCACACTCTCGACGTTGGCCACGCGGCTGGGTGTGACCACGGCTCAGGCACAAACGATCTACACCAATGACTTGGCTGGCCTGAACAGCATGCTCGGCGTAGTTGCCCGCACCGGTGATCAGAATATCTTCCTGCCCAAGCTGGACTGGCAGATCAACCAGAAGAATCATGCCTCGTTCTCTTTGAACCGCATGCGCTGGTCTTCGCCGGCTGGTATTCAAACCGCGGCTACCGTTACTCGCGGCATCGACAGCTTCGGTAATGATTTTGTAGCCGACACCTGGGGTGTGGCCAAGCTGAATACTTTCTTTACCCCAACCCTGGGCAACGAACTGCGCTTCCAATATGGGCGCGATTTTGAGTATGAATTCAGCCAGGGGCCTTCGCCATACGAGTTGGCCAATCTGGTGAACGCTCCCACGTTCCACAACCTGCTGGGACTGCCTCCAACCGTCAGCATCACCAACGGCTTTACCTTCGGTGTGCCCAACTTCCTGCAGCGCTCAAGGTTCCCCGATGAATACCGGAGCCAGATTGCCGATACCGTCACCTGGACCCGTGGCAGACACAGCCTCAAATTCGGCGTGGACTTCAGCCACGTAGACGACAACGGCCAGAACCTTTTCAACGGCTTCGGCAGCTACAGCTACAGCAGTCTGTTGAATTATTTCTCTGACCTCAACGCTGCCAATACCTGCGCCGGAAAGCCCTGCTATACCTCGTTCTCTCAGGGCCTCGGTCTGCCGGGTGTTGAGTTCACCACCAACTATTACTCCTTCTTCCTGGCCGATGACTGGAAGGTCTCGCCTCGTTTGAGCCTCTCGCTGGGCATGCGTTATGAGTATCAGCAAATGCCTGATCCTATCAGCAACCTGGTTAACCCGCTCGAACCGCGCACCGGCCATATGCCGAGCGATACCAACAACTGGGGCCCACGCGTCGGTTTAGCCTATGATGTGTTCGGCAAGGGTAAAACGGTGGTTCGCGCCGGTTACGGCATGTACTTCGGCCCCATCATCACCTCGACGATCTTCAATGCCCTTACCGTCACCGGAGCAACCGGCAGCCAGGTCTCGCTCTCGTTCACCCCGACCTCGGGCGGCGCGCCTGTTTTCCCGCAGGTGCTTACCTCGCTCACCGGTGTAGGCCGCAACATCGATTTCTTCGATCCCAACTTCCAGAACCCGCAGATCCATCAACTCGATGCATCGATCGAGCAGGACATCGGCTGGAACAGCTCTGTCGTCATCAGCTATATGGGCAGTCTGGCCCGTGAGCTGCCCACCTTTGTTGACACCAACGTAGCCACCAACCGCATTGGCACGGTTACGTACAACGTCAATGGCGGACCTCTGGGCACCGGAACCTACAGCACGCAGTTGTTCCAGCCCTTCAGCACCACCCAGGCGCGGCCCAACCCGAACTTCGGCTCCATGACGGACATTCTCAGCGGCGTCAACAGCAGCTATCACGCGATGTCGATCGAAGCGAAACACCGCATGAGCCACAACATCCAGTTCGGCGCCAGCTATACCTGGGCTCACGCCATTGATTTCGGCCAGAACCAGACAACCTTCACCTCTACCAATTCGTTCTTGCTCCCCAACAGCATTCGGGCAGAGCGGGGCAACTCGCAGTATGACGTCCCCAACCGCTTCGTTCTGAATGCGGTCATCAACTCTCCGTGGAAAAAGGACGGCTGGCTGGGCGTCTTCACCAACGGCTGGGAATTCGCGCCGGTCTACCAGGTGCAGAATGGTCTGCCTTACACCCTCTCGGTTTCCGGCAACGCGCCTGTACCGGGTCCGGTGCCCGCGGGCGGAGTGCTCGGCAGCATCAACAACTCCGGCGGCACCAACCGCATTGACATCCTGGGCAACAATTCCTTCCGCATGCCGATGACCTGGCTCGCCGATATGCGGATCGCCAAGAACTTCAGCATTCGCGAACGCTACAAAGTCGAATTGCTGACTGACTTCTTTAACGTTGCCAACAAGCAGAATGTCATGTCGGTTAACACCACCGGTTACATCATTTCCGGCAACAACCTGAACTTCAACCCCACCTTCGGGACTACCACCGGCGTCAACAACAGCAACTTCCTGTATACGCCGCGGCAGATTCAGCTTGGTGCGCGTGTCCACTTCTAAACCGTTGCAAGATACTGACAGCGCGCGGCAGCTTCGGCTGCCGCGCTTTTATTGGGTACAATCGGTCTTCATGAAAAAGCTCATTGCTCTCTTTGTTCTGTTCGTATTTGTCTCTGCCCAGCTGCTCGCCTGGGGCCCCAAAGGCCACGCCATCGTCGCCGATATTGCTGAATCCCGCCTGACCCCTCAAGCGCGCAAGAATCTCCAGCTGCTGCTTGGCCAGGACAGCCTGGCTTCCATCGCCAGTTGGGCTGACCAGGTCAGGAAGGACCGCGACGAAAGCTACGACTGGCACTTTGTCGACATCCCCATGGAAGCCGCCGGCTTCTCTGAGCAGCGCGACTGCTTCCGGCCCCAGGACAAGCACAAGGACGCCCTGACTGACCACCACAATTGCGTGGTCGATCGCATTGAAATCTTTAGCCGCATTCTCGGCGATGAGAAAGCTTCGCGCCCCGACCGGCTGGAAGCGCTCAAGTGGGTAGTCCATTTCGTCGGCGATCTGCATCAGCCCCTGCACGCGATTGAAGACGCTCGCGGCGGCAATGACATCAAGCTTCCTGTCTTTGGCTCACCCAAGTGTGGCGACTACGACTGCAACCTCCACTGGGTGTGGGACACTCTATTGCTCGAACACACCGGCTACTCTGAGGAAGATTATGTGCGCCACCTGAACCAGCTGATTGACCAGCAGCACCTGTCGCAGTGGGCGCAGGGTACTCCGGAAGAGTGGGCCAATGAATCGCATGTCGAAGCCCGCCAGATCATCGAGCAAAAGCCCGCCGCAATCGACGATGCGTATTACCAATCGCATATCGAGTTGGTAGACAAGAAACTGGCGCTCGCCGGATTGCGCCTGGCCACCCTGCTCAATAACACTTTGGGAAAAGCTCCCGCTGCCCAAGTCAACTCAAACCTGGAGAGACATTCCCGAGGAATGTAACGTGAACAACCTCAAGCTCGCACTGTCAGGCAGCGCCCACACCAGCAGAAGTTTTGCCTCCGTTCCGATCTTTGCACTTCTTGTCATCTGCTCTTGCGTCTTTGCTCAAGCCCAGAAAAAAATGCCTCCGCCGGAGCGCGTGCCGACCGGCATGAGCATTACGCCAACGGCTGCGCCAGGCTCCACGCTGCAATTCCTGAACCCCGATCTTCCGGAAATGCCGGAACATCTTGCCGACCACCCTATTGCCACGGCGCCAAGCCCTGACGGAAACACGCTGCTGGTCCTGACCAGCGGCTACAATCGCATCTCTGACATCAGGGGCAGATCCATCCCGGCTCTGTCGAATGAATACGTCTTCATCTATGACGTAACACATAATCCGCCAGTGAAGCGGCAGGCGCTGCCAATACCCAATACCTATATGGGGATGGCATGGGCTCCGGACGGCAAAAGCTTTTTTGTTTCCGGCGGCATGAACGATAACGTCCACATTTTTACCCAGGGAGATCCAAGGCAAAATGAAGCTCGCTGGTCTGAGTCGCTGCCGGCTATTTCTCTGGGACACAAGCATGGCCTGGGCGGCAGTGACGAAGAAGGCGACAGCAACAACAAGCCGGTGGCAGCCGGGTTGGCCGCGAGCGCGGATGGCACGCGATTGCTGGCTGCAAACAGTGCCAATGATTCTGTCTCTCTGATCGACCTCAACCAGAAAAAAGTCATCGCTGAATTGGACCTGCGCCCCGGGAAAAACGATCCCGCCAAGAAAAACGTCCCCGGCGGCGAGTATCCATACGACGTAGTCTTCAAAGGCAATGACAAAGCGTACGTCTCCACGTTGCGCGACCGCGAGATCGTCGTGATCGATTTGCATTCTGTTCCTGCCATCACCGCCAGGATCAAGACTCACGGTCAGCCGGGAAAAATGATTCTGAATCCCGCCCAGAACATTCTCTTCGCCGTGGCCGATAACAGCGACTCTGTCGTTATCGTTGATACCGTCAAAGACCGCGTTCTATCGGAAATCAAAACCGTTGCGCCCGGCGGCGTGCTGCCCGCGCGTCCGAATTTTAAAGGCGCCAACCCGACTGGCCTGGCGCTTTCCCCAGACAGCCGAATGCTGTATGTCACCAACGGCGGTACCAATTCTGTCGCGGTCGTTCAGCTGGATCGTGAACTCGATGAAGGCCGCGTGATCGGATTGATTCCCACGGCCTGGTATCCCAATGCGGTGAGCGTAAGCCGCGACGGCAAGCTCCTCTATATTGTCAACGCCAAATCGAATGCCGGACCAAATCCCGGCGGCTGTCGCAATAATTTTGCTCGCAGCGGTGATCGCCCGTGCGCGCTGGCCCAGCAATACGTCTGGCAATTGGAGAAGGGCAGCCTCACCACAATCCCGCGTCCCGGGGCTGAAACGCTCAAATCCCTGACGTTGCAGGTGGCCCGCAACAACCATTTTTCCGTGCCGGCAAAGCATCCGGAAAGCGCCGCTCTCTTCGCCTTCCTGCGAAGCAGGATTCACCACGTTATCTACATCATCAAAGAAAATCGCACCTATGATCAGGTGCTGGGTGACCTGGAAAAAGGCAATGGCGATCCCCGGCTGAACCTGTTTCCCGAACCACTCGCCCCCAACCACCATGCGATCGCGCGCCAGTTTGTTACGCTCGATAATTTCTACGACAGCGGCGAAGTTAGCGGCAACGGCTGGAACTGGAGCACTGCTGCGCGCGCTACTGATTTCGTAGAGCGCACCATTCCCATGAATTACGCGGGGCGCGGCATCGGCTATGACGTGGAAGGCGTGAATCGCGGCATCAACACCGCGGGCGCGCGTCCTGAGGACCGCATTCACGGCAAGCTGGAAGATCCTGACGACCAGATGCCCGGAACTGCGGATGTTGGTGCTCCTGACGGTCCGGATCAGGGCGAGACTGGAGCCGGCTACCTGTGGGATTCGGCGCTGCGCGCCCGGCTGACCGTTCGCAACTACGGCTTCTTTGTTGACCTGGCGCATTATTCAGCCACTCCGGATGGGGGCCCGCCGGTACCGCTGCTGCACGATCCTGCTGCTACCGGCGTGCGCGTCGCTTTTCCCACTAACCCACGGCTGCAGGACATCACCGATCCTTATTTCCGCAGCTTTGATATGCGCTTTGCCGATTATTGGCGCTTCAAGGAGTGGGAGCGCGAGTTCGACGATTACGTGAAGCATGACAACCTGCCCAACCTGGAACTTCTCCGCCTGCCGCACGACCACTTCGGCAACTTCTCTGAAGCGCAGGATGGCGTTAACACGGTGGAGACCATGCTGGCGGACAATGACTACGCTGTTGGCCTGGTTCTGGACAAAATCGCACACAGCAGGTACGCCGCCGACACCCTGATCTTCGTCATTGAAGACGACGCCCAGAACGGCGCTGACCACGTCGATGCCCATCGCAGCATAGCCCTGATAGCCGGTCCGTACGTACGACAGGGTGCGGTTGTTTCCCGCTATTTCACCACGGTCTCAATGCTGCGCACCATTGAAGAAGTCCTGGGCATGAAGCCACTCGGCCTGAATGACGCTTTTGACGCTCCCATGACTGAAGTCTTTTCTGCTAAGCAGCGGTCCTGGACTTACACGGCTCAAGTGCCCGCAATCCTATACACCACCCAGCTCCCGCTCTCCGCGCCGAAACAAAAATCCAGCCTCACTTCATGGTCAGCTCCCAGGCATGATGCTGCTTACTGGTCGGCGCAAACCCGCGATTTCGACTTCAGCGTGGAAGACCGTCTGGATTCTGAGCGCTTCAACCTGGTGCTATGGAACGGTCTTAAAAATGATGGAGAACTTTATCCCGCAGAGCGCGACGGGCGCGATCTCAGGAACAACCGCCCTGCGCTGCTGCGCGGCTTTCATAAAAACAATATCCAGTAAAGTTTGCGCCTTCGCGATGCGTTATCATTAGTGGAAAGACCTTGGGCAATGAAAAACGTTGGGCGGTTGTTTCGGCGTGGGCGAGCGCGCTGTGCCTCAAGTCATCGATTGGAATTTCCGCCCGGCTCTCTGGTGTTGCGCGATAGAAACGCAACCATCACATTTTTGGGGAATCATTAATTGCTATGAGTACCACCTTGCCGCCCCGGCACGATCTCGGTTCGCTGCGCATTGACGACCACTCTCGCCGCGGCAGCAAGCTGGGCAAGCGTCTGGGACTTTTCGCCGCTGCTCTGGGCGGACTCGTGCTCCTCGGCGGCCTGCTGCTCGCTTTCCGCACGCAGAAGCCGGTGGTTGAAGTGGCTGCAGCCCGTCCAGCTACGGGCGCTAAAGCCGAGGCTCTGCTGAACGCCAGTGGTTATGTCACGCCGCGACGCCGTGCCACTGTCGCGGCCAAAGTTACTGGCCGCGTCGATCAGATCTATGCGGAAGAGGGACTGCGCGTCAAATCCGGTCAGGTGCTCGCTACGCTCGACTGCTCCCAGCCCAACGCCACGCTCACCTCGGCCAAGACCGATCGTGACGCTACCGCCGCAGCCCTGGCTGATCTTGAGGTCCAGTCCGGCAATGCCGATCGCGAGTTGAAACGCTCGCAGGGACTCAATAGCGCGGGCGTAATCAGCCCACAGGCGCTCGATACCGCGAAGACCACTGCCGACAGCCTGCATTCCAAGATCGCTCTCACTAAAGAGCAGGTCCGCGCTTCTGACGCCAAGATCGCCGTTGCGCAGCAGGACGTCGACAACTGTGTGGTGCGCGCACCGTTTGACGGCATCATCGTCTCCAAGGACGCACAGCGGGGTGAAATCGTTTCTCCTCTTTCAGCCGGCGGCGGATTCACACGTACCGGCATCGCCACCCTGGTGGACATGAACTCGCTGGAGATCGAGGTCGATGTGAACGAGTCCTATATCGCCCGCGTCAGACAGGGACAACGCGTAAGCGCCACGCTGGATGCGTATCCTGATCGCGAGCTTCCCGCCAGCGTACGAACGGTGATTCCCACGGCAGATCGCCAAAAAGCTACGGTCAAGGTACGAATCACTTTTGACAAGCTGGATGACACCATCCTGCCCGACATGGGCGTGAAAGTTGCGTTTTTGAGTCCAGCGCCGCCTCCGGGAAAGAGCGGGAGTGATGCCAAGGCGATCGTCCCTAAATCAGCCGTGCTCGACGACGGCGGTAAACAGGTTGTCTACCTCGTGCGCGATCAAAAGCTGGAACGCCGTGCCGTAAGCCTGGGCAACGAACGCGGCTCAGACGTTGAGATTCTTGCCGGGGTCTCTCCCGGGGATCTGCTGGTGGTGCGCGGCGCGGAAAAATTGCACGAGGGACAGGCGGTAGAAGTAAAGCAGTAGGAGGAACGATGGTACGAGTTGACGGGCTCGGCGGTCCAGGCAGTCTGATCCAGGCTCGCGGCCTGGGTAAAACCTATTCTCGCGGCGGCGAGCAGATCCACGTTTTGCAGGCGTTGAACCTCGACGTGCAGCAGGGTGAATTCGTCGCCTTCATGGGTCCCAGCGGCTCGGGCAAAACTACCTTGCTGAACCTGCTCGGCGGTCTGGATGTTCCTTCGGCCGGCAGCATCACCGTGGCCGGAGATGAGATCACCCACATGTCGCGCCGCCGCCTCACCGAATGGCGCGCGCGCCACGTCGGCTTTATCTTTCAGATGTACAACCTCATCCCGGTGCTGACTGCGTTTCAGAACGTCGAATTGCCGCTGCTGCTGACCAGTCTTTCCAAGGAGCAGCGCCGCAAGCACGTGGAAACCGCGCTGGGCGTTGTCGGGTTGAGCGATCGCATGCATCACTTCCCGCGCCAGCTCTCCGGCGGCCAGGAGCAGCGCGTGACCATCGCTCGCGCCATCGTCTCAGACCCGACCTTTCTTCTTTGCGATGAGCCTACGGGCGATCTCGACCGCAAGAGCGCCGACGAAATCATGGAGCTGATCCTGCGCCTGGTGAAGGAATACAAGAAAACCGTGCTGATGGTCACGCATGATCCCGTGGTAGCAGCGCGGGCCGACGTGACCCTGCACCTGGAAAAAGGCGTTCTGGTGGAAGCCGGCAACCTGCAATCGGTTTCCAGTGGAGGTGTGCGATGAAATTTCTCGGCCTGATTCGCGCCAACTTGTTCCGCAAGAAGATCCGGTTGTTCCTGACGTTGGGCTCGTTTGCCGTTGCCATGTCTCTGTTCGGGATTCTGGTGGTGATCCGCGTGGGATTCAATCAGGGTATCGACGTCGCCGGCGCCGACCGCCTGGTGTCTTACAATCGCGTTGGTCTTGTGAATCCGCTGCCTCTTTCCTATCGCGACCGCATCATGCAGATTCCTGGCGTCTCGCTTGTGACGCACCACAACTGGTTTGGCGGAGTCTATCAGGACCCCAAGAACTTCTTTCCCCAATTTGTCATTGATCCGGAGAACGACCGCAAAGTCTTCTCCGAATTCAGCATTCCCGATGACCAGTGGCAGACTTTTCTAAAAGACCGCCAGGGCGCCATTGTCGGAGCTTTTACCGCGAAGAAGTTTGGCTGGAAGGTAGGCGACAGAGTTCCGTTACAAGGCACCTTTCTGCCTGGGACCTGGGAATTCAACATTGACGGCATTTATCACGGTACGCGCGCCAAGGACGACGAAACCCAATTCTGGTTTCAGTGGGCCAACCTGGAAAACTATTTGGAAGCGAACAAGAGCCTTGACCGCTACAAGGGAATGGTAGGCTGGTACGTCATCAAAGTTGATAACCCTGACAATTCCCAGCGTGTCGCCAAAGCCGTGGATGCGCTCTTCTCCAACTCTGACTATGAAACCCGCACTGATAGCGAATCCAACTTCGCCGCCAACTTCGCCAAGCAGATGGGCAATATTCAATTCCTGATCCTGAGCATCGGTTCAATCGTCTTCTTCACGCTCCTGCTGGTCACCGGCAACACCATGGCCATCGCCGTGCGTGAACGGACTTCAGAGCTTGCGGTGCTGAAAGCTGTGGGTTATTCAGACCGTTTTGTTCTGCTGCTGGTGCTGGGAGAAGCCGCGTTGATTGCTGTCATCGGAGGCGTGATCGGGCTGGCCTTGGCGAAAGGCTTCACTCTTCTACCCGCCAATGTCAACCCGGTCCGGACATTTCTGCCGCTTCTGTACCTGTCCGGCAGCATGTTTGCGGTCGGAATTGCTGCGGCGTTGTCCGTGGGCCTTCTCAGCGGGTTCTTGCCGGCGCTTGGCGCCATGCGGCTGCGCGTAGTCGACGCGTTGCGGAGGGTGTGATGGTGATACCAGTTGTCTACAATCTGCGCAGCGTAAAAGAACGCTGGACGTCCGCCATAGTGGCAGTGTTGGGTATCGCCGGCACAGTCGGCGTGTTTGTTGCCGTGCTCTCCCTGGCCCGGGGATTCAAAGCCACTCTGGTCTCTTCCGGCGCCTATGATAACGCCATTGTCCGTCGGGCAGGAGCAACCTCTGAAATTGACAGCAGCGTGGACCTGGAACAGGTCAAGATTATTGAAGATGCTCCCGGCCTGGCGCGCTCCGCAGGACAAACTCTCGCCAGCCCTGAAGTCGTCCTGATTGCTCCCTTCCCTCTGGTTACAACCGGGACTGACGCTAACGTCCAGGTACGCGGCATCTCACCCGCCGCAACTGAAGTTCGCAGCAAAATCAAGATCGTGGAAGGCCGCATGCTTCAGCCCGGCCTGCTTGAGCTGATCATCGGACGCAACGTCAGCCATACCTATCAAGGGCTGTCCCTGGGCAGCTCCGTAAAGTTCGGCGGCGCCAACTGGCAGGTTGTCGGCGTCTTTGATGCCGGCGGCAGCGCCTTTGATTCCGAGCTCTGGTGTGACGCCGGGGTGCTCAAGCAAGCCTACCATCGACCGGGGAACTTTTTTAACTCGGTTACCGTACACCTGGCCTCTCCTGATTCCTTGCAGCAATTTAAAGACGCTATGACTGCCGATCCCAGAATGAGCGTCGATATCATGCGGGAAGTTGAATACTACGAAAAGCAGTCGACTTTGCTAAGCACGCTGATCCGAGTTTTAGGATCGCTCGTCGCCGGCATCATGGCCATAGGCGCGATCTTCGGAGCTTTAAATACCATGTATTCAGCTGTGGCGGAGCGCTCGCGCGAAATTGCCACCCTGCGCGCCCTTGGTTTCGGTGCCGGCAGCGTGGTCTTCTCCTTCATGGTAGAAGCGCTGCTCATCTCGCTGGTGGGCGGGCTGCTGGGCTGTCTCGCCGTGCTTCCCCTGAACGGGCTCACCACGGGCGCGATGAACTGGCAGACCTTCTCTCACCTGGCATTTGCGTTTCGCATAACGCCTGTCCTGCTTGCACTCGGTATCATCTTCGCCTTGTTGATGGGAGTTTTAGGCGGCATTTTTCCTGCCATCCGCGCCGCGCGCCGCCCGGTGGCTCCGGCACTGCGCGCCATGTAGGTCGAAACGGCTACATCATGCCCCGCTTGGATGCTGCGCCAGCTGATGCGGCGCTCTTCGCCAAAAAAATGCCGCATCGGTGAAGATGCGGCATTTGGATTTTCAGAATAAGCTATCGTGACTACCAGACGTGGCAGGCGCTGGCACTGACCATCTTTTGCCCCGCCTTGCATCCGAACGCTTTGGCAAAATCCGCGCTATTTTGCAACGTGCCGTTCACGCGATACTCGCCCGGCGAATGCGGATCGGTCTTGGCCAGCAGCCTTGAGCTTTCCGGCGTCGAGTTCTGGCACCACACCTGGGCAAAGCCAAGGAAGAAGCGCTGCTCCGCCGTAAAACCGTCTTTCTTATCGCCCGCTTTGGGGTTGCCGGCGATATCCTTGCGCAATGCTGCCAGAGCAATGCGCAGGCCGCCGTTATCCGCGGTGTTCTCGCCCAGGGTAAGTCTTCCATTCAAATGGACGTCGTCCACCGCAATAAAAGATCCGTACTCATCGGCGATGCAGGTCGTGCGCTTGTCAAATTCATCGCGATCAGCCTCGGTCCACCAGTTGGTAAAGTTGCCCTGGGCGTCAAATTTGCTGCCCTGGTCGTCAAAACCGTGCGTCAACTCATGGCCGATGACCACGCCGATACCGCCAAAATTCACAGCGTCATCCGCTTGCTTGTCAAAGAAGGGCGGCTGCAAAATGCCGGCCGGAAAGTTGATGTCGTTGTTCGCTGAGCTGTAGTAGGCGTTGACCGTCGGCGGCGTCATGCCCCATTCATTCTTGTCGAGAGGCTTGCCGATCTTGTTTTGAGTTCGCTTAACCTCAAAAGCCCGTGCCCTTTGAACATTACCCAGCAGGTCGCCGCGCTCGATTTTCACCGTGCCGTAGTCACGCCACTTCTCGGGATAACCGATCTTGTTGGTGATGGCTTGCAGCTTTACCGCGGCTTGTTTTTTGGTTTCAGCGGTCATCCAGTCCAGGTCCTTGATGTCCGATCCCAGGGCTTCTTCCAGCGCCTTCACCATCTTGAGCATGCGCGCTTTGCCGTCCGGGCCAAATGTTTCGTCGACATACGGCTTGCCCAGCGCTTCGCCCAGGAGCCCATCCGTAGTCTGCACACAACGCTTCCACCGCGGCTGGATTTCCTTCTGGCCATTCAGATACTGCCCGTAGAAGCTGAAATTCTCATTCACGAATGAATCAGAAAGAAATGGCGCCGCAGCCCGGACCACGTGCCATCTCAGGTATGCTTTCCAATCGTCGATCGGTTCTGACTCCACAACGGCATTGGTCTTTTGGAAAAAGTCCGGAGGCACCACGTTGACTTCAGTAAACGACGGCGCACCGGTTGCGGCAAAGAAGCGCTCAAACTGGTAGTTCGGCGCCAGAGCGACAAGCTCGCTCACCTTCATTTTGTGATCGCGGTTCTTGGGATCGCGCATCATCACGCGCTTATAGGCCGCGTCAGCCAGCTTGGTTTCAATGTCCATCACGGAGTGCGCTTCCTTCTTGGCGGTAGCTTCATCGTCGCCCAGAAGCACCAGCATCTTTGCCACGTGCTGTACATATTTTTCGCGCGTCTCTTGCGCCTTGGGATCGTTGTCAAAGTAGTAGTCTCGATCCGGCAGTCCCAATCCACCCTGCCCGACGTTCGCAATGATCATGCTGGCATTGTGCAAATCAGAAGACGCCCCAAAGTTGAACAGAGCCGGTACGCCGAGAGAATGCAGGTAGGCGATCGCCTCCACCAACTGGTCTTTGTTGGAAATCGCGGCGATGTGGTCCAGTTCAGACTTGATTGGCGCGGTTCCCTTGGCGTTGGCGGTCTTCTCGTCCATGCAGGATTCGTACATATCGCCAATCTTTTGCATTACAGGCGTCCGCTTGGGGTCGTTAGCGGAAACCTTCTCCAGAATGTTGTGCAGGAACTGGCGATTGTAGTCCGCCAGTTCATTGAACCGGCCCCAGCGGGCCTGGTCAGCAGGAATAGGATTGTTCTTTCGCCAGGTGCCGCAGGCATATTGATAGAAGTCGTCGCACGGGTCAACGGTCTTGTCCATGGCGGCCACATCAAATGATTTTGGACGAGCAACGACGTTCGCAGTAGCAGTCTTCGCAGCCGCTCTGTCAACATTGGTCCCAGGTCCGATTGCTGCTTTCTTGCCTGTTTGCGCAGCAGCTGTCAGGCCTCCCAACAAAACGCATAGCAGTAACCTTTTACACGGCATATTTTGCCCCTCAGATGAGAGATTTTTAAAAACTGGCAAGTTTAAGCTGATTTTGGCAGCCTGTAAACAGAAACGAAATACTAGGCTGCATCGTACATTTAGCTTAGAACTTCGCTAAGTCGGCCGCCGGGAACCAATATTGAACCGCAGCCGCTTCGCGGTTTCCGTTTGGGGGGGCCGCGCGCCCGTCTTATGCACTTGAGTAAGGCATTTACCTGTTGCCTAAGAAACTGTAGTGCTAGACAATGGCAACCAACTGCCCAAATGGTATTTACCCCTAAAACCGCGCTGTCGCCGGTTTCGAAAGGCGAAGACTCGCGCCCAGCGGTTCCTGGCCGTAACGACTCTGATCTGATCGTCCGCAGCGAATCTCTGCAGCGAATTATGCGGTTGGCGGAAAAAGTAGCCAGGCATCCGGCCGCCGTTCTCATCGTGGGCGAAACCGGCACCGGAAAAGAGATGATTGCTCACGCTATCCACAACCACTCTTTGCGCTGCAACCAGCCCTGGGTTGACGTCAACTGCGCTGCTATTCCTGAGCACCTGGTTGAAAGTGAGCTTTTTGGGTATGAGAAAGGCGCTTTCAGCGGTGCTGACTCCATGAAGCCTGGCTTCTTTGAATTGGCGAATCGCGGCACGCTCTTTCTGGATGAAATCGGCGATCTGGACTTGAAGATCCAGGTGAAATTGCTTCGCGTGCTGGATGGCGTCCCCTACTACCGGCTGGGTGGCAGTAAAAAAGTCAGCGTTGATGTGCGCGTGGTTGCCGCCACCAATCAGGATCTGGAAAAGCTGGTGCCTGCAGGCAAATTTCGCAGTGATCTCTACCATCGCCTGGCGCAATTCAAGCTGGAAGTTCCTCCGCTGCGCGAACGGCCTGAAGACGTCCTGGGAATTGCTGAACAGGTATTACGACAGCACTATCCCGATTCGCGCTTCAGCCAGGACGCGATCGATGCCCTGCTCGCTTATCCCTGGGCCGGCAACGTGCGTGAACTGAAAAATCTGGTTTTTGGCGCGGTTCTGCAAGCTCGGGATGCGCATGTTGAAATTCGTGCCGCCGATCTCCGGTTTCCTGATTCGGTGAGCGCTTCGCGTCAGACGATTCCCGCCGGGGCCGCCCTGGACGAAGTCGAGAAGAAAACCATCCTGATGGCCCTGGAAAAAAGCGGCGGCAACCAGGGCAAAGCCGCCGAGGCTCTGGGAATTTCGCGCCGCACGCTGCTCCGGAAACTCAAGAGTTATCGTGAAGCCGAGCTTAAGAGTCCTGCCGGTACGTTGAGTGTAGGCCAGCAGCGCTATTACCGTGCCCAGCTCGAAATTGCGATCAAGCTGAAATACGCGGGCGAAACCGCCGGGGCTACCTTGCTGAACATCAGCGGTGGCGGCGCGGGCGTCAAGACAGAAAGAGTGCTTAAATCAGGTGCTCCGGTAACATTGATGTTCTCCATCCCCGGTTCCGATGTGGCCTCTGAATTCCCGGGACGTGTCACCTGGACCAATAAAGATCAGTACGGTATCCAGTTTGGCGATCTTCCTGCTTCTCTTCGCACCAGCCTGCAGCGCTGGCTGCGCACGGAAATGAAAAAGGATGGCTGGGATCTGGAAACAGCCGAATAGCTTCCTTCAATCAAGGCGCGCTACGAACTGCCAATCAACACGCCTGCGGCGAACACCATAGCGCCGCCCAGGACAACCTGCAGCGTAGCGGAAACCCACGGCGATTCCATATATTTGTGGCGAACCCAGGCAATAGCTGCCAACTCGCCGATCACCACGATCACTGCCACTACGGTCGCGACATGAAAATTCGGGATCAGGAACGGCAGCGTGTGCCCAATTCCCCCGATCGTCGTCATCAAACCACAGACCAATCCCCGCACCCACGGGTGCCCGCGACCAGTAAGGCTGCCATCGTCAGAGAGCGCTTCAGCGAAGCCCATGCTTATGCCCGCGCCGAGCGATGCGGCCAGACCTACCAGAAAGGCAAAATGCGACTCATGCCGGGCAAACGCCGCGGCAAAAACCGGCGCCAGCGTTGATACCGAACCGTCCATCAGTCCAGCCAGCCCCGGCTGAACGATCTGCAGGACAAACAGCCTGCGGCTGGCCTGTTCTTCCTCGCCGCGCGCGGTTTCGTCCAGCTTGTCGTGGCCAAGCTGTTCAGCTCGATGTTCATGCACTCGTTCTTCCTGGGCCAGATCATTGAGCAACTGGCGGATGCTGGCGTCCTGGGTCCGCGAGGCTGCCTTTTCATAGAAGATTCGCGTCTCCACTTCCAGCGTAGCCGCCTGCCGGCGCGCGGCTTCCGGGCGTAGCGGTTGCATCAGCCAGATCGGCCGGCGGGAGACCAAACCTTTGACGTCGCCGCGCCGAATGAGCGGAATATGCTCGCCAAATTTGGTGCGGTAAAGCTCGATCAGGCGGCGCCGGTGGGCCGATTCTTCCTCGCGCATTCCCGCAAACATGGCTGACGTAGCAGGAAAGTCTTGGCGAAATCCCTCAACGAAATCGGCATAGACCCGTTCGTCTTCTTCTTCCAGCGAGATCGCCAGAGCCAGTACTTCTTGTTCCGAAAGGCTTTCAAAGGTACGCATAAGGTTCCAGGATGTCGTAAGTTATGCAAATACACCGGCTTGTTGGCATTTTACTGTATTGACGAACCGCCAGCGGTCCTTCCGCTGGTGGTCGTAAAAGCTGAGGGGGAAGCGGACCATACGGGCTAAAGGTCAGCAAATCAGCGAGGTATGGCTTGTGCCATAGTCATTACTAAACCACGAAGAATCAATATTTTATGCGCACCAAGAGGGATAATTCCTCTAGGTGGCGTGAAACGCTGGCGCGGCTTTCGTCACTAGTTAAAGTAGTAGAGGACTAAGAGCGTCGGTCGGGGAAAATATCGCTCTGGGTGCCGCTCTTGGGCAATCCCTCTGCGATCCATCTGGGCGACTTTGGTTCAGAACGCCGATCGCTCCGGACGGGAAAGTTGGTTTGGGAGAATCGTAATGAAAGGCGTACGGTTCGTTCTGGTCGCGAGAGGTCCAGGCGACAAAACGCACCGAATCGGTATGCGCCTCTGTTCTTCAGGGAAGAAAGTAGAAAGCGGAAGATGGGGACGAATGGTGCAGTATACTGGTTGCAACTGCCAGTGGAATTCTACTCGTTCGATGAAGAATATCTGCGTCGCCTTGGAGCCCGGGATCCGGCGACGGAAGCTCATTTCGTTTCCTATTTCAGTGAACGCCTGAAAGTTACGCTGCGCGCGCGAGGAGTAGACTCTCACACCATTGACGACGTGCGTCAGGAAACTTTCTGCCGGGTATGGCTGGCAGTGCAGTCCGGCAGCGTTCATAACGCTAAAGGATTCGGCTCTTACGTTTATTCCGTTTGCAGGAACGTGCTTTCGGAGAGCAGGCGAGAGGAATTCCGTAACCAGTATGACCCGTTAGAGTCGACCGATATTGCCGATGAGCAACTGGGACTGGAAGAACTTATGCAGCAGGAAGAAAACGGAAAAATTGTGCAGGAAATTCTGGCCTCGCTTCCGGAAAGGGACCGCCGCATCCTGCAGGCCCGCTTCTACGAAGAGAGAGAGAACGAGGACGTGTGCGTGCAGTTTGGCGTTGATCGGGATTATCTGCGGGTTCTGTTGCATCGCGCCCTTAACAAATTTGGTCAGCTTTACAAAAATGAGCTTTATAGGAAAACCAGCAATTAGAGCCTTTGAGACATCAGGGGTACGACTATGAACGCGAAGGTGATTGATCACCAGCAAGCAATCAAGAACATGATGGCGGAGCGTTATCTGCTCGGCGAACTGTCCGAAGCAGATCTCGAGGCCTACGAAGCCCATCTCTTTGATTGCCAAATATGCTTTGACCAGATCAAGGCCGGAACAGAATTGGTCGGCCACCTCAGGAAAATTGGCCAGGAGAAACCTGCCACGGCTGGGTCGCAGCCTACGGGATGGTGGGCAGGGTTCATGAATGGCTTCCGTCAGCCGGTAGCGGCATTCGCAACGGCTTTGTGTGTTTTTGCCATCGGTCTGAACATCTATCAGTACCACAATCTTTCTCAGACGAAGGGACCTGCCCTGGAACGGAGTTATGTACTGACAGGAATCGCCCATGGAGGCGAGAGCGCGAAAGTGATCGAAGTCCCGGCAAACTCCACCCTGAGCCTGCAGCTGGAATACAATCCTCGCGGTGAATTTATAGCGTACGGTGTGCGGATCCTATCCGAATCAGGCTTAGCCAAATCTAGTTTGCCGATACCTCAGGATCAGGTCGACGGCTTGGCTAAAGTTGCAGTTCCGGCAAATTCACTAGGCGCCGGCAGGTACTCGATCATGGTCTGGGGGCGAAAGAATGATGGGACCGAAAATGAAATTGCCCGCGGCACTTTCGAGCTACGGTTTTCCCAGTAAACATCTCTTGCGGCATTCTGAATTGATGGATGGTTCTCATCCAGGTGGGTCCAAATTCGCGCATTTTTTTTCGCAGGCCGGTTGTACAATCGTGATACTTAGGCAGGCAAGATATGTTCAGCCTGTCGGGTCCCTTCGTGAAATATCTAGCCCGTCGCACGCCCAAACTAGGCAATTTTGGAGATAAATCATGACGTGTTCGCGCCACCACTCGCAATATGTATACAGTGCTTCCGCTTATGCGCTGGCCGCGGAATTTGAGCGGCCAAAGAAACATAGCCTTTCTCCGCAAGCCTCCGTCGTGCTGTCCGGGCATGGGGGCCACGGATCACAACGTGTTCCCGGTTTTAACGTTGACGGTCTCATCTCATTCAAGGAAGCTTACTCTGAAGTAGGCGGCAGCTATGATGACTGTCATCAAATGCATACCACTCATGCCTGGAGTGTAGTAGAAGGCTTGAATGTTGCAGACATGCTTACCGCCGATCGGGTCGTTTCCCGCGTCGCTGTCTATCACGACGCGTCAGGCAAGAAAGCCGAGCCCACCTACGATTTCACCGGCAGCTATTTTGAGAACCTTCGGATTGCGGGCCACCCTATCGATATGAAGTTGGACACGAACTCTCTGCATGCGCATGACACTTTCGCGAAGCTCGCGAAAGCCCACAAAGAGCGCAAGTGCGATCACTTGTTGCTTGGACACGGGCTATGCGATATAACAGCCGCTAAACTGCAGCAACTGGAAGATACTTATCATGCTCTTTCGGGCATGTCTGAGCTGGTGGCGGAATGGAAGAAAAAGGAACGGCCGGCGGAACGCGGCGCCTACATGCTTTCGGCGGCCAACCATCTCGACCTGGAGAAACAGGTTGGAAAGACGGAACTGGAGAATTTTGGCGCCATTATCTGCGTTCCCAAATTCGGCGTCGTCCGGCTCGGCGAGATCATTGTGAACAAACACTCGCGGACGTTGCGTATGTTTCGTGTACAGATGTGCTCGTCCGGCCATGGAGGCTCCGACGGCGGCACGTCCGGCAGTGGAGGATCTATGCCGCCAGGATAGCATGGCTTCTGTTGTTGCCTGGCTTGCTTAGTGTCGCAGGTTGCAGGCAGAGCCGGTTTTCTCTGGAAAATGCGTATACGCAGGCCCATCTTCAGTTTTCTCGAGGCTTTGTTGATCAGCCACTGCAAGAGGCTGAATCGGGATACCAGGCGTCCTCGCGCTATCCTGAGCTGAACTGGAAATTCCGCATCCTCGCCGCGGAAGCAAACTTAAGAAAAGGGCGCGTTCCCCGCGCCCTTGAGCTTTTGCAGCCCGAGCCCCCTCCTGACCTACCGGAAGACGTGGCTTGGCGAAGACAACTGGCACAGGCCACTGCTTTTTGTCTTTCGCGTCAAACCACGCACGCGGAAACCAACCTAGACCAAGCAGCAGCTTTGGCTGGAGGTCGGCCAGCCCGAATCGCAGAACTCAATTATGTCCGCGGCCGGTGCGCAATATACGGCGGGGAATGGGACCAAGCGGAGCGTTATTTCCGTTTACTCAACGACAGTAGCTCCATCTCAGATCCTTTTCTTAGGACCTCCGCTTTGGCAAGTCTGGCTTTTTCGCTGCAGAAGCAGCAACGCTATGAGGAGGCGATTGATTGGAATAATCAAGCTCTTGCAGCCGCTCGCTCCGCAGACGCTCCCCCACTTGAGGAAACGATATTGGGAAATTTAGGTTTCCTCTATGCAGAATTGCGCGACTTCCCTAACGCCCAAAAAAACTCTGCTGCTGCGGAGGCTTTGGCCGAGCAACTCAAGAACCCGGCAGATGAGCAGAAATGGCTTATAGATCTTGCCCGAGTTCAGCTGGCTCGAGGCCAATCTGGGGCAGCCGAACAATCTTTCTATCGGGCACTCAAGATCGCTACGAGCTTGAACGACAATGATGTAGCGGAAAAAGCTTTACTCAACCTGAGTATTGTGAAGCTGGAGCAGAAGAACCTTGATGAGGCAGAAAAATACCAGCGGCAGGCGTTCGATCCGCAACTTGAAGGCGAGAACCTGGCACGCTGGAAATTGAACGAGGCCAGACTTCTCACTGCCCGAGGCGAATTTACCAAGGCAATCTCCAGCCTTCTTGACCAGCTTCATCAAACTGCAGACGCCGACAAGCAGAGCCACAATGTGCGCTACCTGTTTCGCTGGTACATTCAGGCTGCGCTGGCGAATGCCTATGCCGCCGAGAATAACGATGCCGAAGCGGAAAAATGGTTTCAGCGCAGCATTGATACGATAGAAGAAGCCGCAAACACGATGAAGCACCAGGAATTCCAAACAGCTATTCGGGACAACATGCCTGTGTTCGACGACTACGTAACATTCCTGGTGGACCACAAACAAAACGAAAAGGCCTTGCAGGTGGCGCAGCTGGGACGAGCCAGAACTCTCGTCCCGGATGACGACGGCCTTCGCCGCCCAGTAAACACACAGGCTTGGGTCGCCTCGATCCAGCAATATCTGCGGCGCAACCATGCCGTACTTCTCGCGTACTTTGCTACGACCCAAGATTGCTATCTTTGGACGCTCACAGGCACACAACTACGGCTGTCACGTCTTGGTATCACCGGCCCCGATCTCGATATCCTGATCGATTCTTACAAATCTGCGATTCAGCGCCACGCCTCCCTCAGCGAAAGCACCGCTGCCAAAAGGCTCTTCCAGATACTGGTTCAACCCGCGCTCGACCTGGTACCAAAGGGCTCGCACGCAATGATCGTCGCCGATAGCAAGATTTACAGCTTGAACTTTGAAACCTTGGTTTCCTCACAGGGAAGCGACCACTATTGGCTTGAAGATGTAGATATCCAGAACGTCAGCTCCATCCATTTGCTGGTGAGGCCAAATCGAAAGCGGTCTTCCACCCGGGGGCTGCTTCTGATAGGCGCGCCGGCGCAGGCCGATCCGCACTTCCCTGAGCTGCCTAACGCGCCGCTGGAGATGGAAAGCGTTCGTAAGCACTTTTCTCCCAGGGATGTCACCAGCGTATCCGGTAGAGATGCAACACCTGCTTCGTACACAAATGGCTCACCGGGTGGCTACAAATACATTTATCTCGCGACCCATGGTTCCGCAAACGCGATGGAGCCACGGAAATCAGCGATTATTCTCTCGCCGGAATCCAATGGCACCTTCAAGCTGCTTGCGCAGGACATCATTTCACCGAAATTGCGCCTGAACGCAGAGTTGGTAACAATTTCAGCATGCGAAGGGGCCGGAACCGATGTCCAGTCTCTGGAAGGACTCATTGGCCTGGAATGGGCCTTCATGCGGGCCGGAGCCCACCAGGTGGTGGCTGCTTTGTGGGACGTGGATGATGCAATCACACCGCAGCTAATGGATGATTTTTATGATCAGCTGAAGCAAGGAAGATCGGCATCTGAAGCCCTGCGTCATGCGAAATTGAGAGCACTCAAGGCCGGCGGCAAATATGCCACACCGTACTATTGGGCTTCCCTTCAGCTTTACACCGGCTCCTGATCTCACGATTGGCCCACCGAGGCAGCTATCCGCTGTCTGAAAGTGAGGGCTTGTTCCCCGCATCCAGCTTCGAGTAAATCCACGGCCCAAGCGCAATCAAAACCACTGCCAGGGCCATGCCCACAATCACATCGATCACATAGTGGTATCGCAGATAGATCGTGGAGAGTGTGATCAAACAGGCGAACACCACGAATATCCGGAATACCGATGGCGAGATTTGTCGAGCCAAATAACATCCCACCAGCACTACGGCAACGTGTCCGCTGGGGAAGCAATCGTACTGCACGCCCTCGAGTGTATCCAGAAGTCGCTGAAGATAACCGAACATCCATAACCCGTGTAACGGATGCTCTGCCGCATACGGCATGAATCGCGGACCTCGCGCCGGAAGGGCCAGGTATCCCAGGTACGAGATCAGAAAAGTTGCGGCGATCAGAAACGTGCCAAAGCGGAACTCGGCTCTCGGTCTGCGCAGCCATAAAACAACTCCCAGTCCAAGCATCCCCGGGATAAACAGCGTGTAGACCGCCTGCAGCAGCTCCACCAGTCCGCGATTTTGAAAACTGCTCAGCCAGAAAACAGGATCGGTTTTCCACATTGCGGTATCCCACTCCGTCAATCTGAGATCGGCGGCCGGCAATTGCAGAGCGGTAACGAGAAAGGGCGCTCCTTTGTAGCAGAGCGGCAGGTAGGCGAGAACAAACCAGTGGCGTACAAAACCGGAGAACCGGGAAGAAGACCGCGAAAGCAACAGAAGGAGGCCGATGGCACCGGCATGCGCTGCAAGATAGATCCAGGCATGCACGTCACGTCGCGCGGCCAGTGCCAGCAGGCATATCAGAATGAGGGAATTTGCGATAAAGAGTTTTTCGATCGGCCACAGCGCGCGTGTCGCAGTAACCTCTTCGCCGGAAGCCATCGTTACAAGTGGTTGGCTAAGCAAGTTTGTAATGCTTCATGAACAAATACTCGTACACACGATAGGGTAGAATGCTCTTCAACTTCGGGCCGATTCTTTCCCCAAAAGGCCCGGTCGTGTAACGCAGGCGCGGAGAAGGATTGCCAATGATGCGTTCGGCCAGCCGCGCCACGATCAACGGATCCATGCCGTGCTTTTCTTCCTCCTGCATCACGCCAACACAGCGGTCCACCATCTCGCGATAGATCTGGCTCTTTTCTGCCTCAACCGTGTTTCTTCGATTGGCGGGAAACTCAGTCTTGAAGTCTCCCGGCTCGATTAAGACCACGCGAATACCGAAGGGCTTCACTTCCATCCTGAGCGCCTCGGTCAGTCCTTCCATGGCAAACTTGCTGGCGCTGTAAAAAGCCTGGAACGGCACGGCCAGCAGCCCTGCCAGTGAGCTGATATTGATGATCACGCCGCTCCGCTGTTCGCGCATGACAGGAAGCACCGCCCGGCAGACGCGATGCACGCCGAAGAAATTTGTATCCAGCTGCGCCATTGCTTCCTGCGGGCTGGTTTCTTCCACTGCGCCGGCAATTCCGTTTCCGGCATTGTTGATCACTACGTCAATTCTTCCGTGACTTTCATGGATTTGCCGGACCGCAGCATGCACTGAAGCATCATCCGTCACGTCTATGCGCAGGGCGTTGAACGAATTCTTTCCGCCGGGCCCGAGCGACCGGCTGCCTCCGTAAACCGTCATTCCCTTTTGCGCCAGGTGTTCACAGCAGCTCCGTCCAATACCTGACGACGCGCCGGTAACCAACACCACTTTGGTGGTTGTGCTCTTCGCGGCTGCTTGAGCTTTCGGGGTAGTGGCCATGGTGTCAGTTGGTGTCATGAGAATTAATCCGTTCCGCTTTCCGCCTGGGAAATTGCCGGGCGGTCCCCGTTTACGTAGCTTTCTGACAGATGCCGGGCCAGTTGCTCGACGGTCGGATAATCCCACACCACCGTCGGAGAAATGTCCCGCTTCAGCCAGGTTTCAAGATCGCCGGAAAGCGAGACAGCCTGCAGGGAATCCATGCCGTAATTGTCAAACGTCTGCTGGACGTCAATTTTCGCCGGATCCATGTTCACGACGCTCGCGATATTGGTAATCAACCATCCGCGAATGGCCTCTTCGGTCGGTGGCTCGGTGACCGGCACGATTTTCCGTTTTTTCAGCATTCAGGATTCCTTGAGCTTTTTCTTATGCTGACTTCTGATTGAAATCGATTTCGCGCTCTTTCTTCTTGGGAACTTTCACCGCTGAGGCCAGGCCCAGTCTGGCGCATACCTTGATCAGCGTCCCGGTGATATCCACTTGCCACCATTCCAGGCCATGAACAGCGGAGCTGGGAAATGCATGATGGTTGTTATGCCAGGATTCTCCAAACGTGGGGATGGCAAGCGCCAGGTTGTTCGTGCTGTAATCTTTCACCGGATAAGGCTGGCTGCCAAAAACATGGCAAATAGAATTGATGCTCCACGTCGTATGGTGCACTACAAGTACCCGGATCAGACCGCCCCACAGGAACCCTCGCAGGGCTCCATTCCAGCTCATCGTGATCAAGCCCTCAGCTGCCGCAGGCACAAGCAATCCCAGCGTAATCCACAAGAAATACATGCGGTTGAGCTTGAAAACCAGACGGTCATGCAGGAGATCGCGAACGTAGGTTCCCCAATCCGTAAGTTCATGGTTGAAGAGCCATCCCATGTGAGAATGCCAAAGTCCTTTTAAAGTCTCGCCAACCCCTTCTCCGTGCAGATGCGGGGAGTGCGGATCGCCCTCACGATCGCTGTAAGAATGATGGCGCCGATGCACCGCGGTCCAGAATATAACCGGGCCTTGCGCAGCCATGGAGCCGGCGATGATGAGAGCGCTCTTCAGGAAAGGCACCGCCTGGTAAGCGCGGTGAGCGATCAGGCGATGAAAGCCCATTCCAATTCCAAGAACGGTGACGCAGTACATCACTGCGAATACCAGCAGATCCAGCGGGTTTACTCCATTCCGCCAAAATACTGCAATCCCGGCTGCCAACCCGATATAGGGAAGGAGCACGGTAGCCAGCGTAACCCTGCGCTCCAAGCGTCGCGCGCGCTCGTTGAGCGGGCGGACGCCGCGCGAACCGGAATGCTGTTCCGCGGGTGCTGCGCCGGCGCTTTCTTTAGTTGCCTGCATCCTGACTCCAAAACGCATTTTCGCTGCTGGGATAGAGATCGAACGTCTCCAGTTTGCCGGCCAGCAATGACGTCCGGCAGAGGGAACGTCGCACTTTGCCGCTCGAAGTCCGCGGAACCTGCCCCGGCTTCAACAGAGCAACAGCATAAGCCTGGACATCATAATCACGGGCTACGGCCTGCCGGATCGCCGCCAGCATATCCGCTGAATTGCTGCGCAGAAACTCACGTTGCACCTCTTGCGCAATCACCAGACGTTCCTGGCCCGAATGCTCCACGGAGAAAGCTACCCCGGCAAACGGCTGCAGCCCAGGATGGCTCGCCTGCGCCGTGATTTCAACATCCTGGGGATAAAGATTGCGTCCATTAATGATGATCAAATCCTTGATTCTGCCGGTAACAAACAACTCACCCTGCTGAAGGAAGCCAAGATCGCCGGTGCGCAGAAATGGTCCTTCACCGGTGTCAAGCCGCGCACAAAAAACCTTGGCGCTCTCTTCCGGGCGATTCCAATAACCTGCAGCTACGCTGGGGCCGGAAATCCAGATTTCGCCCACGCGGCCGTCAGCACATCTGCGCCTGCTTCGCGGATCGACGATCGCTACCTTCTGCTCAGCGAATGCGTGACCGCATCCTACAAGCATTTTGGCATCCTCTTCGTCCCACTTGGCGGCTACTACCCTGCCTTGCTCCAGCTTGTTTCGATTCACTTGCAGATACTTGGGACCCGCGAGCGCTTTGCCGCCGGTCACGTACAAAGTCGATTCCGCCAGGCCGTAGCAGGGATAAAAAGCCTTGGGATTGAAGCCGCACGAAGAGAAGACTGCGGAAAACCGCTCCATGGTTTCCGGATGGATCGGCTCGGCGCCGTTGAACGCGACTTTCCAACTGCTCAAGTCCAGCGTTTCACGCTGCTCGGGCGTCACTTTGCGAACGCACAGATCGTAGGCGAAGTTAGGGCCGCCAGTCACCGTCGCTCGCACCTTGGTGATGGTCTGCAGCCAGCGGTAAGGCTGCTGCAGGAACGTGTAGGGAGAAAGAATCACCACTGGGAAGCCCACGAACATCGGCTTGACCACTCCGCCGATCAACCCCATATCGTGATAAGGAGGCAGCCAGGAAATTCCCACGCTGCGGCTGTCACTATCAAATCCCCGCGCAATCAACTCGGAGTTGTGCAGCATGTTCCCGTGGGTCACCGCCACGCCGCGCGGTGAACTGGTGGACCCCGACGTGTATTGAAGAAAAGCCACCGAATCAAGCCCCACCGCGGGCGCATGCCACTTCTCAGCATCGTTGGTGCAAATGTTATCGCTGGCGATCACCAGCGGGCAGCGCCCGCCAATCACCTCGTCCCAGGCTGCGCCGAAAATCTCGGCGGTATCCGCCGTGGTGAGAATCGTGTTGCATTCGGCATCTCTCAGCAAATCGCAAATCTTGGGCAATGCCTGCTTCAACCGCCCGCGATGCACCGGATAGGTTGTTACGGCAATCGCTCCGGCATACAGGCAGCCGTAGAACGCGGTAACAAAATGCAAGCCCGGCTGGTGCAGAAGCAGAACTCTCTGGCCTGGCTCGCCCGTTGCCTGCAATATCGCGGCCACGGCTCGCGCTTTCTGGTCCAGTTGCGCGTAGGAAAGTGGCTCCAGCTCTTTTTCCGGATTGTTATCACGCAGGAAGAGATAGCCGGTCTGCTGGCTCTGCGTGTTTGCGCGATGCCGCAGAAGAGCGACAAAGCTCTGCCATTCTTTGTGTGATGGAAGTGCCCGCGCCGCCGCCGTCCGCTGTAGCAAGCGTTCAGGCATGCGCGACCCTCATGTCTTTAAGGCCATTGGCCATGGCACTTGAACGCTCGAACTTGCCCAGATGAAAGCCGTGTTTCTTTGCCGCTCCAAGCGCCCATTGCACTCCTTCCGGCTTGATCGCGCCAAACGATACCGGCTCCTCCACGGATTCCAGCCCCATGAGCAGCGTTTCCGCCATGCAGGCGTAAGCATAGCCGGGCTCAAGATCCAGTCCCGCGATCACGAAATCAGGATTATGGGGCAGCTTGACCAGGCCTCCGCGGATCACCGTGGCCATTGGCTTCTCAAAACTGACCTCGGCGCTTACGTCAGCAGGAACGGCCACATCGCACACCACAACCGGCTCATCCGGCAGATGCTCGGCACGGACCAACGGTTCCGGGCTGTTTGACGCTGCCGCGATCAGGTTGCACTTGCGCAGAGCATGCAGGTCGTCAGTCACGGTAAGATGCCCAGCGACACGAGCGATCTCCTCTACCATGCTCTTAACTCGCGGGGATTGCCGATCGCGCACCACCAGCACCGTGCTCTCGACCTGCGGCGCAAGCATAAGGGCCAAAGTAGCGCCGATGTTGCCGGTCGCCCCAAGAATCGCCAAACGCGCCTTGCCCAGCTCAATGCCGCTCTCGCGCGCGGCCTGCTTCATCGCCTCCATCGCCATCCCTACGGTCAACGAGTTGCCGGAAGTCAGAATTGTTCCCGGGGTTTGAATGCGCTTGCAATTGCCCGAGAGAATCGACGTGTATGCGCCCAACCCGACGATTCGGCAGCCGTTCTCGCGCGCCAGTTCCACCGCGTGTTCAATCTTGTCCATCATCCACTGAGTATCACGGGAGTAGATTCCCTCCATGATCTGTTTGGGCGTCAGATCCAGCCCAATGTAGCTCAGGTGTACTTCGCCTCCCGCGCTTGACTGCACGTGCAACTGGTCATAGATGGTCCCTTGCAAAATGCGCGAAGGCCGCTCCATGAAGGCGGCTAGATGAGGCGACAACGCGATCAAAGAAGCATCCCAGAGCACCGCATGTTCCGGCTGCAATAAGTGACCGATAAAGGCTACGCGATTCTCTGTACGCGGCTGCTCCCGCCTGCTCAAAGCGCGGTGGCTGTAGTCAACGATCGGCCCCGCCTGGCAGCCTACCTGGTAGCCGGTGAGGTGGGGAACGTCGGCTGCTGCGAGCGCCTGGCAGAACATCTGCAACGCCTCCAGACAACGGTCCAACTCTCTTTTTTCAACGTACACCGAAGGCTGCAATCGCAGCGTGAAGGGTTCACTCAATGTCGGCGCCACGCGAATGCAATGAACATTCAGCAGATACGCTGCGGCAAGGTAGCCCAGAAACTCCTGCTGGCACAGCATGCGGATCGCGTTGGACGGCGAGTCGGAAATATCACGCAGCTCCACCCCAATCATCAGGCCGCGGCCGCGTACGTCCTTGATCAACCCAGGAAAACGCGATTGCACTTCGCGCAGACGCTCCAGCACATAGTCGCCGATCTCTTTGGCCCGCGCGCCGAGCCGGTCTCGCTCGGCAAGTTCAATCGCTTTGACCGCCAGATAACACCCGCGATCATCTTCGGCAAAGGTTGAGGTGTGCTGAATGGAGAACTCTTCAATAAAGCGTTCACGCTTTACCAGCAATGCACCGATCTTCGCCAGGCCTCCACCCATCGCTTTGGACATGCAGATGTAGTCAGGCTCCAGTCCCAGCTCCTGCGAAGCAAGGAAGCTCCCGGTGCGATAGAAGCCGGTCTGAATCTCATCGGCCACGATCGGGACGTCATTCGCGCGTTGGATCTTTTTGAGCCAGGTCACGAATTCTGCCGGCAGCGGCCTCACACCGCCTTCACCGAGAATCGGCTCGATGAAGATGGCCGCGACTTCTTCCAGACTGCCTTCGGCATCGCGCCAATCGGCAGGATCATTCATGTCGAGAAAACGGACTTCCGGCCCCAGGTGCGCATAGGGATCCCGATAGGCATAGGTGAGCTGAATGGAGCCGGTGGTCTTGCCATGGAACGCTCCACGGATCGCCAGGAGCATAGGCTTCGGGCGTTCCAGCATTACATGCTTGATGGCAGCTTCTACCGTCTCAGTGCCGGTGTTGGTAAAGATCACAACGTAGTCGCCGGCGCGCTCACACAGCGCTTCTGCCAGCCGCGCAGCACCCGGGCGGCAAGAGCCCTGGGCCAGGAAGGGAACGCGCTGCTCGGTCAGGCGGCGCTCCTCCGCTACCAATTCAGGATGATAATGACCGAAGAAATTGGTTCCGAAGCCACCTACCAGGTCAAGAATTTTGACCAGCTGGTCGCCGCGGCGCTGCCAGAGATAGTCCCCTTCTGCGCGTTCGTACACGGCATCCAGGCTGAGCGCATGCAACATCCGCGCCAGTTCCGGACGGCAGTGGTGCGCGTATGCGGCAACCACTTCCGGGTCAGTTCCCAGAGGAATTGGGGCTGAACCATTCTTTGTCGACTGCATCCCCTTCGTTCTCCCTCAACCCACGACCGCTTGCTTATGTGGCCTTGGCCTGCAAGCGCATTTCTGCTTCATTCTTGCTGTAGCGAATCGAAAACTCGACGCCAACGGCCGATATCACAATGAGTCCCACCGCTGTTGCAACCATCTCCAGCCTTTTGCCGGGTTCTGCAATCAGCGCCCAAAGCCCGGAAAGCGGCATCAGGACAATCAAGACCCAGTGCAGCCAGACCGGCAGCGGACTCCGGAACGTTCTGCGGGCATTGGGTTGCGTCTTCCGAAGATGAAGGATCGCCCACATGAAGGCGGCATAGACGCAACAAACAATCGCCGATCCCACTACCGCTGCGACCTCTTGCAGCTCAAATTCCACTATCAAAATAGAAACGATCGCCGCCAGCGTCCCCAGCACCAGGACACCTCCAATGGGAGCGCCTGTACGCAGCGACATCACGCCCCACGACTTGGGAAAATTTCCTTCACGTGCGAGCGAATGCACCAGCCGTGATCCACCCATGACGCCGGCGTTGAAACACGAGACGATGGCCAGGATGGAAAGCCCCAATGCCACATACGTTCCACGCGGTCCAAACATCTGCACAAAGTACGGAAGCTGAGGAATCGAGCTGTCAGTAATCCTGCTCACCGGCAGCAGCGTGGCCAGGCCCAGGGCGAAGATGCTGTAAGCAACAATGTTCGTAAGAATCGCCAGCGGCATGGAGAGCGGGATGCGGTGCTCGTAGGATTTGGCGCTGAAGCCCATCATCGTCACCCACTCAAAGCCGATGAACAAATAAACCGCTGCACCCAGCGCGCCGCCGACCTGAGACAACGGCTGGTTCGCCATCACCGTGGAACTCCAGTGCAGATTCCTGAACGCCGGAGCAGCACCCATACCGCCCAGGATCAGGACACCCAGAATCAGCGTAGTCGTGGTAAACATCTGTACGCCGCGAGGCAGTTCCAGTCCGAGCAGGTTCACGATCACCGTCAAGGCCAGCAAGCCCAGAACCACGGCCAGCGCCGGCAGCTGCGGAGCCAGCTTCCGCACCACCTGGGCGAAGAGATAACTCTCAATGCCGGCGACCATAATCATGAAAATCAGGTACAGATAAACCAGGAAGAGCGAAAGACGCGGCGGAAGCGCCACCTTCAGGTAGGTGCGTACGCCCGGGGCTGATGGATACATGCTCGCCAGCTCGGCAATGGAACTGGAAATCAGCATGCAGAGGATTCCAGCCAGAACGATGGATACGATGAGCCAGAAACTGCTGGCCACTTTGAAGAGCTCAGAAAGAATGGTGAACGAGCTGATGCCGAAAGCAATACCGGCGCCAAACGTCACATAAAAACCCAGTTCAAAAGCCTTCTTCATTGCGTCCCCGTGGCTTTCTCCTACAGTCCCCAGATGATCATTGCAATGGCTTCCAGTTTTACCTTGTCGCGCTCACCGGAGAACACAGCCAGCGCGCCGTCAATCAGCGCGTGCGCCGGGTTGTATTTTCCCGTAAAGATACGTACCAGCACGTCCTGTCCCGCCTGCAGCGTGATCAGGTTCTCATCATCTTCTTCGATGGAGCAGCCGGGATCAATCCTGGTGATTGCAAGATCCTCAATCGTGCAGGTATAGGTTTCGCCAGAGTCCGTGCCTTCGGCTTTGAGATACCGGTTCCAGCCTTTGATCAGCTTTTTTACCCGCGCGTCGTTGTTGAACCGGTTTTGGAAATCGTACAGTGACGCCAGCAAGCTGCTGGTCTGGACGGCGCTTACATCTGTGGTCGCCATTGGGTCCCTCTCCTCCTTGATTACTCCCACGGTTGGGCAATGCCCAGGATCTGTCTGCCTACAATCAGCTTGAGCGAATCATCGGACGGCGCCATCACCGATCCGGCTCTGGCGTCGCGCACCAGGCGCTCCACCGGATGTCCGCGCTTGTACGCCGTGCCGCCGCAAACCTGGAATGCCTTGTTTGCGACTTCGATAGCAATTTCGCTCACCGCAAACTTGAGCTGCGCCAGTTCGATAAAGAACGGGTCATCAGGATTGGCGCGAATCACCTCGTCCAGCAGATCAGCTGAGTGCAATTCATTGAACAGCACCATCGCGTTGTCTGACATCTGCGCCACCCGATAGACCATGCAGCGCGCCTCATCCACGCGCATCTTCATCTCCGCGATGTAACGCTGCACCGTCTCCACCTGAGCCAGAGTCTGCTTGGTGTCACTGTGGACGCGCTTCTTCACGTGCTCCACCGCCGCTTCATACGCCGCCTGGGCAATCCCCAGGTAGACGGTCGAAAGCCCAACCTGATAGATCGGCAGCGAGTAAGCAAACAACATCGAGAAGCCGCATGTCGGCGAGCCCAGCCGATTCAGGTCGGGCACGTGGCAGCCTTTGAAGTGAATCGGCATGCTGCAGTTGCCGCGCAAACCCATGCCGTCCCATTTGCCGATCGGCAGAATGTTGGGATCTTTGCCCTCAATCAGGAACAAGCTCAGCTCGGTCGGCGGCTGGGTGGAATCGGCCCGCACGGGCACAACATAAAAGTCTGCCTGGCCGCAGCTGGTGCAAAATGACTTGAAAGAGTCGATCAGATAACCGTTGGCGTTGCGCTGGGCAAAACTGTCCATGTGCCAGAGTCGGTTTCCTGAACCCGGTTCGCTCATGGCCAGCGCGCCGATCCATTTGCCTTCCACGATCGGCTTGATGAAAGCTTCCGTCTGGCCATCCTGCACCAGGGCCGAGATCAGAGGAAGCGTGCTCATGTGCATGCAATACACCATCGCGGTGGACGCGCATCCTTGCGCCAACTCTTCCAGCACCATGGCTGTGGTAAGAATCCCCTCGCCCGGACCTCCCTGGTTCTTGGGAACGGTCAGTCCCATTAAGCCCGCATCGGCGATGGCCTTGAGCCCTTCACGCGGATAGATAGCTTCGCGGTCCACCTGGTTCGCGACGGGCGCAAGTGATTTCTGGGCTACGCTCCGGGCCAACCGCTTCCATCTTCCCTGCTCAACCGTGAGCGCAATTCCAGTTAGATTTAGTGCATCTGGCATAAACAACCCCTCGAAATAGGCGACTTGCTTCCTTCGTTCAATAGCGCCGGAAATATATTGCCTGTGTTGTCTTCAACTACAAGGCAACCCGTGCGGCCCTGGCCGGCTTTTCCAATTCCATGTTTAACCCCTTTGCGATGCGCTCCATCACCTCAACCAGACGCCAGGCGTGCGCTTCCGTGTGCGCCGCCGTGCAGGAGATCCGGAGCAGGTTTTGCGTGGCCGCGGGCTTTACCACTCCATTTACATAAATCCCTTCTTCCAGAAGTTTCTTTGCCATCTGGAAGAGCAACACGTCTTGCGGGATCACCACAGCCACCACCGGGCTGTTGCCGTCGATTACGTTGAATCCCAGCGCGGCAAGCTCCCGCCGGATCAGATCAGCCACCTGCAACAGCCGCTGGCGCCGCTCCGGCTCGGACTTCAAAATACCCAGCGCGCAACGGACCGCAGCCACTGACGCGGGCGGAACGCTGGCGGAAAACACAAAAGGCTGCGCCAAATGCTTCAAAAAATGGATCACAGGCTCGGTTGCAGCGACAAAGCCGCCGGCCGCAGCCAGCGACTTGCTGAACGTCCCCATCACGACATCAACATCTTCCAGGACACCCTGTTCTTCCGCCACGCCCGCTCCCGTAGGCCCAAAAATGCCGATTCCGTGAGCTTCGTCCACGTAAGTGCGCGCGCCATACGTCTTGGCCAGCGCCGTCACACCCCGGAGATTGGCAACGTCGCCTTCCATGCTGAAGACACTCTCGCTTACGATCAACACGCCGTCACCGTTGGACTGCTGCAGCCGCTTCTCCAGGTGCTGCATGTCATTGTGACGATAGCGCATGGTGCGCGCCGCGGAACGAAGGGCTCCATCTACCAGGCTGGCGTGCAGGTTGTGCTCGCACAGTATGGTCTCGCCTTCCGTCGCCAGGGCGGCAATCACGGCGTAGTTGGCCTGGAAGCCGGTACCAAAAACGATGGCCTCCTCTTTCCCCATGAAGTCCGCAAGCTCTTCTTCCAGTTGTACGTGAATCGGCAGTGTTCCGTTCAACAAGCGTGAACCGCTGCACCCCGTTCCATACTGCCGGATCGCCGCCGTTGCCGCTTCCTTCACCCGCGGATCCCAGGTCAGGTCCAGGTAATCATTGGAGCCGAACATGAGGATTTTGCGCGAGCCCATCCTGATCTCGCTGGGGCCACAGCCTTCGCGGGTGCCGAAGGTCTCAAAATAGACGTAGAGACCGGCCTCCTGCAGCATGCGCGCACGGTTGAACTTCCAGCATTTTTCGAAGATGTCCCTTCGCTCGGTTGGCGAACCGCTCGGCGGGGGGACAGAAGCGTCTTTCATAGCTTTCAGCTCCTCAAGATCGGTGCCGCAATGAATCACACGGCCCTATCGATAACTGGGACCGGTTATTTTGCATAACTTTCGCACACCCTGCGAAGCCGTTATCGAGGGTAGTGAGCTAAAAGTAAAGTCCGAACGAACACTAGCCTGGTTTTATAGACTGAAGATTGTGCCTGTGCAGCCACCCTTCTGACAAGCCCTTTCTAACCCTACACAGCTAATAAGCCGCAAATTTAAACCGGCAATGGTACCACGAATCCCCACCTTATTCGGGGTTGTTTTCCAATTTATCGGCAGTGATTGGAAATCATTTCCTAAAATCCTTTTTAAAAAAGAACCCTCGGGCCACGCACCAGCTGCGCCGCGGCAATGGTATCTATGCAACCATCTCATTTCCCAGCGTGGGATTGATCCAATCTGGGACCATATCGCTTCGATCCCGGTGCTCGATCGCTTCACGACCAGAACCCGCGGCTCGCCACTTGCGCGTGAAAAACCGGCGGGAAAGGATCCACGCCGGAACGGTTTTTGAGTTGAAAAAAGCGAGAGGTCTGCTTTCCCCGAGCAGGGTGATTTTTCATGGCCAACCCGGCCTTGGCTGAGCCTCAATCCTGCGTCACTGGACAGCCAGACCACAGGCAGGCAGGAACTGAAACTTAACCATCGGCCGCAACAATCAGCTCGATGGAAATCAGTCTGTTATTGCACCGGCTGGGACAGGCGGTTCGCCGGACCCTGCGCCCTTGCGGCTCTGCGCACTACCTTTGCGCGGCGATGCGTTCACGCGCTCGTATTCCGCCATGAATTGCTGTTTGGCGCGATGAAGCAAAACCCGCAAATAGTCTCTGCTGACGCCAAGCTCCCGGCACACTTCGTCCTTGTCGCGTTGTTCGAAGAAGACTGCCTGCAGAAGCTTTCTGTCTTTCAGGCAAAGGCGCGTCAAAACTTTCTGCACCAGTTTCTTGGTCTCATCTGCCAGGAGCACCGCGTCGGGCCCTCTGGATTCATCAGCGGGGTCGATCTGCGTATCATCAAGGGCTTTGATTCGCGCCCGGGAGCGATACAACTCCCGCAAGATGTTGTTGCATACAGAGCTCACAAACGCGCCAAAGCGCTCCGGCTGGCGAACTCCGCCTTGCGCCCGCACGGCGGCCCAGGCTCGCAACAGCGTCTCCTGTTGCACATCCTTGATGTGCTCTGGGCAGGTTAGATGGCGGCGCAATTTGTTTTGCAACATCCGGCCAAAGTAAGAAACGAAATGCTCCTCAGTCGCAATGTCCTGCGTCCGGAGATTTTGCAGATAACTCTCGCTAAACTGATGCAAGTCCAGGCATGATGCGGTACCCATTTTGCTACTCCTTCTAACAGCGGATCGCTCGATTTGCCGCTGTGTACTGAACAGCCTTGCCTGGGGCAGGTAGCCGGCTCATCCGTTCACTCCCGCTCCAGGGTGTGCTACGCAGAACTTTTTTGGCCGTTCACTGCACCTAAGACGACCGGCTGTAGCATTTCCCTTCGAGAATAGCGGGATTTTTTTGCGTTTTTAGGAGTGACAAAAAATGTCAAGATGGGCCGGAAAAGCTACGCGCGAAAACAATGAGCGGTGGAGCAAAAACAAGCAGGATTAACAGCGCCCAGCCACACGGAGACTTGCAAAGGCAGCGAGACGGCGCCGCCTTTGCGTTGTGGGACTCCTACCTTTTCTGAAGCACGCCCCTAGGTCATGGGCGCGGCACTGGTGTCGACCAGCGGCCCGCTGAACTCGCAGTCAATGATGTACGAAGCATTCCTCAACGGCGGGTTCTGAGCGTCGTACTGGAACACTGCAGGCATCACGTGAGGAGCAACCTGGGCCGATCGGTCTCCACCCTGGGGGACCACCAGCTTGTACTTTTCTGCGAGTTCCGGAAATGAATCAACCAATATCTCATTGAAAAACCGTATCGCGTGGGCATGTGAGAGTTCGTAATCGAGGGTCTTCTTCGGACCGATCTCGAAGAAAAATCGGGTGACGCCCGGGAACGAATCGGCCGCAGCCGCACAGGGCTCGCCGATGCTGCCACATTCCAGTTTGAGCCGGCGTGGATCTTCAACTTCATATTCCAGAATATGATTTGTGGGCATAAACGCCTGCCTGCCTCCGGCAACAAATGTGACCGGCGATCGATGACCTGCAAACGTAATGCGCTTGGGAGCAGGCAGCTCGATCGTGACCAGGCTGTCGCCAACGCGCCATTTCTCAGTACGGAAACTGAAATCATTCAGGCCCGGATCTATCTCCGGCTTCTTTTCGCGCCGTATGCCCTGCGGCGACAGCTTGAACTGGTAGGCTTTTCCGGGTTCTTCCGGTTTGTGTGATCCGTTGAAATAAAACTGGTGCTGGTCTTCCCCTGCTTTAGGGCGGGGTGAAAAGGCCAGAAGCGAATTCTCTTTGTTCTCTTGAATGACCAGGGCAAAAGCTCCATCCAGGTGCACCTCGACCGTGGCGCCATGCTTCCGATCATCAGAATCTCTTTCGCAACTACCGAGCACGCTCACAAACGGGATAGCGGCTAAACTCTTCAACAGACTGCGTCTATCCATAATCTTTCTCCTCGATTCACCACAATGCCTCTGATGCAGCTCAATTCAGGACAATGCCGGCCCTTGACGTCCCCGCCTAATTGAGCCGCCCATTCAGCGCGAAGCCTGCCCAGAAATAAGGATGGGGATTGTCCCGCATTATCTCGACGCGGGCATTGTACATGGCTAGATCAACTGTTTGGTTGTTCCGCAAATGTTGGTAGAAAGCGATCACCAGCCGAGAGGTATATCTCGAGTCAACATTCCAGTGACTGGCGATGACAACCGGCACGCCAGCAGAGAGAACGGCATGTACAAGATTGTCTGTATCTGCGAAGCCGTTTTCGCGGCCGGCAGCACCCGAACATGCCGCGAGCAAAACTATCTGAGCGCGACGCAGCACGACCGGAGAGAAATCTCTCACCCGCAATGGATGGTCGGCTGCATAGTCGAGCTTCGTACCGCTGCCGTCCGGCGTACCATGGCCCATATAGTGAATCACGTCGCTCGTCGCCAGCCAGGTTTCCGCCTGCGTCCAGGGAACTTTTGCGGAATCTAAAACTCGGGCGTGAGGAAAAAGCCTGGCAATCGCCTCCCTTTGGCCATCCAGCCCCGGAAGATAGCCGGCATCTGGAGCGTGGGAAGCGTCGATCAGCGAAAATGATTCCCTCCCGCTAAGAGGCTCGGGCACCCGCAATGCCTTCTCCATCCAGGCGCCGGGGGAATATACCAGAGAATACTTTTCGCCCAGATAGTGGCCCTCTGGTGTTCGCAAAGCCTCCATGGGAAGGTTGTAGGCTCCCTGATCGAGCTCGATAACGACGCTCCCGGCAGGAACAAGGTCGTTGACCACCGGCTGCACCATGAATGAAAAAAGCTTGAGCCCCAGTTGTTGCACCTCGTCCAGCTTTGAGGTCTCCGTCGCGCACTTCTCCACGAACTCCCTGATGGTGCTCTCAACTTCTTCCTTATCTACCTTAACCCAGTAACTGCTGACGGACCGGTTTTGCAATAGCCAGATATGAATGCCGTCATTGAAATGCGCATAAACCAGCCGGGGGGCCGGATTGGATGAAGATTGTTGTGTCGTGTGGAGCGCTGTCTGGGTTAACTTCGGCGTATCAGATCGTTCGCCGACGCCCTGCTGGCGGGCTTGTACCAGCGCGCGGCTGCGATAGAGTTCCCAACGCTCGAGCGCCTCTTCAGGCCGCTTTTGTTCAATCAGAACCCGCACCAGGCCGCGATAGCTCTCATCCGTGGCCCGAAGCCACTGCAGGCGTTCTCTCCAGTCCTTGATGTCATCCAGCGCGGATTCAGCGGTCTGGATGGCTCTTTCGTACGCTTCCCCTGCTTCATTCAGCCGTCCCAATTTGAGAAAGGCATTGCCCGATGTCTGGTTAAAACTCAGGACGAAGAAGCTGTCAGGTTTGTCAGCTAATGCCGTCCGAACCGGCTCCAGGGTGATCAGAGCTCGATTCGCATCGCCATGATCCAATTGAAATTCCGCCTGCTCCAGTTCCAGGGTCAGATCGAATCGCTTAGGCAGCAATCGGCGGTCGATAAGCGCCACACCCTGTTTTTTCTCCTGCGCGGCCTCATCATCGGCCTTTCTTGCAGATAGCACATTCGCGAGACGCATCCGCATCATGCCTTCGATAGTGCGATTCTGTTCCGCGAACCTCTTGCGCACGTCGATCGCATGACGCAAAAAGGCCTCTCCTGCATACAAAGAGCCCGTCTCCATGGCGCACTGAGACATGACTGAGTAAAACTGAAACAAAGGGCCCGGTGTGCTCTGGGATTTTTGCCAGTACACGCCAAGACCATCTACCGATTCCCGCCAGCTCTCATTGCAATCGCCGCGAAGATGTTTGTTACCGGCGGAAATACCGATGTCGCGGAGCTCCAAAACGGGATAATCAAATTGCCGGGCAATTTCTCGACTGGTTGCAAGGTGGGCATCGGATTCGGCGAAGGTGCCGAGCAGGTTTCCGCATTCTGCGATTTCGAGAGACAGGCGGGCTTTGAACCATTGGTAGGAGGTGTGGGCCAGCTGGCTGCCAACCGGACCCGCTCGCGCCAGGCATTCAGATCCATTCAGCATGCGACGCGCAGCATTCACCTCCTCAATGCGTGCACGGAATTCACCGGAACGATTTCCATGCGATTTGAAAATCTGGGCGGCCGCCAGTGCCTCCTTGAGCGCCTCGCCATGATTGCCCTGGCTATTTTTTTCCATGGCCGCCGCCAGTGACTTAAGCCCAGGCAAATCCTGCGCATGAAGCGACGCAACCATATCGGCCAGCCAGGGATCAGAATGCTTTTGTTTTAGCAATTCCGCCAAAGCTTGAGCGGCTTTCAAGGATTCGTCGTCTCTCCTTCCGACGGCATCCACCAGCCACGCACTCACAGCTACATCCTGGTAATCCTCCACCTGTATGGCACTACCCTGGACCCCCTGCAGGAATGCGCCCGGCGATATCAATTTGCTTTGACCAGGGCCGCGGATCTTATCCTTTGCTTTTCCCAGATGCTCCTGCGCATCTTTTCTCCATCCGCTGGACCGATCCACCTCGAGATATTTTTCCCACGTTGCCGCCGCCAGATCCCATGCCTGCGTTTTTTCATAAGCGATAGCAAGGTTATAAAGAGCGCTGGCGCGGTCTTCATCGCTCAGTTTGGGCTTGTTGAGGACGTCGTTCAACAGGTTCAGGCTGCGTTGCAGGTTCGGATGTTCTGCCCGGCTGTCGCGCTCAAAATAGCTGGCGGCCAGATCAATGTCCAGGCTCGGAGTATCCAACCCTGAAGCACGCGCCTTTTCGAAATCCTTCTCTGCTTTCTCCAGGCTGGCCGGGGTTGAAGCCCACAGAAGAGCGCGCCCCTGGACCTGCAGCCATCGTGGATCAACCTTTTCCTTTTCCTTGGTCAAACTTTCGTTGGCCGCGCCGCTGGCGCTGGTCAGCTCCGGAGGGATTTCATCGAGATCACGGCTGCTCTTCCCACCCATTTCCGCAGGAAACGGTTTGTAGGGAGAGTAAGGAACTGAAGCCAAGCGCATTTCCGTCGTGCGCCGGTCGGCAAACGCCGCTGCTGCCTGGCTCTGGGCTTTCCGGACACTCAAATCAGCCATGAACGATGGCCCCTCGATCACGGCCAACAAAGCCACCGCAAGCGCGGAAACGGCCGGAACAATCATCATCCATAATGCTCGCCGGGGACGCCGCGCCAGCTTTTGCACCAGCCGGCGCTGCCCGGCAGGTTTGGAGGTCTCGAGTTGCTCAAGAATTTGCGTGTTGTCCGGAGATTCTTCCGCCGAAAATTCGCGCACATACCTTCGCAAAGCGGGTCCGCAGATGCTGCATCGGGCTACGTGCCGCATCGTTTGTTCCGCCAACTCTGGAGAACTGATGCCGGCCGCTACTTCCTGCAATATTTCGTCGTCAGGACACTGGCGATGCGGGATTGGGTTCATCGAACGGCCTCCCAACATTGAAGCGTGTGGATGCGCCCGGCTTCCCATTGCCCGATCACGAATGGGTTCGTTGGCGCCGGCGAGAGTCGCTCGATGTCCGATACATCACGTCTTTGATTGGCGCTCTGGTTCATTTTGCTCCCTCGTCTGCATCCAAAGACGTACGGTTCCGGGCAAAACCTTTTCGGTCCCGCAAGTGGAAGATAAGATTCAACTTTCCTGCTCCCCTGCCGCGCTTGCGAAACCCGGCAGGCCCTCTTTGATATACCTCACCAGTCGCTGCAACGTGCTCTCGACTCCCTTCACGCTCAACCGCATGTTCGGCAGCAACGAAATCTCTTTGGCCGTATAGCCCTGTTCGTAATAGAGCCAGAAGATCGCTTGGTCGCGCTGGCAGGTCTCCGCGGAAGAAAGGGTCTCCAGGCGCGCCTGGATCTGGTCCTTCAACCGGGTAAACTGCATCCTGTCGAACCCATCCGGCAACGGAGGAATCACAGGGTCTGTCAGCTCTACTTCCGGCACTTTATTCCTGGGTTGGCGAAAGTGATCAATCGTTGTGTTGGAGGCCGTCACTTTCAGATATCCGAAGATCGCGTTCTCGTGCTCGTTCCTGATGCCGCGCAGTGCCTTACGATCGTTCGCGAAAAGCTTGAGATATGTTTCCTGAATCAGGTCGTCCACAAGGCTGGGACTCGGTTCACGCCATCTGCGCAGCGTGTTGATGATTACGTTTGCGATCAGCGGCTGAGTCCGGCGCACAAATTCTCGCCAAAGCTCTTGATCCTCGGAGCCCAAGCATTGATTTAGCAAATCCCGAATTAGGACTTCTTCTTCCTTCATCCCCTAGGTTTGTCAGCGACAAAATCTTACTATTTCCGCCATGCCCAGCCGAATGAGTTTGCAGTGAAAATTAACGACTTACAGGCGATCGGCTGGCAATCTATTTGAAGGCAGCGCTCCGTATTTGCCTTCAATAGGTTGAGCATTTTGGATGAGGGCATTAATTTATAAACAGAACCGGCAATTCCCACAGGGTTGGGAGAAAGCGCGAAAATCCTTAAAAACTTTTTATTTTACCGTTCTCAAACCCACCTACTAGACAGGCCTTGCTGGGGTAGTGTCTCGGTTTGACCCGGCGCTTTCAATCTTGTCATGCTGGGCGCCGCGCGAGTCCCGGCGGAGCCGGGATAAGCGCAAGTCCGGGGTCCCCAGACAGCCCGACTTTGGCTGGCAGGGGTGGAAGTCGAAGCATCCCGAGACTGTGTAAATGGGCCATGCCGTTTCAGGGAGTTCTCTCGATGCCTCGGCTTCTACCATGTTCAGTTGTAGAGGAAAGCGAGTATTTCGAGAGAATTCCCTGACACAGCAAAGTAAAAGGCAGCATTCTCGGGATGTTTCGACTCGTCCTCGCTCCCGCTACGCGGGATCGTTCGGACTTCGCTCAACATGACAAGACCTAAACATTTCTTGCCAAACTGAGACACGACCCTTGCTAGCGAGGGTTGCGTCAGGCCTCGATCTCCTGGATGGCTTATGTGCGGTATGTAAGGATGTCGTCATGGCCCCGGGCCATCATTTTCGATTCGCCAGCCAGCGTTCCTCCATCTCTTCCAAAGAGCGCGGCCAGTCCTCTCGCAATAGGCGGCTCAATGCACGATCCGCAAGCAGCTTTCCTCCGGTCTGGCATCTCGCACAATAATTGGTTTCGTTAGCCGCGTAACGAATACGCTGAATTCTTTCACCGCACCGCGGGCAAGGCTCACCATAGCGTCCATGGACTGCCATTGCGTCGTGAAAAGCAGTCACCTTTTTCGGAAACTTGCGGCCGGCTTCCGCGCGAAGATTGCCGGTCCACTGCGTGAGGGTGTCCCGCGTGGCATGGTAGAGACGGCTGATTTGTTCCGCGTCCAGACGCTGGGTCAACGCGACTGGAGACAGTTGCGCATGATAAAGAATTTCGTCTGAGTAGGCATTTCCGATGCCGCTGAATATTCTGGGATCCGCAAGCGCTCGTTTCAAAGTGTGATTCGCCGATTTCAGAGCCGTGCCGAACTGCGCCAGGCTGGCTGAGAACACGTCAATACCGCCTGGATCCTGCTTCGCGAGTTCTGACTCTCCCGCCAAGAGATGAAGCGACGCCCTTTTTCTGGAGCCGGCCTCTGTCAGGGTGAGTGTGCCGGAGTCGAAATCGAACGCCGCCAACGTTCGTCTGCCATCGGGAACTACCCGCCGCTCGCTCCAATGCAGCCGACCGGCGATCATCAGGTGGATCACCAGCCATAAATCATTCTCAAGTCCGACCGCAATACGCTTTCCAACGCGACGCAGAGCCGTGACCTTGCGGCCGCAGACCGCCTCAACAGGCGGATTGGCCGTACGCAACAGTGACGGTCCGGGAATCTGGATTCGCTCCAGCACATGGCCCAAGATCCGCTGCTCCAGCGCTTCAATGTAAACGACGATGTCCGGCAACTCCGGCATCCAACACCAACCTCAATCCGTTTTTTAACCAATCTTTAACACTGGCTTGAACTCAGGCCCGCTGCTCAGTTTTATAGTTTCACGGCGAGAAAATATTTCTAAAATCGAAGGAGCGCGCGGTGAATCGATTCAAAGTTTTTTCATTCTCCCTGATCGCCGTTCTTCTGCTGACGCTACAAACCCGAGCAGAAGACAACAAGTCCCATCACAACATTCGTCATGTTCTTCTCATCAGTGTCGATGGCATGCATGCCCTTGATCTCACGAATTATGTTACAACCCATCCGAACTCCACACTCGCTCAGCTAAGCGCGCATGGCAACACTTATACCAACGCAGCCACATCCCAGCCCTCAGACTCCTTCCCCGGATTGGCTTCGCTGGTGACCGGCGGTTCTCCTGTAACAACAGGGCTCTGGTATGACGTGACCTTCAATCGCAAGCTCTCGCCACCGGCCGCCACCAATCCCATTCTCGGCCCGACCGGTGCTCCGAACCTTTGCCCCGGCACCATCGGCACCGTGGTGGAATTGGATGAGTCCGTTGATATCGACCTGACCGCCTTGAACGGCGGCGGCGGAATCAACCCCAACTTCTTGCCGCGTGATCCGAATAACGGTTGCGCTCCCGTTTTTCCGCACACCTATTTGCGTGTGAATACGATCTTTGAAGTTGTCCGTGCCAACGGCGGCTACACGGCATGGACCGACAAGCATCCATCGTATGAGTGGACCAACGGTCCCAGCGGCCATGGCGTGGATGATTTCTTTGGACCAGAAATCAATTCCAACCCCGTTGCCCTGCCATTTCCGGGCTGCTCGCCGGTGCCGGCTCCTGACAATACGCCCGACGATGGCTGGACCACCGACTTGAACAATATCAAATGCTACGACCTGATCCATGTGCAAGCGGTATTGAACCAGATCGATGGCTTCACCCATGACCGCTCCAGAAGGGCTCCTGTGCCCGCCATCTTTGGTACCAACTTTCAGTCTGTAAGCGTCGGCCAGAAACTGAAAGGCAACGGTTATCAGGACGTGCTCGGGACGCCAACACCCGGGCTTGCCGGTGAGCTGGATTTCATTGACCAATCGCTTGGCCAGATGGTGAACGAGTTGAAGAAACAAGGATTGTTTAATTCAACGCTCATCATCATCGCAGCCAAACACGGTCAATCTCCTATCGATGTCCAGAAGCGGGTCGGCATCGGAAACGGAGAACCACAGACGACCATCGGCCCTGACGAGGCCTTCGACATTTCAGACGATGGGTCGCTGATCTGGCTGACTGATTCTTCGCTCACGGCAAGCGTCGTGGCCAAGCTCAGCCTTCCTGCCAATCAGCAAGCGCTGGGAATTCAGGAGATCTTTGCCCTCAACTCGCTCGAAAATAAATTCAACAGCCCGCTGGATGATGCCCGCACTCCTGACATCATTTTGAAGACGAATACCGGTGTGATTTTCACCGGAGGATCAAAGCTCTCCGAACATGGCGGGTTCAACGAAGACGACGTGCATACTGCGCTGCTGGTTTCCTTGCCGGGAATGAAGGCAAACCAGATAAAGAGCGCGGTCTCAAATCAGCAGGTGGCTGCCACCATAGTGCGGGCGTTGGGAATTGATCCCAATCAACTCGAAGCCGTCCGCAAGGAACAGATCCACGTTCTGCCCTTTATCTTCCCCGAAGACAATGGACGTGATGGCGATCGCCACTAACCAACTCTTATCGAAGTCTTATCGGCCTCGTGCATCAGGGCACGGGGCCGCTTTATTTTCCTTCCGCCAGGATATGCAATAGTTCGCTGTCAGAACTGTCAAGGCTGAGTTCCCAGAACATGGCGCCCGCAAGATGGTGACGATGTACGTAGTGAATTTTCACACGCATCGCTTCGGGGCAATCGTAGCTCCAGAACGTTTGATCATTCCAAAGCGTACAGCTCACGGGCTTGCGAAAGTACTGACGATCCGCATTGCCCGGTAATTGCTTGAGGTCGCGATAACTGCCCGGCGTTGTGGCCTGGCCTTGCGCCTTCTGGTAGAGGCCGTGGTTCACATCCTCCACTCCCGCCCAGCCTTTGCCATAAAACGGAATACCAAAGACCATTTTGTTTGCCGGAACTCTTGCGTGCAGAAATCCTCTGACCGCATAGTCGCCATAGCGGTCACGAAGCTTCGGATCGGTTTTGTCTTTGGGGTCGCGAAAGAGCGCGCTGTGGAACGCCGTGAGCGGTTCCGAGTTCCAGTGCAGGTCATACGCCATGATGGAGAGGAAATCGATGTACGGCACGATCTTCTCAAGTTCGAAGTTCGTGTAATACTCTTCTTCCGCCGGCAGTGCAGCCGTCAATAGCAAACCGGGCCTGATCGCATCCAGTTGGCGGCGGAACTCAGCCATCATCGCGGTGAAATTTGATTTATCCGCAGGTTGTCCCCCTTCGACTCCCCCATTCACCGGGTATTCCCAATCGATATCGATTCCATCAAAGATCCCCGGCTCGGAAAATCCGCCGCCAAAATCTCCCTTCACGAAAAGATCGACGCATGAGCGCACAAACGCCTGCACGTTTTCAGGCTGCGCAGCGCTGGTGAAGCCGCCACTTTGTCCCCAACCGCCCAGCGAAAGGAGCAATTTGAGTGCGGGGTGCAGACGCTTGAGTTCCTGGAGTTGATGAAATGTTCCGCGAAGTTTGCCGTCACCGGCAGGATCCGCTGTGCCGTCCACACTCGAAGCAGCGTCGTAGGCCTGGTCTAACGCCACTGTGCGATTCCCGATTTCACATTGGTTGTTCGCCACTTTCCCAAAAGCGTAGTCAATGTGCGTAAGCAGTTTCGCTGCGCCGCTGCTCTCAATGTCCTTGACCGTGTAGCGCCCAGTCCCGGCGCCGCCCTCGGTGAAATAGCCGACAACGTAGAATACGCCGCCACGGCTCTGCTGTTTGCCTTGTGCGTTAGCCCAGAGCGAAGCCGATGCGCAAAACAATGCCAGAATCAAGCCAGCATATCTCGAGTCCATTGAACCTCTCCTCAACGTTTCCTGAAATCTCTTACGCCGCAAATTTACCCGCTGCCATGGTTGTCACGACATTGCCTTCCGGGCTTAGCACAATCACGTCTGCAATCCGCCCCGGGCCAATCATTCCACGGCTTTCGGTAATGCCAAGCAGGCGCGCGGGATTTAGCGTCGCCAGCCGCACCGACTCCTGCAGAGTCAGCGGCACGTAACGCATCACGTTGCGTACTGCGCGATCCAGCGTTAGCACGCTTCCCGCAAGCTTGCCGTCCAAATCGCAGCGCTCGCCCTTGACGACAACTTCAAAATTGCCCAGCTTGTATTTGCCGTCGGGCATACCGGTCGCGCTGATTGCGTCAGTGATCAGAATGGCGCGCTCCGTTCCCTTGGCCGACAGAAAAAGTTTGATCACGCTGGGCGCTACATGCAAACCGTCCGCAATCACATCCGCCGTCAGCCGGTCGTCGCTGAGAACGGCTCCCACGACTCCCGGTTCGCGATGGTCAAGCGGCCGCATGGCATTGAAGGTATGCGTGGCGTGCCGCGCCCCTGCCTGGATGCCTGCGTTGGCCTCGGCAAAAGTTGCGTTCGAGTGCCCCAGGCTGGCTTGAATGCCGAGCCGCACAGCCTCCGATATGGTGTCCAGGCTGCCTTCAAGTTCCGGTGCCACCGTCAGCATGCGCACCGTTCCTCCGGAAGCATCATGAAATTGACGCAGCAAATCTGGCGACGGCCGCAGCAGACTCTCCGGTGGATGCACTCCGCGCTTGGCATGGCTGATGAACGGCCCTTCAAGATGAATGCCGAGCAAAGCAGAACCGGAATGATCCGCTCTCACGCGTGTCGATTTCCCAAGATGTTCCAGAGATCTCAGAGTTGCCGCCAACGGCGCGGTAACGGTAGTGGCAAGGTAACTGGTGACCCCGTGTTTCAGCATGCCGCGTTCAATGGCAACAAGAGCCGAGCGGTCTGTCTCCATCACGTCATGGCCGCTGCCGCCGTGAATGTGGATATCAATGAAGCCGGGCGCCAGGATGCCATCAGGAAAATCGTAACGACGGGCATTCTCCGGCACCGGAAGGCTGGAGCGCGGTCCAACTGCAACAATCCGCTCGTCTTCGACCACCAGCACCGGATGTTCCACAAGATGCGTGGGCGTGAAGAGCAGGGATGCTGTAATGGCAGTTGGCATAGGTAAATATCTGTATTTCGTCAGAGTATAACCAAAAGTTTGTTCCGCACTGGGCGGGCGTCGCTCATCATCCGGGTTTCATACTGGGAATTATATGATTTTGACCGGCTTTACTAAATCGTTTGAATTTAGTTATTGAATCGGTTCGTTGACGTGTATGATGTTGCCGGCATCCGGAGCGATGGGTTGGGTTCAACCATCGTCCCCACTTCCTCCCCGTGGAAGTCATTCAACCCGAGCCCCTCCTGGTTGCAGTTTGAAGCGAGGGCGGCTCCACCTAAGGTCACCTTCAGTTTCGAGACCAGGCACCGCTTGGTTCGCGAGGAGAGAATCATCGCAATCATCACAAACTTCCGGGTCTCGCGAACGTTCGAACTTTCAGGCAGGGGAGAACGCAGCGAAAAAACCACCATCTCTGCCTGAAACAGCGGGGGCGAAGCATACGCGACTCGCCTCCGCGTTTTCCTGACGCAAGCAAAAAAGAACTGCCTTTGGTATCTTTGAACCTTTCTTATGCCGAAATTTTTCCTTGGAATCCTGTGGGTTTTGGCGGCTTTGCCGGCACACGCGCAAACTCATTTCTCCACTGCGGAACCTCTTCATCTTTCCGCCGATGGAAAACGTTGGGTGGAACACACCCTCAAGCATCTCTCCCTGGAGGAGAAAGTTGGACAGATGCTGGACGTCCGTTACTTCACGGACTTCCAGAATTTTGACTCAACCGGTTATCGGCAGTTCCGCGATCAGATGCAGAAATATTATCTAGGATCCGTCACGCTCACTGTGCACACGGATGGGCCAATTCTCCTGAAGAATGGTCCCCTGGAAGTGGCAGCGGTCGCCAATCAATTGCAACGCGATTCCAAATTGCCGCTGCTCATCGCCGCGGACTTTGAACGCGGGCTTGATTCGCGCGTCAGCGGCACGCTTTCATTCCCTGACGCGATGGCTTTCGGGGCGGTTGGAGATCCGGCGCGGGCGGAGCGTTTTGGCGCGATTGTGGCCGAGGAGGCGCGTGCCGTCGGAATTCAGTGGAATTTTTTTCCCGTAGCCGATGTGAACAGCAACCCTGGCAATCCCATTATCAACACGCGCTCCTTTGGGGAAGATCCTGTGCTGGTCGGAAAGATGGTTTCCGCTTATATCAAAGGTGCCGCGGATCACGGCATGCTGACCACGGCAAAACATTTTCCCGGCCACGGAGACACTGGCACTGATTCTCACCTGGGTGTGGCAAGAGTGGAGGGCGACTTACAACATCTTCAATCCGTCGAGCTCCCCCCGTTTCGAGAGGCGATTTCCGCGAATGTAGCGAGCGTGATGGTTGCGCATCTGGCGGTTCCGGCTTTGGACAATGATCCAAACAAGGTAGCCACGATTTCACCGCGCGTGGTGACGGACGTCTTGCGGCATGAATTAGGTTTCCAGGGTGTGGTGGTCACCGATGCACTGGAGATGCGCGGGCTGACCAGTATTTATCCTCCCGGGGCGGTAAGTCCCACGGCACGCGCCGCGGTGGATGCAGTGAAAGCCGGAAACGACGTTATTCTGTGGCCAACCGATCTCGACGGAGCTTTTCAGGGGATCATTGCTGCGGTAAGGCGCGGAGAAATCACCGAGTCGCGCATTGATGATTCCGTGCGCAGAATCCTGGAGATGAAAGCTTCGGTGGGTTTGCATCGCGCACGACTGGTTGACCTCGATCAGCTGCAGCACCACCTGGATAAGCCGGAGAACGTGGAATTCGCCCAGCGCGTGGCCGAAGACGCCATCACTCTTGTCCGCGATAACCAGCAGGTTCTGCCTCTGGCGCCGCTGCCGCCACCGCCCACCGAAAGCGAAACGTTTCAAGCGCCGGTGAAGCCAACCGTTCAAGTGGTCGCAGTGATCATGACGGATACGATCCACGGCGATTGGGGGCGGGCATTCGAGAAGGCGCTGAAAGCACGCCGCGCGGATGCCACGGTTTTTTATGTCGATAAGGCAATCGCCGGCCCAATGAGCAGCCAGATTCTGCAAGCGGTCAAAGACGCGGGCAAGGTCGTGGTAGCAGCCTACATCGTGCCCACGCCGGCCAAGCAAGTGATGGTCAATGGACAGATGGTGAACAGCGTTGGCCTGGAGGAAGCAACCGGCGAATTGCTCAGGAATATTCTGGAAACGGCTGCGCGCAAGACCGTGGTAATTGCGATGGGCAGCCCCTATGTCGCCCAAAGCTTTCCCAATATCGAAACCTATCTATGCACTTTTTCCAACGCAACGAGTTCTGAGACCGGGGCAGTGAAAGTTCTTTTTGGTCAAGCCGTGCCGGCCGGGCGCCTGCCGGTTACTCTGCCGGGTATTGCACAACGCGGCTTCGCCGTTCAGCGTTCCGCTGGCGCAACAAAATAGATCCCATGGTTAGGGAATGGCGCGCGTTGATTCGCGAATTACAAGCTCAGCTGCAAGCTTGCGATGGACGGCCGGCAAGGAGCGGTTTTCCGCCGCAGCCGTGATGGCGTCATTGACGATGGTAACGGCCGCTGTCCCCATTGCTTCCATCGGCTGCCGCACCGTAGTGAGAGCGGGGACAAAAAGTTGCGACGGATTGATATCGTCAAACCCCACGACCGAGCAGCTGCCTGGGACTTTGATGCCCGCCCGGGCCAGGGCGCGCAGCGAACCGAAAGCGGTCATATCGTCATACGCCATGAGCGCAGTGAATTGGCGGTCGTGCTTGAGCAGTTCTTCGGTCATGCGAAAGCCGTCATCCACGCCAACGTTGGGATTGCGTTGATCCGGCAGGTCAACAATCAGGCGAGGATCCAGTTCCAGGCCCGTATCCTTGGCGAAGCGCTGCACGCCGCGCCAGCGCGCCTTGCTGCTGGAAAGCGCCTTGGGGCCGCGCACAAAAGCAATTTTGCGATGGCCCAATCCATACAGATGTGAAACAGCGGCATAGGCTCCGGCTTCATCGTCCACGATGACCGAGCTGGTTGCATCTGATTCCAGTTCGCGTCCGATGATCACCGTCGGTATCTTGCCGCGTTCTATATCGGCCAGCAGGTTGATATCGAGGTAGAGCCAGTTGGCCAGGACAATGAGCCCTTCAATTCTGCGCTCCAGCAGCATCTCCAGATAACGCTCAAAACGGCCGCGTTCATTATGGGCATCGGCGAGGATCGGCAGATAGGAAGCCTGGTAGAGCGCGTTCTCGATCCCACGCAGAATCGGCGTGCAGTAGGGATCGGTAATGTCAAAAACCATCACGCCTACGGTGTGATTACGTTTACTGCGCAAGGACTTGGCAAAAACGTTCGGACGATACCCCAGGTTCTTGGCTGCCTTCTGAATGCGCGCCTTGGTCTGCGGTGGAATGTAGCGGGCGAGTGGGGCATTGTTGAGCACGATTGAGACCGTGCTTGCGGAAAAGCCGCTGGTTTTGGCGACATCACGAATCGTAACACTGGCCTTGTTCGGATTACGCTGTCTCACGGGTCACCTATCTGGGAAGGTCAGGCACACCTTATCCTATCTTCTTTCCCATATTCTTCCATTTCCCGTATTCTCCCACTTTCAATAAAACCGTTCAATAACTATTCTGCCGCGGCACCGTTCATTTCCATGGTTGTTTTATTGAAACGTTTCGCTATAATAAGCCCGTTATTTCGAGACAGCTGCAGCTCCCCTTTCTGCGCCGGAGGTGAACGATGGACAAATTCGCTATCGGAGTAGATCTGGGAGGGACCAATCTGCGGGTTGCCGCAGTGGACGACAAAGGCAATATCCTCGAATCGGTGGACACGCTTACCCATGTCAGCCACGGACGGGAAGCAGTTGTTTCCAGGCTGACCGATGCCGTCCGTTTTATTTCGCGAAAACTATCCCCGTCACATACATTCCTTGGAGTGGGCGTAGGCCTGCCGGGCATCATTGACCTGGAAGCTGGAACGCTTCATTCCGCCGCCAATTTTCCCGGCTGGAATGACTATCCCGCACGCGAAGATCTGGAAGCCCGGTTTGGGGCAACCGTAATCCTGGAAAACGACGCCAACTGCGCCGCGCTTGGAGAGAAGTGGCTCGGCGCCGGCCGCGAAGTAAATGATCTCTGCATGATCACGCTGGGCACCGGGGTCGGCGGCGGCTTTGTTGTGAACGGCAAACCATGGCATGGCGTAATGGGAATGGCCGGTGAACTGGGGCACATGACGGTCATTGCGGAAGGCGCAGCTTGTCCTTGCGGGAATCATGGCTGTTTGGAGCAGTATGCATCAGCCGGCGCCATTCACCGCATGGCCGCCGAGGCGGCAGATGATGGCCGCTCTGCATGCCTGGCGCAAGCACGTCTGAGCGATCCGGAATTGAGCGCCCGCTCGGTGCATGCCTGCGCGATGGCGGGCGATGCGGCTGCCATCGGGATTTTTCAAGCTATGGGCAAAGCTCTCGGTATCGCACTGGCAAACCTGATCAATGCCTTCAATCTGCCTATGTATATCATTGGCGGTGGTGTCGCAAAATCGTGGGATCAGTTCTCTCCTTCGATGTTCCACGAGCTGCACGAGCGGTCGATTGTTTTTCGCGCCGGCGAGCAGGTGAAGCGCAGTCATCGATCCACTGAGGTAACTCCGGCCTTACTCCAGGACCGGGCCGGGCTCTTAGGGGCGGCGCGACTGCCCATGATTCTGTGTGGGACGAAATGCAAGAACTCGATGGTGAGCTAGACTTGCTGGTTTTTCGACCGCAGAATCAGAGACTTAGCCCGGGTATTGCCCTTAGAAGCATTCCTTTTTTAGCCGATCGCCTTGACGTTCGATCCCGGGATTTGTCATTTTGGGTCTACTGAAAAATTCTTTTTAACATGATCTTGACAATGGATAATGACTCTGCGAAAATCCCCGCCGTGTTTATGAAATCGTTTCAATAAACACGAGGCTTGTTTAATAAAAGCCGCACTCGACCAGAAAGGCGAGTGCCTGAAATGTGCAGGCATGACGGCCTGCACCCCCTGGAGGTTGAATGCTGCGTTCTCAAGTTTCCCAAGGAAGTCTCCACTCCTCCTGCTGGCCAAATACAGCAGCCGAAGGGCGAAGAAACTTTTACAAGGCACTCGCAGCGAGTGCTTTTTTATTTTGCCTGATGGCGACGGTCGTCCTGTCGTCGACGGGTCTTTACGCGCAGGAAGTCACTGGAGCCATCGTAGGCACAGTGTCTGATCCAAGCGGAGCCGCGGTAGCCGGCGCTAAAGTCACGGCACGCGATCTGGACCGGGGCACAACGCTGGTGACGACCACGAATGATACTGGCGCCTTCAATCTCCCTCGCGTGCCCATAGGCCGGTATGAAGTCAAAGCCGAGGCCAAGGGCTTCCAGACTTCGGTCAATCCCGCGTTCGAGGTTGCGTTGAACCAGACAGTGCGCATCGGCTTCGAGATGAGGGTCGGCGAGGTATCGCAGACCGTGGAGGTATCGACTGCTGCGCCGCTGCTCCAGACAGACAGCAGTCTGCTGGGTAGCGTGGTTGAATCGCAAACCATCGCCAGTCTTCCATTGTCCACACACAATACGAACCAGCTGACCCTGGTGGCGAATGCCGGCGTGATCACGCCCAACCTGTTCGGCTTTCAGGCCGCGCAGAACAGCTTCGGCACGGGCCGGCCGTACGTAAACGGCGCGCGCGAACAGGAGAACAACTTTCTCTTGGATGGAATGGACAACAACCAGCCCGACAACAACGACGTGGGATATGTTCCCGCGCCCGAGGCCGTGCAGGAGTTCAACCTCATCACCGGAAGCGCTCCGGCTGATTTCGGCAACTACCTGGGTGGCGTTGTGAACGTAAGCATCAAATCGGGGACAAACGACTTTCACGGCGCGCTCTACGACTATCTCCGCCGTGGCGGCCTGAACGCGAACAGCTGGCAGAACAACACCGCTTGTCTCCCCAACGGAGCCGGGTTCATATGCGGCAAAGACGCGGCGGGAAATCAGATCGCCCCGCGGCCGGCCCTGCACTATGACAATTTCGGCTTTACCTTCGGTGGGCCGATCATCAAAAACAAGCTGTTCTTCTTCTCTGACTATTCGGAGTCGCTCTTTTCGCAACCTTCAACCGTCCGCCAGGTCAGCCTGGTGCCCGATGCACAGAGAGTCGGAGACTTTTCCGCTCTCTGTCCTGAAGGGTTCACGGGAGGGATCTGCAATAACCCGGCCCACCAGTTGTTCAATCCTGCTTCAAGCGCTACGGTTGCCGGCAGGACTGCTTTTGCCAACAACCAGATTCCTCTGGGAAGTCTGAACGCTGCTGCGCGTGCGATCGTAACGTCGCCGTTCTACCCGGGTGGTTCGATCGCCAACAACATCAACCAGTTCAAAACAAATACCTATCAGGGCGACCTGAAGATCGATTATGTGCCTTCAGAGAAAGACCACCTGATGGGCCGGTGGTCACAGCAGTTCATCACCGCTCCTTCCGGCAACAGCTTGCAATTGCTGGGTAACTCTGACCGCACCTTCCCGCTGAAAAACCTGGTGTTGGATGAGACGCATACCTTTTCCGGAACCTTATTGAACGACGCGCGCGTCGGAGTGCAGTACTTCCCCGTAACCGAGGGCTTTTCGAATCCCACGGGGCAAAATCTTCCTGCAGCCTTTGGCATCGCGGGCGTAACTTCGGATTTTCTGCCCGGTATCGTGTTCAGCGGATCAGGAGTACAGCCGGGAACCATTGGCAACAATGACCTGGTTCAGTCCTTCCATGACACCACCTGGCAATTCGAAGACACGTTGACCTGGACCCATGGAAAGCACGTAATTCATGGCGGTTTCCAGGCGTTCCATTACATCATGAATGATCTCTATCCGGGCAATGCCGGTTTGGCAGGACAGTTCCTGTTCAACGGCCAGTTCACCGGCAACGGCGGAACTTCGAGCGGGAGTTCTGTGGCTGACTTCATGCTCGGCTTGCCGCAGGATGTGCAACAGGGAAATGGCGGAGGAGGAAACAAGTATCTGCGCAACAGCCTGGTGAGCTTCTTTGGGCAGGATAACTGGCGTTTCACGAATAACCTCACCCTGAACCTGGGACTGCGTTATGAGCTGACCACGGCCCGGTCAACGGAAAACGGCCAGGATGTAAACTTTGACCTGATCACTGGCAAGCCGAAGATCGGCGGGACCGGATACAACACCTACAAGGGAATCGGAAACTTCCAGCCGCGCCTCGGCCTGGCGTGGCAGCCGAACTATCAATCGTTCTGGTTGAAGAACACGGTGGTCCGTGCCGCTTACGGAATCTCCGGCTTTACGGAAGCGAACGGTGTCAACAATCTGCCTTACCAGAATCCACCGTTCGTGCAGGCGCATGAAGTGATCAACCAGCCGACGCAGGCGCTGCCTTCGAGCACTCTGAGCCAGGGATTCGCAGGATTCCCGGCTTCGGCTTGCACGGTGGCATCACTGCAGGCGCTCTCACCGGCCTGCCTGCAAGGCGCTACGCTGCACCTCACCAATCCTGATTTGCGGCCGGCGATGGATCAACAGTGGAACCTTACTATCCAACGGCAGTTGGGCACCCGGACCTCTCTTTCTGTCGGTTATGTGGGCAACAAGATCGATCACATGTCCGATATCTTCATCTTCAATCAGCTCCAACTCATTTCGCCTGGAGTAACGGCTCCTGGGCCGTTTGCTCAGCCGCTGCTCAATTGCTGCGGCGCCGGCAACTCGCCCACCATCCGCTTCAATGACTCCAGCGGTATCCAGCGCTACAACGCGTTGCAGGTTACTCTCGCGCAGCGCGCATGGCAGGGACTGCAATTCCAGGCCAACTACACCTGGTCCAAGTGCATGACCAACAGCCTGGGTTACTTTGGACCGTTCGGCGACGAAGAAGCGCTTCCGGGAGCAGTCAGCCAGACCGGCTTCGGCTTCTTCTTCCAGAACGCCTACAATGCCAAGGGTGACTACGGACGCTGCATCTCCGATGCGCCGAGCCTTTTCAACGGCTACCTGACCTATGATCTGCCGTTCGGCAAGGGCCGCATGTTCGGCAGCGGCGCTGAAGGCATTGCCAATGCCGTCATCGGCGGCTGGAGCATCGCGTCGAACTTCACGCTGCATTCCGGCTTTGCTCTCTATCCGCACGGCCCGGACAACTCCGGAACGGGAAGCGCCTCACCGCGTCCGAACTGCGTGGCGGGCGTTTCGGCCTCCGGCAGCGGCGCGCTTACCGATCCTAACGCCACCGGCGGGATCATTGGCATACAGCTCCTGAACCCAGCGGCGGTCACGCCGGCAGCGCCGGGAACCTTCGGCACTTGCGCGGCAGGTTCGTTCCGCGGGCCCGGACTGGCAACCTCTGACTTGAGCATTGTGAAGGCGTTCTCGATCTCCGAGCGAACGAACTTCCAGCTCATGACCCAGTTCATCAACCTGACCAACACGCCGATCTTCGGCGCGCCCAACACGAGCCAAGGCTCGACCTTTGGGCTGGTCACATCGTCCAATCCCGGTCGCCAGGTGCAATTCGGAATGAAGCTGGTGTTTTGACGATCTAACCGCTCCAGGCGGGTGACAGCGATGCGCTGTACCCGCCCGGAGCACTTGCCCAATTCATCTGGCGTAACGCCCTTGCGGCGGGTGCTCTCTCCGGCAGGGCTCTCAAGTGAGAGCTCTGCCCAGCCGCAGCCGTAAGGCCTCGCGACAGTTGTGCAGTTTCTGGCGGAGCAATCGTCAGAGCGGCCATGCGGAGCTATTACACCACGGGGTAAGTAGCTCCGCATTAAGCCGTACTCATTCTACTCACGTCGCTCTTCCGTGCTGGTGGGCAGACCTGAAACTCAAAACAGGTTCGCCTGCATTACAACTCGTGTTCGTTGATTCGGTGGTGATGTTTCCGATGGCCGCCAGCTGGCAAGAAATGCCGGGCAACCACCACAACCACGGCCAGCAACACACACAGAATGTGACGCCGCTATGAGCAACGGAAAAAATGGTTTCGCGCACTTCATGATCAAGGAAATCTATGATCAGCCCGAGGCTGTGCGCACGGTAATCCAAGACTATCTGAGCGGCAATGGAAGCATCTCCATGCCGCAGTTAGGGCTCTCTTCCGCGCTGGTGCGAAACATCAGCAAGATCACCATTGCCGCCAGCGGTTCCAGCCGGCATGCGGGAATGGTGGGCGAGTTTATGCTGGAGCGAATGGTGGGCCTCGACGTTGAGGTGGATTTCGCCAGCCAGTATTGCTATCGCGATCCCGTGGTGGCGCCGCATGAGCTGACCATTTTTCCGTCGCAATCCGGCACCACGATTGACACCATTACGGCGCTGCAGGTGGCCCACAAAAAAGGCGCATGTTCGCTCGCGATCTGCAATGTTCCGGAAACTCCCCTCACGCAACTGGCCGACGCGACACTCCTGACGCATGCCGGCGAAGAAGTTGCCATCGCCGCCACCAAGAGCTTTACGACCCAACTCACGGCGCTCTTTCTTTTCTCCACATATCTGGCGGTGGAGCGGTCAACGGTGAATGATGCAACCAAAAGGGCCCTCAAGGCCTTGCCGCGATTGCCCGAACTGATCAACAAAGCCCTTGAAACCGACAAAAAATGCCGCGAGTTCGCCCAGCAGCTGTACGACTACAAGGATTTTATTTACATGGGGCGCGACATAGACTACCCGATCGCGCTCGAAGGCGCGCTGAAGCTTAAAGAGGTGTCCTACATTCATGCCGAAGGATATCCAACGGGAGAATTGAAACACGGGCCTACTGCCCTAGTGACTGAGCATCTGCCGATCGTCGTGCTGGCGGCAAGAGACCCTCAGAATTCAGATTCAGTCATGCGTTACGGCAAAACGGTGGCCATCATTCGTGAGTTTGTCGAACGTGAGATCCCTGTGCTCGCGATCGTAAGCGAGAACGATTCGGAATTAGAAAAAATTGTTCCCTCCATCCTGCGCGTACCGGAGATTCCGCTGCTCCTGCAACCGATGGTTGAAGTGATCCCGTTGCAGTTTCTGGCGTACCACATAGCGGTGCTTTGCGGACGCAACGTTGACCGCCCCCGGCATCTTTCAAAGTCCGTGGTGAGTGAATGATGGGCGGGCCTCGCCCCGCTGCCTGTCCCCGGCGGCTGTTAGAATCGACAAAGTTCAGGCAATCGGTAGCGCGAAGTTGGTCCTCGGATATCCACTAAAAATCTTTTTAGAAACCTTTTTCGCCAGCGGCCGTATATACACTTCAAGGGGCTAGGTCCGCCTTGGCCAGGCTGCGCCAGGCCGATTCGCGTTTCCTGGTCCTGGTTACGGCTTTTTCATCCGGCAAGTAATTCAACGCGCGCTGTCACCATCAGGAGAATTGAATGCAGGTTCTGGAGCACATTCGTTATGCACTTCGACAGTTCAGGAATGCTCCTGGATTCACCACAACAGCCGTCTTGACGCTGGCCCTTGGCATTGGCGCAACCACGGCAATCTTTACGCTGGTGCATGCGGTGCTGCTGAAGTCCCTTCCCGTGGCAAAACCTGAACAGCTGATCCGCATCGGCAACGAGGAAAATTGCTGCGTTAACGGCGGCCTGCAGGATAACTGGACGCTTTTCTCCTTTGAGCAATACAAGCAGTTCAAAGAACAGACTTCGGGCTTCGAAGAATTAGCGGCGTTTCAGTCCGGGGGCAGTCTGCTGGGAGTGCGCCGGGTCGGAAACAGCAAACCGGCAGAATCATTTCGTGGAGAATTTGTTTCCGGCAATTATTTTGCGACTTTTGGCATTCCAGCGTACGCAGGCCGCATGCTCTCACCGCAAGATGATGTTAAGGGCGCACCGGCGGTAGCGGTCATGAGCTTTCGTACCTGGCAGGAGAAATTTGGTGGCGACCGCTCGGTGATTGGCGGCGCATTTGTGATCAACGCGCAACCAGTCACCATTGTAGGTATTGCGCCGCCCGGTTTCTTTGGAGACCGGATCCAGAGCAACCCGGCTTCACTCTGGGTCCCACTGGCGGATCAACCTGTCCTGGAACCGGTTAACCAGCTGTTGGACGATGCGGCATTGGATTGGCTCGATCTGATCGGGAGGGTCAAGCCCGGAGCGGACACCAAAGCCATGGAAGCACAGATGCAAGTAGTGCTGCGTCAATTCCTGCTCAGCCCGTTGAGCAAGGTGGAGGATCGCTACCGCCCTCTGATCGCAAAGCAGACCCTGCACTTCTCACCCGGCGGAAACGGCCTGCAGCGCGCGCGCGACGAATATCAGGACGGCTTGCACCTGCTCATGTGGATTTCAGGTTTCGTGCTGTTGATCGTCTGCGCCAATCTGGCGAACCTGATGCTCGTCCGGGCGACATCGCGCAAGCAGCAGATTTCCATTCGCGCTGCTTTGGGCGCACCGCGTCCAGCCCTGGTTCAACAGGCGCTGACCGAAAGCGTGGTGCTGGCAATGTTGGGTGGTGTGGCAGGCGTGGCGATCGCTTTCGCCGGCACGCGCATGATCCTGAGCCTGGCCTTTAGAAATGAGTATGTGCCGATCCAGGCTACACCCTCCCTTCCGGTGCTGGCTTTTGCCTTCGCCACTTCATTTGTGACCGGCATCCTTTTCGGCATGGCGCCTGCCTGGATGACAGCCAGTACAAATCCCGCCGACGTCCTCCGCGGCGCCGGCCGCACCGTTGGAGGCAAGGGTAACTATGGACAGAAGGCGCTGGTGGTAGTGCAGGCAGCCCTTTCACTGGTGCTATTGTGCGCTGCGGGCCTGCTGGCGCGCAGTTTGACCAACATGCAAAATCGCAACTTCGGTTTTGAGACAAATAACCGCTATATTCTGCACATCGACCCGGAAATGGCGGGATACTCACCGGAAAAGCTGGAACTGCTCTATCGCCAGCTGCATGACAGCTTAAGCGCGATTCCCGGCATTCAGCAGGTCAGCTTCTCCATGTATAGTCCGATGGAGGGCGACAACTGGGGCGAAAGCGTCTATATCGACGGCGAACCGCCGCCACAACCGGGAACACGCGACCATAACGCATCATGGGTGCGCATGACCTCCGGGTATTTTGAGACGCTGGGCATCAAAGTCCTGGAAGGGCGCTCCTTCACTGAGCAAGACACACCGGCGACCCACACGGTAGCAATGGTCAATCGTTTCTTCGAACAGAAGTATTTTAAAGACGGACATGCCATCGGAAAATATTTCAGCGACGATCTAAAGCATCCAGGCGCTTTCGAGATCGTTGGGGTCACAGAAGACACGAATTACTGGGAAGCCACAAGCAAAATGCGTCCTATGTACTTCCTGGTCAAAGGGCAGAGCGCACACAATCCTGATCCGCGCTACAAGCAGTTTGAAGACCGTTCTAACTACCTGAACGCGGTTGAAATCCTGACGCGGGGTGAGATTGGCGGGCTTGAAGGGCAGGTACGTCGCGCGCTGTCACAGATCAATCCTGATATGGCCGTGATCGATTTCCAGCCTTTTGCCGAACAGGTTAAGACGAACTTTACCCAGCAACAGATGATCACGAAACTGACGTCTCTCTTCGGCTTCCTGGCGTTGATCCTGGCTTCGATTGGTCTTTACGGAGTCACTTCGTATTCCGTGGAGCAGCGGACCAGCGAGATCGGCATTCGCATGGCCCTGGGAGCAGATCGCACGAATATGCTAATGATGGTCTTGCGCAGCGCATTCGTCCAGGTAGGGATCGGCCTGGCGATTGGCATCCCGGTCACGATTTTCGGCGGCCGGGTGATGGCCAGCCAGCTATACGGGGTCAAGACCTATGATCCACTGGTCTTGTCGATTACTGCTTTCGTGCTTGCCGCCGCCGCGTTCCTAGCAGCCTTGGTTCCGGCTCGAAGAGCAGCGAACACGGAACCGATGCTGGCGCTCCGTACGGAGTAAGAATCTTGGCTGTCCTTTGAAAAACTTAAGCCTTCGGCAACAGGCGATTGAGCAGGGCGCGCAACGCGTCGTCATTTTCCAGACATCGACAATCACCCTGGGGACCGTTCTGCCCACCATTCATGAAGCTCTGGAGCTTTTCGTACGGTACTGAAAGGCCTGCTCACTGCTTCAGCGCCTGGGCGATGGCGTTGCTGATTGTGGCCTCTCCTTGCTGCGCCCATCCTTTGAATTCCACCAGGATGATGCCATCTTTGCTCAGTAGGTAGTAGCGCGGGAAGCCATCGACGTTGAAAGCCCTGTACAGCGAACGGTCGCCGTCATAGACCTGCGGCCAGTCCATGCCGTTCGTCTTAACGTACTGCTCCCATTCTTGTCGTGAATCACCTTCGTTCACGCTGATAATCGCCACTTTGGAGGGATCGAGGGTGGCGGCGAGCTCTTTTATCTTCGGCAGCGATGTGCGGCAGGGGGCACACCAAGTGCCCCAAAAATCCAGCAGAACCACCTTGCCCTTGAGGGCATCCAGGCTGATTTCCGCACCGCTGCTCAATTTTGCGGAGAATTCCGGCGCGTAATTCTTGCGCGCGCGGCTGGGATTAGCGACGAACCTTTGGATCTCCTGTCCCCGGGCCGTCCCGGCAAATTGAGGAGCAATTGATTTGAATATTGCTACCCCTTCAGCATCCTTTGATTCTTTCAGCAGTACGTAGGCAAGATTGAATTTGCACTCGACGCATGCCGGATTAGCGGAGGCTGCGGCCCTCAAGGCCGTTTCCGCTGAACCATAGTCGCCCTGTCGCGCCAGAACCGTCCCGCGATAGAGTTCTGCTCTGGCCCGTTCCAGATCATTTACCGCTGTGGCCACGCCCTGTTGCGCATTCGCCAAAGCCTCAGGATATTTTTCCGCTGCCAGATAAAGTCTCGTGAGCCACACATAACATTCAGAACACTTGCCGTGATGGAGATTGTTGGCACCGGTAAAGTGCTCGATAGCAGCCGGATATTCATGTCTTTCGACCGCCTGCTTGCCGGCTTCCATTTCGTCAGCAAAGTGCGAACCCGCCTCCTGCAAGGCGCTCATGAACGCCACACCGCAAGGAATCAAGCACAGTGTTAACAAGCGTGATCTGGTAAGCATAAACACTCACTCTGGGCGGCGTGCGCTCTATTTCTTTCGACGGCCACATTCTCGGCGGGCGCCGGTATCTCCTGTGTACTCGGCCGCTATTTCTTTTTCGAGGCAGGCGCTCCTTCCTTGAGCAACCCGTCTATCATGGTGCGCAGATAAGCTTCGTTTTCCAGGTTCAAATTATCCACGCCGGTCTGCGCGCGGATCGTTCCTGCGCGATCGATGATGACCACCTGCGGGATGCGAAGCCTTTCCTGGGGGCCGCGACTGAGAAACTTGTCGACATCTCCCTTCTCGGTGTAGCCAACGGGATAGGTGAGCTTGAGGCTGTCTACCAGACTGGCAACAAGCGCTTGATTCGCTTCAGATTGGGGCGCCGAAAAAGCAATCGCGACGGGCTGGAAGCCGCGGCTGCCTAATTCGGCATTGAGCCTGTTCATGGTTTGCGTCAGATCCAGGCATTTTGGCGAACGCAGGAACAAGAACTCGATCATCACCACTTTTCCACGGAAGCTGGAAAGCAACACCTGTTGACCCGAAGGCTCATTGATAGTGAAGTCGGGAGAGGTGCGCGGGACAGGCGTGGACGGAACGGCGCCTGCGGTCATTGAAAGAACCAGGAGAGTCAGAGCGACAGTCTTTCGTATCTTCATAAGGGCCTCATCAAGAAACCTGTATTAATACGTGCAGCCATTATCCGCTCGCCTGCTTCCATTTATCCACAATGCGCTGCATTTCCTGTGTACCGGCGGCCATGACATCTTGCAGACTCTTTTCGTCTTTGACGATCTGCGCCACCATCCGGGGAATTACAGAAGTGTTAAAGATCTCCATGTACGCCGGACTCGCGAGTCCCGGCACCCCAAGATTCGGTGTCCAGTGCAATGCATCTTTGAGGGCCATGTACTTTTCATTAGAGCCTCCCTGGGGATCTTTCTGCAGACGAACCACGATATCCGGGACCGTCTTTGGGTAGATGGGGAAATTGCAACCCCGGCTTTTCTCATAGCCTGTCCTTGAGCTGTCAACCAGGTCGGCCAGGAATTTACTGGCGCCTTCCTGGTTTTGGCTGAAGCTCCAGACCGAGGAGCAGTTGGTGACGTGAGGAAGCGCCGTAATTCCCATTCCGCTGGCGCCAAGCAAGGGCGGCTGGAGCCACAGCACCTTTCCCACCTCCGGGTTTTCCTTCTCTGCGGTTCGCAGCAGACTGATGGCATTGAAGGAAGCCGATGCCTTATGCGCTACCATGGCACGCGCGCTGCCACCGCTCTTCCATGTGAGCTGTTCCGGCGTGCCTGAGAGTTTTACGATAGCGTTGGCGTACCTGAGTGCACTCATGGAAAACGCATACTTGTTAAAGATGACGTTTCCAGCCGGATCCAGTATGAAAGCGCGGCGTGAGTAAAGGATGGTATGCAGCGTGACGTTGCCTTCCAGGGTCGGGCTGAAAGCCAGACCGCTGGTGACGCCGAGTTTGTCGCGAATCCTCCTCCCGCCGTCCAAGAGAGCGCCCTGGTGCACCGGACCGAAGGGCATCCCAAGCTGACCCCAATAATCCTCAAAATAGTGGACCGGGGATGGCATCCAGAAATCGGCGAAGCCGAAGTATTTCCTGGTTGCGGGGTTCCATGTGGACCTATGGGCGAGCTGCTGAATGGCGCCGTACTTCGAACTTATAGCCTGATAAATACCGGCATGATCGATCACGCTCTGATGGAATTCTGCTGGAGGCCAGGGAAAGATGAATATGTCGTGCCCCGTTCCGGCCTTGACCTCAGCGAAGGCGTGGCCGCGAATCTCCTCCACGGGAATCAGATCGACCGTGACGTTGGTATTGTTCTGCTTGCCCCAGTCCGCAGCCCACACTTTCACGAACCAGTCATCGAATTCGGGAAGGAGGTGTGCCCATTTAGCGATTTTCAGCGTTTTCGGGCTGGCCAGCGCGTGGGGCGAAAACAGAAAGAATGGACCGAGGGCGGCAGCGCCAGCTGCGAACCGGAGGAAATTACGTCGAGAAAACTTGCCAGTTCGAATCCTGGTCATTCGGGGTCTACCTGCGAAAGCACAGCATTATCTTGCAAAGGCTTAGAAAAAGCACCCTGGCCGGGTTTCCCAGCCAGGGGTAACGGGTTTAGGTTAAAGTCCCAAAAGCTCCTGTTTTACTGCCCGGGAGCGGATTCGAAGCAGAATTTCCCGGTCTGTTGCAGACACTTGAAGTTGCTGATTACGAACGGATCCAGCAAGCTGTTATGCGTGGTCACATCCAGGAACGCGTCTGAGGTGATGCCGCCGTTGCGGGGATCCGGAATTGCGGGACAGACCAGCCAAGCCGCGCCGCCGTCGGTGCCGCCTGGATCTTCCTGCCCCTCCGCTCCGCAAGGGCCCGTCCCATCCGTGGCGGCGGTGCCCTCAAGCCAGTTGTTGAGTTCGTTGGCCGTCAAGACGACCGGGAAGCCATCCGGAGAGAAGCCGTTTCCTTGAACCTGGGCGAACTGTCCGTTGCCAAGTGGTTCTTTTCCTGAGCCAATGGCGTTGTAGGCCTGGCTGCAGGCCGTATCACTGGTGTTGGGCGGGTGGGTGAACCAGAAGTAAGTAATGATCCACATGCCCAGCAGATCGTCGCAGAAATAACCGTACGGGCTGTCCTGGCCGCCGACGCCGTTGTTGTCGCTGCCGTCCATGGCGTTGCGATTGGTGGCGAACCTCCAATTCTGCCGGAGCTTTGGAGTGGCAACATCGGAGATGGTGTTGCCATGCGAGTCTTTGGTATCCGCCACGTTGAAGCAGAACGTGGGAAGCGTCGTGGCAGCGGGGTTCTGCAGGTGTTGGATCATTAGCAACGAGCAGGGAGCGCCGGCGAAGTTCCCAGGCGCCGGCCGGCATTGCGATGCTAGAGTCGCACCCGCTGGGCACTTGAGGGTGTTCTTGAACTGGTCGATCGCGCCGTAAGCCTCAAAGTTGCTCACGATGAACTGCATGCTTTCCCCGCGAGGGCTGAGACCGGCGGTAACCGGCGGCTCGCCGGGAACCGTCGTATCCTCCGGCGCTAGTTGGGGATCCTGGCCCTGCGTGATGCTGATGTCAATGCCGGGGTTCTGCTGCACGCCTTCCAATCCGCCGTTGATGAAGCCTACGGTGCGATTGTAGTTGGCCTGGCCCGCGGCGTGTGCTCCAATAAAGGTGTTCTCATTGTGCAGAAAAGCCAGGATGGAGATGAAATCAAGAGTTTCCGGTATCCCCGGCTGATTGGCGCAACCGGGCCCGCCCGTATTAAACACCTGATCCGAACAAGTAAACGGGCTGTTAGCATCGTCGGCGTTGCCACCCGTTGTCGCCAGAATACGGAAATCGCGCCGGGTAGGATCCCTCTCAAAGCAGTTATCTTCGTCGGCTACCCAGTTGGCTTGGCTTCCGGTGGCTGGAGGCCCGAACTGCCGGAACGTTCCGAAGCGTCCGTCGGGTTCAGTGTTTAATTCGCTGCCCCTGCTTAAATCGAGGCCATTGTCCTGGTAAAACTGGTTGCTGAAATCACATGGCCCCAAGTTAAATACAGGGAAACTCGAGGTGTTGGGTGCCTGCGCTGATGCCAACCCCATCGCCGCGAGGAGGAAAATGCTGACAAACGCTACTTTCAATACGCTTTTCACAATCTTTGTCCTCCCTGGGAGCTCATCTTGATGGGCCCCGGAATGAAGAATCTGTTTAACAACCACTGAGGTTTCGAAACCTGCGCCTAGGGCTGCCTGATGCCAGGTCCCGGTCTGTCGAGGTTGTACATCCAGGAAATGGACTCAGCCACAAAACTAACTTTGGCCATTCCCGGGCATGCTCCCCACAACATCAGCGGTTCGTTCCCGTAACGCACATTTCCGATGTGCTGGGTCTTGTCCTTGTCGATCGCCGGATCGGGATACGTAAAGCCAATGCCCCTGCGAATTTGTTCCATGTCCGCTGGTTTGCCGGTCAGGTAAGTCCAGCCCGGCTTGGCGTTCAGACTTTGCCGATAACGACGGATGACTTCCACGTCATCCTCTTCCGGCTTCAGCGTGAACGAGTACATGAAGATCTTCGTACCCACGTCTGGCCCGAGCAGCCTTTGTACCTTGGCAAGATTCGCCGTCACCGTAGGGCATATCTCGTGGCAATTCGCAAAAAAGAAATTCAGGCTCACGATTTTGTTCTTGACCAAGTCGTCATAGAACATGACTCGCTTGCCTTCGTGGGTAAGCAGTGGGACGTTCGGCAAATGCAACCGCTGGATACGCTGCCGAGCGAGCTCGGACACCGTGGGACTTGCGGCAGGGCCGCCATGGGTCTCAGCCCTCGCGCCCTGTGGACCGGCCCAAGGTGGGGTTACAGCTGCGGCCGCCCAGGCAAGAGGAGCCATCGCTGTCCAACTAAGTATTCTCCTTCGCA
>DATFSU010000065.1:0-56277 GCA_035262465.1 Candidatus Angelobacter sp. | reverse complement strand
ACGCGCCATGACCAACTTCGGCGGAATCGTTCCATTGAACGTCCACACCGAGTTCGGATCCTGCGTCGGGAAGCCAGGATGGAACTTCAGAGGAAGAGGCTGCGTCGGGTCGATGCCGGAGTTGAGGTTCGAAGCGACGCCAGGATTATAGACCGTGTTGGTCTGTGCCTGGGCCTGCGACATCTCAACCGAAACCTGGGGTGCGAACTGAGTGAATCTCTGGTGCGCCCAGATTGGTCCCGGGGGACGGCCTTCAATGGGGCCAGTCAGGCCGGTCTGTCCGCCGACCAATGCTGGATCCAGCGGTTGCTGGGTCTGGTTGGCTTGAGCTTGCGGTACCGGCGTCAGATCGCCACCGAGCGGGTTGTTACCGCGGGGGATCAGATCAAAGCGGGGCATCGGCGTCGAAAATGGCTGCACGCCGAAGAGCGGGCTGGGCGGTGCACCGGTGGGGATTCCACCACCACCGCAACAAGTACCGCCGGATGCATAAGCGCTGCTGATGAAGGGGTTCAGGCCGTGGATCGGGGCGAGCGCTCCACCGGCTGTAATCAATCCCCACTTAACCAGCTCACGGCGGGTAACTTTACCCTGAGAGAAGGCCTTGAGAATCTCTGCCCGGTTTTTGCGGGCATTTTCGGCTTCTCTGATTCGAGCCTTTGAGGATTTTTCAGATAAGAAGAATCCGTCGTTTCTTTCGTTGCTCATATTTCGCGCTCCAATAGCGGCAATCCTGCAAAAAGGTTTCCGCGCAATTTAGACGACGCTCTAGCCGGCACTTGCCTGGCGCCTGTAACCGGCGCAGCTTCGTGAGTTAATGTCAAGGACCGCTGCGCGCACAAAGGCGTACAGCCGTCCAGATATTCACCGTAGCCGCGTCGTACGAAATGGCGACCGGCCTATGCCCGCTATTTTTTTATGATGGCTTTTGACGAGAACCCTTGAACTCGCGCCAATGCGGCGCGATGGTGCATCGTCTTGGGCCTAAGCACGATTCAATTTCGCTGTATTCGCACATGGAGAACACAGCTCAATGCAACTGAACCATGCCCGGAAGGGAACAACAAAAGAAGGTGGTTGAATTGATAACGGCCCGCAACCGTCAGCAAAATCAATTTGTCATCAGCGGAGAGGCTGTTTTGTGAGGCATCACTACCCCTCTGAAGGGCGCGATTTCTATTTACTTTCCGCCGACAATTCCTTTCAGTACTACCTATTGTTGGGTGGCATTGTGAACGACCCAAAACTTCAAATCTGTTCAAAATTGAACACATTTATAGAAAAGTTCTGTAAATTGCAGGCATCATGAGTTTGTTAGACGAAAGCAGCTATTTACCCTTGGAAATTACACTGCGAAGGGTGCTGCGGATAAGAATGTTGCCGCTGTAATCACCGTCGTAGTCGATGAAACCCTGCTTGCGGAAGCCATTCATAAAAAAGCTAATACGGGACCGCGTTGTACCGACAATTTCGGCCAGAGTTTCCTGGCTGACCTTCGGCACTATGGTCTCCGCATGGTCTGAATCTTCGAGGCCGGCCAGAACCAGGAGCACGCGCGCCAGCCGTTTTTCGCTGGTATGAAAAAGACGGTCCACCAGGTCTTCCTGCATCCGCACGTTGCGGAGCACGATGAAAGAAAGAAAGAAATTGAAGAACTGGGGATTGCGGCGGAGTACCTCGACCATCGCTTTGCGCTCAATCCTCAGCACTGTGCATTCGGAAATAGCGATGGCAGTGGTAGTGCGCAGAGGCCGGCCCTCGGCAATGCATTCTTCGCCCAGGAAATCGCCTGTGCGCATTAGGGCAACGGTGGCCTCTTTGCCTTCCGTGGAAACGGTGGTCAGCTTTACCCGGCCTTTGAGCAGATAAAAAGCGGAGTCTGCAGGCATGGCCTGATAGAAGAGCGCATCCTTCTTACGCAAGCGATGGATCGTGCTTCCCGTGCCCGGCTCACGCAAACAGGACACAGGATCAGCATGCCGGACGGGCAGCCCTTGCACGTTCGACAAACTGACATCCAAAGGGTTTGAGTTGTCAGTCTTCCGTCTTTCGCTCATTCCGTCAGGCTCATCCTAATCCAAATGCAAAATTTAGCAACAAATCCAAAACCCTAGTTGTCGATTTCCATCAACGGTGCCCGCCCGGAAGACAGGCATCGTTTCGTGCATATCAGTTCTATCCTGAGCTCATGCTTTACGGTCCGTTTGCCCCGGCTCCTGCCTGATTTGAAATCTGCGCCGCGGCATCGAACGCCCTTTTCAGCCCAAAATGATTCAGAAACGGAACCGCTTTTGGAAGTGTGGGTACGCGACTCCCTCCGCCCGTTCCACCGGTGCTACTGCTCGGGCTGCTCTGCATGACGACCATGGAGTAATTGTTTGCCGGAACCGGATCCGTGCCCTGGAACTTTACCAGCGCCGCAGTCTTTGCCACGCTTGCACTGCTGATAACGGAAACATTTATAGACCAGTTCTGTCCCGCTGAAATCACGTTTGCCCCACAGCCCAAACGCGTGGAGTTGGCGAACGCCGGAGATAGCTCGCAGAACCCTCCCGGTGTGGTTGAGATCGATTGAATCTTGACCGATGCCGGCAGGTGCGCAATGAATAGCACGCCGTGCGCATCTATGGATCCCAGGTTCGTCACCTGCCATACGATTGTCCCACCTGATGCTCCGTCAATGTAATTTCCACTGAGCGCCAAATCGGTAACGCTTGCCGGCGTTGGAGTTGGAGTTGGTGTTGGACTTGGAGTTGGCGTGGGTGTCGGAGTTGGCGCTGGAGTCGGAGTTGGCGTAGGCGTCGGCGCCGGAGTCGGCGTTGGTGTTGGAGTTGGTACTGGCGTAGGAGCCGGTGTCGGAGTTGGAGTAGGTGTCGGCGTTGGCGTCGGAGGAGGCGGGGGAGGCGCCGAAATCGTAGTCGTCAAATTGGCCGAGCCTTGTGCGGGATTAGCCAGACTCATCGTGTGTCCGTTCCCATCCAAAGCGTGGACCACTGCAATGTTGAGAGTCGTTGCCGTCAGGTGTTCCGTAATTGCCACAACAACAGTGGTTCCAGCTGTCACGCTGCCGAAGTTGCATGAGATCGCCGGCGCAGTGATACAGGTCCCCTGGCTGGGAGTTGCGGCGAAGACCGAAGCGCCGCTGGTCGAAAAGGCGTCAGAAACAATCACCTGCGAGACGGTAGAGCTGCCATTGTTCGTCACCGTGATCAGATACCCGCCGCTGGAGTTCGGGAGCATAGTGCTGGGACCAGTGAGCGACAGCGCAAGATCAGCCACACCAGGGGAAGGCGGAGCCTGCGGCGTTACTGTGTTCGAGGGCGCGGAAGGCGCGCTTTCTCCGGTAGCATTGGTGGCCGTCACGACGAAGGTGTACTTTGTCCCATTGGCCAAGCCGCTTACCACCACGCTTGTTGCCGGCGCCGGCACAATGGCGCCGACGCCCGTGGATGCGCCTGAGACCAGCGCGGTCACAGTGTAGCTTTTGAGGTTGGATCCTCCAATATTTGTGGGAGGGACCCATCCCACACTCGCGGAACCATTGCCGCCCACCGCAGTCACTCCTGTCGGCGCTGAGGGAACAGTTTTTGCCTGAGGCGTAACCACATTACTCGGGTCAGAATACGGGCTGGTGCCAATCGAGTTGCTGGCGGCGACGATGAATTGATAGGAAACCCCGTCGGTAAGTCCGGTAATAACCGCCGACGTAGGCACTACAGTTGTGCCGACGATCGGGTTGATGAATACGTCCGGCACGAGGTCATTGTCCGATGCGAACGAGTTGTGGACGGTGTAGCTGGTGACCTGTTGACCGTCCAGAGCTGGAACCCAGTCCAGCGCAACTTGACTATCGCCCGCCAGCCCTATGACGCTGGTTGGAGCACCCGGCGCACCCGGTGTAATAGGTTGGTCTCCCACCGCCCACCAATGTCCCTGGCCGCCGACCTTTCCTCCAGTTGGATCGTCGGCCGCATACAGCGAGAGATTTGTTGGATCGAGGGCCATGCCACTCAGGCGCTGAAACCCAGTGGCGTAGTCCACAGTTGTCTTGAAGTTGAGAGTGTCTACCAGCGTGATGCTGCCAGGTTTGCCGACAAACAGATTCCGTCCATGTTGGGCCGGATAGAACTGGTCAGACATCACATAGGTGGGCAGCGCGGTCTGTGGCACCAGGATGTTGGTTGCCTGGCAAGCCTGCGAACTCGCCGCCGTCATGCAGACATCTGCGCTGGGCATGATCCAGGCTGCAGTACCGTCACCACCGAAGAGATCGTGTCCAATCCAGCCAAGACCGAAATTCTTCTTGTTATCAGGAGTCGTGCCGATGACCTGCACATTCTGACAGGGCAGCGGCTCAGTCTGTGGCGACGTTACGCGCAGAATATTGCCGCTGGCTTTAAAGCCAATATACAGATTGCCGTCAGGGCCGAGCACTGCTGAGTTGGGAATATTTCCGGGAATGCCGCAGTCTGCGGGCAGTGTCTGATGCACTGCGCCGGGATTTCCGCCCAGCACCTCTGCATGGAGCGGATCCAGTGCGCCATGGCCGCTGTCGCCGTCCGGCATAAAGTGCAGCCGGAAGACGCCCTGCGTGTTGGCCTGGAGATCGACGGCATAGATATTGTTCAGCAGCGGATCAAACGCCAGTTCGCCCGGCTTGAACTGGACGCCGGCGACCATCGTCATGCAGGTATTAGCATTGATCGTGTGCGGAGCGGGTGCATCCATGTCCGGATCAAGCCGGCAGAGGCCGAGTGCGAGATCGCTGGTCCAGAGATGACGGTAAGGCTGATTGGTGTTGGGATTGATCGCCGCACCGGACATCACCAAGCCGCCAATCGCAGAAGTAACGCCGGTTGCAAAAGGACTCACCGTACCCGCGGGGCGGCCTCCGTTTTCCGCGCCATTGCCCACATAGAACCATCGCCCTTGTTCGGGGATTTTTCCGGCTGTGGGATCGTCGGCGACATAGAGAGCCTGATTGGTTGGGTCCAGCGTCATGCCGCCGAGGAAGGCAAAGCCGCTGGCATACATATGCTCGAACTGCAGAGTGACAGTGTTCACCAGCGTAATGTCGCCTGGGTTACCCACAAAGACGTTGATGCCATTGGTCGCCGGATAGATCTGGTCACTGATTACAAAGGCGGGGAGGGCTGTCTCACTCAACAAAACACTGGCGCCACTGCAGGGCAGCAATCCGTTTTGCGGAGTCATACAGACGTCAGCACTTGGGATCGCCCAGAGAGAAACGCCGTCCCCACCGTAAAGATCGTGTCCAACCCAGCCCAGGCCAAGACTTTTTACCCGGTCGGGCGTGGTACCGATGACTTGCACGTTGTTGCAAGGCAGCGGCTCAGTTTGCGGGGCGATAATGCGTAAGATATTGCCGCTGTGCTTGAACCCTATATAGAGGTTGCCGTCCGGTCCAAGCACAGCCGAATTGGGAATGTTACCGGGAATCCCGCAGCCGGGCAGCCCATTGTGGCCCGTGGCATTGTTTCCGCCAAGCACCTCGAGGTGGAGCGGATCAAGCGCCCCATGACCGCCGTCACCGTCAGGAAGATAATGTAGGCGAAACACGCCCTGCGTTTTGGCCTGCAGATCGACCGCATAAATGTTATTCAGCAGGGGATCGAACGCCAGTTGCCCTGGTTTGAACGCCACACCGCCAATGAAAGGTATGCAGGTGCTCGTGTTCATGGTGTGCGGCCCCGGCGTATCGACGTCGGGATCCAGCCGGCACATGCCAAATCCGGTCTGGTCACTGGTCCAGAGGTGGCGATAAGGATTGCCGGTGGAAGGATTGATATCTGTTCCGGTCAGAATAAGACCACCGATTGGATTCGTCATTCCCGTAGCGAACGGCGTTTGTGTTTGGCCGGCGGCGGGCGCAGCCAACGCGCCGAAAATCGCAATGCCGGTGCAGAGCCGCGAAGCCAGGCTGCGTAGCACGTTGACCCAGGGTCTAAGCGATGCGGTTAGGATACGGTCGGAAGCTCTCGTGAGATCCTGCATTGTGTTGTCCTTCTCCCGTGATCAACTGCGATTGGCCACCTGGGCCTGCGCCCATCCGCATGATCGAGCGGCCATTGCTCGTCACGCTTTGACTCCTGTGAAGGCCTGCTGCCGAGAGGCGGGAAAAACGCCGCGCTGGCTGATGGGGATTGACCAGAAAAGCTGCCGAACTGCTCAAGAATCGTCACGCTTGGAGCCGGGTGTAGTTGCCTTGCCTTGCTGGTCTATTGCCGCCATTCAGGCTGCAGCACTGACGGTCCACCCAGGAGTCTGAAAAAATCATTTTTCAGTCATGATGTTTCGTCGGGAAAACCGGTCGTTTCTTGTCTGACCAGCGCGTGAGAGGTCCCGGAAGAACAGCCATGTCCGTCGATGCCAAATCCAAAAACTTCAAGAACTGCTAGAAAACCATGCGTTCTCCTGCAACCAAAATCGCAAAATCGTTGTCCTGATGCGGCGCCGGCCGGTTAGTAAGAAAGAAAGTTGGATGATTGCCACTGCGCTTGTTTTTTCAGAACAACCATCCAACTTCAAAGTCGAACAGGTTTCATACTAAGGTGTTGCTACAACATCCTGGCCGCGCTCCAGGAATCTTTTGAGTGCTGCTTGCTATCACTCAGGGGGAACCATGTTCCTTTTCATGCGCCCCCCTGAAAAATAGCTTTTCAGGGAATCGAAGCTGGGTAATCTGCGAGCCAGAGAGGAGGAGGCCCCTCAAATTACCCAACCCCATGCAGATTGACACTAAGGAGCGATCTAAGTTGTTTAAGGTCTCAGGTGACCTCCTTTCGAATGTGCCGCGTTGATTCGAGATCTGCGTTATGCGTTCGCATCCGCAAAAGGCTGTTCCTGTCCGGGAAGCGTTGTCCAGGCGCCTCCAGTCGAGAAGACAGCCAGGCCCATCCAAAGCTTTTCAATCAAAGCCGCGCGCACGTGGATCCATGGCTTGTCAGGTTTCGGAGAAGTGTTCTTCGTAATCGTCGTCGTGGTAAGAAGCATCGTTGTCATCCCTTCACGCCCCGCAAGCTTTTTGCTTCGGGTCCAATTCATTCGTGTGAATGTCCGCATTCACTGGCGAATTGCCGCCACAATCAAAAATTCCATTCCTGTTTTTGGTGGAGTGTGTGCACGCGCGCTCTGGGAAGTTCAAACAACCACCTGGCAGTGGTGTTAACCGTTTAAGGAAGCTGGCCGGTCGGTCTAGAGGAATCTCACGCTAGAGAGCCGGGCGTTGCGCTTGCCAAAAAAGGCCGGTCTTCCTGCCAGTCAGGGCGTTGCACGACGGTCCACCCAGGAGTCTGAAAAACTTGCTTTCAGTTTTGATGTCCTTGGCGGGAACCGGTCTGTACAGTCTGACCAGCGCGTGAGATGACCCGGAAGAAAACATCAAATCCGTCGCTGGAGAGAGAATGGACTTTGGTAATTAGAAAGCAATTAATGTGAGATTAAATTTGCTAAGAAACTAATCAGAAGAATTTTGGAGTGCACGCAGCGAGAGCCGGCGCACTTCTGCGCGACGGATCTAAATCTGTGCCGATCCATCGCGCTTGAAGCCATCATGTCTTGGAAAAAAGATAGAACGCAGCAAAAGGAGTTGGGTAACCGCATCAAAAGCGGATTACCCAACCCATAAGTCTCGCAGTCTTTGCAGACAGTTTGTTGCGAAACTTCCTGGCCGCGCTCCAGGAACTTGCTCTGTGAAAGAAATCAAAGATGATCGGAAGAGGGGGAAGTGGTTGAGTAAGATCGGATGCTGCGCTTCCTCTGCGGAGCACAGGGCTTCGCTCAGGCCCAGCCAGGCGAGAGAGGCGAAGTCGGCGATCATCCGTTCGGCCATGTAATCACCTGATTGCCGCTCCAAGACGCCTTCGCGCTTGCGAGCAATCTGTTAGTCGCGGCTTTGCCGCGAAGATCAACCCTGCACAAACCGTGACGCTCAAGAAACTGCCTGCTAACACAGATTGCCCGGGTGTAGCTAAAAGCGGGGCGACCAGGACGGGAAGCGAAAGAAAGAAATTGGGAGCGGCTCCCGGAAGGTCCATTCAATCCATGTATGGACTGAGACTATGAGCCTCTGAGGCAGGGAGTGAAATTAAAACGCAATTAAAGATTCTAATAATTTGAAAATCTTCGAATGACTGAGACATGCAAGTCTTTGCAAACCATAGGTTAAGCGAGCGCGACAGGAGGGCGCGTTTCCGGAGGCGCAGGTTCAATTCGGGATCATTTTCTTAGGAAAAATGATAGGTTGGAAAAAGGATAGGTTGGGTAAATCAAGCGGGAGAGTTACCCAACCTTCACGCTCCGGCAAGCCTAGGGTGGTTTCGCAAATACCTGTCCGTCGCACAGGGAAACCGCCACTCACTTGCAGGAAGACCAGGAACGAGCCTGCTCGGTATCAAGCTGTAGTTCCCGATTTCTGTCTAACTTAAAACTCGTGCGCTTTCTATGAGGACATCCTTATCACAGGGCAAACAAAGCGTCGTATCGCTCCTCAGCCAGAACGAGCTCGTCTTTAAAAAAATGATTCGATGCCTGAGTTTCTAATCGGACCGCTTCTTTTGAAATCGCTTATTGCAGTGGCAACGGGGTTATTCCCCGAAGCCAATAAGCGCGGCTGGTCCCGAGGCATCCGCGGTTCTTGAGGCTTCCTGGGTTAAAGATGATCACTCACGTGAACACCCAACGAACAAGCACTATCGAAGCGAAATAATACTAAGGATTTTCTGCAACGCGCACATTAATTTTTCTAATCTTTCGCCTGAAGTGAAAACCTGAAATGAAAAGTAAAAAATAAAAACCGGGAGCCGAAGTTTTGACCCTTTGCTGATGCGCGGTGCCCAGCAAGGAGCCAATCACTCGGCGCCCGGATTTTCTGCCGGAAGCCCGATTCCGGCTTCCTCACCATCCCCCAAAGAGGGCGGTAGGGAACTCAATCTTGATTTTTGAATTCTTGAGCGCTCTTCTTAATCACTTTCCTCATCGCGCCAGCTTTCGCTGTAGGGGAAATGGCGCGGACATTTCACCTGTGGCGCGATGAGGAAAACGATTAAGCTTGTGAGCTTGAATTGATTCCTGAATCGCTGGAGAACGGGTTCGTTCTCCCTGCACGAAACGCTGATGCCCTGACAAAACACGACGGGCAACGCGCACTCGCCGCAATTCAGATTTAGAGAAGAAGTATTAGCGTCTGAGAGGTATAGCCAGTTGAGGAGAGCCCAATGCCAGGACAGGGTTCGCTTTGGCTTCAAGCGTCAGCGGTGAAGATGCAGCAGTGTGCTGCGGCAGCGCGGCGCTGAGAGAAGCGTCGTGCCGGATCTTGGCCTGATCACCAGGCTGCCGGACGCCTACTCGAGCGGGTACCACGTAATTGTATTGAACCGTGACTACCGGCGGAATGTCGTCGTATGGGTTGGGATCGTAAGAATCAGTCGTGCAAGCGGCAGTCACGGCCAGAATAAACATCAAGCCGAGAACCGTTGCCCGCATGATTTTGACAGCCAACATACGCATTTCCGCACCCAACACTTGGCGTTGCCTGGGGGAGGGCTACACTATTGAGTGAAGTCCTAAACTGACATCCTAATATTAGCAGACTGTTGAGAAAAGATTAAAGTCCTTAATTTTCAAATTGGGCTGCGAAACTTGGCAATTCGTCCCAGGAACGCCGCTAAACCCTTTAATTCCAGTCTAATCGCGGTTAGCAAAAATGGAGGATTCATGAACAAGCGTACGGATTTCAAGCATCTGGGCCTTGGCGGGGCAGCCGCAGGGGCTGCGGCAATCGGAGCTGTAGCAGTTGGTGCTGTGGCAGTTGGCGCATTCGCGATTGGGGCATTGGCGGTCGGGCGGCTGGCCATTCGCCGCGCCCTGGTTGGGAACGCCAAATTCAAGTCGCTCGAGATTCAGAACCTCACTGTTAGACGCCTTCACGTGGCGGAAATCAGCGTGAGCGATTCGCTCAAACTACCTGCGGATGCTCTCGATCGCCTGATCTCATGATTCTCGAATTGGGAGGAACAATCCATGGCATCCGGCCGCAACGGCATCGTCGACATACCCGGCAATCACTCTGTGGATGAGATGGTTGAAAAACTCAAGCGAATACTCGAAGCTAAGGGCGTTGCTCTGTTCGCGTTGATCGACCACAGCGGCGAGGCGGAAAAAGCGGGACTGAAGATGCGCCCTACCAAACTGCTGATCTTTGGCAATCCGAAAGCCGGTACTCCGCTGATGCTCGCCGCTGCCGGCAGCGCCATCGATCTTCCGCTCAAGATCCTGCTGTGGGAAGACACCCAGGGTAAAACCTGGGTCAGTTACAACAGCCTGGCCTATCTGCAGGAACGGCATGGTCTGCCGCAGGGATTGATGCAAAACATCGCTGCGATTGAAACGCTGGCGAAGGCGACTGCGGAATAGGATCGCAGGTTAAAATAATCCTACGGCCCTGTAGCTCAGATGGATAGAGCGACGGTTTCCTAAATTGAGCCGTCTTGCGGACGTGAGCGAGGCGAAGCCGAGCGGGAGTCCGCAGGCGAAATCCTGAGCGAAGCCGAAGGACCTCTGATTTTGTTGAATGAGAAGATACGTTTTACGGCCCTGTAGCTCAGATGGATAGAGCGACGGTTTCCTAAACCGCAGGTCGGCGGTTCGACTCCGCCCAGGGCCTCCATTTTTCGGATAGGTTTTGACGTGAAGCACTCTCCCCAAAGATTCGCCGCGGTGGTTGCTGCTATCTCTTTATCTCTGATTGCTGCCTCGATAACGAAAGCAGCTGCACAGACCGTCCCAACACAGACCAAGCAAACACAAACCGTCGAATTCAATAGCGCAAGCAACAGTCCTTCATTCCTGGCGGAGAGCGCCTTACCTGCCCCGGACGATAACGTACGAGTTAATCTGCTGCAGCACAACTTACACACAACCACTCCCGGCGTTTCGCCGGCAACGCTGACGCTGGGCAGCCTGGCGCCGGTTCACGGCGCGAACGCCGAAGAAGGCGAGGCAGTTAAGGCCGTGCTCACCGCGTATTTCGCGGACCTCAATCAGCGCGGCGGAATTTACAACCGCCGCATCACATTGCGCTTTGCCGACACCGGCCCTGATCGCGCGACCACGGTCAGGAATGCGACACAGCTTGTGCATCAGCCGATCTTTGCCTTCGTAGCGCCGTTTGCGCCGGGCGCTGAAGGCGCGCTGGCCGGACTGGCGCATGAAAAGAAGGTGCCGCTGGCAGGCATGCTGGCCCTCTCCGTGCCGGATGATCCCGCCAATCGCGAGGTCTTTTATCTATTGCCCGGATTTGAACAATTGGTGCAGGAACTGGGCCGGTTTGCCGTGCAGCGCCAGAACGTCGCGGCGGGCAAAAGCGCGGTGGTTTTCGGCGACCGCAGTCAGCAGCTGGAACTCAGTGCGGCTATGCAGGCGATGTGGAAAGAATCAGGCGCCTCGTTACCTGCTGAATATGTTTCTCCCGAAAACCCGGCTGAACTGGTGAAGAGCTTCAAGGCCTGGGGCATCGATACCGTCTTCCTCTTCGCCACAAGCGATGTTGTGACCCCGTGGATCAAGGCGGCTGACGACGCCAAGTGGTATCCAAAGCTTTTTCTGCTGGGCCCTCTGCTCGATGATTCAGTCCTCACCGGACCGGCGCCGCTGCAAGGCAGGATGTTTGCGGTCTATCCTGCATTGGAGCCGAATCTTCAAGGGCTGAGCGAGTTCGACAAGTTCCTGGAGCGCCACAATCTCAGCGGTGAACACCGGCTGCTCTTGATGTCGGCTTATTGCGCCGCCGAAGTCTTGCAGACTGCTCTGACGCGTGCAGGGAAGAATCCTACCCGCGAAAACCTCCTTCTCGCTTTGGAACAAATGCACGATTTCAGAACGGGCCTGTTTCCACCGATCACGTTTGGACCTGACCGGCGCATCGGTTCACACAAAGCGGAGTTTGTTTGCCTTGATCTTGTCAGCCACTCGTTTGAACCAAGCTGCAGCGAACCTGTGACCCAGAAATAGATTTTCTGGCGACAGAATCATCCAGGTCCATCACGTTCGTTGCGATCTCAGTTGTGCGACAGGGCCAGTTTCAAAAATTCTTCAATCCATCCACACATGCCAGAAATTTTCCATTTTCCAGGCGGTGGGCATCCACGTGGTGCATGCCAGACGAGTTCCAACCGTCGCCCTGCGGAACCAGCACAGGAGATTGCGGCGCCTCATGCTCTGCATAAGAGGTGGCAGTCAACTCGGTGATCTCGAAAGTCCTGACCTGCCTGCCGTAGATGGGGAGACAATCCTGGCTAAAGCGCAGCAGCTTGTTGTCATAAAGGATCACCCTGCCTCCCGGCCGGGCGATGTTGCGATTGCCGGTAATCAGCGGGCTCATAGGGTGTTCGGTCCAGCGCGAAGTGAGATCCGGCGCTGAGAATAGGGCCAGCGTGTCATGCTGGTAGGGCTTGGGACAGGTAAAGAGCCACCATTGGTTGTCGCGGCGAAATATCGAGGGATCAGCATGCGTTCCGGAAAAGAGATCTTTGACGTGAGTCCACTCCTTCGGAAACGCACTTGCACGATAAAGTCGGACGGCATTCGCGCCCAGCGTCTCCGGGATCATGTAGTAATCGTCTTGCCAGCGGAACACGTATGGGTAAGAAAGGTGAAAAGGCTCCCGCAGCACGATTTGGCTATATTGCCAGGCTAATCCGTCAGGGCTGAGCGCCAGGCCGATCTCGCCACGGTCATTTTGATTGTTCAGGACTTCAAAAAACATGTGCCACAGGCCGTCAACCAGCAACATAAAAGGATCAGCGACAAAACGGGCGGGCACGTCGCTTACATCGCCGGCGGAGATTACGGGATTACGGCCGGCCGGCGCAAGCTCAAACGGAGATGCTCCGGCATAAATGCCTATGGACCAGATCCACGGTTTGCCCGATTGAGAAGATCTTCCCGGCGCCGGGGAGGCGTTGGAATTCATGGTTTCTTCACCCATGAAATTAGTGTACCTGTCGCCGGCAGGGGTAGGACCCAGCAGCTGAGTTTCCATCCTGAAGGAGGAACAGGCTTTCCACGGGCTTCCCGGCAATAACGATTCTTAATGCAACAAATCCAGAGTTCCTGCGTTAAACGTATTGAAAGTAGTCGCTGGAATAGAAACATATGACATTTTTTGTCATGTGCTGAAGAAAATCCGGTGAAACGAAAAAGGGGTGTCAGGCACTATCTAACAGGTACGAAGGTGCCGAGCCTCGCGGTTCGGTGAACCCAGGGAAGTAATGGGCCCAGGAAATATGCCGAAGGCTACTGGTGAGCGTGGTTCGAGCGCCCCAAATCAAAAGCAGCCGCCGGGAGGAGATTGTGAAGATTTTTGACGCTTTGTTCGGATGCTGGCACAAACGCATCAGTTTCCCCCAGACCAGCAAACGGGGACAGCGCCGTTGTGAAGCAGCAACGCAGACGGGAACTTATGTAGTGTGCCTTGATTGCGGTACCGAGTTCGCTTACGACTGGAAAAAGATGCGCATTCTCTCCCCCAGTGAGACGCGGCCTTTTGCCCGTGCACGTGTAGAAGTAGAGGCAAACGGCTAAACCGGAATGGGAGAGGTAACGGGCCATGAAACGCGCAGTGTGGGCCAAAGCAGTAGAATCGACGGCATTGGTTGTCGGATACCTTTGGTATAACGCAAAAATTCATTGGGTATTGACCCGGATGCTTTCTTAGCCTAAACCAGGGACAGCCTGCTCCCGCTGGCTGTCATTAAGGAACGGCACAGCCCGTGTTTTCGGCTGTGCTTTTTTATTTTCCGTTCACACGTCATCCCGACAGCTGTCAGCGAACACGCGCAGTCCGCGCTCCATTCACGCCAGCTTTTGGCGTGAATAGGCAGATCGGCGTGTGAGCAGGACGGAGGGACCTTGCGCTTTGTTCGTACTGATCGTAGAGGCTAGGTCCCTCGGCCCTACTCGCCCGTTGATGACAGCACGGGCTCGTTCTACGGACCTCGGGATGACGAGCTGTAGAAGTGCGCCGTGGGGAGGTTCGCTTGCCTGTTTTCGAACTGGCGATTGCGACAAGGTATCAATCCCGAGGAGAGTCGGCACTGGCCACCCGCGACGGCTGTTCCATCTCCACGATTGCTACCCACTCGCCCTTGTTGCGGGCCAGAAAGACGATCTTGCCGCGCAGAAATTCAGCCGCCAATTCAGGGGCGACGTCGCGGTGATAGCCAAAGAACTGCCGGTTCAGTTTTTCCCACAGAGAGGATTTGATCCAGGGCGCCGATTCGTATTTAGTGGAAAACAGGTAAGCCACCTGGTATTGCGAGCGCATCTGGCGTGCCCGGAACAGCTCTTCCACGTCGAAGTCGCGAACCGGCAGCACTTGAAATGGCTGATGCGCGTAGCCCAGGTACGGCCGGGTCAGCTCGTCGGTGGCCGGCCAGGCAGAGAGAATCACGTTGTTCTGTTCGTGCTGCGCGAGAAACTGCGCGGCGCGATAGTGAAGTTCAATGAAGTCTTTATAGCTAAGGTTGTCTTCCGGCGCGATTCTGTACGGCGGATCGAAGAACAGGCCAAGCACAAAAAAAATCACCATCAAAGCGGCCGGCCACTCCCAACGCCCGATGCGCCGGTGCAAAGTGGACATTCCGATCAGAATCACGAGCGGATATACGGGCAGAAGGTAGCGCGTGAGCAGGGCTCCGCCAACCAACGAAAACGCCACCACGTGCGCCACCATGATCAGCGCGAACATGAGTTGCACAGGGATGGCGATCCGAGGGCGTTCGCCGGCCTCATCTTTAACCGGTGGAAAGAACATGGCAACGCCTGCAGCGGCGGTAAGCGCCAGCATGTTCATCGTGCCGAAGAGGTGCCAGATGCGTTGCGCCAGTGCCAGCAGAAATCGTGGCGGGCTCAGCGCGCCAGTGACGTTGTACTGGTAAAACTCGGCGTTGCCAAAGAACCGGCCGGTGGCATGATGGTGATAGAGCAGCCATAGCACGAGAGGCACAGCCGGAATGAGATTGGTGCTCGCGCGCACGATGCGGCTCCGGCCAGCTTCCGGGCCCCGTTGCCAGAGCTCCCACACGATCAGCGCCAGCGGCGTGATGATGGCCGTCTCCTTGCTAAGCACGGCCAGGCAGAACGCGAACTGGCTGGGCCAGACGCGTTCTTCCACATAAAGCCTGAGCCCCCAGAGCGTGAAAGCCGCCGCGGTGAGATCGGCATGCGCCAGCGAGCTCTGCACAAAAAAGATGGGATAGACCGCCGTAGCGATCGTCGTTGCCACGGCGACGCTGGTGCGTGTAAGCCGTCGCGCCAGCAGGAATACGTTGGTCAACGCGAACGCCGCCAGCAAAAGCATGGCGATGCGCGCGACCGCCGGTTTCCATCCGCTGAGCGTAAACCACACCGCCAGATACGCTGCGGAAAGCGGCGGATGTCCCGTGTCAATCGTGGTCTTTGCAATCAGCGTGTGCGAGTGCGCCAGATCATACGCTGCTGGAATGTAAAAGCCGGCTTCGTCCCAGAAGAAGGGCAGGCGCAGCAACGGCGCGTGCATGATGAAAATCGCGACAAAGACAATAGGAAAAATTCGCCAGGAGGAGATTTGCGACGGCCGGCTGGCGTTTGATGCGATCAATGCTCTTTGGCTCTCTCTGGTGCGCGATGAAAACGGAACGTCGTGGCGCTAGTTAATCTGTCCCTGCTGGGCGGTAAATCCGGGATCGAGTTTGATCTCCCCGAAGGTGCCCTCGTACTGGCGCACGTTCTGCTCCAGGATGGTCAGCAATGCTTTGGCCTGCTGTGGACTAAGATAGATTCCCTGAAAATTCTGTACTTCCACTTCCTGAACGGTCACCGGCTGCAAACGCCCGAAGACCAGGAGAAAGTCCCATACGCTCACGCGAATCTGCACGGAGTTGGCATATCCGTCGCGATAATCTGCGGCATTCGTCAGGCGAATATTGGGCTGCGGAGGAATGGACATGGTTGGCGCTCCTGTCTTTGCAAACTTCGAACATAACAGAAGTCGCTTCAGTCGCATAGCCCTGCATTCCCGTGTTGAAACGATATCGCCGCTCTAGTCGAGCGCTGCTCGCTGTTCAGCGTTCCCGGCTGCCCTACGCTGTCACCTTCATGCAGCTTCTCCCATTGCTGCTCACTCAAAGGCTGGATCGGCTGGAACTTTTCTTCTGCAGGCCGTTTTACGAACAAAAAGGGCGCGGCCGCAGCCACGCCCAATTTCAATCCGCGTTAATCCGTGTTCATCCGCGGTAAGGTTTTACCCGACGGCTAGTCCTGATCGTCGTCCTGATCTTCGTCATTGCCTGTGCTGGCGCTGGTTGCTGCGCCCGCTCCTGGCTTGATCTGGATCGGACCGCCGGCGAACAAGGTGCTTGACCCGTGTTCCGCCGCAGTCTTGTTAAAGTTTGCGACTTCCGTGTTCAGGAAAGTGTTGATCTGTGCCAGCTGGGTCTCCAGTTCTTTGTGGACTTCATTCGCCTCGTCCACCAGGATTGGGTTTGGCGCGTCGTAATAACCGCCCATCACGCCGCGCATGACGCCCTGCAACCGGTTTTGGAAACGCTGCAGATAGTGGATGTCATCCTGGCTTCCCGTCTGGATTTCATTGTTGTACAGCGGTTCCTGCATGGCTGTGATCTTCTTGTCCAGCGCACGCGCCTGCTCCAGCACCGGCTTGTAAGACGCGTTGGTTGCGCCTTCCGTGCCTTCGTCTGAAGTCAGCAATTCCTCCAGGCTGCCGATCTGCTTGTGCAGGCTGTTGAGCCGGTTCAGTCCCTCATGTAGCGCGGAGACCTCATCGCGCAACTGCAGCGCCAGCTTCAACTGGGCTTCCATCGCGCTCTTATCGGTTGGGAAGCGCGGATCGGTCTCTACTTCCACCGTTTGCGTCTCGGTTTTTCCATGCACCGTCACCGACACCTTGTACGTGCCCGGCAGCGCATTGGGTCCGGTGTTGGGATCGAAGAAGAAATCCTGATCGTCCAGCCCTTCCGGCGGAGGCAGGAAGTTCAGCCGCTTCGGCCCGTCATACCGCAGGTTCCAGGCCACGCGATTCAACCCGTACTTGGTGGTTCCGTACATCGTGCGGATCACTGTTCCGCTGCTGTCCGCTACGGTGATCTTTACCGGCGTCTCGCCCTGGCGGCGACGTCCAGCTCCGCGTTCTCCACGTTCTCCATGTTCGTTGTTCTCTTTGATCTCGTTCGGCAGCCAGTATGTGATTACCGCTCCATTGAGAGGGTTAGGCGCAACGTAACCGCCGCTGGCAAAGCCATGTTTGTTCCAGTTGTGCCAGTTCGTGGAGGCTGCGATCGGGAAGAGATGGAAGTCGCTCTTGGCCAGCTCCGCTCCGCTCTCCTCTAGTGGCGTGATGTCATCCAGCACGAACAAGCCGCGCCCGTGCGTTGCCACCACCAGGTCGTGCGACTTCTTGATGAATTTCAAGTCGTAGACCGGCACCGTGGGAAAGTTGCTCTTAATCTGTGTCCAGTGTGCGCCGTCGTCGCTCGAGTAGAACAGGCTCGTGTCGGTGCCCAGCACCAGGAACCCCTTGCGGTTTGGATCTTCGCGGATCACGCGTGCCGGATCATCCTGTGGCAACCCAGCCGAAATTGCGGTCCAGGTCTTGCCGCTGTCATGGGTCTTGAAGACGTATGGCTTATTGTTCTCGACTTCGTGGAAGTCCACAGCGATGTAGGCTGTGTTCGCATCGCTCGGCGCCGCGTCAATCTGCTGCAGGCGTCCCCACTGGGGCAGGTTGGGAATATTGGTAGTGACGTTGCTCCAGGTCTTGCCGCCGTCATGCGTTACCTGCACGACGCCGTCGTCCGTGCCCACCCAGATCGTCTTGGGATCGACCGGCGAAATGGAAATCGAGAGAATACAGCCAAACGTTTCGGCGCCGCTGATGTCCCACCAGATCGGTCCGCCGCTGGTTTCCTGCTTGCTCTTGTCATTCCGGGTGAGATCCGGGCTGATCGGTGTCCAACTCTTGCCGCCATCGGTGGAGCGGAACAAGACGTTGCCACCCAGGTAAACCTCGTTGGGGTCGGCCAACGATACCGCGATGGGTGAGGTCCAATTAAAACGATATTTCAAATCGGATGGCTTCATCGATTGCACGCCATGCAGATAAGGCCGCACCGAGTTCGACATTCCGTTTTCATTGTTCAAGCGCTGAATCGATCCGTTTTGTGAATCGGTATAGACCAGGTGCGTGCCCTTGCCGCGGGCCGGCACGGCATATTCGCCGTCGCCGCCGGTCACCGTATACCAGTCAAAGCCGCTCACGCCGCCGCGGCTCAGGCTGTTGGAAGGTCCGCACCAGCCGTTGTTGTCCTGCAAGCCGCCGCACAGGTTATACGGCGTCTCATCGTCCTGGGCGACCGAGTAGAACTGCTCGATGGGCAGGTTATCGAGATAGCGCCACGTGCGGCCCGCGTCAGAACTCACGTAAACGCCGCCGTCATTGCCGTTGATGATCCGGTTGGGATTTTCCGGATCGATCCACATGGTGTGATGGTCAACGTGTACCCGCGCCGAGGTGCTGCGGGCCGTCTTTCCGCCATCTTCGGAAACCATAATATTGAAAGAAAGGAAGTACACCTTGCTGTCATCGTTCGGCGCGACTTGCAACTCGCTGAAATAGAATCCGCGCGCTGCCAGATTGTGATTGTTGCTCACCATCTTCCAGTGATCGCCGAGGTCAACCGAGTCGTAAAGCGTGCCCTTCTTGTTCTCCACCAGCGCATAGATGTGCCGCGGATTGCTCGGCGCAGCGCCCAGGCCAATGCGTCCGGTCGCCTCCGTAGGCAGGCCTTCGGTCAGCTTCTTCCAGGTATTGCCGCCATCTGTGGAGCGGAAGATGCCGCCGCTGGTGCCGCCGTTGTCGAGCGCCCACGGATAGCGCCGCACCCGCCACATGCCGGCAAAAAGCACCATCGGGTTCCCCGGATCCATCACCAGCGAACTCACGCCGGTGTCTTCATCGATGAACAAAACTTTCTTCCAGGTATTGCCGCCGTCAGTAGTGCGGAAGACGCCGCGCTCGGCGTTCGGTCCCCACGCATGCCCAAGCACGCCGACAAAGACGGTGTTCGAATCATTCGGGTCGATGGCGATGTTCGAAATCTGCCCGGCATCGCGCAGCCCCATGAATTTCCATGTGGCTCCAGCGTCGGATGAAAAGAAAACGCCTTTTCCGGTGATCACATCATTGCGGACGTTTTTCTCGCCCGTGCCTACCCAGATCAGGTTCGGGTTCGAGGGCGCCAACGCGATCGCGCCGATCGAGGCCGTGGACTCTTTCTCAAAAATCGCCTTCCATGACAGGCCGCCATCCTGTGTCATGAAAACGCCGCCGCCGGCCGCGCCCACGTAATAAACGTTGGTCTTGCCGGGAATGCCAACCACCGCCGTGACGCGTCCGCCGCCCACGGCCGGGCCCAGATTGCGGAAGTGTATGTTCTCCAGCGGATCTTTGGACTTGTTGTCTTCCGCCTTCGTGCCGGAGGGCGGCGTAGTCTTGTCTTCGCCGGCAACTTTCTTGTCAGTGGCTGCAGGGTTGCTTGCGTTTGCTCCCGTGCCTTTCTTGGTGCGATCTCCCGCTTTGGCTTGCGCCATCAGCATGCCGGAGAGCCCCAGCACGAGCGCCAGAAGAGCGATCATCTTAAGTAGCGTTTTCATAGGATGTACTCCCGCGAGTGTAGGAAGGTGACCGCGAATCATATCGCAAAAGCAGGGGGATTGTGCAAGCTTTGTCGCGTCGCGGTAGTGCAGCCACCTTAGTACAGACGGTGTAAAAAACTGTCGAGAAACTGGCGCAACCTAAACGGAGCAGGAAGAAAGACCAGCTAAAGGACCAGCTACGGGAACCGTTGTTTGGGGCGCCCCTGCGGCAGGCCGTTCTGAGTGAAGCACCAATCCACGAAGCTGGTTGGATATTCGTCGCGAACCGTTTTGGGAACATCTTCCTCAGCAACAGGCTTGAACTCGAATGTGATGGTACCCGCCGGCGTCCCCGGCGGGTTTACTGTCGCCAGCAGGTAACCATATTGCGAGTTTGTAGCGCCTTCGGGTGCTTGCTTGGGAAGAGCGTATCTCCTCGCTCCCGCTGTGCCGACGATCCATCCATCAATCACGCCGCCGTGTTTCTTCCAGTAGCCGGTATTGAATAGCTCAGGCGAGAAGTAATGAGAATGGCTACAGAGAACATAAATCCGTTTACCGCGACGCTGCGCGTCCAAGAGCTTTTTGTAGACGGCGATGCCATTTTGTCTTCCGTTGTCATCGGCCCGATTCATGCTGTGTCCACCGGCGATGCTGTGTGGTAAAGCCTCATGCATCCCTACCACGATTGCGTCGATGCGGTGGTCAGAATCATCCTGTGAAAGTCGCTCTTCCAGCCAAGTCAGCTGTTGTTCGCTGAATTCATTGCTGGTGGCATTATCGAGGTAGATGAAGTCCACGTCATCTTTCACAAAATGGTAATAAGACCTGGGTTCAGGCAGCCACTTGCCGAATTTCTCAACAAAGATCGAACGGTCTGTGGTCAGAGCAGCTTCGTGGTTGCCGATGCCTACATAGACATCCATGGAGCCGAATGGGAGCACTTGGTGTTCAATGAAATCGTCCCAGGCAATAGCACGATAACTTCCTTTTGGGCGCTGCTTGCGGTGGGTTATGTCTTCATCAGCAAAATAAATCCAGCGCATATCGCCCAGGTGCCAATAAAACCTTGCCTGCTTTTCATTCACTGACGCGGCGATTCCCGGCATCACTACATCGCCGCAGTTCCGGGAGTCACCCGCGACGGCAAAATGCCATGGTTCATTGCTTTGTGCCGGTAAACCACCGGAAAGCGCGACCAGAACGACCAAAGTCAGCGCACTCCGCCAGACGTGGACTCCACACTGCCGATGGCGGCACGAATTCGAGCGCAATTTACCCATGGAAGTCATCTTCATTATTGCTTACTCAACGCCGCCATGGGGGGCCGGAAATGCGGACAACGGGCCAACACCGTTCGTACGGTGAGAAAACGCATAGACAAGCCTTCGCAAGGTGATACAGTTTACCTGATTGCCTTCCGGCGACTGGCACGTCCAAAAAAGAGAAAGGGGACTCTGCAGTGCACCAACAAGCTGATTGTTGGCTTGGTGGGATCGAGTGCCTTCGGAATTTGCTGCCGCGCGGGCCAAAACATTCAAGAGGGGACTGACGATGAAGAAGTTTATTGCCTTAACACTTTCCACATTCCTGGCTTCCACCGTGGTGGTGGCCCAGGAGCATGAAGCCGACCGCCTCCGCCATTCCGGCGAGGTGCTGATGGAGATTCTCAACATCCCGGACAGTCTTCCCAAAACCGTTCTGGACAAGGCCGAGTGCGTGATCGTGATTCCTTCGGTGAAGAAACTTGCTCTCGGCGTTGGCGGAAATTATGGCCGTGGCGCGATGACCTGCCGCAGCGGCAAAGCCTTCACCGGCCCCTGGGGACCGCCGGCGATGGTTGCGCTGGAAGGCGCCAATATCGGTTTCCAGATTGGCGGCCAGGCCACCGACTTTGTCCTGCTGGTGGTTAACCCCAAAGGCATTGATTCCATTTTGAAGAGCAAGGTCAAACTGGGCGCGGATGCTGCCGCGGCTGCGGGCCCCGTGGGCCGCGACGCGCAGGCCGCGACTGACGTGCTCATGCACGCCGAGATTCTTACTTATTCCCGTTCACGCGGTCTCTTCGCCGGCATCTCGCTCGACGGCTCAACCCTGCGTCCCGACAACAGCGCCACGGAAAAAGTCTACGGCCACAAAGTTTCGGCTCGCGACGTAGTGATCGATCATAAGGTTGCAACCCCGAAATCCGGCCAGCTTCTGGTCAGCGCCTTGCAGAAAGCATCGCCTAAGAATACCTCGGATCCGAAGTCGCTGCAGGAGGCGGCAACGGAAGGAAAGTAGTAAGAACGATGATTCGCGCCGAATTGTTTTCCCGGACTGGCCTGGCGCTGCTGGCCTTTGCGCTCTGCGCCAGGTTCGGCGCGTCAGGCGTCTCCCCGTATGAGAAATCGGTTGAGGATTGGCGACAGAAATATGAAGCCAAGCTCCGCGCCGACGATGGCTGGCTCACCGTCAGTGGTCTCTTCTGGCTGCACGAAGGCAAGAATACGTTCGGCTCCGCTGCCGGGAACGACGTGGTGCTTCCTTCTCCGGTTCCCGCCGCTGCGGGGTATTTTGAGCTGCACGGTGGCAAGACCACGGTGCACGTGAATCCCGGCGTAGCCATCACGATGGCCGGACAGCCGGTTGAAACCGCGGAATTGCGGCCTGACTCGAAGGTCGATCGACTGGTCATCGGCGACCTGACTTTTTTCGTTCACGCCAGCGGGCCGCGTTTTGGCATTCGCCTCAAGGATAAGAACAGCAAACTGCGGAAGGAGTTCACCGGGCTGCGTTGGTTTCCCATCGACGCAAGGTATCACGTGATTGCCCGATTCACGCCTTACGCTTCGCCGCGTTCGGTCGAAATCGAAACCATCCTTGGTGACCGCGAAAAAACCGAATTGGCCGGCTACGTGACTTTCCAGCTCGGTGGCAAGGAGTTTCGTCTTGACGCGGAAAAGCAGGACGACCCGGAAGGCCTCTTCATCGTCTTTCGCGACCTCACCAGCCGCAAAGATACCTACCAAGCCGCGCGCTTCCTGGATACTGATCTGCCAAAAGATGGAACCGTCGAAATTGATTTCAACAAAGCCTACAACCCGCCATGCGCCTACAACCCTTATTCCACCTGCCCGTTGCCTTCGCCGGGCAACCGCATGCAGATAGAAATCCCCGCGGGCGAAAAAAGATATCACTAGCGCATTTGCTACACTCAATCCATGGCCCAAATTGCTTACCTGGAATGCTCCAAGTGCGGAGAGCACATCAACCCCTCGCAACCACAGACCATCTGTCCCAAGGATGGCGGCTCACTCTACGTTCGCTATGATCTTGCAGCGCTGAAAGGGAAGTTCACCCCCGATTCTCTTCGTGGACGTCCGGCCACCATGTGGCGTTACCGCGAGGTTCTCCCCGGCGACTCTCCGGTGACTCTGGGCGAAGGCTTTACTCCCATGCTGCCCAGCCGCGAATATCCGAATGTATATATAAAGGATGAAGGACTGAATCCCACCGGATCATTCAAAGCCCGTGGCCTTTGTGCCGCGGTGACGATGGCCCGGCAATACGGATTGAAAAAGCTCGCTGTTCCCTCCGCCGGCAACGCTGCCAGCGCGCTGGCTGCCTATTGTGCTGCGGCAGGAATTGAAGCTCACATCTTTATGCCGAAAGATGTGCCCCTGGCGAACCTGGTTGAGTGCAAGTCGTACGGTGCGAACGTCACGCTGGTGGACGGCCTGATCTCCGATTGCGCCAGGATGGTCAACGAGCGCAAGCAGGCCGAGGGCTGGTTTGATATCTCCACGCTGAAGGAGCCGTTCCGCGTCGAAGGCAAGAAGACCATGGGCTACGAAGTCGCTGAACAGCTCAACTGGGAGCTGCCTGACGCCATTTTCTATCCCACCGGTGGCGGTGTCGGTCTCATCGGCATGTGGAAAGCCTTCGCTGAAATGGAGCAGCTGGGCTGGCTCAGCGGCAAGAAGCGTCCGAAGATGATCGTGGTCCAGGCCGCCGGTTGCGCCCCTGCGGTCAAGGCGTGGAATGACCACAAGCAGGTAATGGAGATGTGGCCGAACGCGCACACAGCGGCTGCCGGACTACGGGTGCCGAAGCCTTACGCCGATTACATCATCCTCGACATTCTCAAGCAGAGCGGCGGCACCGCAGTCTCGGTTTCCGATGATGAGATCTTCGCCGGGGTGAAAGAGTGGGCGAGCGAGGAAGGTCTGTTGGCCGCGCCGGAGGGCGCTGCCTGCCTGCCCGCGTATCAGCGGCTGGTGAGCGAAGGCTTTCTCAAATCGACCGACAAGGTTGTAATCTTCAATACCGGCTCCGGCCTCAAATACATCGATGTGATTGCCGACGCGCTCAACATCAGCGCCACGCAGTCCGAGTCACATGTCGGCGCTCCCGAGAGCTGAACATCAGCGCCTCAATTTGACGAGTGCTTTGCCTCCTCACTATAGTCCAATGCAGTAGGGAGAAGGATTCATCCGCCAGATTTCACATTATCGCGTGCTGGAGCGTGTTGGTTCAGGCGGCATGGGAACCGTGTGGCTGGCCGAGGATCTGCAACTCGGCCGGCGGGTCGCTCTCAAGTTTCTTTCCGATGAGCTTGCCCGCAATGAGCAGGCTCTGGAGCGTTTCAAACAGGAAGCGCGCACCGCTTCAGCGTTGAACCATCCCAATATCTGCACCATCTATGAAATTGGCGAGGACAACGGCGAGTTCTTTATCGCCATGGAATTCATTGAAGGCGAGCCGCTCGATCGCTATCTGGAGAGCCATCGTCCCGAACTGCAGGAACTGCTTGATCTCGCCATCCAGGTGGCTGACGCGCTGGATGCAGCGCACTCAAGCGGCATCATTCATCGCGACATTAAGCCGGCCAATATTCTGATTACATCGCGTGGCCAGGCCAAGGTGCTCGATTTCGGCTTGGCCAAGCTCGTGGCCGCAGGCCGAACCGCCAGCCAGCCGACCTATGCCGGCACCAGTCTGACTGCATCCGAACATCTGACCTCGCCGGGCACGGCTGTCGGCACGGTGGCATTCATGTCACCGGAGCAGGCGCGCGGGAAAACGCTGGATGCGCGCACGGATCTGTTTTCTTTCGGGGCCGTTCTGTATGAGATGGCTAGCGGCAAGTTGCCGTTTGAGGGCGAAACCGCGGCGGTAATTTTCGATAATCTTCTGAATCACGATCCCGCTTCCATCTCCGGTTACAATCCGCAGCTGCCGCCAAAGCTGGATGAAATCGTTCGCACCGCGCTCGAAAAAGATCGAGATCTCCGCTACCAGAGCGCTGCGGAGATGAAGGCCGAACTGAAGCGCCTGAAGCGCGATACCAGCTCAGGGCGCGTGGTATTGCCATCGTCGGGACGAACAGCAGCAGCTAGCAGTGCCGCTATGCCGGCAGCTTCCAGCACGGTTGTAACGCAGGCGTCGAAGAACAAGGCAAACCCGATTGTGTTCGGTGCAATCGCGATCGTCGTCGTTTTGTCTGCGATTGTGGGAATCTATTTCGTTTTTCACGGCAGGGAGCCCAGCTTCAACCTGCAGAACATGAAGATCAGCCAGATCACCAGCGGCGGCAATGCCGGCGCTGCGGCGCTCTCTCCCGACAATCGCTACATCGTCTATGTCCTGCGCGATGGCGCGCTGGAGAGCCTGTGGGTAGAGCAGTTGGCTACGGGCAGCAACGTGCAGATACTGGCGCCGGATCAGGTGAGTTTTGTTGCGGTCAACTTTACGCCCGATGGCAACTACGTGATGTTCGTGCGCTCGGACAAGTCCACCACGAATTTCCGCTACCTGTATCGCATTCCCAGCCTGGGAGGCACGGCGCAGCAGCTAATCAGGGACGTGGATTCACCCCCAGCCTTTTCGCCTGACGGCCAGCAGATTGCGTTCGTCCGCGGCATTCTTCAGCACCCATCCAATCAGATCCTCGTCGCCAACGCCGATGGCAGCGGAGAAAAGGTGCTGGTGCAACGGGATTCCTTTGCCCCAGGCAATGCCGCGGTTTCCTGGTCTCTGGACGGCAAGACCCTCGCCTTCATTTCACCCGAAATCCGAAACGGCGCCAACAGATGGGTTCTGCAAACAGTGCCTGCTGCTGCAGGACAGGTCAAGGAAGTGCATTCCTTCACCGCCGGCGCGAGAGCCGCTGCATGGTTGCCGGATGGTCGTGGCATTCTGGTGGTGGCAGCAGATGCTGAGAGCGGTCGTGGCCAGATATGGCTTGTGAGCTATCCGGACGGTCTGGTGTCACGCTTTACCAACGATCTCAGCAACTACGATCCTTGCTGTCTGGAGGTCAGCCGCGACGGAAATTCGCTGGTCACTCTGCAGAATACGATCCAGAGCGATGTTTGGGTGGCGAATGCGGACGGCTCTGATCCCAAAGAGATCACTTCTGGTGAACCCCTGGGGCTCACGCTGGAATGGATCGGGAATCGGATCGGCATGGTCGATCAGAAATTCCAGTGGCTGCTCTTGAACCCTGATGGCTCCGGGAAGAGCCAACTAACCAACGACCGCCTGCCGCATTTCCAGCTTTCACCGTGTCAGGACGGGAAACACCTGGTCTATACCACCTTCCGCGAAGGAGCGTTTGAACTGTGGCGTGCCGACACAGACGGCTCCAACGCCGCGAAAATCTCCGACAAGCCCGTCATGGGCATCTATAGTTGCACCCCTGATTCGAAGTCAGTGATTTACGCAGCAGACGGCGCGATCTTGCGCACTTCGATTGAGGGCGGAACTCCGGTGAAGGTGAATCTGCCACTAAGCCAGCTTCATTTTTCGGGCGATGGAAAAATGGTCCTGTACACTTCGCAGCAGGTTGAAAACGGGCAGATGCACTCCAAGCTGGTGGTTGCGCCGGCCCAAGGCGGCGCCCCTCTGTATACGTTCGATACCCCGTTCGGCATCCAGTTGCTGCGATTTACACCCGATAACAAAGCTATTGCTTTCATGCTGACGCGCGATCGTGCCACCAATATCTGGAAGCAGCCTCTGAGCGGCGGAAACATTCAGCAGCTCACACACTTCACCAGCGGCAACATGTTTTCCTATGCATTTTCACCGGATGGCAAGCGGCTCGCCTTCTCGCGCGGCGCGCGCAAGACTGATGTGGTGATGATGAGCGGCTTCCATTGAGTTCATATCTCGTTCGATTTACACCATGACTGAACGCCTCTACTACCACGATTCTTTTCTCCACGACTTCGACGCCCGTGTGATTGAGTCTCTCGCGCGCGATGGCAGGCACGCGATCGTACTCGACCGCACGGCTTTCTATCCGACCAGCGGCGGCCAGGTGCACGATCTCGGCACGCTTGCTTCCGAAGGTAAACAGATTGCAGTGGTTGAAGTGGCCGACGAGGAGGACGGGCGCATTCTGCACTTCGCCGCCGAACCGCTTACCGCAGGCGCGGCGGTGCACGGCACAATCGACTCTGTTCGGCGGCTCGACCACGTTCAGCAGCACTCCGGCCAGCACGTGCTCTCAGCCGCCTTCAGTCAACTCTTCAACATGCCGACCGTCAGCTTTCACATGGGTGCGGAAAGCTGCACCATCGATCTGGAGACGAGTGGACTCACGGCCGCGCAGGCGGAGAGAGCTGAACTTCTGGCCAACCAGGTAATCGCAGAAGACCGGCCGGTGAGCATACGTTTTGTTCCTCTGGAAGAAGCACGGCGGCTCGGCCTGCGCAAACTTCCTCCAAAACAAACCGGAGACCTGCGCCTCATCGACATCACCAATTTTGACCTGACTGCCTGCGGCGGGACGCACGTCCGTGCTACCGGCCAGATCGGCAGCATTTTCCTGCGCAAGATCGAAAAGGTAAAGCAGGGAATGCGAGTGGAATTTGTCTGCGGCCTGCGCGGCGCAGCCGCCGCGCACCGGGATTACACCGCCCTGACGGAAGCGGCTGCGGTTTATTCCAGCCACATCTACGACGTGCCGGAGCAGATTCGGAAATCATTGGCCGAAACCAAATTGGCGGGCAAGGTCCAGCATCAACTGCTGGAAGAGCTGGCTGAACTGCACGCGGAGCGTCTGCTTGCGCAAGCTTCGGGTTCGCGGCGCGTGATCACTCAATGCTATGCCGAACGCGATGCAGTCTTCATCAAGCTGCTGGCGCAGAAGCTGACGGCAGGGAAGAACGATGTGGTTGCGCTGCTGGCCTCCGGCGCCGGCCAGCCCACGCTGGTCTTTGCGCAAAGTCCCGGTCAGAAATTCAACATGGGCCAACTCATGAAAGAGGCCATGGCACAGCTTGGCGGCCGCGGAGGCGGCTCAGCAGATCTTGCGCAGGGCGGATTGCCGGCGGGTGCGGCTTCGACGGCCGCCCTGGAAGAGACGCTGAGCCGGATGAGCACCAAACTCTGACACCAGATAGGCTTCTCCAGTAAGGTTTGTAACGACGTTGTCGTTCCTCGCCTCAAACTGCGAGCGCCTCTTATGCAGAGGCGCTCTCTAAGGCAACGCATTTCCCGGAAGTCGCGTTGCTTTACTATGCTTCAGAAATGGCCGGTTTAGGCGTAGCGATCTTGCGCGGGAACAGAAGCACGGATCCAAGCAGCAGGAACGTAATCACGATGATGGTCGTGTTGGCGAAGGCAGAAATATCCATCGCGTTCGTCATATCCGGAGCATCAGGCATCGAGGTGTATTGCACGGCTGCCATGGCGGTGTAGTGCATTGCCGGAATCGCAAAACCCATGATGATGGCGCAGACGCCTTTAAGCACCCTGTCGTGCTTGTCCTCGCGAAAGAGATACGTCAAACCAAGGGCGGCCAGCGCGACAATCAGCGCGATCACAATCGACACGACAACGAATGACGTATCCCAATGGTGCATCGCAGAAAGCCGCATCGAAGCCATTCCGGTATAGTGCATGCCGGAAATACCCGCTGCCATCAGCAGACTGCCGACGGTCACATGGCCCACGGTCACGCCCGGCCGGCTCACCACCAGCAGTGCGATGAACGAGGCAGCGATCGCTGCCACCAGTGACAGAATGACTGTCGGAATGTGGTAATAGACCGGGATTGGCAGATGATAAGCGAGCATTCCGGTATAGTGCATCGACCAGATGCCGGTTCCCATCGCCACCGCGCCGCCAATGAGCCAGGCCAGACGCGCCGTGTTTCGTGCGGCTGTAACTCGGCCTGCCAGGTCAAGCGCGGCATAGGAAGCAAAGATGGCGATTACGACTGAAAGGGCCACCAAACGAAGATCGTACGTAGCCGTTAATGACGTATTCACGGAGACTTCTCCTTAAATTTTTGATGAGCGCCCGCGCCGGGCTTAGATTTTCAGAGAGTAGACTTAGCAACGACTCTTTACAAGTTACTGTGGTGCTGCGCTATTTGTCGCTAAATATGTATTTCATAATGGAAAAGTCATTTATTAAATAATGAGTTTTCTTGAATTTGCCACTGTTTCGTTCATTGCGCCATCGCAAGACGGCACAAATCCATAAGAGGCAAGTAGACTCTTCTGGATCAACTTGATTGAGGGTTGCAGCAGAACAGAATTTATGGACTTCAGAGATCGCAGAGTCTGGATCACCGGCGCATCTTCGGGCATTGGCGAAGCGCTGGCCAAAGCGTTTCACGGCGCCGGTGCCCGATTGATTCTTTCCGCCCGCCGCGAAGATGAACTTCGGCGCGTGCAAGCGGCATGCGGCGGCGAGCCCAACACGCACGTGTTGCCGCTCGACGTAACCAGTGCGGAACAGTTATCGGAAAAGACTGCTCAAGCCCTTGCCGTGTTCAAGGGGCTCGATATCCTGGTGCTCAACGCCGGCATCACCCAACGCTCCCGCACGCGTGAGACTGACGAGAGCGTCTACCGCCGTCTGATGGAGGTCAACTTCTTTGCCCCGGAAGCGATGGCGCGCGCCGTACTTCCTTCCATGCTGGCGCAGAAGAACGGACACTTGGTCGTGATTTCCAGTGTGGCCGGCAAATTTGGTGTGCCCATGCGCTCTGGCTACTCCGCCACCAAATTCGCTTTGCATGGTTTTTTTGAAGCCTTGCGCGCCGAAGAGCAACGTAACGGCATTCACGTGACCATGGTCTGCCCCGGCTATATTCGCACCGAGATCAGCCTTTCTGCGCTCCGTGGCGACGGCCGCAAACACGCCAAGATGGATTCCGAACTCGCCCGCGGCATGCCCGCCGAAGACTGCGCCCGCCAGATTCTGCAGGGCGTCGCCGGGAAGAAGAACGAAATTGTGGTTGCGGCTCTGCGCGAGAAGGCCCTGGTCTATCTCAAGCGTTTTTGGCCCGACCTTCTTACGCGAATGGTCGGGCGGCCGGGGTGAGCCAATTCTGGCTGTTCAGGGTAAACTAGTTTCCCCCCAGATCAAACGCATGCTGCTAGTGGAGCGCGACCCTCCTGAAGCGCATTGATCGTGAGCGGGAAAGCGATCTCCGGCCTGGCGGCTATGGCACGGTGATTTTGCCCAACCGCCCACCGCTGGTAAAATCGATTCAGCACTTCCTCGCTTTTGTGGGGCTATAGCTCAGCTGGGAGAGCGCATCGTTCGCAACGATGAGGTCGTCGGTTCGATCCCGACTAGCTCCACCATATTATCTCCAATACTTTCAATCACTTCATTCTCCGTATGCTGCGCCGTGCCTTCGGTCAAAAGCGGGTTTGTGACGTGGTTTGTGACGTAACCTGACAGTGCATTGTTGCGTGCCAGACCCTCCAGGGCCTCGCGCCGGGCCTTCATCCTGATGTGTGAGTAGTGCTTCAGCATCTGCGCGGAGACATGGCCGGCGATGTCTCTGATGGTCGAGTCGCTTGCCTGGGACTCAGCCAGCTCTGTGATGGCGCAATGACGAAGATCGTGGAACCGCAACCCGTGGAGTGGGCTCTTCAACGTACTGATGTCCGCTTTGCACTTCTTGTTGGCGCAGCATTTCGATGGGGGCTGCAACCGTCCGCATGTGGGGCAGTCCACTGCACGGGTCATGCTCCTCCAGGCGCTTCGCCAACTCTTCTGCGGTTTCTTAGTATCGATTTTGCCGTGCTCACAGGAATAGAACAGGTAATTGTCTGGCTCCAGGGCTCCAAGCTTTTGGGCACGTTGAAGTAAGCGCCCTACGGCATACGATGCAGGTCCGTTGAGCGGGATGGAACGTTTGCCAGCCTCGGTTTTGCTTCGCCGCAGTCGCACCACCTGCTCTGTCAAATCGAGGTCCCGCAGCTGGATATTCTTCAATTCCACGCCGCGCATGGTCGTATTGAGCGTGATCACGGCGGCGCAGAATGCCGCCTCCCAATCCGGTCTGGAGTAGGCCCTGGCCAGCAACAGCTGTTTCTCATGATCTTCAAGCGCGCGGCCGATATTGTGCTCCACCTTCAGATTCTTCACGTCGTCGGCGAAGGGACGCCACAGCTTTGCCTTCTTGAGAACGCCACGGATGATATCGATCTCACGATTGACGGTGGCATTGGCGATGCTTTCGGCCTTACGGCGCCGGATGTAAGCCAGAACAGCTGCCACGGTGATCTGGGAGAGGCGCGTCTTTCCAAGCACCTTGGCCACAGCGCGCAGCCGCTCTCCCTCAGTGCGGATCGTTAGTTCCTTCAGGTTGGGCGCCCTGTCAGCAATGTATTGCTCAGCGGCGACGGCGAAAGTCAGCTTTGCGAAACCCTCGCTGCCCACCTGCGACAACAATTCATCCTCGCGCTTGATGAACTCCTTCGCGTCTTTTTGTGCCTGGCGCCAGTCGGTGGTCTCCAGGCACCTCCGAAAACGGTGGCCCCTGACAGTGACATCGATGTGATACCAGTCGCCGCGCTTATAGATCTTCATTATTTGTCACCCTTTTTGCCGCTGCCCTTTGGTCTGCCGCCGAGCTTGCCATTGGCGCGGGATGCGTTGGCTTTCTTTTTGGTTGTGACTGCTCCCCGGCATGCCGGGCAGTAGCAAATCAGTGGAATTCCATGAATCTTGCATTTCATGGCTTTTATTTTAACCCATCGTGCTAGGTTTATCATCTTAGAGATTCCGCGATTCGTCGCGCAGGATTTCCGGTGACACCAACAGCAGTGGGGGCATGTGCGGGTCCTGGCGTTCCACTTTCCGCGATTTAAAAGGAACCCAAGTGGCTCCCCCACATTTTTGGGTGGCGTGCAGTTCTAAAACCCCTGTCAACAGCGGTGAAAAGGTTCTCTACGTCGTGTAACGCGCCTGATCGAAAGGAGTTGCGCTGCTACTTCGTCAGCCCCCTCTGCAACATTCACCTTGCCTCATCTCGCTTCTCGGCGAGAGTAGTCGAGTCGACCCGACCAAGCCGAAATCTAAAGTCCGTCGCGTGACGTTGCGTCGCCGAGAACGCATGCTGGCGGACCAGTTCCAGGAAACCATCCTCAATCGCGAACTCGCGCCAAGTCGACACAGCGTTCTTGCTGCACCCCAGTACAGCCGCCAGCAGCTCGCAGGGAAGCTGGATCACCTCATCGATTCCCACCAGCAACTGCAAATGGAACGCCAGTGACACCAGGGTTGCATAGCGGTCCGACCTGGCCAGCTTCCTGCAGAGTTTTAGTGGCTTCGCTCTCGCGAGTTCGAGCGCCTTCTGAAGCGGATTATCGCTTTCACCAAAGCGGACTTTTTTCCAAGCCCGAACGAACTCCTCTTCCCGCGACACCACGCAGTGCTCCTCTCGCGCAACATCATCCCACTCTTCAATGTACGGAAGCACTTTCCGCAGTGCATCGTCTGCGCTCAAGAAGTGCAGCTGCGGGTGGTCTTTCAGGCGCCGGACGAAGTGAAACATTGCAATGTGCCACTCTTTTCCATCCGTCTTGTGTTCATCCCGTTGTTCAAGCGCGGCCAGATTGTACGCCGCCGCTTCTTGGATGAATTTTCCGAGCGTTTGAGGTCTGGCAGCTTCTTCGCCTTTATCGTTTTCTGGCGATAGGGGAACAGGTTCGATGATGTCAGTCCCGATCTCCTCGGCGAGTGAATTTTCCGGTGCAGGTGTAGGCGGTGAGAATATTTCGCGGGAATGATTTACTTCCTGCGCAGGCGAATCGAAAATTCCGAAGAGACCTTCATGTGAATTCTCTCCATCGTCCCGTGCTTCGGACGAAGCACCCCTGTTTGTCTGTTTTTCTTGAATCTCTTGAATTTCTGTGAATCCTGTCATTCTTGTTTGTCCTGAATTTCTGTTTGTCCTGTGTATCTGTATATCTGTGTCATCTGAGAGGTGTCACAAAGCAGTGCTCACCTGCCACCGAATGGCCTCAAGAAATGCTGCGCTTGGTGCCACCCGCCAACCCGGACTGACTTGGAGACCGGCGACAGCGCAGCGATGCGGCTGCAATGTTTCACGATATTCCTTCATGGCTCCCGCTTCATCCTCTTGCATTGCGTTGAGGAAGCGGATAAGCATCTCCGTGTCATCGGCTGAAGCCATCCGCTTCGGTTGAGATCAGCCCGTTTGGGTACGCGAATACCCAATCGGCTTTAGTTTTTTCCGTCGTTCGGCCCAATGAACAGAGCCACATCCTCATGGCGAAAGCGCACCAGCTTGCCAATGCGCACGGCCACCAGTTTCCCCTGGCGCTCCCACAGACGCACGGCGTCCTCCGAACACTGCAGGTACGCTGCGACCTGGGGCACCGTCATCAGTTTCTGTTCCATACAACCTCCGTCGTTGAGGATCATTACGTTCAGTGAGGGCTAGATATCCGATCTCACTGTTTAAACACAATCAGGCCTAACCCGTAGCACCAAGCCGCTGAGTCAACTGTATCGATTTCGTCTGTCTGACTGGTTTCGTTTCGCATGGCTTGCTTCGTTGCCAGGGCCTCCTTTTTGTGCCCGTGTGGTCATCATCGTTTCATGCGCGACATCGCGCAATTGGCTTGATGCCCTATCCGTAAATCGGCTTCCAGCGGCATCCAGCGGACTTGGTTGTGAGAGAGACCCTCCTTTATTCGGTTTGGGGTTTTGCCTTAGCAGTGGCTATCGCATCGCGGTCTTCGATATACCAAGCATTTCCCCTGTCTGCGGGTAAGAGTCGTCCCAGTCCCACCATTGAACAGGGTCAATCTCAACAGTTGACAGGCGGCTGCACGGGCGTAGAATTGCGCGCGTCTACGAACCGGGGGTTGGGCTCTGACCTGTGCCTGGAGGCAACTATGACGCGCACGATTCAACTGGTGACATGGGTGATGTTCTCAACCCTGATCGTCGTGGCTCAAAAGGCCCCGCTCAAAGACCAGGTGGAGGCTGTGTTCCCCGATGCACAGGCTCTCTATCTGGATCTGCACCAGCATCCTGAGCTTTCTGCGCATGAGATGCGCACCGCAGCGTTGCTTGCGGATCGTCTGCGCAAGCTTGGCTACGAAGTTACTGAGAACGTCGGCGGGACAGGAGTCGTGGGGATCATGAAGAACGGGCCTGGCCCCACGGTGATGCTGCGGACGGAGCTGGATGCCCTTCCGGTGGAAGAACAAACGGGGCTTCCTTACGCCAGCAAGGTTCGCACGAAAGACGACACTGGCCGTGAAGTAGCGGTGATGCACGCATGCGGCCATGACCTGCACATGTCATCGTGGTGGGGAACGGCGGCCATCATGGCCAGGAGCAAAGATACTTGGCATGGAACCCTGATGCTCGTCGCCCAACCGGCAGAAGAGATCATCACGGGCGCCCAAAAGATGGTAGCTGATGGTCTGTTTACGCGCTTCCCCAAGCCAGACATTGGAATTGCCCTGCACGACACCAGCGATATTGCTGCCGGGCAGGTGGGAGTTGCGCAAGGCTACCTCTTCGCCAACGCTGATTCGGTCAGAATCACTGTGTACGGCAAAGGTGGTCACGGGGCGCGACCTGAGGCCACCATCGATCCGGTGCTGATCGTCGCCAGCATCACAATGCGCCTGCAGGGTATTGTAGCCCGTGAAATTCACCCTGGAGACGCTGCTGTCATCACAGTTGGGTACATCCAAGCCGGCACGAAGAACAACATCATCCCCGATCAAGCAGAGATGGGCCTGACGGTACGCTCTTACAAGCCTGAAGTGCGACAGCATTTGTTGGCGGCCATCGAGCGCGTCGCCAAGGCCGAGGCCGAAGCAGCAGGCGCCGAGAAGATGCCGAAGGTTGAAAAGTTCGAGTCCACGTCGGCTGTTTACAACGACCCCGTACTGGCGCGCCACCTTGAAGCCACGCTCGAAACCGCATTGGGTAAAAATAACGTGGTTGTGGCGCAGCCAGTCACAGGCTCTGAAGACTACTCGGTCTACATCGAGCAGGGTGTTCCCTCATTATTTTTCCGCCTCGGCGCAGCAGACAAAGATAAGTTGGCTCAGGCCAAGGCGAGCGGAAAGGCGCTACCCAACACGCACTCCTCGCTGTTTGCGCCCGTGCTGGACCCTTCTTTGCATACCGGCATTTTGGCTGAGGTAGCCGTGCTGCGCGATCTCCTGAACGGAACTGCAGTGGACATCAGCAAGATCACAGAGCACAAGGCGGCCGGGAACTAGAAAATCCTCGTCATCGTGCCGCGCTGGGGACACGGGTCTAACTTATCCGACCTCGACACGACTTTCAGCGCGTCCGCTCCGGCTCAGAAGAGGATCGTCCTTCACTCTGCAATGCAGAGTCACTTTGCACGATTGTCTACCTGGTGTTTCGGCACGAACGACGATGCGCACCAGAGCACAATGCCGATCACTGCGAGCATCACCCCCGCCTCGGTGTTGAACATGAAACCAAAGAATCCAAGTAACAAACACAGACCAAGCCATTTCATAGTTGCCTCCATCATTTGAGCTTTCATCAGTGCGCACCGAGCGGTGCACAGAGTCAAAGGCCGCTTTTGGGCCGAGGTTTTCTTGGTTGATTTTCGCCGACAGGCCGGCTGGCTCTGCTGCGAAACAGCACAGTCCATCCTCGTTGTTCGCGATAGGCCGGGTGATCAGCCGGCGCTTCGCCACAGTCGATGTTTCCACCGCCGCGCTTGGTGTGCTGACTAGATTTGTCTGAGCTTGACTTGCGGGAACGAGTCGTCATGATGCCTCCTGGTGAAGTGCATCAAGCGCCAGCGAAAAGAAAAGCCGCCATCGTAGGCGGCAGCTCTGCGGAGAATTTGCTTTACGCCACATCGAGCCATTCGGCTCAAGGCACCTTGTTCTCCAAACAGGTTGCCGGTGAATTTTCATTCACGCTCTTGATGCTATTCACATTGTGCCACCACCATGAGTTGGAGTGCAATAGCTCATGCGTCAAGCACCGGAAGGCCATTACGGATTACGCTGCGCCGCCGCACGCAGCTGTGCAACAAGTGCCACCCTTGTAAGCCCTTGTGCGTCAAAATACGCATCAGCTGCGTCTGCGTCAACGAAGTGATTGAGCAGATGATCTCTTAGGACCCGCAGCAGGGTTGCACGTATGATGAAGCTTGTGGCTTCGAGCAACACCTCGCGCTTTTGAACTCCACCGTTGAAACCGTGTCTCAGCATTGTGTTAAAGAATGGGTCAGGGATTCTGTCGCCGTGAGCAGTAAAGTTGCGCATCTCATAGAGATCAGTGACGACTTGTCCCACCGTGATTCCGGGATCGTCGAGTAAATCCGGCAGGTCACCGGGCGCATAGATGCTCGTATTCTCACCTAGGAACCACTTGATGCGCGATGTTGCCACCAGGCTACCCTGGTGTTCACGGCTGTGAGACGTGTAGATCGATTCAATTGCCGAACACCAAAGCAGAAAGCGAGCTTTCCAATCCAATGACTGAAAGTGCCCAAGCTCATGAAATTGCACTGACATTCTAAACTTCCAGAACTGGCCTCTCATCGCACGCAAAAACTCCGGCGCATACGTTCTTAGTGCAACGGTATCTTCGTTGCGCAACTTGAAAAGCCGCTGGACTTCCGGGACTTCAAGCAGATGAAGAGCCGGAACATCAAATCCACCAACATCAAAGGACCCATCCTCACGAATAGTCCCGCGCATCAACAATGCATGTTGGCGCATTGGTCGAATCAAACGCAAACACGCCGCGAGATTGCGAAGCAGCGTTTCTGATGCTTGGGTCTGCTCATGCTCGGCAACTCTGACTGCCGGCTCGGGTTCATAGCGATGCACAAGAGCATACCTGACATCCTCAAGGTGCTCGGCAATATCAGCACCGAGTTGCTCGGTCCAGACAGCGAATGTATTCTCTCGAAAACGAGCGGAAACATCCTCTATCGTTACATTTTCGACGACATCAAAGGGCAGTTGCCGAAGATCGAAAGGTTCGTCATCAACCTGATCGGCCAGCCAGTAAACTGGATAAAGGGTAAAGTTCATCGTGTTTCCTGGCCCATCGCTCCACTGACGCTCTGCTGCCATACATGCTCATACACTCGTCCCGCGATCTCTTCTGTTTCTTCCTCAGTGAATGGAGGCCGTGGTAACTCGGCGTACAGGTTGTCAAGAATGAACACCTGGACTTCCGCTTCTGTCGCGCTCTTCTTTGTCCAGTCCTGCATGTTGTGAAGCAGCTCACGCAAAGCGGCGAGCAAGCTCTTACTGGCCTGTTTGACTCGTTCCCGGTCAGTCTTGGTGATATTTTCCTTGAAGAGCAAATCAAAGATTGCCAGCTCTTCGTCACTGAGCCCTTCTTCGGCGGCTCGCCGTTGTTCCACGTCAAGGCTCTGCGCCAAAGCTACCAGTTGGGCAAAAGTATCTTCCACAGTGACCCGATCTTTTTCGCGGTTATATTCGGCGATGATTTCCTGGTACTTCCGGTAGTAATCCATGCGCATTGGATTGCGTTCAAGCATCCGGGCAAGCTTCTGCTCAACCAGTTCCCGGATGTCCTGCAGCGCGGCGTGCTTCCTCTTGACCTTGGTTGCGAATTCATTCCGAAGCTTTCCAAAATCTAATTGGCTCAAATCAACGGTCAGCCCTTCAGCATGATCATCACCCGGAGTTGCTGCGCGGATCGCTTCATTCACAATGCGGTGCAGCTCTTTGAGAAGCTCCGTTACGTCGGCAGTATCGCGTCTGTCTTCAAGCTTTTTGTAGATAGCTTCCAGGTTGTCGTGCCGCTCGGCGTAGGTAAAGGCGCTCGGCTCCATGAGCAGTGCCTTGAAGCGGATGAACACCTGACGCACTATGATCTCGAACCTACGCTTGGCCTCGTCAGACGTGTAAAGCGCGTCCACGGCGTCTCGCAAGGCCTCAATCTTGGTGAACCCTGCGGCACCACGGAGCCGAGCCGGATCAAAGCCCAAGCTGAGGAGATGCGCCTCAGCCGTCTCAATGGCGTCCAGCAGTGCTGCCACCAGTTCTTCAATGGGCGCAACGATCTTTCCACCATCTCCATCTTCGTCATCGCCGAGGGCGTACTGAGCCAGTGCTTGCCGCAGACTTCTCAGCATTCCGTTGTAATCAACGATCACGCCGCAATCCTTGCCGGGAAAGACCCGGTTCGCTCGGGCGATGGCCTGCATCAGGTTGTGCGCCTTCATCGGCTTGTCAATGTAGAGCGTTGACAGGCACTCCACATCAAAGCCGGTCAGCCACATTGCACATACAATGGCGATGCGGAAGGGGTGCTGTGGGTCTTTGAAGGCGTCTTCCACATTCGTGCGCTTGCCGTCAGGTGTTTGAAAGCCGGTTTTCATGACTACACGGTGAGGGATAATGTCAAAGTTCCACTTGCCAAAATCCCGCGCCTCATTCTGTGCTTCGCTGATGATGATTTCGATGATCGTAGTTTCCATCCACCGCAGTCGGCCACGAAGGAATACGACTTCCTTCTCAAGCTTTTCGCGGATATCGGGCTCTGTCGTTCCTGCCAGTTCGGCTTCTTTAATCGGGAGAAGATTCTTCAACTCTAAAATCTTTGCGTGCCACAGAGGCTCGATCCGCTGATACATGCGCGCGCAGGTGATCTTGTCTATGCACACCAGCATCGACTTGCCGCTTTGCCACCGTGTTGAGCAATGCTCTACAAAATCGGCAGCAAGTTTGTCCAGGCGATCATCGGCTGTAATCACCTCGTAGTCTTTGCCAAGCAGCTTCTCCAGAAGCGCCGTCTGGTCGGGATCAAGATCAGCCTGCTCCGTCGCCTCTGCAATTCGGTCATTCAGGTCCAGGCGAGCAATGCCAAGCTTTTCTCCTCGGTTCTCGTAGATCAGCTTGACCGTGGAATGATCTTCTTCAGAGCGCTTGAAATCGTAACGCGAGACGTAGGTGCCGAAGATGCGCTTGGTCAGCTCATCATGTTTAAACAGCGGTGTGCCCGTAAAGCCGATGAACGAAGCATTGGGTAGTGCCAGGCGCATGTTCCGAGCGAATTTGCCGGCCTGGGTACGGTGCGCTTCGTCTGAGATCACGATGATGTCGTCGCGTTCGCTGTAGGGTTCCGTCACTGGCTGGTTGAACTTGTGGATCAGGCTGAAAACAAAGCGATGGTTTTCGCGAAGCAGCTCTTTCAATTCCTTTCCGTTGGCAGCGCGTGGCGTGTTCTCATCGGTGATTCCGCAGCCGATGAATGTGCGCCAGATTTGGTCGTCCAGGTCATCGCGGTCAGTGAGCAGGACAAACGTGAAGTTGCCAGGGATCACGCGACGAACTTTCTCCGCAAAGAAACCCATTGAATATGACTTGCCGCTACCTTGTGTATGCCAGAAGACACCCAATCGGCCAAGATCAGGATGCACCCTCTCCACCAGCGGCAATTCAAGAATTCGTTGCGGAAGCTGCTCGGCCTCACGCTCGCCCACGGGAGCCGTGGCCGAGATAGCTCTCTGTTCCACCACTGCAGTGCGGTGTAGCAGACGCTCTTTCACCGGGAATCTGCGCTTCAGCTCTTCCTGCCGCTGTACGGAGGCCACGGCATTGTTCACGCCGAGGACCTGATGGTTCCGCGCGACGATCTTTCGCGTACCACCTGCGCGGCTTTCATCAAACAAGATGAAGTTCTCAACAATATCAAGGAGCCGTTCCTTATCAAGCATGCCGTCGAGCAGCGCCTGGGCATCCACTCGCGCCGTGTCTTTCTCGCTGTTGCGTTTCCACTCGACAAAGTGTTCCCACTTGCTTGTGATGGAACCGTAGCGCGCCTGATCGCCGTTGCTCACCACCAGGAAAGCATTGTGGTGAAAAGCGTGCGTAATGCTGTGCTCGCTCATGTAGTCGGTCAGGTTGTCGTCAAAGCCGGCGCGGATGTTCCTGTAGACAGCCTTCAGCTCAATGAATACAAGCGGCAGCCCGTTTATGAAACAAACCAAATCAGCGCGGCGATTGTAGTGCGGCACGCGCAGCCCCTGAATGCGCAGCTCACGGACGGCGAGGAAGCGATTGTTGGCTGGATTTCTGAAATCAATTACCTTGGCGCGTTCGTGTTGAATTTCACCCTTCAGGTTGCGCCATTCCACCGGCACGCCGTTGCGGATGAAGTCATAGAAGTCGTGATTGTGTTGCAGAAGGGAACGGGAAAGATCGTTCCGGGTGAGCTGTTCGACGGCTTGATCGCGTGCCTCAATGGGCATTCCAGGATTCAGCTTCTCCAGCGCGGCGCGCAGATCGCGGACCAATACAACATCACGTTCTGATGAGCGGCCAAGAGTCCCCTGGAGGCCAAACGTTTCGGCCTTGTAAGCGTAAACACTGTCCCATTTGAGAATCTTCTCCAGGTGCTCTGCGAAAGTTTTTTGAACCAACCTGTCTTCACTGTTGATGTCGGTCAATGCCATCTTTCAATCCTTGCCTGCCACATACCAATCAGATTCACGCAATCTGCGAAGAAAGCTGTCTACCTCATCAAAGGCCCCGTTCTGGTGCGCGTATTCGATGTACTCGCGCAAGCGTTGCGTTTTTTCTATGCCAGTGGCGATGTGCCATGCGCCCAGGATCAACGGCAACGGAGGATTCCAACCACCGTTAGAATTTCGCTGCCGGTTGGGCAAGAGCTGCCAAAGCTCATTCCAGCGCTGTGGCTGCGGACAAATCTTGCCGTGCTCGGTGACATAAGCAAGCAGCATCGCCAATCGCTCGTCTTTGCTTTTGTCAGGCACTTGCAGCTTTTCCTTCGATTGCTTGTGAAACCGTCATCTCGCCGCTCATCAAGCGCGGCAACAGCAAGTCGCGTGCTGCCTGGAGCTTTTGGTTTTGACCGTGCAAAAGTCTGATCTGCTTAAACATGGGTCGAACTGTGTCAGTAAACATGGTCAAAAGAAGCTCAGGCGGTATCCATACCTGAAACTTCTCAAAGCAACTCTCCTGTACCCGCTGGCGTCCCGAAGATCCAACCATGCTCTTTATTGCATTCTCGCGGAAGTCATATGTTCTGGACAGACAATAGACGAACTCAGGAGTCAACAGTTTGGACCGCAGCACGATGAACTCTGTCGAACCCCGCGCTACCTCACCATCTTCCATAAAGTCCACGAAAGCTGTTTTGCCGTTCTCTAGACAAGGCGTAATCCGCGCGAATAGAGTGTCACCATTGCGAAATTTGCTACCGCTTCTGCCATCACGTCTAATGGCATGTTGGATCACCATGCTATTGGTTGGCAGCTCGGCCATTTCAACGTGCCAATGCTCTCCTTCCTCAGAGAGCGGAGTCGGAGGATTGATGTCCACTGCCTCTGGCGTCGGTACACGTCTCCATCCATTTGGCACGCCGTTCAGATTCTCCACATGCTCGTAGCCAGGAAAGCGCAGGCGGACGAACCACTCGCTATACAACAGGCCTGCCGCATCTTCCAGGAGCGCCATGCGGCGGCGGTTGTTCTCGATCAGATCGTCGTAGCTCTTCAGAATCGCCGCAATTTTGATTTGCTCTTCAAGAGAAGGCAAGCGAATAGGAGTCTCACGAAGAATATCGGTGTTAATGTTTTGAATTGCGGCGCCGTAGGCAACAGAAGCAAAATAATCGCGTCGTGTTAACAGGAAATAATAAAAGAACTGGGGAACCAAACCATCATACTCATAAGTGTAAAGCCATCCGTCATGGATACACCCCTCAACCCCAAGAAACACCGGAAGACCAAGGGTGCCGCTGGTGCAGATTATCAAGCTACCGACTGGAAGCAAACGGCTGAACGAGGCTCCAAAGGCGTTGACATGTTCTTTTGTTCGCCAGAGGTATTTTCCAGAAGAAGTCGCGTCCGCAACCTTAATCCAAGGAATCGTGCCGCCCTCAAAGAACCTCTGATCGTTTTTGGGCCGAGGGGATGAGCCTCGACCTACCTTGCACAAATCCCCAATCTTGCGTAGCTGCCAGCTCATGCTCCAAGCCCCTCAAGGTTCTCCTGTACCTTTGCGGCCAATTCCTGTGCATCTTTATTCAACTCGGCCAACTCAGTGTGAATGTCACGCAACGTCTGCTCGAAGTCAAAGTCTTCGTCTTCCTCTGTCGGCGCGACGCCAACATAGCGTCCCGGCGTCAAAGTCCAGTCTGCAGCTTCAATTTCTTGCCGGCTCACCAGCTTCACCAGCCCCGGCACTGCCTCAAGCTCTGCTTTGGGGAATCGCTCTTGGAGCCATGCAACCTGGCGATGGAAGTACACAACCTGTTTAAGCTGCTCCACGGCAAGCTTGCGCTGCTCGTCAAGCTGTTTCAATAGCCGGCCAGCGCCACGCCGGTCATAGGCTTCTCGAATGCTTTCAACATCAGCAACCTCATTGCCCAGGCCGGCCACCCGCGCGGCCAACTTGTACAACAGGTCTACCTGCTTCATCAGGCCGCGAACTAATTCGGCCAAAGGATCAAAGCCCTTGCGCGCGGTGTGCTGAGCCGTGTTTTCCGCTGGCATGCTGTCGTGATATTTGGTGACAAAAGCCTCCAGGTTCTTGACCAGTTTCTCGCGGTCAATCTGGTAGAGCTTGTCTGCTTCTATCAGCTCGTTCACCGCGCCCGACAGAGCCTTTTTTTTCTCCTGATCAAGGTCTTTATGTTTTTTGGCGGCGTCCGCGAGCACCGTGAAACGCTGACTCAGGTCTGCCAGCACAGCCTCAAATGCGGACAGCGCCCCAGGCACGGCGTTGCTTTCCGTGCACAGCTTTGAGAAATACTCTTTGATCAGATCAAGAAACCGTTCGAGTTGCCCACGATACAGCCAAACGATGGCTGAGAGGTTGCGCATCTGCTCGGGAGAGAAGTCGTAAATCTTGCGTGTGACTTTGCGGTATACGTTGCGTGCATCCAACATGAGCACTTTGTCTTTGCGCGCCGCTGCTTTCCCACGGTCAAAGAACCACAGCTCGCACGGGACTGAGCGGGTATAGAAGAAATTCGAGCGGACGGAGATCATTATGTCCACATCACCGGTTTTTATGATTTCTTTGCGGACATCTTTCTCCCCGTGGCCTGCACTTGAGGCTTGAGACGACATCACGAAGCCAGACCGGCCCTTCTCGTTCAGATAGCTCCAGAAATATGAAATCCACAAATAATTTCCGTTGGAGACCTTCTTGTTCTTGTTGACGCCCGGAAGGCCGAAAGGCAATCGCGGCTCGCCATCGATGCGCTCGGCGTCTACCAGGTCCACGTTGAATGGAGGATTGGCCATCACAAAGTCGCACTTGCCGAACAGGTTGTGTTCATCTTGGTAGTAGGTGATGGCATCGGCGATGTTACCCTCCAGCCCGTGGACGGCCAGGTTCATCTTTGCGATGCGGATCGTGTCGTTGTTTTTCTCCTGGCCGTAGAAGACCACTCGCTTGGACGCATCCTCGCCTTCATGCTCAATGAAGTGACTCGACTGGACGAACATTCCACCTGAGCCGCAGGCGGGATCAAACACGGTCCCGTGGTCCGGCTCAATTACGTTGACGATCATCTGGACGAGCGATGACGGTGTAAAGAACTCACCGTTGTCGTGCGCCTTCTGAATGGAAAACTTAGCAAGGAAGTATTCATAGATGCGGCCAAATACGTCACCTGTGGCTTGCCTGACGCGCTCGCGGTTGAAGACGCGCATGAGGTCTTCCAGCACCTTGGACTCAAAGATTCCGTAGTCCTTGGGCAGAATGCCGGCGAGGGGCTCAAAATCCTTCTCAATGGCGTTCATCGCTGCAACCACAAGCTTTGGAAGATCACCGCCGCTGCTGGCCTCGTCCATGATCCAGTCGTAGCGTGCATTCTCCGGCAGCCAGAGGGCACGGCGACGGACGTAATCCGCAGGCAGCACTTTCCTCTTCGGCATCTTGCCGGCAGCCTGATCGGCTTCAATCTGCGCCTGCGCGGCAGCAAAACGGTTGGCGGCATGGCGCAGGAAGATAACGCCCAAAACCGGCATGAAGTAATCGCTTGAAGTCAGCTTTGAGTTGGCGCGCAGATTATCTGCGGCTTCCCACAGATCAGCTTCGAGTTTTTCAATGTCTTTGAGGGGATTGTCGGTCATTTGCGTGGGTGGAATGTGTAGATTATCTCACGTTGACTGCAATCCAATAAGGTGATTACATTAGCCAATTTCAATGCCAGAACGCTTTAAATGGTGGTGGCCGGTTGCCTTGATAGTCGTAACCGTGGCAGGCACGGCCGACTGCCGGGGGGCCAGTTCACAGGCAGGCGCTCCTGACCTGAGCAAACTCTCCAGCGAAGACCGAGACATGATTGACTCGGCGTGTAGCTCAGAGCGAACCTTCGATGGACCCGCAGCTTATTACGCTTGTGTGCGCAAGCAACTTGCAAGGTTCAAGGCTTCAAAAGGTCCTCCCGACCTGGACAATTTGTCTAGCGAAGACCGAGACATGATTGACTCGGCGTGTAGCTCAGAGCGAACCTTCGATGGACCCGCAGCTTATTACGCTTGTGTGCGCAAGCAACTTGCCGCGATGCCTCGGAACAAATCTGCTCGGGGCCCTGTCGCGCCTGATGCCCCCTCAAGCCTACAAATCCAAGCGGAAGCAGCAAAGATCGCTGTCGTTCTCAAAGAAGATGAGGTTGCCTTTTGTCAGGAGACCCGAGATCCGGCCTGCCACACAACATTTGTCAGAGGCATCCGCTATCGGCCCGTAACTTTGAGTCCATCTGGCCAGAGAGGGCTCATCGTGGAACTCTCGGTCCCGTACTTTTGTGGTTCCGGTGGATGCAGCATCTACGTGCTGAGGCAGAAGGGCAATAGTTATTCGACGGTGCTTGAGGAGCTTGGCAGTCTCGATGGATTCGACGTAGCTGAGTCAACCAGCAAAGGATTCTTTGATATAACCCGGATTGGCAAGGCCTCCTCGTCGCGATATAGGTGGACAGGTTCAAAATATATTGCGGCTGCCGATGAGATCGCGTCGGACGCAGCCCCCACGCCGCTGCAATCAGAGAGTCCACGCTCGTCATCGTCAGATACAGAGGTATCGGCCTGGGTCTTCATCTTTCTTGTAGGCGGAGCCTTGTTGGGGTTTCTCTACAGAGGGCTGACAAAGAGGAGATGCACATTGTGTGGTAACCCTCCCGATGCATCCGGTGTTTATTGTTCCACATGCTCTGCTGCAATGTCAGAAGCAGCAAAGCGTGCTTCGGAGGAGCGTGCAGCTGAAGAACGAGCCAAGGTAGAAGAGCAACGCCGGGCCCAAGAAAAGGAACAGCAAAAAGAGCAGTATCGCCCAACCACGCTGGCAGACCTGCATCAGCTGACTGGGCCGCAATTTGAGCACCTGATCGCTTCTTTGTTCAGGAAGGACGGCTACGCGGTTAATCATTGTGGAGGCAGCGGCGATGAAGGCGTTGATCTGATTCTCATCATGGGTGAAGAAAAGGATGTCGTTCAATGCAAACGGTGGAGAAATGACATTGGCTCGCCCGTGCTACGTGATTTCTACGGTGCGCTCATGCATGCCGTCGCTCGTCACGGCTTCATCATAACCACAGCATTCTTCACCCAGGGCGCTCGCGATTTCGCCCGGGGAAAGCCAATCTCACTGATTTCTGGTTCAGAACTTCTTCGCTGGATCAACGGGACTTACTCTTCGCGCAGTGATGCAGGATCACGCTCCAGCCACAACGATGCAGGATCACGCTCCAGCTCCACCAACCGTGCTCCGGTCTTTGACGCCTATGTGGTACTGGGCGTAAATCGCAATGCCAGTCCTGAAGAGATTCGCGCTGCCTACCGGCGCGAGATGTCCAACTATCATCCCGACAAGGTGGCGCATCTCGGCAAAGACCTGCAAGACCTCGCCAAGATCAAAGCCCAGGAGATCAACAGAGCTTACGAAGAACTTACTCGCCACAGCTGATGGAAGGGATTCAGTCGGCGGGAAACTGTGCGTTGCTGACCGAGCCAGTTAAACTGAGAGGGGAGGCTGCCATCGCTCAGGAACTTACTTTTGATTTCGCTTGGGTCCTTTTACCACCAGCAGACGGGGCCTATATCAATACCAGCATCCCGACTGAGGTGGTGGACGAATTCTTCACGTTCGCAAAGCGCACCGCTGAGAGGGGAGACGCCGAGGAGATTTACTATCTATTCAGAGGCGCTTTCAGCGAAGCTGTTGGCAAGCCGCGATACAGGAGTTCCGCATTGTATTTTGCTCCACTGGACGCGAAGTTTGCTATGGAGAGCGCCGCGAACAACGCACCTGTCTTCATTGCGGCATTCTATCGCGCATGCAGTCAGATAGCAGAACAGTTTGGCACGAACAAGGCGCCCGATGTGGCAACGATCAATCGCCTTCTGGAGAAACACCGCATTGGATACGTGATTGACCCACCCACACTTCGGTTGCGCGAAGCTGCGGATGTAGTTCCTGTGAGCCCCTCCACGTTGCTGGAACAGGCCCATGAGAAGTTCCGCAATGCGGTGGAACGCTCGGAGCAGTTGCTCCATGAGAACCGTGGCGAGGAAGCTCTCAACCAGATCTGGTGGTTGTTGGAATCCATCTCAACTGCATTTTCCGGGCTGACATTGAACGGCAGGAAGATCGAGGGTGACTACTTCAATCCTGTCATCAAAGAAATCTCCCAGGCAGCCAGCGGTTGCCTGCTCGGTGGGGTAGCCCGTTGGCTGGCCGCTCTACAGGCATATCTGTCAGGCCCTGATGAGGGCGGGATACGACATGGGCGTCACCTTCTCCTGGAAGGCCTTCAACCTCATGAGGCAGTACTGCTCGTTAACCTCGCTCGCAGCTACATCTCGTACTTACTGGCCGAATACGAGCGTCTGACCGCGCCTTCTCAATGATCTGCGCCGCCACGGCGAAACAGTCAACGTATCACCACACGGGCCGGCACCAACCTCAGCATGTTGGTCAACGCAGAGGTCCCAAATGACAAAAGATCAGGAATTATGGTCGAGGCGATACGGCAGCCCAGTGACAGCCGAAACCGCGAACGAGATAACAAGAAATGTTGTGGCCTTTTTCTCTTTGCTGGCACAATGGGACCAAGAAATGATCGCTCGCGTTGTCCCACTGCCGCGCACTGATAAGCCCTGGGGGGTTGTTGTAAATGGAGAACTGTTCGGCGTGCAAAAGTCGCGCTTCGATTGCGACTTCGCAGCAAACATCATTAATGATCGCGGCATTGAGGCGTATGAGCGGCTGATTGCCGCCGACGTGTTGGCCAGGCTTCGAGGCGCAAAGTGACACCACTCGCAATCACTTTCGAAAGTTCGGTGTGATGGTCCCGCCGGGCCCCAAGGCCGGGTGCGGGTAGAGCGGCTATCGGGGGAGTGCATTCTATTGTGACGTGGTTTGTGCCGTAACCGGGGCATCCAGGTAGTACAACCACACCGGAATCCATCATGTTGGATAGGCAGGGCCGCTGGCGCAGCCCCGCATGTTTATTGGGAATTTCTTCAGCGCTTCATCTTCGATCCCCCTTCATCAGTGACTGGACTCATAATTCGCAACGATGAGGTCGTCGGTTCGATCCCGACTAGCTCCACCAAGTCTAACCTTTTTTTCTATCACTTACAGCCTGCCGGATGATCTGGTTCGGCGGCGTTTGGCCGCACTCAAAGATCCCCGCGAAATCATCGCTGATCCAGAAGCGCTGTTACTCTGGGGCGAAACTCAGCGAGAGGACACTGGTTTCGAAACCTGGCTCAGCCAGCCCGCAGGTCAAGTCCCGAGTGCGAAGCCGCAACCCGTGCGAAAAGCCGGCTAGCACATGCAACTGAACGGGTCATAGTGGCATCCGCATGCGAAAGGTTGATTTATGACGATCACAAAACGAATGTTGGTGCTGGTATGTCTCATCACCGGCACGCTGATGGCTCAGGATGCTAAGGTCACGCAGCTCATGTCGAAAGACCTGACGGACCTTCCCAACAAGGAAGGTCTGATGATCACCGTGGAGTATCCGCCGGGCAGTTCGGACCCTATACATCGCCACAATGCACATGCGTTTATTTATGTGCTGGAAGGCTCGATCGTGATGCAGGTGAAAGGTGGAAAAGAAGTTACTCTGACACCCGGTCAGACCTTCTATGAAGGTCCCGACGATGTTCATGTGGTCGGCCGAAACGCAAGCAAAGTCAAACCAGCAAAATTCGTCGTGTTCTTCGTAAAGGACAAAGGCGCTCCGGTGTTAGTGCCGGTGAAGTGATAGCGGAATGACCGCTGAACTTGAATGAGAACTGCCCACGCCTGTTCCCAATCGTTGAGCGGCACGTCAGCGCGAAGTTTACCACTAAGCAGCTCGCTCGGTTTCTCCTGAGTTTTCCTCTTGCGGCGCGCGGTTCCGGGCTGCGATGGCCTTAATGGAGTTTGCAAACCCTTTTTCCAAAACGCCCCTGCCCACGGTCGCGACCACCAACTCGAGCAGTCGTCCCCTGAGGTTCTTGCCTTCGCGGACGCTAACCAGGTCCATGTCGGTCAGGCCGTCGGGCCGGCGCGTGAAGGTGTAGGTGTGGCCCGAGGCGCCTCCCCACGCGTTGGAGTCGGTCGTGGTGAGGACTACGCGACGGGGGTTGGACCAGTCGTAGTGCAGGCGTTCCCATGTGCCGGCTGACCCTTCCGTCACGTCGGCCTGCTTTCCGCTCTGCTGATGCACCTTGAGGTACTGGTCCGCGCTGTTGGGAAAGAGCTTCTTGCGCCCCGGTCCGAAGTCGGTGAGCCCGGCGATGTACTGCTCGGGCGTCAAGGTGGTTGTTTGGTGGAAATGAAGCGTGGCCATAGGCGGCTCCTCACTTGGGCGGTGTCACATCGTTCATTGCCTCAAGTTAAAAACAGGGATTCGTATTTTGGGATTCCCGGCGCCGTTCATTGGATGCCACCCGTCATCCGGGTTGTCCTGGCACACCGGTGAGCCTTTCGGTGCCACCTGGCGCTGCGCCCAGAGTCTCACGATGAGACTTTGGGTTTCCGCCGCGCGGGTTTCAGAAAGTCTTTCCGGCTCTCACCTGGTCTTCATGGGCTCAGCTTGGGCAGTCGGAATCTTTACTCTTGGCGCACTGGCCGAATTCCTTGCTGATCACATTCCCGGCGCTGGTTGACGCTTGCGTGCCTAGTGCATCCCTTGCGTGATTGGAAAAAAGCATGAAGTGTTTGGTAGTCGTATTGCATCGAAAGACTGTGAGGCCACTGACAACACGGTGCATGACTGATTAGAAGCTGAGAAACATACAAGGAGTTCAGATGCAATCTGAAATCAAGATAGGGCAACGTTTCAAGTTCAGTATATTGTCCGACAAGCCTGCGCCAGAGCGGCAGGCGGTAGTAACTCGCGTGCGCTCTACTAGAGAGGAAGGACTCGGGCCGGAGGTGGACTTCTATTTTGCATATTGGGTGGAGGCTCACGAACTCCCAGAAACTGAGGTTCCGACAACGTTGCTGTTTGAGCGTGGAACTGACGGAAACGTGTACCTCGACGGACGCATGGTTAGCATCACTTTGCTGAAGTGATCTTCCGCTTAAGAACATCGACCTTCTGTTCCCGCTCTCTGCATCCCATCGCATCAGTCCTTGCCGCATTTAGAGATTGGCCTGACCGATCTTTTGTACCAAGATGCCAGAAATCATGCGGCGTCATGGCTTGACGCCGGCTCCTCCGCCGTGGTCTCTAGACTAGTTATCCGGAGATGCGTCAGAGTAGAATTGGCATGTCAAGCATTGCTCTGTCGAGGGATCGCGGCGCATTCGAGAAATGATGCCGGTCACGCCCTGGGCCGTGGATACATTCTCGACGAAAGAAGGAAGCTTAGGCGCGATGGCCGATGTCACTGCACCAGATTTTCATCCGATTTTGGCTGACGCCAGCGACGGACAGACCTTCACCATGCTGGGTACGACAATGCGTTTGATAGCTACGGCCGCAGCAACCGGAGGACGATACACGGTATTCGAGCAGGTTACGCCTCCCGGATGGGGGCCGCCACGGCACATCCATTCGCGTGAGGACGAGATTATTTACATTCTTGAGGGTTCCTACGAGTTACATGTCGGCGATGAGCGTCGGACGCTTTCGGCTGGCGCCTCTGCCGTCCTGCCCCGCGGCATTCCGCACGGTTTTCGTAACATGACGTCTGTGCCCAATCGTTTGATATGCGTCATCACTCCCGGAGGATTAGAGGAGTATTTCCTGGCTGTGGCCCGATCTTCTCCACCTCCTGCTCCCCCACAACTGGTCGAACTGGCGCGGCCGTTCGGACTAACTCTGTTGCCACCCGGAGCTTGACAAGAAAAGTCAGGACGCGCGCTCGACCCACACGCGATTTTTCCCTTGACTGTTGGGAAGTAGGTTTCCGCCGAAGAAATCGAGAAATTTGCCCAGGCCGCCGGCCGAGCCGTCCGAGCCTCGATGGCTCCCGACTCTCCAAGGGGAGCGCACCCGCCACATTTACGCCGAAGCGACTAGCCATACAAGGCACTGGGCAAGCAGGGACACAACGAGCAGCGGAACCCGGATCAATAACACCCTATCCCACGACGCCTGTAGCTCTCGACTGTTGTCGAGTCTTTCTCCGGTCTTTGCCGCTTTGGTTTGAACCCGATTAATTGGTTTTGACAAGAGATTGTAGAGAATGACGAACAGAATCAGCATTAGGAGCGATGCGAGATACAACCAGCGCTGCCCACTCCTGCTTAATATGACCAGCAAGAGGTTGGACAAGATCGCCGAGACGCCCCAGATCGGCATCCGTGCATCGGCGAACATATGGAAAAAACCCATGATTTCGGTTCCGGCAGATGCTGAAGCCAATCTGAGAGCGGGACGGCCGATAGTCAAGAAGAACATGTCCGTGCCGAACACAACTGCTGTGCTTAGAATTCCAACCAGAGACACCAACCACATCCAATGGTTCATAGTTCCTCCGCCTTTCTAAGGCGTCGCCGCGCCGATTTGTTGGAATCCTTCCAGTAGATTGAATCGCCCCAGTGCCCGATCAGCTGTCTCAAACGGCATGGATCAACACAAGACCGACGACAACCATCACCGCGCAGGTTACGCCATGAATGGAGAGCGCCCGCGACTTCGACCCGCCCGACCCCAGAACGATTGACATGTCGCCAAGTGGGATGATGGCGAAGACGAGCAGAGCTATTCCTACCAACCGCCTGTCCGCCATCAGCATCATGGTCAGCACGATCAATCCAGCTGCGACGTCCCGAATTCCTTTAGGACGTAGCCAGGCGCGAGTGTCAGCATCGGATGCAGGTGGCTTTAGACCAAAAGTTCCTGAGATTCGTTCAGGAGATGCAAGATAGAAACAACCGATAACAATGATCGCTGCAGCTATGAGAGCCGCCAGGACCAGTGGAATTGTTTCGTGCATAAGACATTGTCTCCTACGCGACTTAGAAACGCTAACTCAAGATCGGATCAGACTGTAGACAATCTTGTAGGTGTCTAAGCCTCAAAGGGGCGAAGTTCAACAGTTTTCGACGAGCGGACTGCAACATGTGCAATATCCATCACTTAGCAACCACAAAACCGTAAAAATCGAAAGCGTTGAAAACTGTAGGAGCTTGAGGAATATTAGCTGTAATAGGAAGGTGATTTAGGCCGGAGAGGGTCAATAACGGAGCAGGACGTTCAAAAATGAAGCCCAGCGGATGGGAACACTCAGCCAGTGAATGCATCGCACCAGCACGGGCCTGCGAACTACACTCACGCCGGCTTGGTTCCCGGCGTGAATGTAGCGATCACCTCCCCTAAATCGGGGCTACGCGGCAGAAGTTCCTTCACGTTACTTTTTAGAACTCATGTTATTAGCCGGCGCCGGGGCGAAATGCGCGCGGCCATCCTCGATGAGCCATTGATTCCCGTGGCGAGCTGCCACGTACAAAAAATTGATTGGTATTTCCGGGATGATCTTTCCATCCGGAGCCTTGACATTGCGCACCGTAAGAAGCGCCTCCGCGAACGCGACATTGGGGTTGATGAAGCGGATCCGATAGTTGGAGAGCGCCGCTTGTGTCGTCGGGGTAACCGCTTGCTCCGCTTCGGGACCGAAGTCCTTCACCATGGCGGCGTGTCCTTGCAGAAAGTCGCCCACCGGCGTCACGAAGGTCCCATTTTCAGCGAATAGAGACGCTCGGCGTTCGGCATTCTTCTGGACAAAAGCCTTCGCAAAGTTATCTCCGAGCGCTTGAACGGCCGCTTTGTCTCGAGCCTGGGCGCTCGCAGGGCCGCTCGCACCGATGACGAGCGTACACGCGAGAAGCGCTAAGCCCAGACGCTGTGTGAGTCTTTGGGGCGCAGATTTGAGCACCTGGGGCTGGGAATTGATAGTGCGAGTTGCAGTTCGGTATGTCGGTGAGATGTTCATTTGTTTTTCCTTAAAAGTCATTGCTGTTCTCCTTGATTTTTATTTCTGCCACTTACTTGTCATTTCTCGAAACCACAATTTCCACTAGCTGCATGCCAGGTAGGCGGCTCACATCGGCAGCTCGGCCCCTGCCTGCTCCGCCGCTATGTATGCTGCGTACCAGTTCGGCCAGTTCGCGTCGTGTTGGCCGCTGCGTTTCTCGTGCTCGCCGTGGGCGGCTGCCGCGCGCCGCATGGCACTTGCCAGATCGTTTGCTGATCCAAAGGTGGTCGCCGCAGAGTCGATGCGCCCCGGCAACCGCCGCGTGACCTCCTGGACTGCCCACATATTGCCGTCGGGATCTTCGAAAGAGACGAAGGAGCTGTAGCTCTTGCGTTCGGGGTCCGGACCGCTGATGCGAGAGAACGGCGAGCCGTGGAAGACCTCACTCGCCTTGATGCCCTTGTCCACGAGATCCTTATGGGCCGCCTCAATGTCGGAGACGATCAGCGCGCCCCGGAGCGAGCCAGGCGCGTCCGTCGTGATTCCTTTGCCGAACGTGATCGAGCACCCTGAACCCGGGGGCGTTAGCTGCACGATGCGAAAGTCGTTTCCCATCGCGTCGTCGGAGTCGAGCCGCCACCCAAGCCGGGTGTAAAACTCCTTTGCGCGATCGACGTCGGTGACGGGGATGAGCGCAACCTCGAGCTTTATGTCGACTCTCGCGGCGCCGGCGTCATGTTTCTGTTGTTCAATGCTGATGGTTGTTTGACTCATGTAATTCTCCTTTTCCTGGTGACTTGGACTCTCGCACTCAGCCCTTTAAGGGTGTGCTTGCGAGGACCTCCACTTCTTCAATCTGCGGGGGAGCCGCCAGCAATTCGTTGGCTCGCGCTCCCAATGCCTTCGCGATCTCGCCGCTCAAGTGGGCCTTGCGGCCGGTTTCATTGGCAAACGTATCGAAGATGCCGAACTTCCCCGGCCCGAGCTTGATCGCGTACCATTTCAAGGTGCCTTTTTCATCCCGCGCGAGTGGTTGAGCTGACTTCAGAAATGCCTCGGCGTCGGCTTCCTTGCCTTGGCGTGCTTCCAGCGTGACTAACAGTCCAATTGCTTCCATTGCGTTACTCTCCGGTGTTGAATTAGTTCTTAACGACAGTGATTGCTGGGCTCTGCTCACAGCTATGAGTAAACTGCACATCGGATGGGTAATTGTGCGAGTTTTTGCTGCGATGGTCGGAATCCTGCTTAATTCATGTTTCCCAGAGACCGAAGCGAGCTTGTCTTGAGTGACAGGGTGACGAGAGTTCGAAGGGGCTGCGTGTGCATTGACGGGAGCGATGAGCAGGAGAATGCTTGCGATTGCGGCCAAGACCGCGTGCGCCGGCGATGGAGTGGACAAACGCCACGCGAGACGTCTAGCAGCGCCAATCGTTACCGCGCGGAAATCCAGGGATCCGTCCTTGGAGTGCTCCTCAAGGGCTAATAACTCCAGCAGCCAATCGTCGGCCGCCCGACGCTCTTGCTCCTCGCCTTGAAGCGTAACGACTGCCGCGACAAAAGCTACCAGCTCGTTTTCAGCCCGGTTGAAGAACTCGGCATCAATTTCAGCCGAGAACGTCGCAGCTTTTGTTTTCAGCAGTCCTCCTGCTTTGCTGATCATGTTTATCCTCGCCACACTGACAAAATATTCGTATGGCGGTTTTTGAGAAACCTCAGAAACCACAGAATTCGGCCTAGATTTTTCTGCAGGGTTGAGACTGGAGGAAAGGCAGTGATTGCCGGTAAGGGAATACAGCTTGAGATCAAATCAGCGTGGAATACTCCAGCGGAACACATTCTTCATCTTGCTAAGAATGGTTGTTTGAGATTTTCTGAAGACAATGCCTCCTGGAACGACGATCGTGACCTCGGTTCCGGAATCAGGCGAGCTGACAATATGGAGTTTGCCGCCGATGCGAGCAACTCGCTCGCGCATTCCCTGGAGACCGAAGTGGCCGTCTTTGCCTTGCTCTGCAACTGTGGGATCGATGCCAACGCCGTTGTCGCGGACGCACACGGCCAGGTCCTTCCCATAGCGCAAGCTGACTGCCAGTTGATTACCGTTCGAGTGCGTGTAGGCGTTGCGAATGGCCTCATAGCCAACCCGGTAGATCTCGTCGCGCACGACAGGATGCATTTCCTGCGCGCGGCCCGTCACAGAGAAAGAGACCTCCATGCGGCTTTGCATACGAGTCTCTTCCGCGGCCCTTGTGAACGCTTCGGCAAGATCGTTCGTCTGCGTGATTGAGGTACGAAGCGAATTCAGAGCGGCTCGCCCTTCGTGTATGGCCCGCGCAAGCCAGGTTGAAAGCTGTTCCATTGCTTTTCGCATATGGACAGGATCGGATGGGTTTTCCAGCGCATCATCGGCAACCAGCTTGCTGCCTTGAAGAGTCTGCTGAAGCGTGTCATGTAGATTGCGGGCAATCCGTTCTCTCTCCTCCATGCGCTCCTGCATCCGGCCCTGGACCTGCCGAGCTACTTGCTTCAGCCGGAATTTATAGAATGCGCCGGCCAACAGAACGAGTACGGCCACGGACGATAAACGGAACCATGTGGTCTGATAATATGCCGGTGCAACCGAGAAATCGATCCAGGCGTCAGCCTGGCTCCAAAGACCGCTGTTATTGCAGGCGCTCACCCGGAATCGATACGAACCTGGAGCTAGATCCGTGTAGAACGCTTGCCTGTGATTGGAGACGCTCTGCCAATCGGCGTCCCGCCCTTCAAGTTTGTAGCGGAAGCGGACTTTCTGGGGAACGGTATAGCTCAACGCGGTATAGTCGATTTCCAGATCACGCGTTAGAGCAGGCAGCCGAACTTTGCTGTCTGGGTTGTATCCTTTGTGGTCGGCAACAATATTCTGGATACGTACTCGCGGAGGCACCGTATTCTCGTATAGGTGACGTGGATCCACCATCTGCAAGGACATCGGTGTTGCAAACCAAAGTCTGCCGTCTCTTGCCTTCGACGCTTTCGGAGGCCCACCCGTATTTCCGGAGCGTACGCCATCAAAGGCATCGAAGACGCGTAGTGCTATTGGCCCAGCCGGTTGCTTCCACCACTTCGAGAGTTCCGCCCTCTCTATCCCCACCAATCCGCATTGCATGGAAACCCACAGAGCTCCTTGATCATCTTCCACAAGAGAAAAAATGGAATCGCAAGGAAGGCCATTACCGGTGGTCAAGGATTTTAGGTCGCCATCCTTCCAGCGATGGAGTCCGTTGCGCGTCGCCACCCAAACTGAGTTTTCAGAATCAACCAGGAGATCTGTTACCACGACTTCTTTATGATCCATGGAGAGAGGCCAGGTTTCCAGGTGTCCATTGCGATACCGGGCAAGCTGGTCACGGGAAGCGATCCAGACGCCATCGGTGCGGTCAGCAGCCAGCCGTGCCGCGTAGTGAAGTTCCGACAAGGTAACTACCTCACGCACGGCGCCCCCATCCAGACGGAAGAGATGGCGTCCCCCCCGGATATCATGATCCAAAACCCAGGTATTCTGCGTGGCATCCTGGGTCATTGCCAACACATGAGCTTCCGGTTCCGTGGAAAGGGCTCCCTTTTTCCGGACCGCCGGCAAGAATTTTCCGTGGCTGTAGATCATGAGCTTATAGTCAATCGTCAACCAGATTTGCCCTGCACCATCCTCGAATAGGGCCCCGACTGAATGGCCGGGAAGGCCATGGTCGCTTCTGATCGACGAAAATTTTCCGTCACTGTAAACATCCAGCGCCCCTTGGCTGCCCATCAAGATGGATCCGGCCTTCGAGGCTAATACGGAATTGAAATAGGTGGACTTCAGACCTTCACCTAAGGAGAACGAAATGACGGAAAAGTCCCGGAACATATCGACCCCGTTA
>DATFSU010000064.1:0-2473 GCA_035262465.1 Candidatus Angelobacter sp. | reverse complement strand
AGTTGCAGCTGCCTGATGTTCGAATCATCGGGCAATGACCAACCGACCACCGGGGCAAAGGCCTTTTTCTACCGCTCGTGCCTGGTTGAGCACGGACGGGTTCCGCGCGGTAAAAACAGGGCAGCCGCCGAACGTAGTTCGCCCGTCAAGGGTCGGGCTCGTGAGCTGCTGCTCTCTCTTTGGAAGGCTGCAGCTCGGCCAAGGTTGCTTTTTCCGCGCCCGGAACGGCCTTGGGCGGACGAAATATTTGTGCAAGAAATCGAGCTTCTCTCGTTCCCCTCAAACGGAGTAGTGTAGGCGGGGTGCCGTGAGGGCTGGGGTTAAGGTCTTCGCTGGTCGCCTCATTAGTCAGTTCGCGGTGCGTATTGTCCTTAGAATTCAAGCGTTTCCCGGGTAGGGTCAGCTGCTTACCATGTTAGAATTTTTGTAAGTTTGCTGAGGGACAAACCGCATTGATTGAGCTAGCGCCTTCCATTTTGTCAGCGGATTTTGCTCGCCTGGCGGACAACGTCCAAGCCGTTGCCGACGGGGGAGCGACCCTAGTGCACGTTGACGTCATGGACGGCCACTTTGTACCCAACATCACCATCGGCCCCCCGGTGGTCGCGTCATTGCGAAAGGTGACCCGCTTGCCTTTGGATGTGCACCTGATGATCGAGAATCCGGATGAGTTCATTCCGGCGTTTGTTGACGCCGGGGCGGACTGGATATCGGTACACCAGGAAGCCTGTATCCACTTGCATCGATCGCTGGAGTTGATTCGCCATCACGGCGCGAATCCGGGTGTAGTGATCAATCCCGCCACGCCGGTACAGACGCTGGGCGAGGTGCTGGAGATGGTGGATCATGTCCTGGTGATGTCGGTGGACCCGGGATTCGGCGGGCAGAAGTTCATTCCCGCCTCACTGGACAAAGTGCGTAAGCTGGCTACAATGCGAACTGCAAAACGCGCCAATTTCCGCATCGAAATTGACGGCGGTGTCGACGTCGACACCATCGCGGAATGTGTGCGCGCCGGCGTTGAAATCCTGGTCGCCGGTAACGCGGTTTTCGGCAAGGGAGATCCCAGGGAGAATACGCAGCGCTTGTTCAAACTGGCCGCGGAGGCCACCCTGCAACGGGTTTAAACATCTTTCGCTGCATCGAGGTAGGAATGTCACGTCAAACCATCACGAGCTTCGCGCTGGCCTGCGCACTGTTTCTGGCGGGGTGTCATCACAAGGTCCAGAACCCCATGGCCAACATCGATTCCAAGCAGCCGGACAAGGTGCTCTTCGACCGCGCCATGGAATCGATGAAGCATGCCCATTATGAAGAAGCGCGCACTTTGCTGGAGAACCTGATCAATACCTATCCGGAATCGGAATACATCGCGCGCGCCAAGCTGTCGCTGGGCGACTCCTGGTACACCGAGGGCGGAACCGCTGCCTGGCAGCAGGCGGAGGTGGAATACAAAGACTTCCAGACCTTCTTCCCCAACATGCCGGAGGCTGCCGAAGCGCAGTTGAAGATCGCCAGCATGCACTACCGCCAGATGGAAAAGCCGGACCGCGACTACAACCAGGCAATGCGCGCCGGCGAGGAGTACAAGAACCTCATCCAGACCTATCCCGACAGCCCCCTGGTGCCGGAGGCCAAGCAGCGGCTGCGTGAAGTGCAGGAAGTCCTGGCCGAGCGGCAATACCGCATCGCTCATTTTTATCTCTTGCGCGATAACCTGGCTGCAGCACAAGCCAGGTTGCAGTCTCTGATCAACTCCTATCCTCTCTACAGCGGGATCGACGAAGCTCTGTTCGAACTGGGCGAGCTCTACGAGAAAGAGGCGGCGGCCATTCGCCGCCAACCCATGATGGATGGAGCCATGAAGGAAAGAGTGGCCGCGCAGTTTGACAAGCATGCCATCGACGCCTATACGCGCATCATCGTGCGTTACCCGGCTATGGATCGAGTGGGCGACGCCCGCGGCCGTTTGCAAGCCCTCAATGCTGCCATCCCAACTCCAAGCCCGGAAGCTATGGCGCAAAGCAAAGCTGAGGAAGAAAGCCGCGGAACCTTGACGCTCACGCAAAAGGTGATGGGCGATTTCCAAAAGCACCCCAAGCTGGTGCGGTCTGCCAAAGTCGGCGAGCCGAACATGAATCCTGAAGAAGTGGCTAGCGCTGCCGCGATGCTGAAAGAATTGACTGCGCAAATGGCCCCGCAGCCAGCAGGGCAAGCAACACAGAAGTTGGGCATCGAAGCCGTTGGCGGCGGGTCCGGGCCAGCTCCGGGACCGAATGCACCGCCTCCGAGCAGCGCGAACACGCCGGCGGCCGGATCGGCTGACCGCGGGTCTTCATCGAGCGAAGGCGCGCCGCCAACGCCGGCGCCACCCCAGGTGAACGAGGTGCAGAAGCCGGCCTCTGACGCGTCCGATAGCACCCAGTCCGCGGCGGCCAGCTCCACGGACAGCAAAACCGACGGCAAAGGGGAT
>DATFSU010000063.1:0-8481 GCA_035262465.1 Candidatus Angelobacter sp. | reverse complement strand
AGCGCGGATTGAATTTCTTGTACATTCATCTCTATTAAAAAGATTTTACTTTGGTCGTCCGCCTATCGTAAATGCGAGATCCACAGAACCAACACAAACCAGATGGGCAGCGAGGTGATCACGCAGGAAAACCCCAAGCCGGCTTTAAATGCGGCATTAGCAAACTTCTCCGTATTTTGCCGGCCCCGTTTGCGCAGAAGCAATTCAAAAATCCAACCCGCGGTGTAACAGATGTTGGCGCCCACCGCGTAGATGAGAATCCCAAGAAACAAGAAAAACGGGCTGAAGAGTGGCTCCTGTGCCCCGACGACCTTGGGGCCAACAGTTAGAAGAACCGCCACCGAAGCAAAACCCACAAGGCCGACCGCCACGTTGTAAAGAGCACGCCTTCTCTCCCACCACAAAATAATTTGGCTGGGCGATGCCACCTCGTTGCGGGTTGGAGAACCCTCGAACATCCCTTTACCTCTCGAGTATATCTGGCCTAATTCTGGACCGGCAATTTCACCCTCGAAAGCGCGCCCTTCGCCATTTGGAAGCCGGCTCACGCTTGTTTGGCAGACACAACTTCGCTTTTCTCTTCCGCGAAAAACGGCGCCCATTGTTCGGGTTTCGGTTTGGGCGTAGCCAGACTCACTACCACCAGCGCGAGCACGGAAACCGCCAACGCCGGAAAGATGGCATCGCGTCTGAGCCAGCTCGCGGGAATGAACGTCGCGTGATGGTTTTGCATCGCCAGCTGCTGCAAATTCCACATCAAGGTGATGGCCGTGCCCAACGCAATCGACCATACGGCCGCAGCCGCGGTCGCGCGCTTGGAAAAAAATGCCGCCATCACCACCGGCGTGATTGCCGCGGCATAAACCGTGTACGCGTACAGAGCCATCTGCAGGATGGAGGAGAACAAAGTCAGCTGCAGCAGCGCGAAGATTCCCAGCCCGATCACGATCAATCGCGAGACGATCAGAATCTGCTTGTCTGAGGCTTGCTTGTTGATGAAGCGGGCATAAACATCATTCACCAGGTTGGTCGCCGGCGAGAAGAGATAGTTGTTGGCGGTAGAGATGACCTTGGCGAAGACCGCACCCATGAGCAGCGCGCCCAAGAATGAAGGTAGGCCGTTGCGAGCCGAGTACGGGATGATCTCGCTGGGCTCGAGGTTGGGCACGCGCATGTACAGCGCCGTTCCAATCACGGCGATGGCAACGATCACGGTTTCCAGAATGAATGTTCCGGTGATCCATCCGAGAACAGAAAGCTTGGCGTCACGGGGCGATCGAGCGGAGAAAAACTTCTGATACATGGTCTGGTTGCCGAGCAGGAGAAGCATGGTCGGAACCATGAGTTCCATAGCGCGCATAAAGCCGGTCCATGTGCCCTGGTCCACACCATTCACAACAGCGAACCGCCCGAACCAATCGAAGAATTGTTGGGGAAGCGCGGCGTGCAGGCCGCTCCAGCCGCCGGCCTTGGCCAGCAGGATTGGAACCGCGGCGACGCATGTCACCGTAGCCAGCAAACCGATGACGACATCAAGGTAAGCAACTGAGGTCATCCCGGCGAAGGCTGTAAAGATAATCACGAACGCCGCGACGATGATCATTCCCAGAGCAGCTTCATGGCCGGCTGGAATGTGGAATTGCGTGCGCGCAATTTCATCCAGCCCAGGGAAGATGAGCCGCAGCACATGGCTGCCGCCGCGAAACTGGTATGAGGCGATGGCTGTAAACGCGAAGAGAATGGCGATGGTTCCCAGCACCCGGGCCGCGGTGTTGTACCGCGTCTCCAGGAGATCAGGGATTGTGAACTGGGCGAACTTTCGTGCGCGCGGCGCTACAAACACGATGACCAGCAGGCCGAACCATCCGCCCGCCGATTGCCACAAGGCGGAAAAGCCGTTATGGAAAGCGTTCTCCGCCCCGCCAAAAAGGCTGCCTGAACCGATCCAGGAGGAGAGCAGGGTGAAGACCAGCACGTACCATGGCAGCGTGCGACCGGCTACCAGGTAGTCGGCCTTGGTCTTGACCTTGCGGATCTGGCTTAGGCTGACCACCAGCAGCACTGCCACGATCACGCCTAAAACAATTGCATAGAGATTCAAAAGTTCACCTCAGATTTCAAATTTAAAATTTAAAATTTGAAATTTAAAATTCTAGTCAGTCGCTGCTCGACCGTTTGCCTGCTCACTCCGGCGACCCGCACGACCTTGTTACGGCCGGTTTCGCCGCTGGTTATGGTAACGGAGGCCCGGGGAATTTCCAAAGTTTCCGCCAGAAATTCGATCACAGCCTGGTTGGCGCGTCCCTCCACAGGCGGGGCAGTCAAGGCCAGCTTAAGCGCATCGCCCAGCGTGCCGGTGATGGCGTTCCTGCGCGCCCGCGGCTGCACCCTCACGGAAAAACTCACCCCCTTGGCGCTTTCGTGAACCGGGATCATGGATTCGGTTTCGGCCTTTCTCCGAAAATAGCGGTTCCCACACGGACGTAAGTCGAGCCTTCCTCGATGGCGACCTCAAAATCGTGAGACATGCCTATCGATAGCACGTCCATTTCGATTCGCGGCAGTTTACGTGCGGCGATCGAGTCGCGCAGGTCGCGCAGGAGCCGGAAATAGGGCCGCGTGGCTTCGGGATTCCGGGCGAAGGGCGGGACCGCCATGAGCCCGTGCACTTGCAGGCGGTCGAGCTTTTCCATCCCGCGAAGCAGCAGTTCCAGCTCCGGGGAGTCCAGCGGCACGCCGCTCTTCGACTCCTCAACACCGACATTGATTTCGATCAGCACCGGCAGTTTCCGCTTCATGGCTGCCGCAGCCCGGTGCAATCTTTCCGCAAGGCGCAGCGAATCGATGGAATCCACGGCGTCGAAAAGCTCTAGCGCCTTATTCACCTTGTTGGTCTGCAGGTGGCCGATCAGATGCCACTCCGCTCCCTGGCGGTCAACTGGGTCGGGAAACTTTTCCGCGAATTCTTGGACGCGGTTCTCGCCAAAGATGCGGATCCCGGCCTCTGCTGCTTGGCGAATGCGCTCCGGCCCAACTGTCTTACTGACGGCCATCAGGCTGACTGAATCCGGGCTGCGTCCGACCCGTGCGGCTGCTTGGGCAATCCGCTCACGAACAAGCGCCACGTTGTCTGCGATTGAGTTCATTTCTATGATCTATAGCTCGGCTTCAGACCACCGGGCCCGTGCTACCGTTCAGTCCGGTCACGAACGGCGCCGACGGCCCCAATCTGGGCCAACCTCCGGCGATCTCTAATTTTAAAGGACTTAGAGGGATTCATCCTCAGGTGTCGATTGGAAAAGATGGGACCCGTGGATAATGAACGAGCCATGAGCGCCACCTGGAATCACAACATTCAATACCACGACCTGGTGCTGCGGGCGGTCCCAACCGGTTGCCGGCGTGCGCTCGACGTAGGTTGCGGCCAGGGTTTTCTGGCGCGAGAGCTCGCACATCGCTGCCAGGAGCTGGTCGCCATAGACAACAACCGTGACGTGCTCTCGCGGGCCAAGGCTGGGGGCGGATCAGAACCGAGGATCGCGTTTGTTGAGGGCGACGTCATGAATCACCAGTTCCCCGATAGCTCGTTCGATTTCATCGCCGCGGTGGCTACGCTGCATCACCTCCCGCTACGGCCCGCCCTGGCGCGCTTTCGGAGCCTGCTGCGGCCCGGTGGCGTTCTCGCCGTGATCGGACTCTATCGCGGAGAAACGCTCAATGACTTAGCCGCCGCTGCTGTTGCCTTTCCGGTGAGCTGGATATTGCGGTGTCTACGGGGCTACGCCGACGTCGGTGCGCCCGTGCAAAACCCGACAGAAAGTTTAAGAGAAATCCGGATCGCTTGCGATGATCTGCTCCCTGGGGCCGCCATTCGCCGGCATCTGCTGTTCCGGTATTCCCTGGTGTGGCACAAGCCGTGAGCTGGGCATTCCGTCGTATCGCGAACCCGAGGTCAAAAGTCCTGCCTCCTGGCTGAGCCTGGCACGGGCTGAACGAAGCTTATTCCTTCGCGATTGGCTTGCGCGCAAAGTAGTAGGCCGAGGCCATTAGCAATCCGAACATAATGATTGAGAGCAGGTTGCTGTGGCCTAGGGCTGGGAAGCGTTCTGTCAGCACGAAGAGGTCTTTTTTCAAATGGAATATGCTTGATTCGGGAACGGTCTCCAGGGCCCGGATGGCGATGCCAATCAAGCCCATCACACCGCCGGCGGCTATAAGTCCTGAAGCGTAGAGCGCACCGGGGCTGACCTCGCTTTCTTCTTTGGCTTCACCGGCCTTGGCGGCAGCCCTGTCAACCAGCCAGCGGACAACTCCACCGCAGAACATCACCAGCGTGGTACCGATACTGATGTAAAAGCCGACGGCGAACGACAGCGAGCGGATTCCGAGCAACTCAACGCCGATTACGATGAACACACCGACCAAAACCAAGTTCCAGGGGAGCCGATGATCAATGATTCCAGTGACCACGGTCGCCATGAGATTGGCTTGAGGGGCAGGCGCCTTGTCGGGATGGCCGACGCCCTGAATCCACTGTCCTTCGAGGTTGCCGGTGGCCGGATTGTAGAGATACTGGCCGTTGGGGAGACGGTCCGAGCCCAGAGCCACAATCAGCTTGTATTTGTGCGGATCCTCGTGCCCAACGACATTGCCCTTCTCGTCCTTGATTTCGATCGCGGAGCGCTTCAGCAGTTCGTTATCCTGTGCCGGGACTTCCCGTTCTCCGGTTTGCAGTTGACTGATATCAATGGCCTTCGGTCCATAGGTATGGATCTCCTCCAGCCCCCGGTTCATGAGTCCCACGGTCAGGCCGATGGCAACTACCGAGACCAACACGCCGATCAGCAACGCGACCTGCTGGCGCCTCGGAGTGGCCCCGACCAGGAAACCGGTTTTCAGGTCTTGCGAAGTGTTGCCAGCGTTTGCAGACGCTATGCAAACCACGCCGCCAATAGCAATCACCAGGGCCTTGTATGCATTGGCTGTCCAGCCGGCAAACAGGAACATCACACAAGTGGCCATCATGGTAGCGATAGCCATCCCCGAGATTGGGTTGGAAGAAGTCCCGATCAGTCCTGTAATGCGTGATGAGACCGTCACGAACAGGAAGCCGAAGATCACCACAAAAACCCCAGCGACGATATCTGCGATCAGGCTGGGATTGGTACCCGGAACCGGCTTGACCACCAGATAACAGACCATCGTGACCAGCATCAGCACGGTGCCCAGCAGCGCAGTGCGGATGCTGAGGTCGCTGTCAGTGCGTCGGGCACTGAGAACTGCGGCAGCGCCCTTCTGCAGATCAGCAAGACCTGCGCGTAGGGCGTTCACAATCGTCGGGATGGTCTTGATCAAGGTAATCAAGCCAGCCGCCGCCACAGCCCCGGCCCCCATCGGGCGGATATACGCGACGTAGATTTCGCCGACCGACATTTGCGAAATCAACTTTTGCGCGGGGTAAAGCGGCGTGGTCAGATGTGCGCCGAAGAACTTGATGGCAGGCATCACCACCAGCCATGCGAAAACGCCTCCAGCCAAAAGTACTCCGGCGATGCGCGGACCGATGATATAACCCACGCCCAGGTACTCAGTCGTGGTGTTGGCGCGGATGGCGCTGCCTGGGTACCACTTCGGCTGATAATCGGGACTGCTCGGCCACAGGCCCAGTAGGTTTTCGTTCTGGAAGAGCGTGTACAGGCTGCCCAGTCCGAGGCCCATGAAGACACGGCCCGCAAACGATCCGCCTTTGTCGCCAGCGATCAGCACGTCAGCGCAGGCTGTGCCTTCAGGATAAAGCAGATTACCGTGTTCTTTCACGATCAACTGGCGGCGCAACGGGATCATGAAGAAGACGCCCAGCCATCCGCCGATCAGGGCCAGCATGAAGGTGCGGAAGTACTCCAGCGGGAAGCCCATCACAATCAGCGCCGGCAATGTGAAGATGACGCCTCCAGCCACTGACTCTCCTGCAGACCCTGTGGTCTGCACGATGTTGTTCTCGAGAATGCTGGCTTTGCCCAGGGCGCGCAGGATACTGATGGACAGCACCGCGATTGGAATCGAGGCAGCCACGGTCAATCCAGCGCGCAATCCCACATAGACGGTGACGGCACCGAACAGCAGCCCGAAAAAACATCCTAGAAGAATGGCCCGGACAGTCAGCTCCGGCCGCAATTCCTCGGTCGCGACGTAAGGCTGAAACTTTGTCTCTGGTTCCCTGGCTTCCACGGTTTGCGCCACAGTAGCCTCCCTAAACGATTTGCCTCTTGAAAGTATATGACCGCTAGTGAAAAGTGTGACGCAAGTTAGCACAATTACAGGGGCTTACACAAATCGCCGGGATCGCACGTCTTCGCCGTCATCGCCGCCATCGGGGATTGCGGTGGGGAGGCTCCCGCTTCGTAACTGGCAACGGTCGTCGGGAGGCGACGAACTCCAGAATAGAGGCTGCTCTGGACCCCGATGACGCGCGATGTCGGCGATGACGGCGATCCCGGCGATCTTTTAACTCTCCTTTCATTGCGTCCGCGCATTCAACCCGGCTATACTTGAACCGAGCAATTCCCTGACGGAGTTCCAGAGGAGGGTCGTCTTCAGTAGTAGTGACCTAAGCCGGGCTCAAGGGGTAGACGAGGGCCCCCGGCGCATATGGTTTGCGCACGATGGAGTGGAAAGGGCGCTCCAGTCAACGGCTGCGAGCCTGTTTTCCGTACTGTTCCCTTCTGATTGTCGTATCTGTCAAGCTCGACTCACCAACATCTCAAGTCTACCTGTCTGCAAAAGTTGCCTGGGCCGGATTGTCCCGCTTGAGGGTACGTTGTGCTCGATTTGCGGTGAAAAGATTTTCGGCCAGCACTTCGCCGCCGACAGCGGAGCGCTCTGCGGCGCCTGCCGCCTGGCCGCGCCGCGGTTCCGCAAGGCCGTGGCTTTTGGCGCGTACGAGGGTGCGCTGCGCGACCTCATCCACATTTTTAAGTATCAACGCATCAAGAGCGCAGGGCCGTTGCTGGGACGGTTGCTAAAGCAGGCCTATTCGAGAATTCAAGCTGAGGAGCCTGTACTGGTTGTCCCTGTGCCCCTTTGGCCGGGCAAGCGTCGCGATCGGGGCTTTAACCAGGCGGAAGAGATTGCGCGAGCGTTTTTACGCTCTGGTGCAAGCAGCAGCATCCAATTATGCACAGCTCTGCTCATCCGGAGCCGGGAAACCGCGCCGCAGACCGGGTTGACCCGCCGTCAGCGACAGGCAAACCTTCGCGGCACCTTTGCCGTAACCAAGCCGGAAAAAGTTCAGGGGCAAAGCATCCTGCTAGTGGATGATGTGATGACAACGGGTGCGACCGCCGGCGAATGCGCTCGCGTGCTGATGCGTGCTGGAGCCAAACAGGTTTACGTAGCGACAGTTGCCCGGGCCACGCGGGAAGCCGGGAGCATCTTGACAACGGCCGCTGCGGCGCAGCGACAATCGCACGCGGTTTCTACCGCAGCGGCGTCGCAATCGGGAGGAATACCGGGCCATGCATGAACGTGACAAAGGACGAAACAAGCGCCATCAGCATCATCATGGCGATGGGTCGGGGCATGAGCCGCAGCCGGCGCCCCGCAAGAACCTGCTCATGCAGACTCCGGTTCTGGTCCTGAACGCCTCCTACGAGCCCATCAACATTTGCGCGGCCCGGCGGGCCATCGTTCTGGTGCTCAAGGGGCTGGCCATGCCCGAGGAAGAGAACGGACACTACCTCCACGCCGCGCGCATCGCGATGCGTGTGCCGTCGGTGATCCGTCTGCTGGAGTATCGTCGTATTCCGCACCAGACTCGCGCACTCTCGCGAAAGAACATCCTGTTACGCGACCGCAACACCTGCCAGTATTGCGCTCTGGTCCTGCCCTCAAGCGAACTCACCCTGGACCATGTGGTTCCACGCTCGCGCGGCGGCTCTTCAACCTGGGAAAACCTGGTCGCCTGCTGCCATCCGTGCAACCGGCGCAAGGGCAACCATCTGCTGTCAGAGACGGAGATGAAGTTGGTCAAGGAGCCGCGTCCGTTCACTTTGCACACCAGCCGGCACATCATGCGCATGATCGGGCGTTCGGACCTTAAGTGGCGCAAGTACCTTTTCTACTAATAAGTAGAGCCGGCGCCTGAGCGCCGGAGTGCAAGGATGAACCGCTGCCGTGCTCAATTTGGGCACGGCCGTGCTCAAGGATATTTGTCCGCGCGGGATGGCATCGCTGTTTACTCTTTGGTAACCTATTCTCTGCCCACCAGTTAAAAAGGCAGAGTGGGTCCGCGGCAATGGCAGCAAAACTGCAAAAGTAGGCGGCGGGCGACAGTTCGTTTCTTCTTAGTCAAACGAACCTGCGGGTTAGTCAAACGAATAACCGGGCAAGATTTTTTCAACGCGCTGCTTTTTCGCGCGTCGGGCCGAACGATCCCAGGGGAGCAGGAATGGCAGACCCGGCGTTGGATCTGATCCTTACCGA
>DATFSU010000062.1:0-2767 GCA_035262465.1 Candidatus Angelobacter sp. | reverse complement strand
CTTGGTTTGCTCTGTCGCCTTGGCGGCTGCTGCCTGTTCTTTCGTAGCCACTGGAACTCCTGTCGAATGAGCGCAAACCGGGCTTCTTTAGGGACCCTAAATGCGATTCAAGTTACTGAAATCGAACAGTTTACGGGATGTCTGCGCCAATAGCAATTATACCACAGGAGAGCTGCCTGGACATGCCTCAGCAACCCCCGGCCAGCCGGGGTTGTACGGCTATGGACATTGTCCGAAATCGACGCTTGCAAAGGGATTTCCACCCTGTATACTTCGTGCGCACTTTGTCCAGACCCAAAAGTGCAACGAACAAAACTCGAAAACTAGGAGAGACTTCCCCATGAAAACGCTACTTCGCACCACCATCATCGGCTTGCTCGTGTGCGCGGGATATGCGGCTGTGGCTACTGATATCAATGTTCCCCACAACGGCGCAACAATGCCGTGGCCGTCGGGTTGCGGCCCCAGCAGCGGCAGACCGGGCGGCGGGTCCGGACTGTGTCACACGAAGTAAGCCAAGGTTCAGAACTCTGAATTGAGATCAGTAAAAGCCTTTTAGATACAATAGCTTTCCGTTGGACGGCGCTGACAGTCGTTACTAGAAAGTTAATTGTACTTTAGTGTGCCCATTGTCCTTGCACGTGGGCACAAGGGGATAGTATGCTCTTGCACCTTTGGAGGTGCTAGTTGCATATCTCCTTCACCGACGGTCTACAGCTCGGGGTCGCCGGAATTGCTGTATTTGTGCAAGGATACATCCTGCGCGCGTTAGCGCTGAATAAGCTCCGTTCTGCCTTCAAGGTATTTTTCGCCTACAACGTGGCCTGCATCGCCGCGAATTTAGTGGCAGTTGGACCCTTCATTTATTTCTGCACCCAGTACTTCTATATTTTTTGGGCGCTGAATGTAGTGCTGATGGTCCTGGAATTCGGCGTCCTCTACGAGGTGCTCAATCACGCCCTCAAGCCCTACGCTGCTCTGATTGACCTGGGCAAGATGCTGTTCCGCTGGGCAGCCGTCTTTCTGCTGGTCGCCGGCTTGCTTACAGCGATTGCGACCAGCGGCTCGGGAGGCAACAAAATTATTGCGGCCGTGAACCTCATGCAGCGCAGCATGCGCCTCATGCAGTGCGGCCTTTTATTGCTGTTCTTTTCGCTGGAGAAACGGCTCGGTCTTTCTTGGCGCAGCTACAGCATGAGCATCGCCCTCGGGTTGGGCGTCTATGCTGGTGCAGACCTGACCATTTCCTATCTGAGGGTACAACTCCCTGCCTGGACCGGAGCCCTGGATGTTCTCGGGAATTCCATCTACGTTGGCGCGGCCATATACTGGGCTGTTTGCTTTGCCCGGCCTGAACCGGCCCGCAAAAACGTTTTGGACTCGCCCAGCAGGCTCATCTTCCAGCGCTGGAATGAGGCTCTGGTTGCGGCGCCTCTGGTTGCCCAGGAGCGGACCCCGGCATTAGCTTCAGTGGATTCCTTCTTGCCCGGGATCGAGAAAACAGTCGACAGGGTTCTGGCCAGGAAGCTCGCGAACTGAGAACAGAGCATTGCCTAACAAATCAGGCCGGACATTACGTCCGGCCTTTTGATTTTCCGCTTGTTGGCGAAATAGCTCTCATATCCGCATGGGCATGACGATATAGCGATACCTGTACTCGCTGTCACTCGCCTCATCGGGCCGCAGCTGGCCTGCCGACTGAGCGTCCTTGAACTCGAAGCGCACGTCGCCGGCGGCAATTACCTTTAGAAACTCGAGAAGATATTGGGAGTTGAATCCGATGGCCAGAGCGTCACCGTTGTAGGCCGTTTCGATGGAATCCTCGGACTCACCGGTCTCGGTGTTTGACGATGAAACTTTCAGCTCGTTTTTCTCCACGCGCATGCGGATCGCGTTGGAGCGTTCGTCGGCAAACTGGGCTACACGCTGGATGGCCGCCGAGAGCTCGTCACAGTGCACCGTGACCGATTTATTGTTGTCCTTGGGCAGGACCGCTTCGTAGTTGGGGAACTGGCCGGTGAGCTGGCGGGAGGTCAGCAATCTTCCTCCAACGCGGAAGAACAGCGTTGATTCATCTTTGGCGAATTCGACCGCCGGGGCATCGGTTATGCTTAGCAGGGTGCTGAGCTCGGCCATCGCTTTCTTGGGGACCAGCACGCGCATCTCGCCGCTTACAGGAAACTTGGAGGTGTGGTGTTCGATGTGCGCCAGGCGGTGGCCGTCGGTTGCGACCATGGTGATGGATTCGGGCTTGAGTACCAGCAGGGCGCCGTTGAGGGTGTAGCGCGATTCTTCGTTGGAGATCGCAAAAATGGTCTTGGCGATCAGGTTACGCAGGACCGGCGCGGGGATCTGGATTGACGACTCCGTGGGAAACATCGGCAGCGCGGGAAAATTAGCCCGGGCCATGCCTACCATCTTGGTATTGGAGCGGCCGCTGCGGATCTGCACCCAGTGGTTGTCGAGCAGCTTCACGCTGATGTCGCCGTCGGCCAGCAGTTTCACGTAATCGTAGAGCTTGCGGGCTGGAACCGTACAGGATCCTTCCTTCTTGACTTTGGCCCGCGCCGCCGTGCGCAGACTGAGGTCCAAGTCAGTTGCCGTAATGGCCAATTTATCGCTGGAGGCCTCGAAGAGAAAATTTGAGAGGATGGGAATCGTAGTCTTACGCTCCACGACTCCTTGCGTCGCCGTGAGTTCTTTCAACAGATCAGATTTGCTGATGGTGATTTCCATCGTCGCTCCCGCTTCGCTGCCTGCGGAGGAA
>DATFSU010000061.1:0-7701 GCA_035262465.1 Candidatus Angelobacter sp. | reverse complement strand
GCGCCTAAGAATTGCGAGCTCATTCCGTGAGGCGCGGTATATTTTAGTTGTGCGTTCTCCTCGCCGATGCGCTCGACGCTGCCGCGAATTACATGGCTGCTCGTCTCATGATCGATGGCCGAAAACTTGATGGAGGAGCTGCCGCAGTTGATCACCAGAACGCTGCCGCTCTTAATCACGGCTGCTTGTTCTCCAGAATAGTATCAGCCAGAGAGGCGTTACTCTCCGGATGGCCGAGAGACGAGCCGTGCACCAGGCTGACCGGGGATTCTCCAACTACAGAGTTGTTGCCCTCGCTTACACGTATAGCGGTCAGATGCATGAGCGTCGCGTGTGTGCCGTCGACTGCAGGGCCACTCGCTTCCGATCCGGGTTCCAGGCGTTGGTACTCTCCCGAAGCGGTCATAATCCATGCCTGCCGGCGATCCCTGAGATTGATGTCGAGGACCTCCCAGAGCCGCTGGCGCAAAGCGGGAGCGAGAACCGGAGTAACCACCTCCACGCGCCATGATAGGTTTCGCTCCATCCAGTCCCCTGAACCGATGTAAAAATCGCCATTGCAAGGATCGCTGGCACCGTTGGCGAAATAAAAGATGCGCGAATGCTCGAGGAAACGCCCAATGATCGATCGAATGGTAATCGTTTCCGTCTGACCGGGAACTCTCGGTCGCAGGCAGCAGAAGCCACGGATGACGAGATCGATGGGCAGGCCTTCGCGCGACGCAGCGACCAAAGCCTCACACACCTGCTCATCCTGGAGTTGATTCATTTTTGCCACGATACGCGCCGGCCTCCCGGCTTTGTGGTGTTCGACTTCGCGCTGGATCAGCGCAATAAAACGGTCGCGCATGTTCCAGGGCGCAACCAGGAGCCGGTTGAACTTAGGCGTGCGCGCGCGTCCGGTCAAATATTGGAACAGCTGCACGACGTCGCCGGTGATTTCAGGGTCGCACGTGAAGAGCCCGAAATCCTCGTACAGGCGCGCAGTCTTTTGGTTATAATTGCCGGTGCCGATGTGGCAGTAGCAGCGCAGCCCATCGCTCTCCTGACGCACCACCAACGCGATCTTGGCGTGGATCTTCAGCTCAAGAACCCCGAACGAAACATGGGCGCCGACTTTTAGCAGCGCATCCGCCCAGTGAAGATTCCTGTTCTCGTCGAATCGAGCCTTAAGCTCGATGACACAGGCGACCTGTTTGCCGGTTTCCGCTGCCATGACCAGCGATTTGACAAACGGCGTGTCGTCGCCTACCCGGTAGACGGTCATCTTAATGCCGAGCGTGTTCGGATCGGTGGCGCCCTCTCGAATAAAGCGCTCCACGCTAGCATCGAAGCTTTCATAGGGAACGTGCACAAGCAGGTCCCCACGCTTGATCGGGTTAACGAGTGGTACATTCTCGTTCCTAAAAGCCGCCGGCACCCGCGGCGTCCAGGGTGGATCGCGCAAATCGGGCAAGTGCAGGCCGGCAATCGTCCAGAGCGTGTTAAAGTCAAACGGCCCAGGCAGATCATAGGCTTCTTCCTCGGTGAGCTCCAGGAGCGACAGCAATCTCTCGCGGAGCGTCGGGTCCGGGTCGGGGCCAAACTCGATGCGCACGGCGGGTTCATAACGGCGTAGCCGGATGCGCTCGGCTACGACTTCGCGAACGCTTTCACTGGAATTGCCTTCCCAGTCGACCTCAGCGTCGCGGGTAATCCGAAAGAGGGTGTGATCGTGGGTTTCGAGGCCGGGAAACAAATCACCAAGGTGCTGCCGCACAATTTCCGCCAAACTGATGAACCAATGGCTGTCCGCAGGGCTCTCCTCACGAACCTTGATCCAGGGGGTAAGGCCCGTAGCCACTTTAACGCGGCCATACAACGGCGTGTGGGAGCCGGGCTCCTGCAGGCGGCACACCCAGGAGAGCGAAAGATTGGAAAGAAACGGAGTCGGGTGCGCGGAGTCAACAACTAGAGGGGTTAGCGCCGCGAGAACGTTTTGCTGGAAGAATGTCGTCGCCGCAAGACGCTGCCGCTTGGTCAGATCTTTCCAGCTCAGGATTCGGATGCCATGCCGCTCAAGTTCAGGCAGTAGCGTGGCAAAGCATGCCTTTTGCTGTTGGACCATGCCGACGGTTACGGCTCGGAGATCTGCCAGGAGTTTGGCGTGACTAGGTTTGTCTTTCTCGACTCGCAACACCGCGATGCGCTTCATGAAAAACTCATCCAGGTTGGACGTAAAAATGGCGAGGAACTTAATGCGCTCAAGCAATGGGGTGCGCTCGTCCAAAGCCTCCGCCAGGACGCGCCGATTGAATTCCAGCCATGCGAGGTCGCGATCAAACCAAACTTGTTCGAGATTTTGCGTCATCATCTTCCCGTTACCTTTGCAGAAAATTCTCTTTGGTTAAGCCACTAGTAAGACGAAGCTGGGATACCCAGCTGGTGCAGCCAGACCTGTATCACCAAATCCGAAAAGTGCCAACAATTGAACCCAAGCTTCATCTTTTCTTCATGTTCTAGTAACAATCGGAACTTGAGCTTCATGTGATTGTCATTATTCTCTAATCGTAGCTTGATTAGTCTCTGACATGTGGAACCAAAATCATACCAACTGATGCAGTGTAACCAGCTCCCAGCCAGCCGAGGATGGCCATTGCTGCTGGAGGGATAATGGAGGTTGCGCGAGTGCAGATTAGTCCTGAAGACCCCATGTCTAAGTTCAAAAAGTTAAGTTGTATGTTTACTGATGGAAGGAGATTATTTTTATGTCGACCGCAATTCTAACCCGTGAAGAAGCGAAACAAAGCTCGCAGGAGAAAAAGCCACGATCCGATAAGTTGCCGCGAGGTGCCGAAGAGCTGAAAAAACTCGATGCCTATTGGCGCGCGGCGAACTATCTCTCGGTGGGGCAGATTTATCTTTATGATAACCCGCTCCTCAAAGAACCCTTGACCAAAGAGCATGTCAAACCTCGATTGCTCGGCCACTGGGGAACCACGCCCGGTCTCAATTTTATCTATGCACACCTGAACCGCGTGATTAAGAAGTACGATCTCGACATGATCTATGTCACAGGGCCGGGTCACGGCGGGCCCGGTTTGGTGGCCAATACTTACCTTGAGGGAGTCTATAGCGAGGTCTATCCGAATATTTCGCAGGACGAAGAGGGGGTGAAAAAGCTGTTCACGCAGTTTTCGTTCCCGGGTGGTATCCCAAGCCATGTCGCGCCGGAGACCCCCGGCTCGATTCACGAGGGAGGAGAGCTAGGTTACGCTATATCGCACGCCTATGGCGCAGCTTACGATAACCCTAACCTGATCGTCGCCTGCGTCGTCGGAGACGGTGAGGCCGAGACCGGGCCCATGGCGACGAGCTGGCACTCGAATAAATTTTTGAACCCAGCGACCGATGGGGTCGTGCTGCCGATCCTCCACCTGAACGGCTACAAGATCGCCAATCCCACCGTGCTCGCACGAATCAGTCACGAAGAGCTCGATCATCTCTTTCGCGGCTATGGCTACACACCGCATTTCGTCGAGGGTGACGAGCCGGAAAAGATGCACCAGCTCATGGCCGGCACGCTTGACGCCATCATTGAAGAGATCCAAAACATCAAGGCAGCTGCGACGGGCAACGGTCAGACCCAGCGGCCGCTTTGGCCGATGATTATTCTGCGCTCACCCAAGGGATGGACCGGACCAAAAGAAGTTGACGGCAAGAAGACCGAAGGTTTCTGGCGCTCCCACCAGGTGCCGATGGGCGAGATGCACGATAATCCAGCGCACGTGAAACTGCTCGAACAGTGGATGAGGAGCTATCGCCCCGAAGAATTATTCGATGCAAATGGGCGATTCAAGCCGGAGCTCGAAGAGTTAGCTCCTAAAGGCAATCGACGGATGGGCGCAAACCCCCATGCCAATGGCGGCATATTACTAAAGGACCTGAAACTGCCGGATTTTCGGGATTATGCCATCGAAGTATCAATCCCAGGAACGGTAAATGCTGAAGCAACCCGGGTGATGGGACAATTCCTTCGCGATGTCATGCAGCGCAATCTGGAGACTAAAAACTTCCGGATTTTCAGTCCCGACGAGAACAATTCCAATCGTTGGCAAGATGTGCTCGACGTCACGAAGCGCGCATGGAATGGTGAAATCCTATCCTACGACGACAGCTTGGCGCCCGACGGCAGGGTCATGGAGATGCTTTCAGAGCACCAGTGTCAGGGTTGGCTGGAAGGGTATCTGCTCACCGGCCGCCACGGATTCTTTTCCTGTTACGAGGCTTTCATCCATATCATCGACTCAATGTTCAATCAGCACGCGAAGTGGCTGAAAGTCTGTGACGGCATTCCGTGGCGCAGGCCCATCGCGTCGCTCAACTATCTTCTCTCCAGCCATGTCTGGCGGCAAGATCACAACGGTTTCTCGCACCAAGACCCCGGTTTCATCGATCATGCGGTCAACAAAAAAGCGGAGGTGATTCGCGTCTATTTGCCGCCCGACGCCAATTGCTTGCTGAGCGTCACGGATCACTGTCTCCGGAGCCGGAATTATGTGAACGTAATCGTCGCCGGAAAACAGCCAGCCCCCCAGTGGCTCACAATGGATCAGGCGATCAAGCATTGCACGGCCGGCGTCGGCATCTGGGAATGGGCCAGCAACGATCAGGGCGGAGAGCCCGACGTCGTCATGGCCTGCTGTGGCGATGTACCGACCCTGGAGACTCTTGCCGCCGTGGAGATGCTGCGCCAGCACGCGCCGGAGCTGAAAATAAGGGTGGTCAACGTTGTCGATCTCATGACCCTGCAGCCGAAAGAGGAGCATCCGCACGGACTCTCGGACCAGGAATTTGATGTTCTGTTTACCAAAGACAAACCGATCATCTTTGCATTTCACGGTTATCCCTGGCTGATCCACCGGCTCACCTACCGGCGCGCCAACCACAACAACCTCCACGTGCGTGGCTATAAAGAGGAAGGAACCACCACCACGCCCTTCGATATGGTGGTGCTAAACGACATGGATCGTTTCCATCTTGTGGGGGACGTGATTGATCGTGTGCCGCAGCTTGGGGCCAAAGCCGCTTACGCCAAACAGGCGATCCGCGACAAACTGATCGAGCACACGCAGTACATTCACAAGTACGGCGAGGACATGCCCGAGATCCTGAACTGGCAATGGGGACTGAAAGGGAGCAAAGCCGGCGAGCGGAAGCCTGCGGATACTGCGGCGGACTTCTGACGCTGAATCCAGCAATCCGCAAGACGACCGAACAGCGGGGCTGGGCTTCTAAAAAGAAAGAGGAGATTGATTATGGCGAAGCGTGCACCAACTGTAAGTCATAGCACCACGGACGCCGCCCTCGAGCGCCGGCTTGAACGTTTAGGTCTGACCGGCAAGGAAGACGACTGGACCGATCGTTACTTATTGTGCGAGCACCTCGTGGATCCGCCGACGGCGCATCCCCGGCAGCGGTTCGAGGCCGTCGCCAAATTCATCCGCGACCTGGTGGCGCACCGCTGGGTGAAGACCCGGCAAGCCCGGGAGAAGGCCAACCCGAAGAGAGTTTATTATTTGTCGATGGAGTTTCTGATCGGCCGCACGCTCAACAACAACATGATGAACCTCGCCGCCGAGCCTCTAGTTCAGAGAGCGATGAAATACGAAGGCTGGAATTTTCCACAGTTATTGGAAGAAGAGCCGGACGCGGGTCTAGGTAATGGCGGCCTCGGGCGTTTGGCGGCTTGTTTTATCGACTCGCTGGCGACGCTGCAATTCTCTGCCATGGGTTATGGCCTCCGCTACGAGTACGGAATCTTTCATCAAGCAATTCGCGACGGCTATCAGGTGGAAGAGCCGGACAACTGGCTCCGCCGTCCCGATCCCTGGGAAATCGGCCGCCCCGGCAAGATGTACCCGGTTCAGCTCGCGGCCAGCATCGAACTGCAGGGCTCGGCAATCCGCATGATTCCCAACCGGCCCTCCACTTTGCTCGGTGTCGCCTACGATCGGCCCGTCGTCGGCTATGGGGCGGGTTGCTCCAACACTCTGCGCCTGTGGGCGGCGGCTGCTCCGGCATCTTTCGATTTCGGCGAATTCTCCCACGGCGATTTCGTCGGCGCGGTGATTGAGAACGTGGAAGCGGAATCGCTTACCCGGGTTCTCTATCCCGACGATTCCACCGAGGCGGGCCGGACGTTGCGCTTTCTGCAGCAGTACTTCATGGTCAGCTGCTCGCTTCAAGATATCATCGACCGTTTCCACATCACCGAACGAAACGAGTGGTCAACCCTCCCGGACCGGGTGGCGATCCAGCTCAACGACACTCACCCTGCGATTGCTGTGGCGGAATTGATGCGAATCTTGCTCGACGAGGCAAGGCTCGGCTGGGACGAGGCCTGGGATCTTACCAAACGCACCTTAGCCTACACGAATCACACCTTGCTTCCCGAGGCTTTGGAGAAATGGCCCATCGAGTTGTTCGAGACGCTCATTCCGCGCCATCTCGAGATTATTTACGAGATCAATCGTCGCTTTCTTGACGATGTTAAACAGCGATACCCGGGAGACGAACAGCGGATCAGCCGCATGAGTCTTGTTGAGGATCAACCAGCACGCAAGGTGCGCATGGCTCATCTCGCCGTCGTCGGCACGCACAGCACCAACGGCGTGGCGAAGATTCACTCCGATCTCTTGCGCAAGTCGGTCTTGAATGATTTCGCCGAGATGTTTCCCGAGAGGTTTAACAACAAGACCAATGGCGTGACGCCGCGCCGCTGGCTACAGCAAGCCAATCCTTCCCTCTCGCGCTTGATCACCGAGGCGATCGGCGGCGACGATTGGGTCATCGAAACCGACCAGCTCCGCGATCTCAAGACTCTCGCGGACGATGCGAGCTTCCAAGAGCGCTTTCGCCAGGCCAAGCGGGAGGCCAAGAGCCGCTTTGTCGATTGGCTCAAAGGTTCATCGGGTGAAGTTGTCGATCCCAATACCATCTTTGACTGTCAGATCAAAAGGATTCACGAATACAAGCGCCAACTTTTGAACGTGCTCCATATCGTGGTTCTCTACAACCGGCTGCGTCAAAATCCGAATTTGGACTTTACGCCGCGCACTTTTTTCTTTGCCGGCAAAGCGGCGCCTGCCTATCACTTCGCCAAGCTGATCATCAAGCTAATTAATAACGTTGCCGGCACCATCGACGGCGACCCGGCGATGCGCGGGCGGCTGAAGGTGCTGTTCCTGCCGGACTACAACGTTACTTTAGCCGAACGGTTGATTCCCGCAAGCGACGTATCCGAACAGATTTCCACCGCCGGGTATGAAGCCAGCGGTACCAGCAATATGAAGTTCATGATGAACGGCGCGTTGACCATCGGCACACGGGATGGCGCCACCATTGAGATGGCGGAAGAGGCCGAGGAAGAAAACTTCTTTCTCTTCGGTCTGACCGCCGATCAGGTGGCCGGCAGCCGTGGCTGGTACAATCCGTTCTGGCATTATGAGAACGAGCCGGAGACCCGCGAAGCGCTCGACCTTATTTTCAACGATCATTTTAGCCGCTATGAGCCGGGGATCTTCGACCCGATCCGCGACACGCTTTTAAATCGCGGCGACTACTACATGCACCTGGCCGATCTCAAAGGCTATTTAGAAACCCAGGGTCGCGTCAGCGCCCTCTATGCTGATCCAAATGGCTGGGCCCGGAAAGCGATCA
>DATFSU010000060.1:0-4507 GCA_035262465.1 Candidatus Angelobacter sp. | reverse complement strand
TTTCAACGACACTCCCGAAACGAAACGATTGGAAACCCGCCTTCCACCTGTGCTCAGCGCCGTAGCAGGTATGGTTGACGTTATCAGTTTCGTGAGCCTCAAGCTGTTCACAGCCCATGTAACCGGCAATCTTGTGGTGATAGCCGCACTGCTGGTTCGCGGCGGGCCACCTAACCTGGCGCAGATTCTGGCTGTTCCGGTCTTCATTCTGGCAGTCGGCGGAGTTTGGCTGATCGCCAAGCATCTCAACAAGCGCGGTCCAGCATTGGTTAGGCCGTTGCTCCTGGTTCAATTTCTGCTGCTCGCCTGCGTTTTGATGGTCGCCGTTGTCTATCATCCCGCTGCGGATCCGCATGGGTTGATCGCCGTCATTGCCGCCATGATCGCCGTATCGGCAATGGCGTGCCAGTTTTCTCTTTTGCGGCTCGGCGTCCGCGGAGCACCTTCCACGGCCGTGATGACCGGAAACCTGACAAAAACTACGCTGTCGCTATTGGACACTCTCTCGGGAGGTGCACCAGTAATCGAAGGCGCCAGGATGCAGTTGAAGAAGACTGTGCAGCTTGTCGTCGGATTCTTTGCCGGCTGCCTGATCGGTGCTGCGGCATTCTCGCGGCTGGGAGAGTGGGCGTGGTCACTTCCCGTCGTGCTGGCCGCAGTGGCGTTGGCATTGCCATGATGTGGCGTTGGCATTGCCATGAAAAGGTTCTGATCGGCGGATGCGGCTAGTAAGTTTTATGCCGAGCAGCTGCGGGGACATTTGTGCGCATAATGTCACGATGGCGCAGCTCGAGAATTTTCCGCCCAAGGTGTTTTCGCAGGCGCCGAGCACCTGAATCTCCACAAGGCCACGGAGCAGCACCTGCGCGTTGGCGACGTTAGAGCTGCCGCCTAGTGAGCTTCGAAATGAAAGACCCGTTACGTCAACTTTCATCAACGTGAATCAGGAGCGGGACATGAAACTTTCTCTGCTAGTTCCCTTCGCGGCTCTCGTCGCGTTCTCTGCGGGCCACGGTAACCTCTCAGCTCAGCAACAATCTGACATCAACAACCTAAGTGGGTGCCGGCCCGGCGAGCGGTGCGCCCAACTTTCTCCGCATGCTGAGCAGGTCGCAGAGATCCTCGGGATTAAACCGCTAGTGGAGCAGGCCTTGGCCATGCGCGCCAGCCGGTCAGCTGGCGCCGCCATGACCGTGGAGGAGCTCTCGTTGCGGCAGGAAATCACGGAAGCGACCGTAGCAGCGTCATTCGATGTGGATGGAGTGCTGGCTGAGATAGAGCAGGAGCAAGCCCACATCGCCGAGGTAAGCGCGTTCCTGCAGGCACGTCGCGACCGTGGAGTGAATCTCGCATCTCTTGCGAATGTGATCACGGGATCAGGTGTGGGAATAGCCGTGAACGCGCTCCAGTTCTCTAGCTCCACTGCTGATGTCGGGAATGGAATCGGCGTTGGGTCCGGAGTGGCCTCAACTGCTTTATCACTGGTTGGAATCCGGCTGCAGCGAGGACCGAAGCGACAGATGGGATCGGCGCCGAACATGCTGGCAGTGCCTCTGGGCCGCCCACCTGTGCTCTCCAGCAACTATCTCCAAGATGTGCTCACCTACCTCAACAGCCTTCCACCCCGCGAAGCGGAGGAGCGCAGCACAAGGCTGCAGCAATTGCTACACGAGTGGCTCGCCCTGGGACGGCTCGATCCATTGGACACGCCCAAGGGTCAAAAAGAGGTCGATCTGCTGACCTCGAGTCTCAATCCCAAACAAAAGCTCCGCATTGAAAACCTCACCAACCGGGCGATGATGCTTGCCGACGTGGCCGGTCGCGTGTCATTGATGAAGCGCGATCTTGCGGAACTGATGCGAGCGCTTCGGCCTGAGACGTCGACCGTTGGCGGGCCTAGACTACTCCCGAACGCCTTATCGGGATAATCGAGGAAGTGTACGTCAATGGGCCGATGCGTCGGCGTTCACCGTTACCAGGTAATCGGCCAGATTACTGTTTGATGGGTGCACCGTTCTGCGGGTGATAAGACGTGTGTTCGAACAAGGCCATGCCAATCCCCATTACAACCCATCCCTGGATCTGATTGCGCGCGGTCAAAGGATTCACGATGCGTCCCGCGTCAATCACCGTCACAACTTGGCTGACACGCAGGCGGGCGATCAAACATTCCGGTTTGCGAGTGGCGAAGGACGTCCGCTGTTCGTTTGTTCGTTTGCTTACCGGAAAAAATCACCTGCGGTTCTCACCTGTGGTGTTTCCGTTTTACATGGGTTTGGTGATGTTCGGCCTTATCTATGGCTACCTGGCGCTGTCCCGATGGGATGTGCTGCTGAGGTCGCATTTTTTGATGGGACTCGGATTGCTCTGGCTGGTTGCGCCCAATGAGGACCTCAGCTCGACTGAGGGTATCAGTCGTCTAGAAAATCCAAGAGCCCAGACAGCCCCTGGAGAACTACACTGGCGCAGCCATTTGCGTCAACTTGACACGAGCAATATGGCCGGCTGCTCGCAGATAACCTGCCGTTAATTCGATCACTCCGTGAAGAAAGCTCCCAAACGAAAGCGGCGAGAGGTGTTTTGGTCGTAGTAGTCGGACCAAGAAGTGATTTTTTCGTTTTCAATGTGCACGATCGATGCCCCCTGGAACGAAATTGGCAATCGAAGTTGCATCGAGCCCAGGGGCATAGTCTGGCTGGCAGTGATCTTCCACTCGGCAATGACGTGGTCTCCGTATTCGAAGGTAGAAAGTACCTCCAGTACGGTGTCTTGGAAGAGCTCACGCCCTTTGCGAAAGAATTCATTCAAGCGCTCTTTGTCTGTGAACTGGAGTTCGAGCGCTTGGTCATTAAATGTAAAGCGGTCGTCGAAAGCATCAACCACTTCAGAAATCCGCCCGTCACTGAGAGCAGTCAACGCTGATTGCAAGATGCGTAAAGTCGCACTTGCCCCTGTCGAGGGAGTATAGGTTTCAATAGCGGTATTCATTTTCAGTCAGACTCCTTTTCTATAGGTCTTGCGTGCTGGTGATCGTCCTCAATGGTTCAGAAAACTGGTTCTGGCCCAGGCACAGATTTGTGGTGGGCCCGCTACCTGGCTGTGCGCCGTCACTATCGCATCCCTGAGCCGCCTTTCCAGTGTTGCCATCTCGATGAACTCTTCCGGTATGATTCCAATTCGCCGAAGACGGCTACGCCGTTTGCTCCTACTGGGAAGAAAAGGGGGCAGGAAACGCTCTTTAGCTGGAACTCAGACACTATACCAGCGCCTGGCTGAGAAGCCGCTCCTGCTGCGCCTTCCCTGGGCCGTTCTTAATCATCAAATCAGCCGCTTTTTCCGCGATCATGATTGTTGGCGCGTTGGTGTTGCCGCCGGGAATGATGGGCATGATCGACGCGTCCACCACGCGCAGGCACTCAACGCCGTGCAGGCGCAGTTCGGAGTCGACCACACCCAGCGTGTCGCCGGCAGGTCCCATCTTGCATGTGCCTACCGGGTGGTACAGGGTCTGGGCGTACTTTTCTATGTAGCCGCTTAAGGACTTCTCGTCGTTCTTGATTCCCGGCCCCGGCCAAAGCTCGCGCTTGCGGTACTTGGCGAAGGCGTTAGTCTCGGCGATAGCGCGAGCGATCCTCAGCCCTTCCACCACCGCTTGGGTGTCGCGAGGGTCGGCAAAATAGTTAGCGTGGATGAGGGGCGCATCCAGCGGATTGTTGGAACGCAGCGTGATGCGTCCCCGGCTGTTGGGGCGGATCAACGTGGGGATGCAGCTGTAGGCGTGTTCCTTGATCTGCTGGAAGCCGTGCTCGATGAAATAACCAGGCGCGAAATGGTATTGCACATCCGGTGTCGCGCAGCTGGCGGAGGTTTTGACAAAGCCGCCCGCCTCGCCCACATTCGAGGTTAGAGGACCGGTCTTGAAAGCCATGTAGCGGATCAAATTGGCGATGCTCTCAGCACTAGCCAGGCTGATGGGCTGCGTACATTCATAGGCCACGGGTAGGGCAGGATGGTCTTGTAGGTTGGCGCCGACTCCGGGCAGGTCGCATAGAACGGGTATATCCAGGGTCCGCAGATGGTCCGCCGGGCCAATTCCGGAAAGCATGAGCAGCTGCGGTGAACCGATAGCACCGGCGCAAACAACGATCTCCCTTTGCGCACGCACCTGCCTGCTGCCGCTCAAGTCCCGGAAGCTGACGAGGGCCGCCCGTTTGCCCTCAAAGAGAATCTCAGACGCCTGGACGTTGGTGCGCACGCTCAGGTTGGGGCGCGACATAGCAGGGCGCAGAAACGCAGCCGCGGCGCTGTTCCGCTGACCTTGCCACTGCGTAAGCTGGTAGGTCCCGAACCCGTCCTGCGTGGCTCCGTTGAAATCGGGATTACGCTTGAAGCCGGCTTGCTCCGCGGCGTCCACGAAGACCTCAGAAAGCGGATTCAGCGAGCGCGGATTGGAGACGTGCAGCGGCCCACTTGCGCCGTGATACTCTGAGGCACCGTTCTGGTTGTT